>DASVDX010000072.1:0-81885 GCA_036380875.1 Acidimicrobiia bacterium
GGCTCTTCGTCCCCCCGCTCCTGGCGCTTGATCTGCTCCCAGTTGGCGGCCACCTCGGCGGCGTCCTCCACCTCCACGTCCCCGAACACGTGGGGATGACGCCTCACCAGCTTCTCCTGGAGACGGGAGGCTACGTCGTCGATGTCGAACACGCCTTTCTCGGAGGCGATGACGGCGTGGAACAGCACCTGCAGGAGCACGTCCCCCAGCTCGTCCTCGACGGCGTCGTAGGCCACGTAGTCGATCTCCTCGTCGTCGTCCGGAAGGCGAGAGATCGCCTCGACGAGCTCGTACGTCTCCTCGAGCAGGTGGCGCAGCAGGGTGTGGTGGGTCTGGCTACGGTCCCACGGGCACTCGGCCCGCAAGCGCCGGCCCACCCCCACCAGGCCGAACAGGCCCGCCGGATCGGTGTCGATGAACATGGACGTCCGGAACCCGGCCACATCGGCCGGGACCTCGTCGACCGGGACGGTCACGACGCTCTCGTCGTCGGCCCCGAGGTTGGCCAGTACCGTCACTCGTGCGCCCTCGGGAAGGACGCGGGAGAGAGCGGCGCTCACGTCGGCCAGGATCTCGGGACGGTCCAGGTGACCGATGATGGTCGGGGCGTCGAGCGCCAGGGGGTGGGGAAGGTCATGGCCGTTGATGACGCGAAGGCCGCGGTCGAGCGGGTCGTAGCCCATCCTGGCGAGCACGGCGTCGACGAAGGACTCTGCGGGTATCACCTCGGCGTCCGGGAACCGGCCGAGGAGCTTTTTCACCGCGAACTCCCCCACCATCGGGCTCCCGGGCACGGCGTAGATCGTCGCTCCGACCGCCATGTAGTCGGCGACGCGATCGGCTATCGCCTCGTACACGTCCTCGAACTCCTCGAACCTCTCATAGAGGTCGTCGCAGGCGACGACCGGGCGCAATTCGGCGAGTTGGGCCGCGGCCGGGTGGTGCATCGTCCGCACGACCACCGAATAGGCGGGGTCGACGAGCAAGTTGCGGTGGAACACCGGGAGCCGGGCGAGATCGCCCGGCCCCAGGCCGGTGACTATCAGCCGCCGCTGGTCGTGTCGGGAGTCGTGCTCGCCGGCGTCGTGCTCGACGGAGCCGAGCCCGGCGCCGTAGTCCCCGGTGTCGACGGTGGCGTCGCGCCCGGAGGCTGCACCATCGGCTGGGGGTCGACCACCCATGTCCCGTACTCCTCGTTGACGGTCACTTCGGCCTCCCGGAGCTTCTCGCCCAGCCAGCCATCGATCGCCACAGCCTGGCTCTGCCGCTTCAGCTGCTCGCGGATCTCCTCGTCGGTCGGCAGCTCGTCGGGGGCGGGGCCGGTGCGATCGTAGACCTGCAGGACGTGGAAGCCGAACAGCGACTGGACCGGACCCGTCACCGCGTCGATCTCGGCGTTGACGGCAGCATCGCGGAACTCGTCCACGTAGTCGCCGGCTGGGGCGCAACCCAGGTCACCGCCGTTGCCGGCGGCGGAGGGATCCACCGACACCTCGGCGGCGACGTCCTCGAACGACTCGCCACCTTCGATCCGCTCGAGGGCGGCCTGAGCCTCCTGCTCGCTCGACACGAGGATGTGGCGCACGCACACCTCGGTGAGCCGGGCTTGCTCCACGCTCCGGGCTTCGTCGATTTCCTCCTGCGTCGGGTCTTCGAGGTCCTCGCCGAGCCGGGACGCGACTCGCTCTTGGATGAGCTGCGCCTTGAAGAGGCGACGGATGGCGCCCTCGGACAGCTGCTCCTCTTGAGCGATCTGCTCGAGGGTGATCTCCTGTTGCTGCGCCGCCAACACGGACTCGATCTCGGCTTCGACCTCGTCGTCCGTCGGGCTCACCTCGAACTCCTCGGCCGCGGCGTCCTCCAGGATCTGCAACTGGATGAGGAACGTGAGGTATTGGGCGAACAGGGCCGGCTCCATCGTGCCGGTGTTCTCGTAGGGCAGCGACTCGACATCCGACACCGTTATCTCGGCGTCACCGACGGTGGCCGCGACAGCGCCGCCGGAGCCTGCGCCGCAGGCAGCGAGCGCCAGCGTCGAGGCGAGGGCAAGGGAGAGCAATCGTTTCACAAGTGAACCTCTGGACGAATCGAGGGGAATCAGGCGGCTGATGGTATCCGTCGAATCGGGCTACGACGACTCGGACGGCTCCTCAGGTGGCGGCCACATGGTGCGGAGGAATTCCAGCAGCCCTTCGACCAGCGGCTCCGGTGACGGGATGAACAACGTGGCTTCAGCCGCCCGCAGGACGGCCCGGGGCATGAGCCGATCGAGGCGCACCTCCTGGGAGGCCGACAGGTCGACGGGCGAGAGCCGGATCTCGTGGCGGAGGGCGACTATCTCACGGAGGCCGATGCGGATGGCCTCGACCCGGATCCGGGCGATGTCGATGAGCGCCATCGCCGGGCCCGGCGGCGGCCCGAAACGGTCGGTCCACTCGGCGATGACGTCTTCGATATCGGCAGGTGTGGTCGCCGCCGCCAGGCGCCGGTACGCCTCCAACCGAACCGACTGGTCGGCGACGTAGGAGCTCGGGAGCTGGGCGTCCACCGGCAGGTCGATCCGGACCTCCGGCGGAGCCGCCGGCTCGTGCTCTCGCCCTTCGAGCTCCGCCACGGCCTCGGCGACCAACTCTGTGTAGAGGTCGAAGCCGACAGCGGCGATGTGGCCGGACTGCACCTCACCGAGGATCGAGCCCGCCCCTCGGATCTCGAGGTCGCGCACCGCCAGCCGGAACCCGGAGCCCAGCTCGGTCGCCTCTCCGATCGCCTCCAGGCGGCGGTGCGCCTCCTCGGTCAGCGACCTTTCGGCCGGGTGGAAGAGGTAGGCGTAGGCACGCTGGTTGGAACGGCCCACGCGGCCCCGCAGCTGATACAACTGGGCCAGTCCCAGGAGATCCGCCCGCTCCACGATCAGCGTGTTGACCTGGGGTAGGTCGAGTCCCGACTCGATGATCGTCGTCGCCACCAGCACGTCGTATTCGCCCGCCCAGAAGTCGAGCATCACCTGCTCGAGCTGGCCCTCCGACATCTGGCCGTGGGCGACGGCGTAGCGGGCGTCGGGCACCAGTTGTTTCAGGCGCGCCACCGCCCGGTCGATCGACTGGACGCGGTTGTGGACGTAGAAGACCTGGCCTTCGCGCAGCAACTCGCGACGGATCGCCGCCGACACGGCCTGTTCGTCCCAGGGGCCTACGTAGGTGAGGATCGGGAGGCGATCCTCCGGTGGGGTGCGGATGTGGGAGACATCCCTGATCCCCGTGAGGGCCATCTCCAGGGTGCGCGGTATCGGCGTCGCGGTGAGGGTGAGGACGTCCACGCCCACCTTGAGCCGCTTCAGGGCGTCCTTGGCGTTCACGCCGAAGCGTTGCTCCTCGTCGATCACCAGCAATCCGAGGTCCTCGAACCGCACGTCGTCAGAGAGAAGACGGTGGGTCCCCACCACCACATCGACCGCTCCGCTGGCCAGTCCGGCAACGACTGCCTTCTGCTGGCGCGGCGTCAGGAACCGGGACAGCACCTCGACCCGGATGGGGTACGGCGCCATTCGCTCGGAGAACGTCTGGTGGTGCTGCTGGGCCAGGAGGGTGGTGGGACAGAGGACCGCCACTTGTTTGCCCGCCTGCACCGCCTTGAAGGCAGCGCGTATCGCCACCTCGGTCTTGCCGAAGCCGACGTCGCCGAACACCAGGCGGTCCATCACCTTGTCGGACTCCATGTCGGCTTTGACATCGGCGATGGCGGTGAGCTGGTCGGGGGTCTCCTCGTAGGGGAACGCCTCCTCCAGCTCCCGCTGCCAGGGCGTGTCGGCCGGGAAGGCGTACCCCTTCGCCCGGGCCCGGCGCCGGTGGAGGTCGACCACCTGCTCGGCCACGGCGGCGACCGCCTTGCGCACCCGGTTCCGCTGTTCGGACCAGTCTTTGCCGCCCATCCGCGAGATGCGGGGTGTCTCTCCCCCGGTGTATTTGGTTACGGCCGCCAGCTGGTCGGTCGGGACATACAGGCGGTCCTCTCCCTGGTAGGCGATCACCAGGTACTCGCGCTCGACGCCGGCCATCGTGCGGGTCACGAGGCCCTCGAAGCGGCCGATGCCGTGTTGGTGATGGACGACGTAGTCGCCTTCGGTCAGGTCTCCGTAGTCCTGGCGCTCCGCTCCGCGCCGCCGCCCCGCCCGCCTGTGCGAACGGCGGCGGCCGGCGATCTCCTGCTCGCCGAGGACAGCTACCCCCGCACTCGGCGCCACGAAGCCGTGGTGGATACCGGTGGAGAGCACCACCGCTTCCCCGGTGAATTCGGCGCCAGTGGCGATGGCAAGACCGTGTTCGCCCAGGACCCTCGACACACGCTGGGCGGCGGGCTCGCCGTCCATGGCGACCACGACAGCGATACCCCGGGAGATGAGGCGCCCGAGACCGGCGGCGACCGACTCGGGGTCTCCGGCCACGGCGTCGAAGCCTCGCAGCTCGAGCACCGGATCGCCGGGGCCGGTGGGCACAGCCGGCATCTCCAGCACATGGCCTTTCGGTTCGAGCTCACCGAAGAGCAGCGGGTGCTCGCCTGCGGCCGGCGCCCGCTCACCCCAGGTGGGAGCCAGAGCGGCGGCCAGCTCCTGCTCCTCTTTCATCAGCTCGCGGGAACGGTCCCGGGCCCGGCTGGGGTCGAGCATCACCACGAGGGCGTTGTCGACCTCGTCGAGGAGCGTGCGATCGGGAACCAGCCACGGGATCCACGACTCCATGCCGGCGAACATCTGACCGGTGGCGATCCGCTCGAACGTGTCGGCGGCCCACGGCTCCGTCTCGACGAGGCGGGCGGCTCGGTCGGCGATCTCACCTTCGGGCCGCAGCTCCCGCGCCGGGTACACCTCGACGCTGTCCACCTGGTCGGCGGACCGCTGGTTCGCCACCGTGAACTCGCGCAAGTCCTCGACTTCGTCTCCCCAGAAGTCGATCCGGACCGGCATGTCCGCCTGAGCTGGGAACACGTCGACGATGCCGCCCCGGACGGCGAACTCTCCGCGGCTCTCCACCCGGTCGGAGCGGTGGTATCCGAACGACGCCAGGCGATGGGTGAGCTCAGACAGGTCGACTTCCATGCCCCGCTCGAACCGGATCGGCTCGACGGGCGAGGGGCTCACCTTCTGTACGACACCTCTGACGGGCGCCACGACGACGAGGCCCGGGCGCCCTTCGGCGAGGCGGTGGCGGGCCCGGGCGCGCATGGCCATCGTCTGGGCGTTGGGCGAGACGTGCTCGAACGGCAAGGTCTCCCAGGCGGGCAGGAGGAGGACGTCGCCACAGAACAACTCCAGGTCCTCGACCAGTTCCTCGGCTTCCCGTTCGCCCGGTGTGACCACCAGCACCGGGCGGTCCTGGTGGGCGGCGAGGCCGGCGATCGCGTAGGCGCGTCCGCCCGTGCCCACGGCCCAGCGACCGGGGATGGGAGGAAGATCGTCGGGGCGCAGGCGCTCGACGAGCGCGGCGAGGGGGGCCACAGGCGAATGGTAAGGGGAGTGCCGCGATTGGTGAACCGAGTTACATCAGCCCCTCGTCCTGGAACCACTCCACCATCCGTTGGAGAGTCTCCTCGGCGGTCCGGTAGTGGAGTCCCAGCTCGCGGGTGGCCTTGGAGCCGTCGTGGCGGTGGCCGTGAGCGATGACCCGGACCATCTCCGGACACAGCGGCGGCTGCTTCTTCGCGACCCGGGCGACGGCGGCGACCACGGCGGAACCGGCCCAGGCCACGCCGATCGGCAGGAAGCGGGCGTTGACGGGACGCCCCAGGATCTTCGCCGCCAGGTCGATCGCCTCCGACACCGTCGTGGTGAATCCACTGAGTAGGTATCGCTCGCCCGGTTTCCCGTTGAGGGCGGCGAGACGGTGACCTCGGGCGCAGTCGTCGATGTCGATCATGGTCACGACCGACTCGACGAGGAACGGCAGCTTGCCTCTCAGGACCGACAGGATGAGCTTTCCCGTCCCGGTGGCTCGACCCGGGCCCTGCACCGAGCTCGGATTGACGGCCACCACCTCGACCGGGGTCTTCTCGGCGAAGGCCACCCGTTCGGCGTGGTGCTTCGACTTCTCGTACTCGGACAGGTAGTAGCCCCGATGGGGCGTCTCCTCGGTGGCGACCTCTCCTTTCCTCTCGCCGATCGTGGACGCCGACGACGTGAGCACCATGCGCTTCACCCCGGCGGCCGCACAGGCCCGCAGGACCGTTCGAGTCCCATCCACGTTGACCCGGTACATGTGGGAGGGATCCCGGGAGCACATCTCGTTGACACCGGCTACGTGGTAGACGATCTCCGCGCCCTGGAAGGCGGCGACCATCGCCGCATGGTCGAGGACGTCGCCCAGAGCGGGCCGCGCTCCGAGCGCCTCCAGGGCGGCGGCCGACTCGTCCGAACGTGCCACGGCGGTGACCTCGTCGCCACAGTCGACGAGATGGCGGACCACCGCCGCGCCCACGACGCCCGATCCGCCCGTCACCGCCACCCTCATCAGGACTCCTTCATGCCGGCTGGGGCTTGCGCACCACGTGCCAGAAGGCGGTGAGGTAGTTCCAGAACGAGGCGACCGTGATCACGACCGCTACCGCCATCGCCCATTGATCGAGATACCACGGCCCCCAGCGGTCGGGCAGCCGCAGGTAGGCGAGGAAGATGGCGACGAACTGGAAGGCGGCCTTGATCTTGCCCCAGGTGGAGGGACGGATCAGCCCGCCACTCGTCGCCACGACGCCGCGCAGCGCCATCACCGCGAACTCCCGGAAGATGATCACGAACGCCGCCCAGATGGACACACGGTCGATCGACACCAGCGCTAGCAGCGCCCCGGTCACGAGCACCTTGTCGGCTGTCGTGTCCAAGAAGGCGCCGAGGACGGACTCCTGCTTCCAGCGGCGCGCCAGGTACCCGTCGAGGAAGTCGGTCAGCGCGGCCACGGCGAACACGGCGGCCGCCCAGCCCAGGTTGTGGGCGATCTCGTCGCCGGCGCGGGTCAAGGCCATGATCACGGGGACTATGAGAACCCGTGCCAAGGCGAGAAGATCGGGAACCGAGATCGCTGCCTCCTCTGGCGGGCGACGACCCGGCGGATGTTAGGACGATCCCGGGCTCGAATCGACGGCTCTACGCGGGGCGTCGCTGGCCCGCCATCTGGGTGGCTGCTTCGATGTCCGTCACCCAGGCGAGCGCGGCGTCGGCGGCGTCGGCGACGAGGAGGTCGATCTCGGCCCGCTCGGCGGCCGTGAACTTCCTCAGCACGAAGTCGGCCGGGTCCATCCGACCAGGCGGTCGGCCGACACCGGCCTTCAGGCGGACGAAGTCCCGGTGTCCCAGAGCGCGCTCGATGGAGCGGAGGCCGTTGTGACCGGCAGTGCCTCCGCCGACCTGGACGCGCAGTCTCCCGAATGGCAGGTCGATGTCGTCGTGGACGACGAGCAGGTCACTGCGCGAGTCGACTCCGAAGTACTGGACCAGCGCCCTCACCGGCCCGCCCGACTCGTTCATGTAGGACAGCGGAGCGGCGAGCACCAATTTGTCGCCGTCCAGCCGCGTCTCGGCGATCTCGCACCGCACCCTCGAAGGGCCTCGCTTGAGACGCTCCCCCAGGCGCTCCGCCACGACCTCGACTATCTCGAAGCCGAGGTTGTGGCGGGTGCCGGAGTACTCGGGCCCCGGGTTGCGGAGCCCGACTATCACTTTCACTCCTCGCCGGAGGCCTCTTCGCCTTCCTCGGCGGCTTCCTCCGCCTCGGGCTCAGCCGACACAGCAGCCTCGGCCTCTTCGCCTTCCTCGGCCTCGGGCGCTTCTTCGACCTCCTCGGCGACCGGAGCCGTCACGCTGATGACGACCTCTTCGGGATCCTCGTGATAGGTCACGCCCTCGATCTGCGGCAGGTCGGCGACCCGCAGGACGCCACCCAGTTCCAGGTCGTTGATGTCGACCTCGATGTGGCTCGGGATCTGGGTGACGAGTGCCTCGATCATCACCGACGTGCGGGCGGGGCTGAGAACGCCGCCTTCGCGGACTCCCACCGGCTCACCCTCGAAGTGGATCGGCACTTCGGTGGTCACAGTCTCGGAGAGCGACACCTTCTGGAAGTCGACGTGGCGATACTCCGACCGGAAGGGATGCCGCTCGACGACGCGGGCCATGGTGAGGATCTCTTGGCCGTCCACATCGAGGTTGATGAGGGCGTTCAGCCCGGCCTCGGTGTGGAGGGCGGCGTACAACTCGCGGGCGTCTACCGCGATGCTGATCGGGTCCATTCCGTGCCCGTAGACGACTGCCGGAACCTGGCCCTCGCGGCGCAGCCGGCGCGAGGCCCGAGTGCCGGGTACGCGGCCGGTCCGGGCGCGCAGACTCACTTGCTCCATGACTAAAGACTCCTTGCGGAAGGGCGGTGCCTACGGATTATCGCGGCCTGGACCGGCATCCGCCAAGCCCGGAGCGGGTGGTCCGATGACCCCGCCGAGCCATTCGACCGTGAGATCGGCGAGACGGTCGAGCATCGCCTCGGGAGAGGTGCCGCGGAGCCGGAACGAGTGGTCGGCGCCTGCGATCCAGGTCACGGTGGCCGTGGGCAAGGGGACGAGGTGCCGGCGGATGAGGTCGGGGTGGGCAAGCGCGTCCCTGTCGCCACTGATGTAGAGCGTCGGCACCCCTACGAGGGGCAGATGCTCGATCCTCAGCCGCTCGGGCTTTCCGGCGGGATGCAACGGGTACCCGTAGACGACGACGGCCGCACAGGGTTCGCCTTCGGCCGCCAGGATCGTCGACATGCGTCCTCCCATCGAGCGGCCCGCCAGCACGAGGTTGTCACCCACCTCGTCGCGCAGGCGCTGGGCCGCCGCCCGGTGCACGGCCAGCAGTTTGGGCTGTCGGTCGGGATACGGGCGGCCCACCGCCCGATAGGCGTACTCGAACGTCATGACCCGATGTCCGCGGGCGGCCAAGCGGCTGCGCAGGCCGGCGACCCCCGGATGGTCCTGGCCGGTGCCCGCCCCGGTTGCCAGGAGGATCCCGGTGCCCCCGGCCCCTTCGATGACGGCAGGGACCGGGCCGACTTCGGTGTGGAGGGCGAACTGGGACATGCCCCGCCACACTATCCGGTGCCTGATACCGTCGGCTCGTGCAGGTAATCGTCCATCCAGACCCCGAAAAGCTGGCGGAGGCCGCCGCCGACTTCATCGCAGAGGCGGTCGCCGCCGTTCCCGATCGATTCAGTCTCGGCCTGGCCGGAGGCTCCACACCGATCGCCACCTACGAGGTGCTGCGTGAGCGAAAGCTCGACTGGCACAAGGTCGACGCCTGGATGTCCGACGAGCGGTGGGTTCCGCTCGACCACCCGGACTGCAACGGCCACCAGGCCGCCAACGCACTGCTGGATCACGTCGGTGCCCGGTTCCACCGGCCGAGGTGGGCGCCGTGGCTGACACCCGCCGACTCGGCGGCTCACTTCGAGGCGACGCTGCGGTCCCTCCATCCCGACGGCCGGGCCGACCTGATCCTCTTGGGCATGGGGCCCGACGGCCATACCGCCTCGCTGTTTCCCGGCACGGCAGCCCTGAACGCCCCGGAGAGCCGCTGGTATGTGGACAACTACGTCCCCCGCCTCGACGCCTACCGCCTCACGGCTACCTATCGGTTCCTGCGGGCGGCCCACCGGGTCCTGTTCCTGGTGTGCGGCGAGAACAAGGCTCCGGCGCTGCGGCAGGTGCTCGAGCCCGCCGCAGGCGAGGAGTTCCTGCCGGCTCGGGGAGTGATGGGCGGAGACGCCGAAGTGATCTGGTACGTGGACGAGGCGGCCGCCTCCCAGCTCACGACCACCCCACTCGTCCGCCATTAGCGCCGGTTGTCCGCCGCCGCCACGGGGTAGGTTCGGGGCCATGGGCTCGGAAACCCCCACCGTGTGCGTGTTCGCTCCGAGCATCCTGGTCACCGTGACGGTGGAGTCCGGGAGCGAAGGCTTCGACGACATCCACTTCCACCTCGGAGGCCAGGGTTATTGGATCGCACGCCTGGTGAGGGAACTCGGGGAGCGGCCGATCCTGGTGGCCCCGGCAGGCGGCGAGGCCGGAAAGGTCGTGCGGGGCCTGGTCAAAGCCGAAGGCATGGACTTCGCCCCGGTCACCACCGAGGGCGCGACGGCGGCCTACATCCACGACCGTCGCGACGGGCAGCGCGTCGAGTTGGCCGAGGCCCGGTCGCCCGACTTCGGCCGGCACGAAGCCGACGACCTCTTCGCCAAGACCCTGCAGCATGCCGTGGGCGCCGGGTTGTGCGTCGTCACCGGCCGACGGCCCACCGACACCTTGCCCGCCGACTTCTACCGCCGGCTGGCCATCGACCTGGCCGCCGCCGGCGTGCGCACCGTGGGCGACATGCATGGCGAGGAGCTCGACGCCTACCTGGACGGAGGCCCGCTCGGAGTGCTCAAGTTGAGCGACGAGGAGCTCGTCGCCGACGGGCGGGTCGATGCCACGGACGAAGCGGCCGAATGGCAGGCGATCGAAGTGCTGTGCGAGGCCGGTGCCGAGGCGGTCGTGGTCTCGAAAGCGGAAGGCGCAAGGGCGATGTTCAAGGACGTCCGCTACCGGGCCCGCTCGCCCCAATTCGAGGTGGTCGACCCCAGCGGGGCCGGCGATTCGATGACGGCGGCGCTGGCGGTGTCGACGGTACGCGGGCTGGACCCCGAGGAGGCGCTGCGCCTGGCGTGCGCCGCCGGGTCCGCCAACGTCATCCGGCACGGCCTCGCCTCTTCGCCCGCCGAGCTGATCGCTCGCCTCACTCCTCTGATCGACGTCGTCCGCGAACAGACATGACAGACACCCATCCGGCCCCAACCGAGACGGAAGACCGCCTCGAGATCTTCACCCGCCGTCGCCCCCGAGGCGAGAAGCCGCGTCTGCTCTTGACCAACGACGACGGCGTCCACTCGGTCGGGCTCCACGAGCTCGCTCACATGCTCGCCAAGCGTTATTCGGTCCTGGTCGTGGCGCCCGAGGACCAGAGGAGCGGCGCCGGGACGGGGATCGGGTTCTTCGACCCGATCGGCGGTGTGACCGTCGAGCCGGTCGACATCGGCGAGGTGCCTGCCTACTCGATCGCCGGCCCTCCCGGGCTGGCGGTGATGGCGTCGATGCTGGGAGCGTTCGGAGATCCACCCGACCTGGTGGTGTCGGGCATCAACGCCGGGATCAACACCGGCCACTCAGTGGTCCATTCGGGCACGGTCGGAGCGGTGCTGACAGCTCGCACGTTCGGCGCCGACGGATTGGCCGTGAGCCTGGCCGAATCGGAGCCCTGGCGGTGGGACACGGCGGCCATGGTGGCCGACGTGGTCGTCGAGTGGATGTTCGCGGAGACGAACCAACTGACGACGCTCAATCTCAACGTGCCGGCGCTGGACTACTCAGACCTGAAGGGCCTGAGGTGGGCGGACCTGGACGAGTTCGGGTATTTCCGGGTCGCGATCGCCGATCTGCCCGGCCAGCGGCTCCAGTTCGAGGTGGGAGCACCCGACTCGGGTGTCGACCCGGCGTCGGACACCGCTCTCCTCAGCTACGGCTTCGCCACCCTCACGCCGCTCACGACCGTGGAGCCGACCGCTTTCCCCGACAGCATCCCTTCGCTCGGCTAGCGGCGCCTCATCTCGGCGTCGGTGCGGAGTATCGAGAGCAGGACGCGGAGGAGCATCGTGATGGCGGAGAACAGCCCGAGCCAGCCGAGGAACTCGTAGAGACCGACGCCGGTGAACTCGGCGAACGGCAGGTCCTCCTCCACCTGGAGGAGCATGACCGAGACGACTCCGACGCCGATGCTGAGCACTGCCAACAGCACTTGGTTGACCACCCGCTGGACGAAGTGGCGATCCTCCGGCTCGCTGAACAGGCGCACCCGGCCGACCAGGCGCCCGTGCTCGGCCATCGTGGCGATCCGGTCGAGATGGCGGGGCAGGCGGCTCAGGATCGGCCCGAGCTCTGCCCACTCCTGCTGGACGAACTCCTTGGCCGAGCCGGGGGTCATTCGCCGCCGCAGCTCGAGGCCCCCCAGGCCGGCGACGACATCGATCACCGGATAGTTGGGCACGAGATGCTCGAGGGTGCCGGTCAACGTCGCCAAGGCCCGGAACATCGTCACAGTGGAGCGGGGCAGCCGCAGCCCCAGCTCGGAGGTGAGACGCACGAGGTCGACCAGGGCTTCGGGCGGTGGCAGGCCGCCGCCCAGATTCGCAGCCATGAACTGGGCGAACGCCCGCTCGATCCTGTCCGGGTCGTGAACGGCGGGGTCGACCGCCCCGATCGACAGCATCGATTCGTAGAGCAGGGTCGGTTGCTCGAGGTGGATGGCCACGAGCATCTGGAACACGGCCGCCCGTTCGAACGAGTCGAGACGGCCGCTGATCCCCAGGTCGATCAGGCCGAGGCGACCGTCGTCGAGGACGAGGATGTTGCCGGGGTGAGGGTCGCCGTGGAATCGCTCGCCGTGGATCATCGCCTCCACTTGCGACTTGCAGAGGGCGTCGGCCAGGCCCTGGCGGTCGACGGCGGCGTCGGCCGGGATCTGCGAGAGCGGTGTCCCGGCGAGACGTTCCATCACGAGCAGGCCCTCGGTCGTGAGCTGGTCGTAGACCCGGGGGACGTGGACGAGTGGCTGGGACGCCGACGCCGCCCCGACCTCGGCCAAGTTCCGGGCCTCGATGCGGAAGTCGAGTTCGCCCATGAGGCTGTCGCTGAACTCCCGGGCGAGTCCTTCGGCATCGAACGTGCGGCCCCAATCTGTTCGCCGGGCCACCATACGCGCCATCCAACGGGCGATGGCCAGGTCCCGCTCGACGACGTCCATCAGGCCCGGGCGCCGGACCTTGACCACCACCGGCCGGCCGTCCATCAGCCGGGCGGCGTGGGCTTGGGCGATCGACGCCGACCCGAGAGGGTTCCAGTCGAACTCGGAGAAGACTTCGGAGACCGGGCGACCGAGCTCCCCCTCGATGGCGGCCTCTACTTCTTCTTTGGGCAGCGGCGCAGCCGCCGAATGGAGCCGGCCGAGCTCATCTTGCACGGCTGGCGGCACGAGATCGGGCCGGGTGGCCAGAAGCTGGCCCAGCTTGATGAACATGCCGCCGGCTTCCTCCAGCGCCATACGTGTCCGTCGGGCCAGCTCCTCGGTCGGGAGGGCGGACCCGCCTCGCCTCCGCAGGCCCACCAGAGGTGACAGCCCGTGCCGGGCGGCGATCCGTGACACCTGCATGGCCCGCCGGACGAGGCCTCCTCCCCGACGCAGCAGTCGGATGGGGCCGAGCCGGGATCGCCTTCGTTCCTGGGGCGGGCGGCTGAACAGGAGCTCGAGGACCACGACCGCTCCCATCGTGCCGATGATCGTGAAGGGGATGGCGATGAGGTTGAAGGCCGCCACCTGCGGCCGGGCGACGTCGCCGAGCTCGTCGAAGACCAGCAGAGCCGCCGCCAGCCCGCCGACGCTCAGCCCGACGAAGGCGGCCAAGAGCAGCCTCCGCCACGTGAGCTGGCGGGCGTCCAACAGGGCGCGAGCCACCCACGCGAAGGCGAAGAGGAGCAGGAGGCTCGAGACGATCCCCATGATCCCGGCGAAGAACTGGCCCACGCCGAGGAAGCTAACAGGACCGGCGCCGTTGCTCCCGGCGCTACCCAGTGGTCAGGGCCGTCGGCGTCTGGGCGGTTGGTCGGGAGCCCCGACTGCGGGTGGCTCCCACCGACATGAGCAGGATCCAGGCGAATGCCACTGCCAAATAGAGACGCTCGAACAGGCCGCCCAAGGGCCGACTGACCGCTCCGCCGTAGTCCATTCCGATGGCGATGGAGCAGGCGATGAAGAGCACGGGCATGAGGAAGGCGGCCGCCTGGCTCACCTGGCGCTGCCATCTCCGCCCGGGCTGACCCCTCAGCTTGCGCGCGGTGCCGACTGCGGCTGCGGTCAGCGAAGCGAACAGGAGACCGCCGGCGGCGTCGTGGATCGAGCCTCGCCACGTTCGGGTGGCGCCCACACCTGGCGGGTACCCGAGACCCGGATCGATGGGGAAAACCGCCGCGGCGACGAGTGCGACGCCGGCCACCACGACCAGAGCTGGGACCACCTTGCCCCCGGGAAAGCCCGAACGCCGAAGCGAGAGCCCGAATGCAGCGACCAGTGCACCCGTGGCGAGAAGGAGTCCCACGTTGACCCATCCCCAGGGCCCGAGGCTCAGATGACTCACCATGTGCCGCAGAGGGTCGAAGGCGGGCTTAGTCCAGTCCTGGATCACGACGCCGACCGCGAACAGACTCGCCGCCACCACACCGGCTCGGTCGAATCGCTCCATGTGTCTGCTCCTTTCAGTAGCTGCATTGTGCAGATGTTGTACGATAGAGATATCGTGAACGCAAGCAGACCGAAAGACACGATCGGACGACTGATGCGGGCCGCCCGGCGGGCCTCGCAGGACGGCTTGGCCCTTCACGAAGCGATCGCCCAGTCCCTCGGCCTGCACGTCACCGACCTCCGTTGCCTGGAGGTGCTCCAGCGAGGGCCGCACACGGCCGGCGAGTTGGCCGACGAGGTGGGCCTGACGAGCGGCGCTATGACGAGATTGCTCGACCGACTGGAGTCGGCCGGCTTCGTACGGAGGAGACCCGATCCCGACGACAGGCGGCGGGTCGTCATCGAGCCGGTCCCTGAGCGGATGGCATCGGTCGACGAGATGTACCGCGGCATGGCGGAGGACTGGGAAGAGATCCTGGCGGGCCGCAGCGCCGCCGAGCTGGCCGCGCTGGAGGACCTATTCGAGACGGTCCACGAGATGACGCTTCGCCGTATCGAGGAACTGCGGCGAGGCGGGCGCTAGGCGTTCGCTATGCGCCGCAGCGGCATCCTCGGCCCGAAGGCGGGCTCATGTCCGAGGATGGTGAGGAGCCGCACGACGCGACCCCGATGCGGCCGGAAGGGCTCCAACAGTTCCAGCATCTCCTCGTCGGTGCCCCGGGGGCGCCCGGTGAGGTGCCAGGCGACGATGTGCTTGTGGTGGTAGTCGCCCACCGACACCGCGTCGGCATCGCCGTGGCTGATGGCGACCGTTTCGGCTGCGGTCCACTCCCCCACACCTCGATACCGCTGCAGCCAACGCTGCGTGTCGGCCGAAGGCACCTCCGCCAATCGCTCGATCCGGTGGTGGTCCGCAGCGACCTTGCGGAGGACCTCGGCCCTCCGCCGCTCGATGCCGAGGGGGTGGTACTCCCAGTACGGTGCATCGGCCATGCGCTCCGGGTCGGGCGGGAGCCGGAGCGGCCGGGGCCCGGGCGCCGGATCCCCGAAGCGACGCCAGAGTTGGCGCAGGCTCATGCCGGCTTCCTTTCCGGCCACCTTCTGACTGACGATGGCGATCACCAGTGCGTCGAACACGAGGCCCGTGGCCCCAAAACGGAGCCCGCGATGACGGCGGGCTAGGGGGCCGACGACCCGATGGTCGGTGACGAGGCCCTCAGGCTCGTCGTGGAGGCCGATCCATTCCGGGACGCGCTCGAGGATCCAATCCGCTCCACTCCCCCACGCCGTCGCCCGGATGCCGTCGTCGACCCGCTCGAGGCGAAGCGTGGCGGGGCCTTCCGGGGTACGGGCTGTGCGCCACCACCCGTCCACGTCCAACCGGCCCCCGAGTGGAAACAGAGTTCTCTTGAGGTCGAGCGGAACGTCGACGGGGACGAGTCGCTGCTTCAGCTGCGCTCCTTTCCGATTGCCGGAGCGTAACGGCGACCCGGGACTTGGCCGGAGCAAATGTGTCCCAGGCGTCCGATAGGGTCGGGCCATGTTGGGGGAACGGGTGGAAACTCCCCGGGTGGATACTCCCAGAGCCGCAAGGGCATCGACCTCACCCACCCGAGGCCTGGAAGACATCGAACCGGGGCCCTCCCTGGCCCGGCGCCTCGCTGAGATCGACCGGCGAAAGCTCAATGGCAACCAGTTGGTGGAGCTGATGCGGGCCCGGGCCCGACAGGTCGCCCACGAGCAGGCAGAGCTCCTCGCCGATGTCGCCGAGTTGGCCCACACCCCGCCCTGTGTCGCCGACTCGCCACCAGAGCGCACCGAACACGTCGACGAGTTCGTCGGTGACGAGGTAGCGGCGGCGCTCACCCTCACCTCTCGCTCGGCCGACTCACTCGTGAAGCTCGCCCTCGATCTGGAACGGCTTCCTCAGGTCCTGGCTGCGCTGCACGGCGGCCGCATCGACGTCCCTCGGGCGAGGATCCTGTGCGAGGAGACGGCTCTGCTCGACGACGCCGAGGCCGCCGCCGTCGTCGATGCCATGCTGGAGGAGGCTCCGGACCTGACCACCGCCCAGCTCGGCCGCCGGGTTCGGCGCCTCGTGACCGAAATCGATCCCGCGGCCGCCCGCCGTCGCCTCGAACACGGAAAGAAGGAGCGGCGGGTGGAGACGGCGTCGAACCCGGACGGCACGGCCGACCTGCTGGGTCGCCAACTGCCGCCCGATCAGACGGCGCAGGCGTGGTCACGCATCGAGGCCATCGCCCGCCACCTCAAGCGCCTCGGCGACGAGCGGACCCTCGACCAGATCCGGGCCGACGTGTTCTTGGCTCTCCTGTCGGGCTCGTCCACCTACTCGGCACACACGAGCGGCGGGGTCAGGCTGACGGTCGACCTCCCCACTCTCATGGGTTTGGCTGAACGAGCCGGCGAGCTCGAGGGCTGGGGGCCGGTCGTCTCCGATCTGGCCCGCCAGGTGGCCGAATCGTTGCACGGTTGTCCCTGGGAGGTATCGGTCATCGATCCCGCCACCGGACTGCCGGTGTGGGTGGGCACGACCCGCCGCCGGCCCACCACCACCCAGCGCCGCTGGGTCCAGGCGAGGAACCCGGCCTGCGTGTTCCCGGGTTGCAGCCGACCGGCCACCAACTGCCATCTCGACCACACCGTGCCGGTGAGCTGCAACGGCAAGACCACGATCCTCAACCTCGGTCCGCTCTGTGCGCGCCACCATCTCCGGGCGAAGCACAAAGCAGGTTGGCGGTTGTTCCAACCACGACCCGGTGTGTTCGCCTGGATCAGCCCGCGCCGCCACCAGTACGAGGTGCGGCCTCCCCCTCCCTGACCGATTCGGCGCCTCAGAGGCCTTTCGGGTGCCAGACCGTCTTGGTCTCGGTGAAAGCCGCGATCACATATGGCGAGCGGTCGCCGAACTCGCCGTCGAACACGACCCGCTTCACGTTGTGGACCGCACCCTCCTGGATCCGCCGACGCTGCTCGGACGTGGCGCCGACGGCGTCGATGGCGTTCACGTCCATGTGGTCGGCCAGCCACGGGATCAACTCGTCGGTGTGGCCGGTGAGGATGTTCACCACCCCGGGCGGCACATCGGAGGTTGCCAGGACCTCGGCCAGGGTCACCGCCGGCATGGGCCGTGTCTCGGACGCGATCACCACTGCGGTGTTGCCCGAGACCAGGACCGCCGATAGCCGGGAGACGAGACCGAGGAGCGCCGAGTCCTGAGGAGCGACGATGCCGACGACGCCGGTCGGCTCCGGGGTCGAGATGTTGAAGAACGGGCCGCTGACGGGGTTGAGGTTGCCGTAGATCTGGGCGAACTTGTCGGCCCAGCCGGCGTACCAGACGATGGTGTCGATCGCCTCAGCCACCTCGCGGCGGGCGCGGCGGCGGTCGGGGTCGGAGACCTGGACCTGGCTCACGAAGGTCTCGAACCGGTCCTCGATCATCTCGGCGACCCGGTAGAGGATCTGGCCGCGGTTGTATCCGCTGCGAGCCGCCCAGGAGGCCTGGGCGCTGCGGGCGTGGCGGACGGCGTCGCGCAGGTCCTTGCGCGAGGCCTGGGCGACCCGAGCCACGACCTCGCCCTCGGAGTCGAGCGCCGGATAGGAGCGGCCCGACTCGGACCGGGGGAACTCGCCCCCGATGTAGAGCTTGTAAGTCTTGCGGACGTCGACGCGGCTCACGAACGGCCTCCGGTGTGCTTGACGTAGTTGAGGAGGCCGTGACGCCCTCCCTCGCGGCCGAAGCCCGACTCCTTGTACCCGCCGAACGGCGAGGCGGGGTCGAACTTGTTGTAGGTGTTGGCCCACACGACGCCGGCCTTCATCCGGTCGGCCATCCACAGGATGCGGGAGCCTTTGGAGGTCCATACGCCGGCAGACAGGCCGTAGGGGGTGTTGTTGGCCTTCTCGACGGCCTCCGCCGGGGTGCGGAAGCTCATGATCGAGAGGACCGGACCGAAGATCTCTTCCTGGGCGATCCGGTGCGACTGGGAGACGCCTGTGAAGAGCGTGGGGACGAACCAGTACCCCTGGGACGGGAGCTCGCAGGGCGGCTGGTAGATCTCGGCGCCTTCCTCGACGCCTGCCTCGACCAGTTCCCGGATCTTCTCCAACTGCTGGCGGCTGTTGATGGCGCCCACGTCGGTGTTCTTGTCGAGCGGGTCGCCGACCCGCAGGGTGGCGAGCCGCGCCTTGAGCTTGTCGACGAAGAAGTCGTGGATGTTCTCCTGGACGAACAGGCGCGACCCGGCACAGCACACGTGGCCCTGGTTGAAGAAGATCCCGTTGACGACCCCTTCGATCGCCTGGTCGATGGGGGCGTCGTCGAAGATGACGTGGGCGGCCTTGCCGCCGAGCTCCAGGGTGAGGCGCTTTTCGGTGCCGGCCAGTTGTGACTGGATGAGCTTTCCGACCTCGGTCGACCCGGTGAACGCCACCTTGTCGACGTCGGGGTGGCCGGTGAGAGCCGCTCCCGTCTCCCCGGCGCCGGTGACGACGTTGAAGACTCCTGGCGGCAACCCTGCTTCAGCGGTGATCTCGGCGAAGGCCAGCGCCGTGAGTGGAGTCGTTTCGGCCGGCTTGAGGACCACCGTGTTCCCGGTCGCCAGGGCGGGCGCCACCTTCCAGGCCAGCATCAACAGCGGGAAGTTCCAGGGGATGACCTGGCCGGCGACGCCGAGCGGCTCGGGTCGGAAGCCAGGGAAGGCATACTCGAGCTTGTCGGCCCACCCGGCGTAGTAGAAGAAGTTGGCGGCCACCTGCGGCAGGTCGACGTCGCGGGACTCCTTGATCGGCTTGCCGCCGTCCAGGGTCTCGAGCACCGCCAACTCCCGGGACCGCTCCTGGATCATGCGGGCGATGCGGAAGATGTATTTGGCGCGCTCGGAACCGGGCATGCGGCCCCAGCCGTCCTCGAAGGCGGCCCGGGCTGCCTCCACAGCCGCGTCGACGTCTTCGGGCCCGGCCTCGGCGACTTCGGCTAGCTCCTCTTCGGTGGCCGGGTTGATCGTCGGGAAGTACTTGCCGCTCTTGGGTTTCCGGTACTCGCCGTCGATGAACAGCTCGTAGCGATCGGCGACCTCGACGATGTCGGTCGATTCTCGGGACGGGGCGTACTCCCACTCGATCCGGGGAGTGACGACTTCCGCCTTGCGGGTCCCGACCTGGGTCTTCTCCGTCGTCTCCGGCTCCATCGATCAATCCTTCGTGAAATAGTCGGGGCTCTGGTAGCGGCCGGTCTCGAGCCAGCGGATCTGCATGAGGACGTCGTTGAGGAGCGACGACGCTCCGATCCGGAACCAGTCGGGGCTCATCCATTCCTGGCCCAGGGTCTCGTTGAGAACCACGAGATAGCGAATGGCGTCTTTGGCGGTGCGGATCCCGCCGGCGGGTTTCATCCCCACCTTGATCCCGGTGGCTGCCCAGAAGTCACGGATCGCTTCGAGCATCACGAGCGTGACGGGAAGCGTGGCGGCCGGAGACACCTTGCCGGTGGAGGTCTTGATGAAATCGGCACCGGCGGCCATCGCCAGCACCGAGGCACGGCGGACGTTGTCGAAGGTCTCGAGTTCGCCGGTCTCGAGGATGACCTTGAGATGGGCGTCGCCACACGCCTCCTTGACCCGCACGATCTCGTCGAAGACCCGGTAGTAGTCGCCGGACAGGAACGCACCCCGGTTGATGACCATGTCGACTTCGTCGGCGCCCGCCTCGACCACTTGGCGGGTTTCCTCGACCTTCAATGCGATGTCGGCCTGGCCGGACGGAAAATAGGTGGCCACCGAAGCGACCTTCACGCTCGTGCCTTCCACCGCCTGGCGGGCGTAAGGCACCATCGCCGGGTACACGCAGACCGCCGCCACCGACGGGATCGAGGGGTCGGTGGGGTCCGGCCGGATGGCCTTGGAGCTCATCTGGATCACCTTGCCCGGCGTGTCCATGCCTTCGAGGGTGGTCAGATCCATCATCGTCACGGCCATGCGGAGCGCATGGGCCTTCGACTCCTTCTTGATCGAGCGGGTCGACAGCGACGCCACTCGCTCTGTCACCGCCACTTCGTCGACCGGGGGCACCGACCGGAGGAACGACGTCAGCGTCGAGTTGGTGAGACGGTCGGGGAGGATCGCCTGGCGGGTGGAAGTGAGTGTCACATCACCGATGGTACCGGATGCCGTTCGCTGCCCTCGGGCGACGGCAATTGACGATCACCGACGTCGGCGGGGTCGGTACCCTTTTCGGTCTGATGCCTGAGCCCCGCTACATACTCGTCGCCGTCGCCTGGCCCTACGCCCAGGGCCCGCTCCACCTGGGTCACATCGCCGGCGCCTATCTGCCCCCCGACATCTTCGCCCGCTACCACCGGATCGCCGGCAACGAGGTGCTGATGGTGTCCGGGTCGGATGTGCACGGCACTCCGATCACCGTGAAAGCCGACCAGGAGGGCGTCACCCCCCAGGAGATCGTGGACCGCTACCACCCCGAGTTCCTCGACTACTGGGACAGACTGGGGATCTCTTTCGACCTGTTCACCACGACCGGGACCGAGATCCACTTCCGGGTCGCCCAGGAGTTCTTCCTCAGACTCCTGGAAAACGGGCATCTCTACCGGAAGGTGACGGAGCAGTTCTACGACGAGGAGCGGGGCCAGTTCCTCCCCGACCGTTACATAGAGGGCACCTGTCCCCACTGCGGCTATCCCCACGCTCGTGGCGACCAGTGCGACAACTGCGGACGGACGCTCGACCCCTCCGATCTGATCGATCCCCGCTCGAAGCTCACCGGATCGACCCCGGTCCTGCGGGAGACCGAGCACTACTACTGGCGACTCTCCGCCTTCCAGAGACAGCTCGAGGAATGGCTCTCCACCCGCGAGGGTTGGCGGCCCCACGTGATCAACTTCGCCCTCGGCATGGTCCGGGAGGGCCTCCACGACCGCGCCTTCACCCGGGACCTCGACTGGGGCATCCCGATCCCGGTGGACGACATCGGCGATGGCAAGTCGATCTACGTCTGGTGGGAGGCGGTGATGGGCTACTACTCCGCCCCCCAGGAGTGGGCGGAGCGCCAGGGCGACCCAGATGCCTGGAAGGCCTGGTGGACCAACCCGGACGCCGAGAGTTACTACTTCGTCGGCAAGGACAACATCCCGTTCCACGCCGTCTACTGGCCGGCGCTCCTGATGGGGCACGGCGGCCTCAACCTGCCGACCAACGTCCCCGCCAACCAATACGTCACGTTCGGGGGCCGCAAGGCCTCGAAGTCGATGGGCGTGGGCCGGCCGTTGTCTTGGTATCTCGACAGGCTGGAGCCCGACGCCCTCCGGTTCGCCCTGGCTTCGGTGCTCCCCGAGCAGAACGACACCGACCTGTTCGACGACGAGATCGTCCGGCGGGTCAACGAGGAGCTCGTCTCGACGTGGGGCAACCTGGTCAATCGGACGCTGAGCCTCACGTCCCGCAACTTCGGCGGGGCCGTGCCGGAGCCGGGGGATCTGACCGAGGAAGACAAGAAGCTCCTGGAGGCGGTCGATTCCGCCCTCGAGGACGAAGCTGCCCACATCGAGGCGGTGGAGCTGCGAGCCGGGCTGCGGAGCGCGCTCGGGGCGGCGGGCGAGGTCAACGCCTACCTCAACGCCACCGAGCCGTGGAAGCTGGTGAAGGAAGACCCGGAGAGAGCTGCGACCGTCTTGTGGACGGCAGTCCAGGCGGTAGCCGGCGTCCGGGTGGCATTCTCTCCCTATCTTCCGTTCTCGACGGAGGCGTTGGGCGAGATGCTGGGGATCGGCCCGGTGAACGAATGGTCCCGACCGACGGTGCCGGCCGGGACCCAACTCGGGGAGATCCGGCCCCTCTTCACCAAGCTCGACGACGACGCTTTGGCCGACGAGTCGGCGTAGGGGCCGGTCCAGCTGCGATCAGCTGGAGGGAGGGTACACCCCCATGTCCTTGGCCTTCTCGGTCTGCCAGAAGATGTCGGCGATCTGATCGATCAGCTCCACGAGCTTCTGGCCGTCGGCGGGGTCGACCGACTTCTTGGCCTTGCCCGCCTGGAGCAGCGTCCGCCAAACCAGGTCGTCCAGCTCGGGGAACTGCTTGCGGTGCTCTTCGGTGAAGAAATCGGCCCACAGCACCATCACGTGGTGCTTGACCAGCTCCGCCCGCTCTTCCTTGATCTGGATGGCCCGGGCCCGGAAGACCTCGTCGTCGGACTGGTGATACTTCTCGGCCGACTTGAGGACGGACAGCGCCTCGATCTTGGCCTGAGCGGGGTCGTACACGCCGCAGTACAGGTCGCAATGCGCATGGGCGACAGTCGGTGAGCGGAACATACAACCTCCTGTAGGGATACTCATCCGCACCATACTCCAACGACGGTCACCGCAAACATGAGAAGGTTCGTCGTATCGGAGATGTCGATGTCGCCGGCGCTGATGCCAGGCGACCGTTTGCTCGCCCGCAAGCTGCGGGCACCCAAACGAGGACGGATCGTGTTCTTCCCCCATCCCCACCGCGACGACTTCTGGCTGGTGAAACGGATCGTGGGCTTGCCTGGCGACGCCGTCCGGTGGGTCGATGGCGAACCTGTCATCGAGACCGGGTCGGAAGCACCCGATGCGGCGCTGGTGCCACCGGGCTACATGTACGTGCTCTCCGACCGCCGCGATCTGACCCGAGCCGACTCGCGTACCTTCGGCCCGGTGCCGATGAACCCCGCCTACATCGCCGTGTTCCGCTACCGACGGGGTGACCGATGAACCCGATCTCTCCGGACATGTTCCCGACTCTCGTCGAGCACCTCACCACCGAAGACCCCCACCTCGCTTCGGTGGTGGCCAACCACGGGGTTCCCGCCTTCTGGCACCGACCGCCGGGATTCGCCTCCTTGGCGCTCTTCATCGTCGAACAGCAGGTCTCGCTCGCCTCGGCGAAGGCCGTATACGAGCGGCTCGTGGACTTGCTCGGTTCGGTGGAGCCCCGAACGGTCCATGCCGCCGACCCCGACGACCTGGGCCGGGCCGGGCTCACCCGTCAGAAGCAGCGTTATCTGAAGTTGCTCGCCGAGGCCGTCCTCGAAGGACGTCTCGACCTCGACGGCCTCGCCTCCCTCCCCGACGAGGATGCCCGCCGGCTCCTGCTGGCCCAGACCGGGATCGGGCCGTGGACGGCCGACGTGTATCTGCTCTCGGCGCTGCGCCGTCCTGACGTGTGGCCGGTCGGCGACCGGGCCCTCCAGGTGGGGGTGGGCGACCTGCTCGGCGCGAACGTGCCTCCCACTCCCGAGGAACTCGACATCATCGGGCAGCGGTGGCGTCCGTACCGGTCCGTCGCCGCCCGCCTGATCTGGCACGACTACCTGTGCCGTCGCGGCCGCCGGGAAACCGAAGTGGCCGGCCTGGCACCGATCGGTGACGACGCCCTGGCGCAGGACTAGCGTTCCGGTCCGTATGACGGGGCCGCGTATGGACCATTTCCGTCCTCTTCTTCCCTGAGTCGTGGGCCGCCATCTCGCGCAGGTTTCGCCGACGAAACGTCTCGCCGGAGGTGCGCTGGGAGGGGTCGTCGTGGCCCTCCTGGCGATAGGGCTCGGGTTCATCGGCGCGCAGTCCGATGCCGGGGAGGCGGTGGCATTGGCCGACACCACGACCACCACACCGACCACTGCACCGACGACGGTCGCGACCAGCGCGATCCAAACCACAGAGCAGCCGACGACCACGACCACCCGACCGATGACGACCACCACGAGGGGCCCGACCACCACCACGCTGCCGCCGATCGTCCTCGAAAGCGACGGACTCGGGATCGTCGACCTGGGAGCGACTGTCGACGAGACGATCGAGATCATCGCCTCCCGACTGGGGGGCGCCGACTCCGACTCGGGCTGGGTCAACGCCACCGGTTCCTTCGGCACCTGCCCCGGCAACATCGTCCGGGTGGTCCGCTGGGCGAGCCTGCGGCTGTTCTTCAGCGACGGGCCGACCGAGTTCGGCGAGGACGCGCGCCACTTCTTCTTCTACAGCCAGTCCCCCGTCGAAACCGACACGGTCATCGATCTCAAGACCGAAGAGGGCATCGGGATCGGCTCGACCGTCGCCGAGTTGCGTGCCGCCTACGGGCCGTCGGTGACGATCTCGAGCGACACCCACTTCGGAGTGACCTTCACCATCGACACCGGTGAGCCCGGGCTCCTGTCCGGGACCTTGACCGAATCGATCGACACGGGGCTCGTCACCTCCCTGGCCGGCGGGTTCGGCTGCGGGGCCTGACCCTCCATCCGACACAGCGACGCGAAGGGGCGTAGGCTGCAGATCATGACGGAGTTCATCGTGCACGTCGAGAACCGCCCCGGCCGTCTCGCGGCGATCACGGAACTCCTCAGCGACGCCGGCGTCAACATCGAGGCGCTTGCCGCGTACGGCTACGACGGCGAAGGCGTGCTGCGCCTCATCGTCGACGACGCTGCCACCACCCGCCGGGTTCTGTCGGAGGCCGGACTCCGAGTAGACGAGCACACCGTCCTCACCGCCTTCATGCCCCACGAGCCCGGAGCGCTCGCCGGCGTGACCCGGAGACTGGCCGACGCCGACATCAACATCGATGCCTTGTACGTGCTCTCCACCTCCCCCGATGGCATCGAAGTGGCCATCGCCGTGGACGGGTCGCTGAGCGCCGTTCCCGACCTGCCGGTGACCGGTTCGCTCACCGGTTGAACCGAATACCCCACTCCGTGCTTTAGCATCCTCCCGATGCGATCACGACTTTCTGTCGTCGCGCTCGTCCTGGCAATCACAGCTTGCAGCGGGGGAGCCGGCGACACCACCACCACCACATCGACGACGACAACGACCACGACCATTCCGACGACCACCACGGAGGCACCGACCACCACGGTGGACGACCGGCCGAGGTCGCCGATCAACGGATTGCCCGTCGACGACGAGGAGCTGCTCGACCGCCGGGTTCTGGCCGTCAAGGTCGACAACCACTGGAACGCCCGCCCCCAGTCGGGGATCCTCGAGGCCGAGGCCGTGTTCGAGATCCGGGTCGAAGGCGGTCTGACCCGCTTCATGGCCGTGTTCCACTCCACCGACAGCGAAGCCCTCGGCCCGATCCGCTCCGGCCGGCCCTCGGACGCCGCTTTGGTGCGACCGCTCGAGGCCACATTGGCCATCAGCGGCGGCCAGCCGTGGGTGCGCAACGGCATCTCCGCCCTGGGAGTGCCGTATCTCAGCGACACCCGCCCGGGCATGTTCCGCATCAGCGAGCGCTCGGCGCCGCACAACTTGTACGGCAACACGATCGAACTGCGCCAGGTGGCCGACGAGCGCGACATCCCCGACACGCCTCCTCCCACCGCCCTGTGGGAGTTCGGGGAGATGCCAGAAGACGCCGGGGAGGCAACCGACATCACCTTCACGTTCTCTGACACCACGACCACGGAGTGGATCTGGGACGGCACCTCCTACGCCCGCAACATCGATGACGCCGAGTCCACGTGGCTGAATCCCGACGGCGAGGAGGAGCAGATCACTGCCGACGTGCTGATTGCGATCGTCGGCGAGCAGTACACGGCCTCGCCTCCGGCGGGAGCCGGCGGCTCGTCGGTGCCCGCCACGTCGACCATAGGCAGCGGACCTTTCTACGTGTTCTCCGACGGCAAGGTGATCGAAGGGACGTGGGCCCGCGAGAGCCCGGAGGAGCCGTTCGTCCTCACGACCGAGGACGGGGATCCGCTGTTGGTGCCGCCGGGGTTCGCATGGATCTCGGTTGTCCCCGATATCGGAGCGGTCGAGTGGACCGCCGAAACCACTGGAACCACCACCGACTCGACCACGGACACCACTGGCGGCTGATATGACGACCGCTGTCTCCCGGGCGCTGGAGAAGGCGCTGGGCGACACCACCAACTCGTTCACTGCTGTCCACGAAGAGGCCGCCGGGCTCGAACCGCCCGGCGGCCCTCTTCATGGCCTTCCGATCGCGGTCAAGGACCTGATCGACCACGCCGGCCATGTCACCACCGCCGGTTCGGCCTTCTACCGCCACCACGCCACGACGACCGCCCCTGCCGTCGCCCGGCTGGAGGCGGCCGGGGCCGTGGTGATCGGCCGCACCGGCCTCCACGAGTTCGCTTTCGGGTTCTCGTCGGAGAACCCGTGGTTCGGCCCGGTGCTCAACCCATGGGATCACAGGCTGTCCCCCGGAGGCTCCTCGGGCGGGTCGGCGGCGGCTGTCGCCGCCGGGATCGTGCCGGTCGCCTTGGGTACCGACACCGGAGGGTCGGTGCGGGTGCCTGCCGCCCTGTGCGGGATCATCGGGCTCAAGACCACCCACGGCCTGATCCCCCTCGACGGGGTGTTCCCGCTGGTGCCGTCGTTCGACACCGTCGGGCCGCTGGCGGCGACTCTCGACGACATCGAGACCACCACGGCGGTGATGGCGGCCCACCGCTGGGAGACCCTCGACGACGGGCCGCCGATTCGTCGTTTGGTCGTGCCCCAGGCGTGGCTCGACACCGCCCCGATGACCGATGAGGTGCGAACCGCATTCTCCGAGTTCCTGGACGCCGCCGCTTGGGTGGGGCTCGTCGTCGAGCACCGCGAACTGTCCGACCTGCAGCCTTCCCCGCATCAGACCGCGCTCGTCGGGGCGGAGGTGGCCCTGATCCATCGGAAATGGCGGGAGGAGGGCAAGCCGTACGGCGAAGACGTGGCGGCGAGGATCGACGAGAACGTGGAACTGGCCGACGACCCGACAGCCCAGGCCGAGGCGCGCAAATGGCGGGAGCAGATCACCCGGGCGATGACGGAGGCGACAGCCGGGGATGCTGCGGTGGTCACGCCGGCGGTGGGGGCGATGGACAAGTGGATCGGCGACGACCGCATCGAAGGCCACCACTATCGGCGGGTGCTGTCGTGGTTCAGCGCCCCCGTCAACCCGACCGGCCAGCCGGCCCTGGCGATGCCGATCGCCGGGCCAGGGAGGCGACCCGCAGTGCAGTTGATCGGCGCCGCCGGGTCGGAGAAGCGGCTGATCGGCCTCGGCCGTCTCCTGGAAACACGGGGTGTCCTGGGGGTTTCCCGATTGACTTATGGGTGACCCGGCGAGGGTCTTACAATCTTCTTCAGGTGCGGGTAGAACCGGTCGACCTTGAGACCGAACGCGCCGATAGAACACCTACGATCCATCCGCGCCATAGCTACAAGGAAGTGACAAGCCGTGGCAGACGACGCCACTACTCCCAGCCCCCTAGTCGGATCCGACGACCAGTCCCCTACCCAAGTCCAGGCCCTCGATCGAGTGGTCATCCGGTTCGCCGGTGATTCCGGTGACGGCATGCAGGTGGCGGGTGCGCGTTTCACGGCCGCCTCGGCCACCTTCGGGAACGACTTGGCCACGCTGCCGTCGTTCCCGGCCGAGATCCGGGCCCCGGCCGGCACCCTCCCGGGCGTGTCGTCGTTCCAGGTACAGATCGCCGATTTCGACATCCTGACCGCCGGTGACGCTCCCGACTGCTTGGTGGCGATGAACCCGGCGGCTTTGAAGAAGAACCTGCCGGAGTTGAAGCCGGGCGGCACCCTGATCGTCAACACCGAAGCCTTCGACGAGCGCAACCTCGCCAAGGCGGGCTACGAGAACAACCCCCTCGAGGACGGCAGCCTCCAGGGCTACCGGGTGATCGAGGTGCCGATGGAGAGCCTCACCAAGGAAGCCGTGAAGGACACCGGCGTCTCCGGGCGCGACGTGCTCCGGTCCAAGAACTTCTTTGCCCTCGGCCTCCTGGCCTGGCTGTTCAACCGCCCGACGGAGCCCACGATCGAGTGGTGTGAGCAGAAGTTCAAGAACAAGCCGGAGGTGGCGGCCGCCAACGTCGCCGCCTTCCGGGCGGGCTACAACTTCGGCATCACCACCGACGCCACCCGCGTCACGTTCGAGGTCAAGCCCGCCACCCTGCCGCCCGGCACCTACACCAATGTCACGGGCAACATCGCCCTGGCGTGGGGGTTGATCGCTGCCGCCAAGGCGGCCGACCTGCCCCTGTTCTACGGCACGTACCCGATCACCCCCGCCTCCGACATCCTCCACGAGTTGTCGCGGCACAAGAACTTCGGCGTGAAGACGTTCCAGGCGGAGGACGAGATCGCCGCCATCGGCTCCACGATCGGCGCCGCCTTCGCCGGCAACCTGGCCGTGACCGGCTCGTCGGGGCCCGGGCTCGCCCTGAAGTCGGAAGGCATCTCGCTCGCCTTCCAGACCGAGTTGCCGGTCGTGATCATCAACGTGCAGCGGGCGGGACCGTCGACGGGCATGCCGACCAAGCCGGAGCAGTCCGACCTGCTGTTCTCGCTGTACGGCCGTCACGGAGAGTCACCGATTCCGGTGCTGGCCATCTCCTCGCCGTCGGACGCCTTCGACGCCGCCATCGAGGCGGCCCGGATCGCCTTGAAGTACATGACCCCGGTGATCCTCCTGTCCGACAACCACATCGCCAACGGCTCGGAGCCGTGGCGCCTGCCGGACGTCGACGAGCTGCCGGACATCTCGGTGCCGTTCGCCACGCTGCCCAACAGCGAGAAGGGCTTCCTCCCCTACCTGCGCGACTTCGAGACGTTCTCGCGCCCGTGGGCGATTCCCGGCACACCGGGGCTGGAGCACCGGATCGGCGGCCTGGAGAAGGAGGCCAACACCGGCAACGTCTCCTACGACCCCGACAACCACCAGCTGATGACCGACAGCCGGGCGTGGAAGGTGGCGAACATCGCCAACGACATCCCGCCTGTGGAGGTCGACCAGGCCGGAGATCAACCCGGCGATCTGCTCATCCTCGGGTGGGGATCCACGTTCGGTGCCATCAAGGCGGCGGTGCGCCGGGCCCGCAACTCGGGCCACGCCGTCGACCATGCCCACCTCCGCTACCTCAACCCGTTCCCGGCCGACCTGGGCGACGTGTTGAGGCGGTACGAGCGCATCCTCATCCCAGAGATGAACAGCGGCCACTTGCTGCGCCTGATCCGGGCGGAGTACCTGCTCCCCGCAGTGGGGCTGAACAAGATCGCCGGCGAGCCCTTCCGGATCGCCGAAATCGAGAGCCGAATCAACGAGATCCTCGGTGAGCCGGCCCACGCCGCCACCCACCGATGACGACACGGACGAAACGATGACAATCACACACACCAGAGCCGACTTCCAGACCGACCAGGAGGTCAGGTGGTGCCCCGGCTGCGGGGACTACACCATCCTCGCCTCCGTCCAGAACTTCCTCGCCACCCTCGACCGGCCGCGCGAGCAGTTCGTGTTCGTGTCGGGCATCGGCTGTTCGTCGCGGTTCCCGTACTACATGAACACGTACGGGATCCACTCGATCCACGGTCGGGCGCCGGCCGTGGCTACCGGCATCGCCCTGACCCGGCCGGACCTGTCGGTGTGGGTGATCACCGGCGACGGCGACGCCCTGTCGATCGGTGGGAACCACCTGATCCACGCCATGCGCCGCAACGTCAACCTGAAGATCCTCTTGTTCAACAACCAGATCTACGGGCTGACGAAGGGTCAGTATTCGCCCACGTCGGAGCCGGGCAAACGGACCAAGTCGTCGCCCACGGGTTCCATCGACCATCCGTTCAACCCGGTGAGCCTGGCGCTGGGTGCTGAGGCGACCTTCGTGGCGCGGACCCTGGACATGGACCGGGAGCACACGACGGAGATCCTCCAGGCCGCCTACGAGCACGAGGGCACCGCCTTCATCGAGATCTACCAGAACTGCAACGTCTTCAACGACAAGGCGTTCATCCAGTTGACGGGCAAGGAGGAGCGGGTCCACAACCGCATCAACCTGGTCCATGGCCAGCCGATCAAGTTCGGCCCCAACGACGAAAAGGCCGTGGTCCTGGAAGGCGGCGAGGCGAAGATCGTCGACACCGCCTCGGTCGATCCCAGCCGGATCCTGGTCCACGACGTGAACCGCTCGGATCCCAGCGTGGCCTTCGCCTTGTCCAGGCTGTCCCACGGTCCCTTCGGGCCCACCCCGCTCGGGATCTTCCGCAAGGTGAAGCGACCCACCTACGAGTCGCTGCTCGACCACCAGGTGGCGACCGCCATCGCCAAGCAAGGCCCCGGCGACCTGGCGACGCTCATCCGGTCCCACGGCACGTGGACGGTGGATGCCAACGGCCGTGCCAACGGGGCTGCCTCCAACGGGTCCCATTCCGCCGGCTCCAACGGCGCCGGCTGACCCTCAGGTCCACTCCAGCAGGACTTTGCCTGACTGTCCGGAGCGGACGACCTCGAACGCGGTCTCGTAGTCCTCGGCCGCGAAGCGGTGGGTGATCACCTCCGAGACGTCGAGGCCGCTCTGGAGCATCGCCGCCATCTTGTACCAGGTCTCGAAGATGCGCCGGCCGTAGATGCCGCGCATCGTGAGTCCCTTGAAGATGACGTCGCCGACGTCGAGGCGGATCTCGCCGGAGGGGATCCCGAGGACCGCCACCTTGCCTCCGTGGTTCATGGCGTCGAGCAGCTGGTTGAACGCCTGCTCGGACCCTGACATCTCCAGGCCCACGTCGAACCCCTCGACCATTCCCAGCTGCGGCATCACCGACAAGGGGTCCTCGACTCTGGCATCGACCGTCCGATCGACGCCCATCCGCGCAGCGAGGTCGAGGCGGTAGGGGTTCACATCGGTGATCACCACGAATCGGGCGCCGATGTGACGGACGATCGCCGCCGCCATCACGCCGATCGGGCCGGCGCCGGTGATCAGCACGTCCTCGCCCACGACGTCGAATGCGAGGGCGGTGTGGGTGGCGTTGCCGAGCGGGTCGAGGACGGCGGCGACGTCGTCGGTGATGTGATCGGGCAGGGGGTAGACGTTCTGGGCGGGCAGCACCAGATAGTCGGCGAACGCCCCCGGCCGGCTGACACCCACCGACTTGTGGCTGTGGCAGAACTCACGGCGGCCGGCCCGGCAGTTGCGGCAGTGACCGCAGGTGATGTGGCCCTCACCGGAGACTCGCTCCCCGACCGCGATGCCCTCGACTTCGTCGCCCACCGCCTCGACCCGGCCCATGAACTCGTGCCCCACCACCAGCGGCACGGGAATCGTTGCCTGCGCCCATTCGTCCCATTCATAGATGTGGACGTCGGTGCCGCAGATGGAGGTCTTCTCGACCCGGATGAGCACGTCGTTGCGGCCGACCTGCGGGTCGGGAACCTCCTCCATCCAGAGTCCCGGCTCCGCCTTCGCTTTGACCAGTGCCTTCATTCGATCACACCCAGCTGCCGTCCGACCTCGATGAACGCCTGCACCGCCCGGTCGATGTCCTCCGGCTCGTGGGCCGCCGACATCTGGGTCCGGATCCGCGCCTGGCCCCTTGGGACGACCGGGTACGAGAAACCGATCACGTAGATGCCTTCGTCGAGCAACGCCGACGCCATCTGGGTGGCCACCCTGGCGTCTCCCACCATCACCGGGATGATCGGGTGATCGGCGCCGACGAGCCGGAACCCGGCCTCTGTCATGCCCTGGCGGAACCGGGCCGCGTTCTCGGCCAGGCGACGGCGCAGGTCGTCGGACTCGGAGAGGAGGTCGAGGGCCCGGAGCGAGGTGGCGGCGATCACCGGCGCCAGGCTGTTCGAGAACAGGTAGGGCCGGGACCGCTGGCGCAGCCACTCGATGATCTCGCGACGGCCAGACGTGTAGCCTCCGGAGGCGCCGCCCAGGGCCTTCCCCAGGGTGCCGGTGAGGATGTCGACCCGGTCGCGGGTGCCGGTGAGCTCGGGGGTGCCGCCGCCTTTCTTCCCGACGAACCCCACGGCGTGCGAGTCGTCGACCATCACGAGGGCGTCGTAGCGGTCGGCGAGCTCGCATATCGCCGGGAGGTCGGCGATCACGCCGTCCATCGAGAAGACGCCGTCGGTGGCGATCAGCCGGTGACGGGCGCCCTGTGCCTCCTTCAGGCACCGCTCGAGGTCGGCCATGTCGTTGTTGGCATATCGGAAGCGCTGTGCCTTGCAGAGGCGGATGCCGTCGATGATCGAAGCGTGGTTGAGCTCGTCGGAGATCACGGCGTCGTTCTCGTCGAGGATCGTCTCGAACAGGCCGGTGTTGGCGTCGAAACAAGACGAGTAGAGGATCGTGTCCTCGGTCCCGAGGAACTCCGAGATCCGCTCCTCGAGGCGGCGATGGACGGTTTGGGTGCCGCAGATGAAACGCACCGACGCCATGCCATAGCCGTACTCGTCGAGGGCCTGCTTCGCCGCCTCCACCAGGGCGGGGTGATCGGCCAGTCCGAGGTAGTTGTTGGCGCAGAAGTTGAGGACTTCTCTCCCGTCGTCGAGACGGATACGGGCACCCTGCGGCGAGGCGATGACCCGTTCTTCCTTGTACAGGCCTTCGGCCCGCAGGTCTTCCATACGGGCCGCGAGATCGGCTGTCAGCTGCTGGGACACGGCGAGAACGACCTTTCTCGACGATTCGTCATGGCCCCTGACGGTAACGGCGTCCGGCCTCGGATGTGATCTTCGGTCCCCCGGAAGCCCGTCACCTCGGGTTCAGGAAGGACCAGATGGTATCGACCAACTCTTCACGGCTCAGCGGGCCGTTGGGGTCGTACCACCGTTCGAGGGCGTTGAGGATGGACAGGACGAAGATCCCTCCCATCTTGGGGTCGACGTCCCAGCGGAGCGAGCCGTCTTCGAGGCCTTGACGGATGGCGTCGCGGAACTCCGCCTCGTAGGAGTCGCGGGCGGCGACGATGCGGCTCCGGTGGTCTCCGTTCAGGAAGCGAGCTTCGTTGAGGAAGGTCTTGACCTCGTCGAGGTTGTCGACGACGACGTCGACGTGACCGGCGATGAGACGACGGAGCCGTTCGGCGCCGGTGCCGCCGGCGGCGCGGGCGGCCTCGGCCGACTCGGCGAAGAGGCGCGCCCCCTTCTCCACCACCTCGACGAGGAGATCCTCTTTCGAGGTCACGTGCGAGTAGAGGGACGAACCGAGCAGGCCGAGCTCCTGGCCGAGGTCGCGCATCGACGTGCCGTGGTAGCCCCGCTCGGCGAACAGCCGGCCGGCGGCGGCGACGACGTCCTCACGGGTGTTGCGCGTCGACGTCATACGTCGTAGTCGACCGAGATCGTGTCGGAGACCGGGTGGGACTGACAGGTGAGGATATACCCCGCCTCCAGCTCGGAGTCGACGAGGGCGTAGTTCTTCTCCATCTCGACCTCACCCTCCACGAGCCGCGCCTTGCAGGAGGCGCACATCCCGCCCTTGCATGAGAACGGCAGCTCCGAGCGGACCCGCAGGGCGGCATCGAGCACGGACATGTCCGGCTCCATCCTCGTTTCCGTCGTCCGGCCGCCGAGCTTCACCCGCAGCGCCACCGAGCCCTCCGCCTCCTCAGGAGCGATCAGGGTCGACGGGTCGACCGGTCCGGCGAAGAACAACTCGTCGTGGATGCGGTCGGCAGGAACGCCGCGGGCCGCGAGGACCTCCCGCGCCGTGGTCACCATCTCGAAGGGCCCGCACAGGAACCACTCGTCGATGCGGTCGGCGGGAACCACTGTCGAGAAGAACTGCTCCAGGCGGCCGCCGTCGATGCGCCCGGCGTAGAGGTCGATCTCCGGGTACTCGCGGCTCAGAACGTGGATCAGGTGGAGCCGGTCCGGATACCTGTCCTTCAGCCCCTGGACCTCGTCGAAGAACATGATCGAATCCGCCCGGCGGTTGCCGAAGATGAGCGTCCAGCGGCAATTCGGCTCGGACTCGAGGGTGGTCGAGATCAGCGACAGCACCGGCGTGATGCCCGAGCCGGCGGCGATGGCCCCGTAGTGGCAGGAGCGGGTGGGATCGGGCACGATCGTGAACTCCCCCACCGGGGGCATGACCTCGATGACGTCACCCGGCTGGAGCTTGCTCGTCGCCCATGTGGAGAAGGCCCCGCCCGGCAGCCGCTTGACGCCGACCCGGAGCACACCCGTGTTGGCGTTGGCGCAGACGGAGTAGCTGCGGCGCACGTCGCGGCCGTCGATCTCCGCCCGCAGCGTCACGTGCTGGCCGGGCAGGTACCGGAAGCGGGGGGCCAGGTGCTCGGGCACCTCGAACGTGAGGGCGACGGCGTCGTCGGTGAGCGGCTCGACCGCCGTCACCCGGAGGGGGTGGAACTCGACCGTGGTCACCTACAGCTCCTTGAAGTGATCGAACGGCTCCCCGCAGGAGTCGCAGACCCGAAGCGCCTTGCAGGCGGTGGACCCGAACTCCGAAACGAGGCTGGTCGACCCGCTGCGGCAGCGGGGACAGAGAACCGGATGATCCAGCGCCAGGAGGCGCCGCGGCGGGGCGATACCGTGGGCTTCCAGCTTGCGGCGTCCCTCGGGGGTGATGTCGTCGGTCGTCCACGGCGGGGAGAAGACGGTCCGGACCTCGGCGCGGTGGTACCCGGCGTTGCGAAGGGCTGCGAGGATCGAGTCCCGGATCACCTCGGTCGCCGGGCAGCCGGAGTAGGTCGGGGTGACGGTAACGATGATGCCGCCGGTGTCGTCGACGTCGACTCTCCGCAGGATCCCCAGCTCCTCGATGGTGACGAGGGGCAGCTCGGGGTCTTCGACGGAGGCTACGACCCGGACGACGTCTTCGAGTGTGATCACCATTGGAGCTCCGGATAGGTCCGTTCCATCCACTGCATCTCGGCGAGGAGGTGGCCGAGGTGCTCTCCGTGGAAGCCGACCCGCCCGCCGATGCGCACGTATTCGTCATCGGGCCGGTCGAGGCCCGCTTCGGCGAACACCTCGGCGACCGTGCGCTCCCAGGCGGGACGCAGCGAGGCGGGGTCGACGCCGATCCCGGCTTCCACCATCGCTTCCTCGACGTGGTCGCCGACGAACATCTCGCCCGTGTAGCGCCACAGGCGGTCGACGGCGGCTTGCATGCGGTTGTGGGATTCCTCGGTGCCGTCACCGAGACGAACCACCCACGTCGATGAGTGGCGCAGGTGGTACTTCGCCTCCTTTAGCGCCTTCTGGGCGATTCCGGCAAGGGTCGGGTCGTTGGACGACGACAGCGCCTCCCATACCGGCACCTGCCAGGCGTCGACGAAGAACTGGCGGGCCATCGTGTGGGCGAAATCGCCGTTGGGCTGCTCGCACAGGATCAGATTGAGGAACTCGCGTTCGGTGCGGCGCATCGCCAGGGCGTCCTCGTCCCGTCCCCGGCCCTCCACCTCGCCGGCGTGGGTGAGCAGGTTGCGGGCGACACCGAGGTGGTCGAGGGCGAGGTTGGCCAAGGCGATGTCCTCTTCCAGGTCGGGCCCCCGGCTGATCCACTCCCCCAGCCGCTGGGCGAGGACGAGGTTGTCGTCGCCGAGACGGAGCAGGTAGGCGAAATGCGGCTCCAGATCCAACCGAGCCATGCCCTGAGGCGGACCCGAGATGATCGCTCCCCCGGTCACATCTGCCCCACTTCCTCGGGGATGTCGTAGTGGGTGGCGTGGCGATACTCCTTGGCCGACGCGTCGTAGTAGTCCATCGCCTCCTCGGGCTCGAAGGCGCTGATGGCTCCCGACGGGACCACCCAGATGCTCACCCCCTCCTGACGGCGCGTGTAGACGTCGCGGGCGGCCTGGAGCGCGGTTTCGGCATCCGGAGCGTGGAGCGAGCCGCAATGGACATGGGACAGGCCCCGACGCTGGCGCACGAACACCTCCCAGAGGGGAAACCCGTCGGTGACGTCGGAGGACGTGGCGAACTCCTCGCCTTCGATACGGGGAACCTCGTAGGTCATACCGCCACCTTCCTCTGCCGCTTGGCTTCGTAGGCCAGGGCCGCCTCACGGACCCAGGCGTTCTCCTCCCACACGGAGACCTTGTGCTCGAGTCGCTCGCGGTTCATCGGCCCGTTGCCTTTCACGACGTTCCAGAACTCGTCCCAGTCGATCTGGCCGAAGTCGTAGTGGCCCCGCTCCTCGTTCCACTTCAGTTCGGGGTCGGGCAGGGTGACACCTAGGTACTCGGCCTGGGGCACGGTCATGTCGACGAACTGCTGGCGCAGGTCGTCGTTGGAGACCCGCTTGATCTTCCAGGCCATGGACTGCTCGGTGTGCGACGACTCGGCGTCGCTCGGCCCGAACATCATGAGGGAGGGCCACCACCAGCGGTTGACGGCGTCCTGGGCCATCGCCTTCTGCTCCTCGGTGCCCCGGCAGAGGGCGAGGAGGATCTCGTAGCCCTGGCGCTGGTGGAAGGACTCCTCCTTGCAGATTCGCACCATCGCCCGGGAGTAGGGCCCGTAGGAGCAGCGGGTGAGCATCACCTGGTTGGTGATCGCTGCCCCGTCGACGAGCCAGCCGATGGCACCCACGTCGGCCCAGGTGAGCGTCGGGTAGTTGAAGATCGACGAGTACTTGTGCTTGCCCCGGTGGAGCAGGTCGACCAGCTCGTGGCGTGTGATGCCGAGCGTCTCCGCAGCCGAGTACAGATAGAGGCCGTGGCCGGCTTCGTCCTGGACCTTGGCCATGAGGATGGCCTTGCGGCGCAGGGTCGGCGCCCGGGTGATCCAGTTGCCCTCGGGTTGCATGCCGATCACCTCGGAGTGGGCGTGCTGGGCGATCTGGCGGATGAGGGTCTTGCGGTAGCCGTCCGGCATCCAGTCGGTCGGCTCGATCTTCTCTTCCCGGTCGATGATTTCCTGGAAACGCTCTTCGGCGCGAGGCGGTGCAGCGGCGGTCATGCCGCCACTCTATACAAACGAACGTTCGTTTGTAAAGTAGGTGAGCATGTGACAGACGGCCAACCCGATGCCCGCCCGGGCGGCGACCCGGGACACGCTGTCGGCGGCGAGGCGCTGGAGGGCGTCGGGGGGCGTGGCCGGGTTGGCGGCGACGGCCATACGTACATCGGGGTCGGGATCTCCGGCCAACAGATCGAGCACGTGCGGGCTGGTGTCCGTTCGATGGGCGGTGGCGCGGCGGACGTGGAGCGGGATTCGCGAGAAGTCGATCTGGTCCATCAGCACCTCCGTGTGCTGTTTCAGACGTCCACCGCATCCAATGAGTTCCCGCCTCCTTCCGGGATGTCTCAGCCAGCCCGTATGCTCGGGAGCCGTGGACGCCCTCCTCCCCTTGCCGGGCCGCCGGTCCCTCGGCCGAGGGCTGGTGGTCGGCCCCGACGACCCGATGCCCGAGCCTGCCGAAGCCTGGCCGCGGTTCGTGATCGACGACGCCGTCTTGCGCGACCCGGCGGAGGCCGTCTCCCGGCTCGACGCCTGGTGGCGCGGCCGTGAGCCATCGGTCGTCGTCCTGGGAGTGCCGTTCGCCGAGCTGAAACGCCCGGAGACCAACGAGGAGGCGCCGTACCTCCTCGACCCTCGGTTCGAATTCCAGAGGGAGAGACTCCACTACCTCACCTGGGTCAACCGCTACGACGGGAGAGGAGGCGCCCTCAGGTGGCACCACACCGATCGCGCATTGCGCCTGGGCGCCACTCGAGCCGACGGGCACGGCGACATCCTCGTCGAGGGCCGCCCGTTCTGGATCGACGGCGGGCCCCGAGGGCCGCTCGACGGCCTCGACATCGTCCATGTCGAGTCGGTGTGGTCGGGACGTCTGGAGCCGGATCGCTGGCGGGAGCCGGCCGCCGACCTGGCCCCCGACCAGCTCGAGGCGGTGGCTCACCCGACGGGCTCGGCTCGCATCATCGCCCCGGCCGGCTCCGGCAAGACCCGGGTGCTCACCGAGCGCCTCCGTCATCTCCTGGTGGACCGGGGATGGAACGGAGACGTTGTGACCGCCCTCGCCTACAACCGACGGGCCGCCGAGGAGATGGCCACCCGTCTCGCCGAGGTGCCCGCTGCCCACGTTCGCACCCTGCACGCCTTCGGCTACGAGATCCTCGGCCGGGCGTCGGGCCGCCGCCCTCGCCTGCTCGAAGAGCGCGAGGTACGCCGCCTGCTCGACCGCTTGGCGAACCTGAGGCCCCGGGCCAACGAGGACGTCCATGCACCGTGGCTCGAGGCGCTGGCCGAGGTCAGGGTGGCGCTGCGACCGCCCGAGGAGGTGGAGGCGAGCCGCGACGACGTCCCTGGCTTCGCTCTCGTCTTCGAGGAGTACCGGAGGATCCTCCACTCCCAGGGCGCCATCGACCACGACGAACAGATCTACGGGGCCATCGAAGTGCTCCTGCGCCGGCCCGACATCCGGGCGTGGGCGCAGGCCCGTTGCCGCCATCTCCTGGTCGACGAGTTCCAGGACCTCACGCCGGCTCATCTCCTCCTGGCCCGGCTCCTCGCCGCTCCCGGCTACGACGTGTTCGGAGTCGGCGACGACGACCAGGTGATCTACGGCTACGCCGGGGCGACACCGAGTTATCTGATCGACTACGCCGACTTCTTCCCGGGGGCGGCCCACCACCAACTCCGGGTGAACTACCGCTGCCCTGCGCCCGTGGTCGAGGCGGCGGCCAACCTCCTCTCCCACAACCGGCGCCGGATAGGAAAGACGGTCACGGCCGCCTCCACGGCAACCTCGGGCATCGAAGTGGTGCGGGCGGCCGAAAAGGACATGGGCCGCCAGCTGGTGGCCGTGACCCGGGAGCTGATCGAGGCCGACGGGCCGGAATCGGTCGCCGTGCTCGCCCGGGTCAACGTGGGCCTTCTGGTCCCCCAGATCACGTTCGGGGAACACGGCATTCCCACCGAAACGGCCCTGGACGCCACCCTCCTCGATCGATCCGGGGTGCGCAGCGCCCTGGCCTGGCTCCGATTGGGTGCGGCCGTGGCCAGACAGGAGCCGCTCACCGGAGCCGACCTCGATGAGGCCACCCGCCGACCGGCGCGCGGGCTGTCGCCCGGCGTCCGAGCCGCCCTGGGACGCGGCATGTGGACGTTCTCCCGCCTGGCGTCTTTCGCCGCCGGGGCCGACGACGAGCGCACCCGGACCAAACTCGGCGGCCTCACAGACGATCTGGCCGTGCTCGGCCGGCTCGCCGCAGAGGAGCCGGTGAGCGCCCAGTTGCTCTACATCCGCGACCAGTTGGGTCTGGGCGACGCCCTGGAGAGGCTCGACCACTCCCGGACACGGCCCACCGGGGGCCACACCGACGACATCGACGCCCTCCTCGTGCTGGCCCACACCCACCCGGAGGTGGAGTCCTTCGAGCCCTGGTTGCGGTCGGCACTCGACGTGAGGTCTGTCGGCGGGCCGACGGTGACCTTGACCACCGTCCATCGAGCCAAAGGTGCGGAGTGGCCCCACGTCGTGGTGTGGGACGCCAGCGTCGGGCTCATGCCCCATCGTCTCGCCGATGATCTGGAGGAGGAGCGGCGCATATTCCATGTGGCCATGACGCGCTGCTCCCGTTCCGTCACGATCATCGCCCGCGCCAGACGTCCCTCGCCGTTCCTCGCAGAGCTCCTGTCGGAAGAAGTTCAGCTTTCGACTGCCTGACGGACCTCCGGAGGCACCGTGGCGGCAGCAGGCATGCGGATCGGGGTGATCGAGATCACACCGTCGTGGGCGGCATCGATGTCGGAGCCGTCGACCGCCTCGAACTGGTTGATCTTGCCGCCGTATTCGTGGCGGTAGGTCCCGTCGTCCTGACGGGCGAACAGACGGTCGTAGCCGGACCGGGCGAGCGTGGTGACGCGCCGCTCCGTGTCGACCGTGGCGTCGTACGGCAGGTTGATAGAGACGACATCGGCGAATGCGTGGAGACCGGCCTTCTCGATCAGCCGCAGCACGAAGACGGTCACCTCGGACAGGCGCTCCCAGCTCGGGCGCTCCTCGGGAGTCATGACCCGTCGCCGCCACTCCCGCCACTCGCCGCTGGCCATCGTCCCCGTCGACACGGCCACGGCGGGCACTCCCGAGATCCAGCCCTCGACCGCCGCCCCGACGGTCCCCGACGACATGAGGAAGCCCGTGCCGTGGTTGTAGCCGAGGTTGATGCCCGACACGACGAGGTCGGGGTGAGGGAGGTCGAGAGCGTGGATGCCGAGTTGCACGGCGTCGGCCGGGTATCCGGAGACGGCGTAGATCTCCACGCCTTCCCGGGAGGTCTTCTCGACCCGCACCGGGTCGAAGCGGGTGATGGCTTTGCCCACCCACGACCGCTCTCGATCCGGTACGACCACAGCCACATCTCCCAATTGCTCGAGACTGCGAGCGAAGGGGACGAGGGCCGGGGCGTCGATGCCGTCGTCGTTGGTGAGGAGGATTCTCATGCCGCCGCCGACGACCTTCCGAACTCCCCCACGAGCCCGACGAAGGTGTCGACGTCCTCGAGCATGGCGATGTGGCCCACCTCGTCGAGGATCTCGACCCGCCAGTCGGGGCGAAGGGCGCCGAGCCGACGAGCCGCCAGCGCCGGGACCAGCCGGTCCTTCGCTCCGTGGACGACGAGGGTGGGAACGGCCACCGCGGCCACCTCCCGGTCGTAGGCGGCCTGGCGGAGAGTGGTGAAGACGATCGATCGGGCGGCGCGGATGAAAGCTTCGTCGATTCCGGGGATGTGCTGACGTTGGACGGCCATACGGACGTGCATCTCGAAGACGTCCCGTGGGATCCGCTCGGGATGGGCGGCGCACAGGTCCAGCACCCAGCGGGCGATTTCTTCCGGTGTCATGGCGTTTCGCCGCCCCCACATCACCAACTCTGCGAGACCCGGGACCGCATACATGGCGAACATCGCCCCGGCGAGCGGGTCGGGTGGCTGGACCACGAGGTCCCACGGCGCCGCCGGCGACACGAGGACCAGCCGGGACACCGTCTCCGGCGCCCGGGCCGCCTGGCGAAGGGCTATCGCCCCGCCCATCGAGTTGCCGATGAGCGTGACGGGCTGGCCTAAGAGGCGCAGGTAGCGATCCAGGACCCGGCGGTTGGCTTCCACGGTGGTCGAGCGTCCGGCCGGCGGGGTGAGCCCGAAGCCCGGCAGGTCGATCGCCGACACACTGCCGAACTGCTGCAGACCGGCCGCCGCCGGCACCCAATTGACGTGGGAGCCGCCGAGGCCGTGGACACAGACGATCGGCTCGCCCTCGCCGCCCAGTTCGGCGACGTAGACGGGACCGTCGATGTCCAGATAGCGGGACTGCTCCACACCACGAGGGTAGATGCGCTCGAGGCCTGGCAGAACACTGGCGAGACCTCAGGCGAGGGCGACCAACTCCAGCATCTCCTCGTCGAAGTGGTACGAGGTTCCCTCCGGCATCAGGATCGCCCGATCCGGGCCGAGGCGCGCCACGAAGTCCGTGTCGTGGGAGACGAGGATGATGGTGCCCTGATACTGGTGCAGCGCCTCCAGCAAGGCGTCCTTGGCTTGGGGGTCGAGGTTGTTGGTGGGCTCGTCCAACAAGAGCACGTTGGGGCGGGCCATGACCAGCATGGCCAGCGCCAGCTTCGTCTTCTCGCCCCCGGAGAGGGTGGCAGCGTCCTGGTCGACCCGCTCGGCGAGTAGGAAATGCCCGAGTACGGTGCGCAGCACTTGGTCGGGAGCATCGGAGACGGACCGCAGGTGATCCAGCACCGTCACTCCCGGCTCGATCTGCTCGTGTTCCTGGGCGTAGTAGCCGATCGTGGCCTTGTGGCCCAGCGCCACCCTGCCGAGATCGGGCTGCTCCACCCCGGCGAGGATCCGCAGGAGCGTCGTCTTGCCGGCGCCGTTGAGGCCGAGGATCACGAGCCGCTCGCCGCGGGTGGTGTCGACGTCGACGTCCACGAACACGATGTTGTCGTCGTAGGCCTTGGCCAGCCCGTGGGCGGAGACGGGCGTGCGTCCCGACGGCTCAGGCTGGGGGAAACGCAGCTTCACCCCTCTGCCCCGTTTCTGCACCTGCACCAACTCGCGCTTGATCCGCTCGACGCGGGTCTCCATGGTGCTGGCCACCCGAGACATGCGCGCCGTCCTGCCCTTGAACCGGCGAATGTTCTCCTCGAGGCGGGCTATCTCGGCCTCCTGGTGACGGCGTTCTTTCTCCCGCTGCTGGCGCCGGCGCTCCCGCTCCTCCACGAAGAACGAGTAGTTGCCCTTGTATGCCTCGACCTCGCCGTTCTCCACGGCCAGTACCGAGGTGATCGCCTCGTCGAGCAGGGGCAGGTCGTGGCTGACCACCAGCAGCCCGCCGCGGTAGGTGCGGAGGTGGTCGACCAGCCAGGCCTTGGCATCGAGGTCGAGATGGTTGGTGGGCTCATCGAGCAACAGGATGTCGGTTTCGGCGAAGAGGATCCGCGCCAGCTCCACCCGGCGACGTTGCCCACCGGACATCGTCATCACCGGTTGATGGAGCTCCTTGTCGCCGATGCCGAGGGCGGCGGCGACCCTCTTCGCCTCGGCCTCGGCGACGAACCCGCCCCGAGCCTCGAACTCGTCCTGCAGGCGGGCGAACCGCCGGATGGCCCGGTCGAGCTCCTCGCCCGAGGACTTCTCGATCTGGCGACGCGTGTCCTCGATCCTCCGCAGCATCGCCCCGATCTGGCGGGCGGCGAGGATCCGCTCCAGGGCGGTGACCCTCCGGTCCTCTAGGTCCGGCGGCTCGGACTCCTGGGAGAAGTAGCCGACCTCGCCTGAGAGGCTGATCGTCCCTGCCGCAGGGCTGTGCATGCCCATCAGAGTCTTCATGAGGGTGGATTTGCCCGCGCCATTCCGACCCACCAGCCCGACCTTGTCGCCAGGCTGCAGGCTGAAAGAGACCCCGTCCAGGAGCGTGACGGGGCCCACGTCGATCCGAAGATCCTTGACGACGAGCATGGAGATCCCAGGTTACGGAGAGGCCCTGCCGTGTCGCAGGCGGTTTTCTCAGAGGCCGGCGAACAGGTCCCCGTTGTCTTCGACGTCGACGGACGAATGGACCCGGTAGAAGGCCTCCAACCCGACGACCTCGTCACGCATGTCCTCGTCGACGCTGAGCATGAACCAGTCCTCGGGTATCTGGCTGCGATGGGCGCGCAGTGCCTTGAGCTTGGTGTCGATCCAGTCCGTGGTGTCGACCATCGTCAGCAGGTCGTCGGGCGGGCCCGAGTTGACCGCCTCCTCGAACTGCTCTTCGGTGATCTCACCGGCCTCGAGCTGTCGCTCGGCGAAACGGCGCCGCCGGCTGCGTGGCCAGGCCGACCAGTACAGCTTGGGGACGAGCCAAGGCTCCTCGCCGTCCTGGAGCGGATAACGCGCCAGGTCGGGAGCGGCCCAGAACGCGGCGAGCCCGACGCGGTGGACCTGGATGTGGTCGGGATGGCCGTAGCCGCCGTACGGGTCGTAGATCGTCATGACATCGGGCCGGAACCGCCGGATGATCGACACCAATCTCCCGACGGCGTCGTCGAAGTCGGCTTGCCAGAAGCAGTCGGGGTGGAAGTTGGAGTCCTCACCCATCATCCCGGAGTCGCGGTACCCGAGGAAGGAGTGCTCGCCGACTCCGAGGATCGAGATCGCCGCCGCCATCTCCTCGGCCCGCACCTCGGCGAGCCGGGGCTTGATCGCCTCGGGGTCGTCGTAGTTGTGGACCTCGCCCTCTGCGCCGTCGGTGGCCGTCACGACCAAGGTGGGCCGGCCGGAGGCGGCGGTGGCGGCGAGGACGCCGCCGGTCTGGATCACCTCGTCGTCGGGATGGGCGTGGAAAGACAGAAGACCAGGCATGAGCGGACCAACGTTACAGGCGTCGGCTGCCTACCCCAGCGGTTTTGCATCCACGCCACCCGCGCCCCGCCCACCACCCCTTTCGGCGGGACGGGTACAGTCTCGCCCCGATGCCGACGACGTCGTTCCAGCACCGCGCCGCCACCCCCGCCAGCCCCGAGCTGGTGTGGGAGCGCCTCCAGAACCCGGACGTGTGGGCCGAGGTGGCCGGAGCGGACGAAACCTCCGAGCACGTCTTCGATGGAGGGCAGCTCCGGTCGTTCCGTTTCTCGGCAGCGGTGGGTGGGATCCGCTACCACGGTCAGGCTCGTGTGACCGAGGCCCGTCCCCACCGGACGATGACGCTCTCTGTCGACACCAACGAGGTGAAAGGCGGCATCCAGGTGGCGATCGTCCCTTCCTCCGACGGGACGATGCTCGATGTCGTCATGACGATGCGACCCAACGGGATCGTCGGGACGATGGTGTTCGGGGTGGTGAGCTCTGCAGTGTCGAACACGTTCGCCGATTCCGTGGAGCGCCTCGCCGCCTCGATGGCTTGACCCTCCGTCAGTACCCGGCGACGATCTCGGCGGCTTCGTCCAGGGTCACGCCCGTGACCAGGATCCGTTTGCTCCGCGACGTCGTCCCGGACTCGACTCGCGCCTTTCCCCCCAGGGTCCTCTCGAGCAGCCGGCACACCTCGGCGTTGGCTCGTCCGCCTTCGGGAGGGGACGCCACACGCACGCGCAAGGCGTCGCCGTGGCGACCTTTGATCTCGCTCCGGGATGCTCCGGGAACCACCCAGCACGCCACCACCACCCCTTCCGGGTGGGGACTGAGGAAGGGCGGCGCGCTAACCGGTCTCCCCTCCGGTTTCGGCATCTTCCTCGGCCTCGGCCTCAGTGGCGAGGGCCTGGGCGACCCGGGCTGCCTCCTCCCGTCCTCCCTCAGCCAGGGTCGCCCGGTCGGTCAGGAGCGTCACCTGGTTGTTCAGGACCTGGAGGAAGCCGCCGTGGACGCCGATCGTGGTCCGTCCGCCACCCTCCGCCTCGATGACGACCGCGCCCGTCTGGAGCGCGGCCATCACCGGCTCGTGGTCGGCGAGAATGCCGATCTCGCCTTCCGTGGTGCGGGCGATGACGAAGGTCGCCTCGCCCGACCACACGGTCTCCTCGGGGGAGACCACGTCCACGTGGAAGGTCTTCGCCACTAGGCGGCTGCTCCCTGACGCGCGATCTCGGCGGCCCGCTTCTCGACGTCCTCACGGCCGCCGACCATGTAGAACGCCTGCTCCGGGAACTGATCCATCTCTCCGTCGATGATCGCTCGGAACGAGCTGATCGTCTCTTCGATAGGCGTGTAGACGCCGGGCTGGCCGGTGAACTTCTCAGCCACGAACATCGGCTGGGCGAGGAAGCGCTGGATGCGCCGCGCCCGGGCGACGATCAGCTTGTCCTCTTCGGAGAGCTCGTCGATGCCGAGGATGGCGATGATGTCCTGCAGGTCCTTGTAGCGCTGCAAGATCCGCTGCACCTCGGTGGCGACGAAGTAGTGCTCCTCCCCCACGAGCTGCGGGTCGAGGGCACGGCTCGTCGAATCGAGCGGGTCCACCGCCGGGTAGATGCCCAAGGCGGTGAGCGGACGGCTCAACACCGTCGTGGCGTCGAGGTGGGCGAACGCGGTGTGCGGCGCCGGGTCGGTGATGTCGTCGGCGGGCACGTAGATGGCCTGCAGCGAGGTGATCGACTTGCCCTTGAGCGAGGTGATCCGCTCCTGGAGGAAGCCCATCTCGTCGGCCAGGTTGGGCTGGTATCCCACCTCCGACGGCATCCGGCCGAGCAGCGTGGACACCTCCGAGCCGGCCTGAGTGAAGCGGAAGATGTTGTCGATGAAGAGCAGCACGTCCTGGTTCTGCTCGTCCCGGAAGTACTCGGCCATGGTCAGGGCGGACAGGGCGACCCGCAGGCGCACGCCCGGCGGCTCGTCCATCTGGCCGAACACGAGGGCGGTCTTGTCGAGCACCCCGGCGTCGGCCATCTCGAGCCACAGGTCGGTGCCTTCACGGGTCCGCTCACCCACGCCGGCGAACACGGACACACCGCCGTGCTGGCCGGCGACGCGGCTGATCATCTCCTGGATGAGCACGGTCTTGCCGACGCCGGCACCGCCGAACAGGCCGATCTTGCCGCCTTCGAGGTAGGGGGTGATCAGGTCGATGACCTTGATGCCCGTCTCGAAGATCTTCCGCTGCGGCTCCACGTCCTCGAACCGAGGCGGCTGGCGGTGGATGGGCCAGCGCGGCTCCCCGAACTCCTTGTCGGGAGCGTCGAGGGACTGGCCCCACACGTTGAAGATGTGTCCGAGGACCTGGTTGCCGACCGGCACCGTGATCGGGCCGCCGGTGGAGACGACGGGTGCGCCACGAGTCAGGCCGTCGGTCGGCGCCATGGCGATGGCCCGCACCTTGGAGTCGCCGAGATGCTGGGCGACCTCGGCGACCACCTTCCGCTTGTCGCCGCCGAGCTCGAACTCGATCTCGACCGCGTGGAGGATCTCGGGCAGCTCCCCGGGCGGGAACTCGATGTCGACGACCGGGCCCGCCACCTTGACGATCCGGCCAGTGCTTCCTGTCTCAGACATGTGCTGCTCCTAGCTTCTCAAGAACCTGCAGATTCAGCCAAAGCCTCGGCTCCGCCCACGATCTCAGTGATAGCGGTCGTGATCTCGGCTTGACGGGCCCGGTTGGCCTGGACCGTCAGGCGGCGGATCAGCTCCTCGGCGTTGTCGGTGGCGGCCTTCATCGCCCGGCGGCGGGCCGAGTGCTCCGAGGCCGACGCCTCGAGGAGCATGTTGAACGCCGTGGCCTCCACGTATCGAGGCAGGAGACGGTCGAGGATCTCACGCGGCGACGGCTCGAACTCGTACGTCACGGACGGCCGGTCCCCCGTCCCCTCCGGGGGCACGATGGGCAGCAGCCGAAACGAAGTCGGCGTTTGGGTGAGGGCCGAGCGGAATGTCGTGAAGAAGGCCTGGAGCTCGTCGATCTCACCCTCGCCGTAGGCGTCCATGACCGTGTTGGCGATGGAGCGGGCGTCGCCGTAGCCGGGAGTGTCGGTCACCCCGAGCCAGGCCCGCTCGATCCGGTAGTTGCGGTACCGGAAGTAGGCCTGAGCGGTCTTGCCGACGGTGTACAGCACGACGTCGCGGCCGGCGTTGCGCTGTTCGATCATCGCCTGCTCGGCCATGCGGATGATGTTCGACGAATAGGCACCGGCGAGGCCGCGGTCGGCCGCCACCACCAGCACTCCGACAGTCTGAACGGGCCGCTGCTCGAGGAGCATGTGGGAGGCGCCCCCAGTGCTGGCTCCTCCCACGGTCTCGATCACCTCGATCAGCTTCGCCGTGTATGGCTTGGAGGCGTTGACCCGGGCGACCGCCTTGGGGATGCGCGAGGCGGCGATCAGCTCCATGGCACGGGTGATCTTTTTGATCGCCTCGACGCTGCGGATGCGGCGCCGGGTGTCACGGAGGGCGGCACTCGCCATCGGCCGTTACTCCTCCCCGCTCTCGGCGGTGAAGCTGTCTACGTAGCTCTGGATCGCCTGGCGGAGACGATCCTCGTCACCGATCTCACCGGTGTCGCGGATGTGGTCGAGGACATCTCCGAACCGGGACCGGACGTGCTCGCGGAGCCCGTTCTCGAAGCGCTGGATCTCGTTCACGGGGATCGAGTCCATGAAGCCCTCGGTCACGGCAAAGATGACGAGCACCTGCTCCTCCACCGCCATCGGCTGGTACTGAGGCTGCTTGAGCACCTCGACCACCCGCCGGCCCCGCTCGAGCTGGGCCAGCGAGGCGGCGTCGAGGTCGGAACCGAACTCGGCGAACGCTGCCAGGTCGCGGTACTGGGCCAGGTTGAGGCGCAGCGGACCGGCGATCTTCTTCATCGCCTTGATCTGGGCGTCGCCGCCCACCCGGGAGACGGAGGTACCGGCGTTCACCGCCGGACGGATGCCCTGATAGAAGAGGTCCGTCTCGAGGAACACCTGGCCGTCGGTGATCGAGATCACGTTGGTGGGGATGTAGGCCGAGATGTCGTTGGCCTTCGTCTCGATGACCGGCAGACCGGTGAGGGACCCCGCTCCGTGCTCGTCGTTGAGCTTGGCGCAGCGCTCCAGCAGTCGGGAATGCAGGTAGAAGACGTCGCCCGGATAGGCCTCGCGGCCGGGTGGCCGACGCAGGAGCAGCGAGATCTCGCGATAGGCGATGGCCTGCTTGGTCAGGTCGTCGAACATCACCAGGGCGTGCTGGCCGTTGTACATCCAGTACTGGCCGATGGCCGACCCGGCGTAGGGGGCGTACATCTGCAGAGCGGGAGCAGCTGAGGCCGGGGCGTTGACCACGACCGTGTACTCCATGGCACCGTGCTCGGTGAGCACGTCGACCACCTCGGCCACCGTGGACGCTTTCTGGCCGATCGCGACGTAGACGCACTTCACTTCCTGGTCGGTGCCCTGGTAGCGCTTCTGATTGATGATCGTGTCGACCAGGAGGGCCGTCTTGCCGGTCTGGCGGTCGCCGATGATGAGCTGGCGCTGGCCACGGCCGATCGGAGTCATGGAGTCGATGGCCTTGATGCCGGTCTGCAGCGGCTGATGGACCGGCTTGCGCATGACCACCGAGGGCGCCTGCACTTCGAGGAGACGCCTCTCGGTCGCTTCGATCGGACCCTTGCCGTCGACGGGGTTTCCGAGGGTGTCGACGACCCGGCCCAGCAGGGCGTCGCCGACCGGCACGGAGAGCACCGTTCCGGTCTGCTTGACGGGGTCGCCCTCTTCGATGTGGGAGTACTCGCCCATGAGCACGACGCCGAGGTCGTCCTCGTCGATGTTCAGGGTCACACCGAGCAAACCGCCAGGGAACTCGAGGAGCTCGGAGGCCATCACATACGGGAGTCCCCGGACGCGGGCGACGCCGTCAGCGATCGACGTGACGTAGCCGACGGTTTCCTCGGTGATCCCGGGCTCCCACCCTTCGAGGTTCTTTCTGAGTGAGGCGGTGATTTCTTCTGCGGAGATGGTCAAGTCAGCCATGGGCTACTCCTCATCGGGCCAGGAGGACGTTGCGGAGCGATTCGAGCTTCGAGGCCACCGACCCGTCGATCACGGTGTCCCCCACCCGGGCGACGATGCCGCCGACGATGGAGGGATCCACGACCGTGCGCACCTCTACTTGGGTGCCGGTGGCACGGCTGAGGGCAGCGGCGAGGCGGTCGACGGTCTGGGGGTCGAGGGGGATTGCAGAGCGGATCTCGGCCAGCTGCCGGTTGCGAGCCGCCGCGGACTGGCGTGCGAGCTCGGTGGCGAGCTCGCCGAGGTCGCCGCCGAGATCCCGACCGATCAGGAACTCGACGAGGCTCGCCGTCAGCGGCGAGGCACGGCCCTCGAGGAGGTCGGAGACGATCGCCCGCTTCCGGTCGAAGGGGATCTGGGGATCGGTCAGAGCAGACCGCAGTTCCGGCGAGCCTTCGATCTGGCGGCCGAGCTCGTACAACTCGCTCTCGACGCGCTCTAGAACACCCTCGGCGCGGGCGATCTCGAGGATGCCGGCGGCGTAACCAGAGACCCGGTCCACTACTTGCTCTCCAGCTCGGCGATGTACTGCTCTACCAGGCCCAGCTGAGCTTCACGGTCGAGAGACTGGCCGACGACCCGCTCGGCGAGGTCGATCGACAGGTTGGCCACGTCCCGGCGCGCCTCGGCCAGCGCCCGGGTGCGCTCGGCCTGCGCCTCCTCGCGTGCTTTGGCCACGATCTCGGCAGCCTGCTCCTCGGCCTTGGCAATGATCTCGTTCTTCATCGCCTCAGCCTGGGTGCGAGCCTCCTGGATGATCTGGTTGGCCTCCTCGCGGGCTTCGGCGAGCTGGGCCCGATAGTCGGCCAGCAGGGTCTCCGCCTCGTTCTTGGCCTTTTCCGCCTCAGCGAGCTGCCCGGCGATCGCCTGCTGCCGCGCTTCGAGCATCCGGTTGATCGCCGGGCCGGCGAACCGCCAGATGAAGAAGAAGACGATGGCGAAGGCGATGATGCCGCCGATGAGCTCGGCTACCGGAGGCAGAAGGAGATCGAGGCCTCCTCCGCCTTCCGCTTCTTCAGCCGCTAGGTACCAGGGGTTCATGGTCTGATCAGCCGCCGAGGAAGAAGAGAACGAAGCCGAACAGGGCCAGGGCCTCGGACAGGGCCATGCCGATGAACATGTTGGTCCGGACCATGCCGGCGGCCTCGGGCTGGCGAGCCATCGCCTGGACCGCATTGCCGGCCACGATTCCCACACCGATGCCGGGGCCGATGGCGGCGAGGCCGTAGCCGACCGTGTTGATACTGCCGGTGATCCCGGAGGCCTCTTGGGCGAGCACCTGAGCAGCGGCCGTGATCACGGCGAGTACTGCATCCATTGCGTTTCTTCCTTTCTTCCCTGACCGTGCGCTCTACTCCCTTGAACCGACGTCTGCATCAGTGGCCGAACTCGACCGAGTCAGCGATGTAGACGGCGGACAAGAGCGTGAAGATGTATGCCTGGACGACCGAGACGAAGATCTCGAAAGCGAGGATGGCGATGCCCAGGAGGAACCACATGAGACCGGCGCCGCCCTTCAGGGGGGACACGTCGCCGGTGAACGCGGCTCCGATGAAGACGACACCCGACGCCAGGAGCAGGCTCAGCATCGTGTGACCCGCCACGAGGTTGGCGAAGAGTCGGACTGCCAGCGAGAAGGGGCGGATGATGAGGTACTGGGCCAGCTCGATGAGCCCGATGAGCGGCCTCAGCATCGCCGGCACGTGGGACGGCCACACGACGTCCTTCAGGTAGCGGAACCCGTGCTTCTTCAGTCCCACACCGAGATAGATGAAGTAGGTGACGAGGGCGAGGAAGCCGGGGATGGCCATCCGCGAGGTGATGGGGAAGTTGATGAGCGGGGTGATCTCGAAGAGGTTGCCCACGAGGATGAACATGAAGAGGGAGAGGAGGTACGGGTAGTACTTGATGCCCTCGGGACCGATCACACCGACCGCCAGCTCGTCGCGGACGAAGCCGGTGAGCGCTTCGATGGCGGCCTGGAACTTCGAAGGAACCAAGCTGGGCTTGCGGAAGGCGAAGTAGAGGACGGCGACCACGATCAGCGCCGCCAGGATCATGAGGAGGATGGTGCGGTTGACCTGACCGAAGATGTTGGGGAGCACGAAGAGCTCGGTCACATCGTGCGGGGCGCACATCGGCTGGGTGAGATCGCACTCTTCTGCAGCCACGACGAAGGTGTTGGCGAAGGTGCGCAAACCGGCTGTCAGCTGATCCAATCCAGGTTCCTTTCTCGTCCCTTGGCCACCGCCACGGCCTCCCAGACCACCAGGGCCAGGTACACGACCACCGCGGATATACCGAAAGCCATCCGATCGATATCGACCATGCGTGCGATCAGCAGCATCGTCCCGGTGATCAGTCCCAGCCTCAGGAAGAATCCGAGGAGGGCGGCGGCATGATAGACCGCAAGGCTTATCCGGGCTGAAATCGACAGGATCGCCCCCGACAGGAGGAAGTTCCCCACCACGATCGCCACCCCGAGGGCCGAGGCCCAGGCCCCCTCCAGGCCCCTGGTCAGCCAGAAGATCGCGATCACGATCGGCCCGACCCAGACGACCCGCCGTGCGGTGTGACGGGCGAGGATCGCCTCTACGGGAACCTCACCGGCGACGGGCTCGTGCCGCTCCAGGCTCATCGCGGGGAATCCTGGTCGGGAAGGGTGGCCGCCGGGTGGCTGGGCTGGGTCTTCATCTCGTGCCACAGGCGGGCGAAGGCGGCGTACGAGCCCAACAGGACGCCGATGATCACGGCGACGGGAGAGCTGTCGAGCCAGGCGTCGATACCGAGCCCGAGGAGGGTGCCGGCGAGCACCGAGCCGAAGAACGAGCCGCCGTCCCGGCGACCTTCGGTGATGGCAGCCCTGATGTGTGCCGTGGCGGACTCTTGCTTCATGGAATCCAGGAGCTTGTGAACAAGTTCACAAAGTCTAGAGGGTGGGGGTTGTCGTGGTGAAACCTAGCCGTGTCAGCGCATCCGGGGTAACGGAGCCGCCCCGTCGCCTCCCTCCCCCTCTTTCTCATGCGACCTTCACACGTGCCCGGGGAAGTCGGGTGGGTAGGGAGGAAACGCCGCCGCCAACTCCCTCACCCTCGACTCGATCGGCGCCAGGGCGGTCGGGTCGGCGTGGTGACGGAGAGCACGGGCGATCAGGCGGGCGACCTCTTCGGCCTCGGCCTCTTTCATCCCCTGGGTGGTCATGGCCGGCGTGCCGATACGCAGACCAGACGCCCGGAACGGGGGCCGGGGGTCGTTGGGGATCGTGTTGTAGTTGAGGGTGATCCCGAGGCCGTCCAACATGCGGGCGGCGTCACGTCCGGTCAGGTCCTCGTCGACGGAACGGAGGTCGACCAAGAAGAGATGGTTGTCGGTCCCGCCGGAGACGACCCGGACGCCTTCGTCCATCATCGCCTCGGCCATCGCCCTGGCGTTGGCGACGATCTGGTCGGTGTAGGCGGAGAACTCCGGCTGGGAGGCCTCGTGGAAGCAGACGGCCTTGGCCGCGATCTGGCTCTCGATCGGCCCGCCTTGCCCGCCGGGGAACACGGCCTTGTCGATCACCTCGGCGTATTTCTCACCGGACAGGATCATGCCTCCCCGAGGCCCGCGGAGCGCCTTGTGGGTGGTGGCGGTGACGATGTCGGCGTACTCGAGCGGGTTGGGGACGGTCTTGCCGGCCACCAGGCCGATGAAGTGGGCGGCGTCCACCAACAGCACGGCGTCTACCTCGTCGGCGATCTCTCGGAAGGCGGCGTAGTCGAGATGGCGGGAGTATGCCGAATACCCGGCGATGATGATCTTCGGACGGTGCTCCAGCGCCAGCTTGCGCACCGCGTCCATGTCGATCAGCTCGGTGCCGGGATCGACGCCGTAGGCGACGAAGTCGTAGAGGCTTCCCGAGAAGTTGACCGGCGACCCGTGGGTGAGGTGCCCGCCCTGGTCGAGGCGCATGCCGAGCACGGTGTCGCCCGGCTTCAAGAGCGCCAGATACACCCCCATGTTGGCCTGGGCGCCGGAGTGGGGCTGGACGTTGGCGTGCACCGCCCCGAACAGGGACTTGGCCCGCTCGATGGCGAGCGATTCCATCTCGTCGACGACCTGGCAGCCTTCGTAGTAGCGCCGTCCCGGATAACCCTCGGCGTACTTGTTGGTGAAGACCGAGCCCGACGCCGCCATCACAGCCGCGGAGACGAAGTTCTCCGAGGCGATGAGGTGGATCGACGAGTTCTGTCGCTCCAGATCCTTGCGGATGAGCGCCGCGATCTGGGGATCGACCTCTTCCACGGGATTCATCGAGACCATGCCCTGACTCCGTCGACGTTTCCGGGCACAGTACTGGCCTCGGGTGCTTCCCCGAAAGCAAGCTAAAGGTCTGCCCGTCTCCACGCCGATAGGGGGGCATCGAACCCGCAGAGATCATCACCGTCAGCCCCGCACCGAGCGAGGGCACGATCCCGCGGTCGCACCCCCAGCCGACCGGGGCGAAGCGGCCTGCGCTCCGCCGCGACCACATCGCGCTCTCCCCTCTCGTATCGGAGCCGGGCGAGAAGCCGAAGGGTTATCTGGCCCGGATCAGCGACCGCAACACCGATCCGGCCGAGGAGTTGGCCGCGATTCGCTGGACGCTCCAGGCACTCGGCGTCCTCGACCCCCACGCGTTCTTGGCCGCCTGTGTTTCGCACGAGGCGATGTCGCACGCCGACCTGCATCGGGTCGTCGACGGCGAGTCGCGTCGGCGGCTGCTGGCGGTCGTCGAGGCCGCCCGGGTGGGCCGACGTCGATACGAGCTCGACGTGGCCTTGCGGCGGATGCACCTCCTCGGGATCAAGGCGGCGGTGATGGGCCAGCGGGTGGCCGCCACCGAAGGGTTCCACGCCGTCGTGGTGACTCCCGGCACCGCCCCGGCCGACCTCGGCCAGCCCGAAGGCCTGCTCATCGTCGCCGGCATCGCCACGGACGAAGACCTGGAGTGGGCTCGCAGCATCGGCGCCGACCTGCTCGAAGGCCCGTCGATAGGCGAGCCGGTCCGGGTAGCGCCTGTCGACCTCAGTCGTCTTCGGCGATGAGCACCGGGCCGGCCCGGAGGACCTGACGGACCGGGCCGGTGACATCCACCACCGTCGAGGCGGTGCCGCCCGGGCAGCGGCCGGGCAGATACACCGCCACTGCGTCACCGAACGTCGCTTTCGCTTCCTCGTCGCTCAGCGCCTCCGGCATCCCCGAGAGGTTGGCCGAGGTGACCGCCAGAGGCCCCGTCTCCTCCAGCAACTCGCGGAGCATGTCGTGGTCCGGGACGCGAATGCCCACGGTCCCCAGCGCCGAGTTCCCGACCCAGTCGGGGATGACGACCTTGGGCCGCACGACGAGCGTGAGCGCACCGGGCCAGTGATCGAGGAGGTCGGCGGCAGGGGCGAGATCGGCGATCTCGCCTGCCTGGTCGGCGTCCGCCGCCAGGAGGCCGATCGGCTTGTGGGCCGGCCTGCCTTTGAGCTCGAACAGGCGGTCCACCGCTTCTTCGTTCCAGGGGTCCACCGCCAGGCCGTACACGGTGTCGGTGGGAACACCGACCACCTCCCCTCGCCGGATGGCGGCGACTGCCCCGGCGAGGCTCATGGCTCGCACCTCACGATCACGTAGCGGTCGAGGCCGGCGAGATCCGGGCGGATCCTGGCGTTCCCGAGAACCGAGAAGGCCTCCTTCACGACGGCCCCCTGCGTCTCCCCTATCTCGCACGCCACGAGCCCCCCAGGAGCCATCCACTCGCCGGCGCCGGCGGCGATCCGTTCCAGCACCTCGGTGCCGCGTGGCCCGGCGATCAGCGCCTGGCGCGGCTCGCGGCGCACGTCAGGCGGCAGCGCCCTCCACTCGCCTTCGGCCACGTATGGGGGGTTGGAGACCAACAGGTCGACCCGTCCCCGCAACCGGGGCGGCAGGGCCGAGAACAGGTCGCCGAGGTGGAACGTGACTTCGGTCTCGAGACGGCGGGCGTTCTCCCGCGCCACCTCGAGCGCCGCCTCCGAGATGTCCGTGGCGTGAACGGCGGCGTCCGGGTAGTGGCGAGCCAGGGCTATCGCCAGGGCTCCGGAGCCCGTCCCGAGGTCGACGATCACAGACGGATTCTCGACCTCCCGGGTGACGAGCTCGAACAGGCCCTCGGTCTCGGGCCGGGGGATCAGCACACGGGGATCGACGATCACACAGAAGTCGGTGAACGCCGCCGTGCCCTCCAGGTATTGGAGCGGCTCACCCTCCAGCCGCCGGCGGGCCAACTCCTCGATGTCGTCGCGGCCCAGGGCGAGCAGCCGCCGTCGCTCGTGCGGGGGCAAGGCAGAAAGAGCGCCATCCATGAGCGCATGGTGCCAGAATGCCGCCGGATGGCTCGCATCTTGCTCGCCGACGACTCACCGACAGTTCGGCATCTCGTCAGATGGCATCTCCAGGCCGAAGGCCACGAAGTGGTCGAGGCGACCGACGGCACTTCCGCCTACGAAATCGGAAACGAACAGGACTTCGACCTGGCGATACTCGATCAGCTCATGCCGGGGATGCTCGGACTCGACATCCTCCACGAGTGGAGGAGCCGAGGCCGGGACTTCCCGGTCCTCCTTCTCTCCGCCGTGGACGACGACGAGACGGTGGTCCGGTCCCTCGAGCTCGGCGCCTTCGGGTACATCCGCAAGCCGTTCAGCGTGCCGGAGTTGCTGGCCCGCATCGCGGTGCAGCTGAAGAGCTGAAGCTCAACCCGCCCTCCCAGCCGCCGATATAACGGTGTGCTGTCATCACTCCCGAGCGTTTTGGGCTTCACCGCGGCGGCGACGGTGGCGCTGACGGTGATCCTCGTCGTCACCAAACTCGTCCACCGCGAGATCCAGCGCTGGCAAGGCGTCCGTTCGGCGCACTATCTCGCCGCCATCGGCGAGATGCTGAGCCGGCGGATGGTGCCACAGAACATCCCTCGCTCCTGGGCCACCGACCCGATCTTCTGGGATGCGCTCGCCGAGTACCGCCTCCTGGTCACCGGCGCCGACCGCGAGCACGTCGATCGTCTGGCCACACAGGCCGGAGTCCACCGGGCGCTCGTCGACCGATCCCGCCGGCGTTTCCCGTCCGGGCGCCGCCTGCGGGCAGTGGCGCGGCTCGCCGATCTGGCTACCCCACTCCAGCGCCAACACCTCCGCAGCCTTCTCGACGACGGGTCGCCGCAGATCCGCACTCACGCCGTGCGGGGCCTCGCCCGCCTGAAGGACATCGACTCCATCCCCCGCATCCTGGATCTGGCGCGCCGGGTCGAGCCGTGGGAAGCCGCTCGCATCGCCGACTCGCTGATCCCGATGGGCATGCCAGCGAGCCAGGCGGTCTGCGCCTGGGTGGAAGAGGAGATGCGCCGCCCCGATTGCTCCGAGGAGACGGTGGCGCTCGCTGTCCGGATCCTGGGCTCGATCGGCGATCCCGAGGCGGAACCGACACTCCTCGAGTTGTTGAAGTCGCCGAATCCCGAATGGCGCGTGACGGCGGCGTCGGCACTCGAGCGCACCGGCGGCCCGAATGCGATCGAGCCGCTCCTCGAGGCGATCGACGACCACGCCTGGCAGGTCCGGGCCCGAGCCGCCATCTCCCTCGGCGCCATAGGCGGGCCGGGTGTGGCCCGAGCCTTGGCCGGCCTGCTCTACGACCCGGTGTGGTGGGTCCGTCAGAACGCCGCCAGCGCGTTGGCCGACCTCCCCGGCGGCACCGACCATCTGATCGCCGCCTTGGACGGCCCCGACCCCTACGCCACCGACTCTGCACTCAATCAACTGACCATATCGGGGGTTCTGGCACAGGCCGCAGAGCGCGTTCGCTCCGGCGTGGCGTCCGAGCGAGATCGGCGCCTGGCGGCCGTGGCGGCATCGACGTGAGACAGGTACTCGCCGGCTTCTCGTTCGCGGTCTGGGCTTATTTCGTCGCCCTCCAGCTGTGGTTGCTCGCCCAGGCGGTGGGATCGGCGCTCGTTCTGCGCCGCCAGCGCCGCCAGGAGCTCTTCGGCCGGGTGGAGGACATGCTCACCTCGCACTTGGCCCCTCCGGTGTCGATCGTCGTCCCCGCCTTCAACGAGGCCGCCGGGATCGTCGAGTCGATCCGCTCTATGGCAATGGTGTCGTATCCCCGCTTCGAGATCGTGGTGGCCAACGACGGCAGCACCGACGACACGCTCCAGAAGCTCATCGAGGCGTTCGACCTCTACCCGGTCCCCTATCCACTGCGCACCAACATCCGCACGAAGAAGGTGCGCCAGGTCTACAAGTCCCGCCAGCCGATCCCGCTGACCGTCGTCGACAAGGAGAACGGCGGCCGCGCCGATGCCCTGAACGCGGCGATCAACGCCGCCCGGTACCCGTACGTCCTCGCCACCGACGCCGATGTGATTCTCGACGGCAACGCCCTCATCCACGCCATGCGCCTGGTCTCCGAGGACCGCAAGCGGACCGTCGGCGTGGGAGGGAACGTGCGGCCGATCAACGGATGCCGGCTGCCCTTCGGCCACATCGTCGACCCCCGGGTTCCCGATCGCATCATCGAGCGGTACCAACTCCTCGAGTACGTGAGGGCGTTCGTCGCCAGTAGACCGGCATGGTCGGCGATCAACGCCCTGCCCAACGTGTCGGGGGCGTTCGGCATCTGGCGCCGGGACATCGTCGTCGCAGTCGGCGGATACACATCGGGTCATTTGGGAGAGGATCTGGACCTGACGATGCGAGTCCATCGATACATGCGTGATGCGGGCCAGGACTACCGGCTGGTGTACTCCCCCGCCGCCGTCGTGTGGACCGAGGTGCCGCCCACCCGCAGGATCCTCCGTCGCCAGCGGATCCGGTGGCACCGCGGGCTCATGACCGCCGTGCGCGACTTCCGCTCGACCCTCCTCAATCCCCGACACGGAGTGGTCGGCATGGTCATGTGGCCGTCGATGGTGCTCTTCGAGTACCTCGCCCCGATCGTGGAGTTCCTGGGATGGCTGGCGATCCCTGTCGCCGCCCTCACTGGCGCGGTGTCGCTGTTTTCGATCGCGGCGTTCTTCGTCCTCGCCGTGCTGGCTGGGGCGGTCACTTCGCTCGTGGCTCTGCTCCTCGATGAGCGGTTCGGCTACTTCAACGACCCTCGCGAAACCCTGAAGCTGCTCACGATCGTGTTCGTCGAGAATCTCGGCGTCCGCCAGATGACCGTGTGGTGGCGCATTCGGGCGCTGTTCGGCGGCCGCTCAACCCAGAGCTGGGGGAACATGGAACGCCGGGGCGTCGCCCGGCTCGCCCAATCAGCCTGAGGCGAGACGCTCCGCCTGCTCGCGGGCCGCGAGGGCGTCGACGAACTCGTCGAGATCCCCGTCGAGCACCTCGTTCAGGCGCTTGATCGTGAGCCCGAGCCGGTGGTCGGTCACCCGGTTCTCGCGGTAGTTGTAGGTGCGGATCTTCTCCGCTCTCTCCCCAGTCCCCACCTGCGCCCGTCGCGCCCCGGCGACTTCGGCCTCCTTCTCCGCCTGGCGCATCGCGAGCAGCCTGGCCCTGAGGATGCGGAACGCCTTCTCCTTGTTCTGGAGTTGGCTCTTCTCGTCCTGGACGGACACGACCAGCCCGGTCGGCAGATGGGTCAAACGGACGGCGGAGTCGGTCGTGTTCACCGACTGACCCCCGGGTCCCTGCGAGCGGAAGACGTCGACCCTCACCTCGCTGGGGTCGATGTCGACCTCGACCTCGTCGGCCTCGGGGAGCACAGCCACCGTGGCCGTGGACGTGTGGATCCGGCCCTGCGACTCGGTCTTCGGTACCCGCTGGACCCGGTGCACCCCGGCCTCGTACTTCATCCGCGAGTAGGCTCCGGTGCCTTTCACCGCGATCGTGACCCGGGTATAGCCGCCCGCCTCCGAAGGCGACGCCTCCATCGGCTCCACCTTGAAGCCATGGGACTCGGCGTAGCGCTCGTACATCCGCAGGAGGTCGCCGGCCCAGATCGCCGCTTCGTCTCCCCCGGCGGCGGCCCGGATCTCGACGATCACGTCTTTCGAGTCGTTGGGGTCCTTCGGGATCATCGCCTGGCGGATCTCGCCCTCCAGCCGCTCCATCTCCTCGGCCCGTTCCTCGGCGAGGCGCTTCAGCTCGGGAGCCATCGCCGGATCCTCGGTCGCCAGTTCCAGGGCTTCCTGGCGGTCCTGGTCGGCGCGTCTCCACTCCTCGAGCAAGCGGACGATGGCCCCCAGCTCCGAATGGCGCTTTCCCAGCTCGGCCAGGCGCGACGGGTCGGAGGCGACCTCCGGTTGGGACAGCTCCGCTTCGACTTCCCGGAATGCCTCCTCGACTTCGGCGAGGCGGGCAGCCAGCTGCTCGTCCATCAGCCGGCGATGGCCCCCTGGCGGGCCACCAGTGCCGATTCGGGGACGGTGCCCCGGCCCAGGACCGCCTGGAGCTGCTCCTCGTCGAGGGCAGTGACCATGGAGGCGATCGCCACCTCGATCTGATCGGCGGCGGGGCGGTTGGTGGTGAGCTTCTGGAGCCACAGTCCCGGAGCGGCGAGCACACCGGACAGCCACGGCACCCGGCCGAGGCCCGAGAAGCGGAGCAGCTCATAGGCGAGGCCGGCGATGACCGGGATGCCCAGGACACGGGTGCCGACGAGCCACAGCCAGCCCGGCTGATGGACCAGCGAAAAGACGACGATCGACCCGAGGATCACGATGAGGAGGAAGCTGGTGCCACAGCGTGGATGCTCGGGGTCGTACTTGGCGACCGCGTCGAGGGTCAGCGGATCGCCCGCCTCGTAGGCGTGGATCGTCATGTGCTCGGCGCCGTGGAACTCGAAGACACGGGCGATCTCCTTGGATCGGCCGATCGCCCAGATGTACCCGATGAAGAGGACCAGACGGACCACGCCCTCGGTGACGTTGAAGAGGAGCGTCGAGTCACCCGAGGCGAAACGAGCGATGAACGCCGGCACGAGGATGAACACCGCCATGAAGAAGGCCAGGGCGAGAGTCATCGAGAAGGCGATCTGGCGGTTGGTGAGCGGCTCCTCGTCCTCGTCGACCGCCTTCTGGGCGGACCAGGAGAGGGCGCGGAAGCCGAGAGTCAGCGACTCGCCGAGGACCATGATCCCCCGAACGAACGGGATGCGGGCGGCGAGTGATCGGGAGGAGAGCCTGGGGAGCTCGCTGCGGATCGCTTCGATCAGCCCATCGGGCCGCCTCACGGCGACGGCCCAGGCGCCCGGGGCGCGCATCATCACGCCTTCGATGACTGCCTGTCCGCCGACCGTGTTGGCGGGGTCGATGGGCTGTCGCGCCTTCGGCCGCGACTCGGCTCCCGGCGACGTCATTCTTCGGAGTCGCCCTCCGAAGAGCTCTTCGCCTGCTTCTTCTTGCTGGAGAAGGACTCGGCTCCGTAGCGCTTCTTGAAACGCTCGACGCGGCCGCCGGTGTCGACCAGCTTCTGCTTACCGGTGAAGAAGGGATGGCACTCGTTGCACAGCTCGACGTGCATGTCGCCGGGCCGTGTGGAACGGGTGACGAAGGTGTTGCCACACGAGCAGGTCACCCGCGTCTCGTCATAGGTCGGATGGATATCCGTTCGCATTGGTGGCTCCTCTGGATCAGTTGCCGCTCTTGGCCACGTCGGCCAGGAATTCGGCGTTGGACTTCGTGTTCTTCAGGCGGTCGATGAGCAGTTCGAGGGCGGCGCCGGGCTCGAGGGCGAGCAACACCCGGCGCAGCTTCCACACCTGCGCAAGTTCCTTCTGGTCGAACAACAACTCTTCCCGTCGTGTTCCCGAAGATTCGATGTCTATCGCAGGGTAGATGCGCTTGTCGGCGAGCTTGCGGTCGAGCCGCAGCTCCATGTTTCCGGTGCCCTTGAACTCCTCGAAGATGACCTCGTCCATCTTCGAGCCGGTCTCGACGAGGGCGGTGCCGAGGATCGTGAGGCTTCCGCCTTCTTCGATGTTGCGAGCCGCCCCGAAGAACCGCTTGGGCGGGTAGAGGGCCGTCGAATCGACGCCACCGGACAGGATCCGGCCGGAAGCCGGGGTGGCCAGGTTGTGGGCCCGGGCGAGGCGGGTGATCGAGTCGAGGAGGATGACCACGTCGGTGCCCATCTCCACCAGGCGCTTGGCCCGCTCGATGGCGAGCTCGGACACCTGTGTGTGCTCCTCGGCGGGACGGTCGAAGGTGGAGAAGATGACCTCACCTTTGACCGACCTCTGCATGTCGGTCACCTCTTCGGGCCGCTCGTCGACCAGGACCACCATCAGGTAGCACTCGGGATTGTTGATCGTGATCGCCTGGGCGATCTCCTTCAGCACCGTCGTCTTGCCGGCCTTGGGCGGCGAGACGATCAGGCCGCGCTGGCCTTTTCCGATGGGAGCGATGAGGTCGACGATCCGGGTGAGAGTGGAGTCTTCCTTGCCCTCGACCTCGAGCCGCAGCCGCTCGTCGGGGAACAGCGGCGTCAGGTCCTCGAACCGGGGACGGTTCCTGGCCGCCTCGACGTCCATGCCGTTGACGGAGTCGATGCGGATGAGGGCGGGGAACTTCTCCTGGGAGCGGGGCTGGCGGATCGGGCCCCGAACCATGTCCCCCTTGCGCAGACCGAACTTGCGGATCTGGCCGGCGGAGACGTAGACGTCCTTGTCGCCCGGGAGGTAACCCGAGGTCCGGAGGAAGCCGTAGCCCTCGGGGAGGATGTCGAGGAGGCCCTCGCGGACCTCCGGTTCGCCTTCCGGCTCCTGGGCGGGACGGTCCTGGCGGTTGCGGTTCCGCTTGCGCCGGCGCCGATTCCCGCGGTTGTCGTCGTCGTCATCGCCGCTCTCGTCGTCGGACGAAGCCTCCGCTGTCTCCTCCGATCCGGCCGTTCCCACCTCGGCTGGCGTCGAGTCGCCTTCGGCTTCCCGGGCCGGGCCGCCGTCCGCGGTCTCTTCGGTGCCGGTTTCGGTCGCGTTTTCGGTGTCGGGTTTTTCGGAGCCGTTGTCCCCGGACCGGGGGGTGGCGGCGGGGAGATCGACTTCGACGGGGGCTTCGCCGTCGGCGTCGCCGCCTTGGAGTTCCATGATGCGGGAGATCAGCCGGGACTTCTGCAATCCGTCGGTCTCGATCCCCACCGCGGCTGCGATTTCGCGCAGCTCAGCAATCGACTTCTCCTGCAATTGGGCTCTAGTGGTCATTCAGAAACCTCGGTCGGCGTACCCCAAACACATGAGCATGTGCCCGAACCGGCGCAGCGAACGTGCGAGGTGGTGTGAATGTGACGGGGGACCCCCCGCCGTCTGGGCATCTTACCCGATGGGTCCACCCGTTACAAAGACCCGTGCTGGGACCCGTGCGGGTGGGTGGGGAGTAGGAAATCATCTTAGTCGGAACTCGGGTTTGTCGGCAGTCGGAAGGCGGAAGGCGGAAGGGCGGAAGGCGGAAGGGCGGAAGGGCGGAAGTCGGAAGGCGCTAGCGCGGCGGAGGCCGACACGATCCGCTCACGGTCCCGGTGCTCTGAAGGGCGCGACCGGCGTAGGGCACCAGTACGCCGACGTCCGGGGGTATGGGGGGTCGTCCCCCGAGCGAAGCTCGGGAAATCAACACAGCGCTCCCGGCAGGACTCGAACCTGCGCACCTGGTTCCGGAGACCAGTGCTCTATCCCCTGAGCTACGGGAGCGGGTGGAACGAGCCCCCAGTCTACCGGCAGGCGGTTCCGGGGCCGAATGCCGGAGGACTACCGTTTTCCCCCCATGCGCGTAGGTATCGGAATCCTGGGTGGCGGCGTCGTCGGCGGCAGCCTCGCCCACAAGCTCCTGAACGAGAGCGATGTCATCACCGCCAAGACGGGTCTCGAACTGCAACTGGTCAAAGTGGCGGTGCGTGACCTGGACAAACAACGCCCTTTCCCGGCGAGTTATGCCACCGATCGCCCCGAGGAAGTAGTCGACGATCCGGAGGTGGGCTTGATCGTCGAGCTCATGGGAGGGATGGAGCCAGCCCGTTCCCTCGTCCTGCGCGCTCTCGACGCCGGTAAGCCCGTCGTCACCGCCAACAAGCAATTGGTGGCGGCCGAAGGCCCGACCCTGTTCCAGCGGGCCGAAAAGAACGGCGTCTCTCTCCTGTTCGAAGCCGCCGTCGGCGGCGGCATCCCCATCATCCGGCCGCTCTCCGAGTCGCTGGCGGGGGAACGCATCACCTCGGTGATGGGGATCGTCAACGGGACGACGAATTTCATCCTCACCCATATGGCCGAAGAGGGTCGCCCCTACGACGAGGTCCTCGCCGAGGCGCAACGTCTCGGATATGCCGAAGCCGACCCCACGGCCGACGTCTCAGGGGCCGATGCCGCCGCCAAGGCGGCGATCCTCGCCGGGCTCGCCTTCGGCGTCTGGGTCGACCTCGACCGTGTGTACGTCGAAGGCATCGAGGGGATCTCGTCGACAGACATCGCCTTCGCCGCCCGCCTGGGATACGTCGTCAAGCTGTTGGGTGTCGCCGAATCGACCCCGGACGGGGTCAGCGTCCGGGTCCACCCGGCGCTCGTCCCCGACAACCACCCGTTGGCGGCCGTCCGGGGCGCCCAGAACGCCGTGTTCGTCTCCGGCCCGGCACTGGGCGAACTGCTCTTCTCCGGCCCGGGCGCAGGCGGCGACCCCACCGCCACCGCTGTTCTCGGTGACGTGGTCACCGCGGCCCGGGAGCTGCTGGCGCACACCCCGGTGGCGCCGCGGGTGCGGATCGGAGCCGGGATCGTCGCCGATTTCGGCCAGGTCGACACCTCTCACTACCTCCGCCTGGAGGTCGACGACGCCCCCGGCGTCCTGGCTGCCATCGCCGGCGCCTTCGGAGAGGCGGGGGTTTCGATTCGCTCGGTGTGGCAGGAAGGCCGGGGCGAGGACGCCACGCTTCTCCTCGTCACCCACGCCGCTCCCGAGTCGGCCCATGCCAAGGCCCAACAGCGGCTGGCAGAGATCGACACGGTCCGGCAGGTGGCTTCGGTCATCCGGGTCGTGGGCGACACCGGCTGATGCGCTACGTGTCGACGAGGGGCGGCGCTCCTGCCGGAGAGTTCGCCGACGTCCTCCTCCAAGGCCTGGCACCAGACGGCGGTCTGTACGTGCCTGCGGAGATCCCCCGGCTGGCCTCGCTGCCCGAGGGCTACGCCTCCGCCGTCGCCGAGGTCGTCCGTCCCTTCGTCGAGCCCGATCCTCTCGCCACAGACATCACCGACATCGCCGCCGATGTGTACGGCAGGTTCCGCCATCCCGAAGTGGCCCCACTCACCCGAATACGAGACGGCCTCTACCTCCTCGAACTCTTCTGGGGGCCGACGTTGTCGTTCAAGGACTACGCCCTCCAACTCGTCGGTCCGCTCTTCCAGCGGGTCCTGGAGCGAGAGGGCCGCCATCTCCTCGTGTTGGGAGCCACCAGCGGCGACACCGGGTCGGCGGCCATCGAAGGCTGCCGGGGCCTGCCCGGGATCGACATCGTCATCCTCTATCCCGATGGGGCGGTGTCGGAGGTGCAGCGCCGCCAGATGACGACGGTCCCGGACGACAACGTCCACGCCGTCGCAGTGAGGGGCACGTTCGACGACTGCCAGCGTCTCGTGAAGCAGGCCTTCACGACACTCGGCGACCGTTTCCCCCTGGGTGCCGTCAACTCGATCAACTGGGCCCGCATCGTCGCCCAGTCCGCCTACTACGCCCACACGGCTCAGCGCCTCGACGAACCGGTCCGGTTCGTTGTCCCCACCGGCAACTTCGGCAACGTGTTCGCCGGTCATCTCGCCCGAAGGATGGGGGCGGCGATCTCCGGCCTGGTAGTAGCCAACAACGCCAACCACGGCCTGGCCGACCTCGTCGCCACCGGGACCCTGCGGGTCGAGACCGTGGAGCACACGGTGGCGCCGGCGATGGACATCCAGGTGCCGTCGAACCTGGAGCGTTATCTCTACGAAGCCGTCGGTGAGTCCGGGGGCACGATCCGGGAGATGCAGGACGTGCTCGCCAGGCGAGGTGTCCTCCAGCTGCCGGCGGAGGTCCATGCCCGACTCCGGGAGGCGTTCGAGGCCGGATGGCTGGACGACGACGCCATCGTCGCCACCATCCGCCGCGTCCACGAAGAGCGTGGCATCCTGCTCGATCCCCACACCGCCACAGCCTGGGCGATCGCCGAGCAAGAGCCGACGTCGGGGCCGACCGTGATCATTGGAACCGCCCATCCGGCCAAGTTCCCCGAAGTCGTCGAAAAAGCAACCGGCATCGCCCCGGAACTGCCCGAGGACCTCGCCGGTTTGCTCACGGCACCCGAGCGAATCCGGCGCATCGATCCCGACGCCGACGCCCTCGCCGATCTGCTCGATTCGGTGGTTTCCTGAATCTCCCTGGGCCGAGAGCGCGAAAGTCGCATACACTGGCTCCATGCCTCGTTCGATCTGGAAAGGCGCCATCAGCTTCGGGCTGGTCTCCATCCCGGTGTCGATGTACACCGCCACAGAAAACCGCAGCCCGAGCTTCAAGCAGCTCCGCAAGGGCGACAACGTGCCCATCCGTTACAAGCGGGTGGCGGAGACGGACGGGCAAGAGGTCGCTTGGGACGACATCGTGAAGGGCTACGAGTTCGAGAAGGGCCGCTACGTGGTGTTCACGGACGAGGAACTGGAGGCGGCCAGCCCCGGCACTTCGAAGCTCGTCGACATCGTCCAGTTCGTCGAAGCCTCCGAGATCGACCCGATCATGTACCAGAAGTCCTACTACCTGGCGCCCGACAAGACCGGGCTCAAGGCGTACCGGATCTTCGAGCGGGCGCTGGAAGAGAAGGGCGTCGTGGCGATCGCCAAGGTGACGATCCGCGAGAAGCAGCATCTGGCGACGCTGCGGCCCAAGGACGGCGTGCTCGTCATGGAGACGATGCACTGGCCCGACGAGATCCGCGCCGCCGCATTCGAGGAGTTGGAAGGCGACGTCGAGATCCGCGACGAAGAGGTGAAGATGGCCGAGGCGCTCATCGAAAACCTCACTCGGCCGTTCGATCCGAGCGAATTCGTCGATACCACTCGGGAGGCCATCGAAGCCGCCGCCGCCGCCAAGGTGGCGGGTGAAGAGATCGTCGCCCCCGAGGCTCCCGAGGCGACCAAAGTCGTCGATCTGCTCGACGCCCTCAAGGCCTCGGTCGAGGCGACCAAGGCACAGAAGTCCGCCTGATCAGGTTCCGGGCCCTTCCTCCTCCCACCGCGGAGGCGTGGGATCCAGATCCACTCCTTTGAAGACCGGCGCCCGGAGTCGGAGATCGCGGGTCCATTCCTTGTACTCGACGAAGACATTGACGATCGGCTCCACCCAGCGGGCCCCCTTGGGAACCAACGACACGTCGACGAACGGCGGGGTGGGCCGTTCGATCCCGGCGAGGATCTCACCCAGCCGGCGCAGCGTCCGATCGTCGAACCCGGAGCCGACAGCTCCAGCCCAACGCAGGTCTGCGCCGTCCCACAGGCCCACGAGCAACGAACCGAAGGTCGACCGCCTTCCTCCGTCGCCGGGCAGCCAACCCCCGACGACAGTGCGGATCGTCCGCCGCAACGCCACCTTGCGCCAATCGGCTGAACGCCGCCCGGGTTGGTAGAGGCTCCCGGCGCGCTTGGCCACGATCCCCTCGAGGTTCTGGGTTCGCACCGCCTCGTAGAAAGCGAGCCCTGCCCCCCGGATCGGGCGGTCGACCAGCACCTGCTTGGGGAATTCCAGCGTCTCGAGAAGCCCTTTGCGCTCCTCGAACGGGGCAGAGACGAGCGGGCCCGACGGTGACGCCAACACGTCGAAGATCACGTATGTCGCCGGATTGCCTGCTTGCAGCAGCGAGAAGTCCGGCCTTCCGTCGTCGTCGAAGGCGATCACCTCCCCGTCGAACACCCACCCCTCGGGCAGGCGAAGGGCGGCTACCTCGGGGAAACGCGGGCGAAGGTCGAGGCCTCGACGGCTCCAAATGCGCAGGCCCGAGGTTTCGGCGCGGGCGATGCAGCGGTAGCCGTCCCATTTGACCTCGAACCACCAATCGTCGTCATCGAAAGGCGCCGGCCACGGAGTGGCCAGCATCGGCAGGTATGTGACTGGCTGGCTCAGTCGGCCCCCAGCTCCTGTCGGGTGAGACGGTTGACCAGAGCGCCGTCGAGGTCGTCGCGCGTCTTCATCAGTGCGCCCACGACCATGCCGACCGCCTTGGGGTTCCCTTCGACGTGGAGGTCTTCGATGGTCTGGCGGACCAGTCGAAGGGTCTCTTCTTCACCGAGCTTGGACGGGATCCACCGTGACAGATACTCGATCTCGAAGTCGAGCTTGTCGGCCATCTCCTTGCCCCGCTCGCCCAGTTCGCGGTACTCGTCGCGCGCCTTGGCCATCTTCTTGATGTAGGCGGCGATCACCACCTGGTAGACCTCGTCGGTGAGCTCGCCGAAGCCCGCCTGGCTCGTGACCGTCCTCACCTCGGTCTGCACCTGGCGAATGACGTCCCGCCGTGCCTTGTCGCCTTTTTTCATGGCGTCCTTCAGCTCGGCGGCCAGTTGCTCTTGGATGCTGACTCTCTCGTCGGTTGTCATCGGGCGCTCCGGGCGTCTCTCAACGATTCGGGGTCATCGGAAATGATCGCCGTCACCCCCATGGCGTACAACTCTCTTGCCCGCCGCGGGTCGTTGACGGTCCAAGCCAACACTCGCACACCGGCGTCGGAGGCGAGCTGCAACACCGATTCGTCGATCAGGGTGTGATCGATCGAGACGGCGGCGTGGCCTCTTTCCGCCGCATATGTTACGGCGTCGGCCGCAGATCCCCCGTCGCCGACGACTAGACAGGTGGTCACCGACGGCGCCCGGGACCGCAGCAGATCCATGTCGGGCCAGTAGAACGAGGCAACGATGTCGCTCGGACGGGCCCGGGAAGCGGCGAGGAGCGCCACTCGCCCTTGGGGGTCGAATGCCGGGTCGAATGGGATGTTCTTCACCTCGATACAAACCCGTCCAGGGACGGCCAACGCCTCTTCCAGTTGGCAGAGGGGACGCCCGTCGGTGCCGATCAACTCCGACCAGGGTGTCTCGTGGATCGCGGCGCCCCCGACATGCGGATCGTGGGAGAGCACCAGGAGCCCGTCGACGCTCATCCGCACATCCACCTCGACGGCGTCGGCGACGTCGAGGCCGGAGACGACACCCGCCAGCGTGTTTTCCGGGTGCCGGGCCGGGTTTCCTCGGTGGCCCACGACCATCGGCTCGCCGGTGAAGAACGCGGAAGAACCTATTGCGTCAGGCACCGCCAGAGAGTACTGTTCCGCCGCCTGAGCCACACACGACTCGCTTGCCGTGCGGCCGGTCTTGTGAACTGATTCACAAGCTTCTCCTCGAACAGGACGACCAATGGAGACGCGCGTGACCACGGTACAGATTCTTCCTTCGCCGACGTCTGTCGCCTGGCAGGAGCTGGCTGCATGCCGCGACTCCGAGCCCAGCCTCTTCTTCCCCGCCGGCACCACGGGTGTCGCACTCGAGAAGATCAACGAGGCCCTGGCCATCTGCCGGACCTGCTCGGTTCGCGAGGAGTGTCTGCGGTACGCCCTCGAGTCCAACCAGGAGTCCGGCATCTGGGGCGGATACCCCGAGGACGAGCGGCGCCGGCTGCGGAAGCGGTGGCTGGCGGAGCGGCGTCGCCGCTGAGCCCTTCAGCTGCCGGGAGCGAACCCGACCTGTCGGGGCTCGTCGGGGTCGATCTCAACGAAGGCGATCCGGTTCACCGGGACTCCCACCGAACGGTTCTTGACGTCGGTGAACCAGTAGACGTCGGTGTCGTCGGAGGCGAACGCCTCTTCCACCTGAGCGCGGAACTTGTCCGCGTCCTCGACTTCGACCTCGATGACCTTGCTGCTGTCGGCGACGCCGATACGGGCCTTCATGCGGGGAACTCCTCTGGACGGTGCGACCAATCGTATAACGCCCGGCGCGATCCCCTTCCATCCCCGTCGGTCGCCGCGTAGCTTCGCTCCCATGAGGTCGAAGCTCTCCGCCTGGGCGTGGGTCGTGGGCGTCTGTGCCGGTGGCCTCGGTCTCCTACGCCTGGGAGAGCTCGACGGTATGGCCGTCGACTGGGAGCGGTTCCCGATTTGGCTCACCGGAACCACCCTGGAGCTCGTGCTGGCGGCCCTGGCCCGGGTGGCGGGGCTGGCGTTGGTCGCCTGGATGGCGTTGTCGACGGTCGTCTACGCCTTCGCTCGTGTCGCCGGGGCCCACCGAACGGCTCTTCGATGGCTGTCCATCCCTCCGCTGCGACGGGCCGTGGACGCCCTCCTCGCCGGCTCTTTGCTCCTCAACACGATGGCGCCCGCGGTGGCGGCCGAAGCGCCGGGCGGGTCGGCTCCGGTGCAGGAGATGGTGCATCCCGCCTATGTGCCCGTCGCCGCCGGCCCCGACCAACAGCCCTCGCCGCCGACGGCAGACGGCAAATCCGCGGTCCCCCACGAGGAACCGGACGGCCCTCACACGGTCGTCGTCGAGCCGGGCGACAACCTGTGGCTGATCGCCGAGCGGCATCTCACCGAGGTGTGGGGACGGCGGCCCGAGGACAACGAGACCGCTCCGTATTGGCGGAAGGTGATCGACGCCAACCGCCGGCGGATCCGCTCCGGTGATCCCGATCTCATCTTTCCGGGAGAGGAGATCGTCCTTCCCGAGCCATGAGGCTCAGCCGACGAACGTGAGCCGGACCTGACGTTCGAGGTTGTCACGGTTGGTGTCGACGAGCACCACCGATTGCCACGTGCCGAGCGTTGGCCGCCCCCCGACCACCGGAATGGTGACAGACGGCGAGATGATCGCCGGCAGGACATGGTCCCGGCCGTGGCCCGGGGAGCCGTGGGAGTGGCGCCACCGGCTGTCGGCCGGCAGCAGGTCGTCGACCACCGACATCAAGTCACTGTCGGATCCCGCTCCCACCTCGATGATGGCCAAGCCGGCGGTGGCGTGGGGCACGAAGACCGTGACGATGCCGTCGCCCTTGTCACGGCAGAAGTCGAGCACGGCCGGTGTCAGGTCGAAGATGCCCGGACGGTTGCCTGTCGTGATCTCGAACGTCTCGGTCGAGAACGTCATGCGTTGTCGCCGAGGAAGATCTCCGACACAGAGCTGTCCATGAAGATCGCCTGGAGGGCTTCAGCGACGATCGGGGCGATCGACAGCATTTTGATCGTGTCCAGGTTGGCGACGTCCTCGGCCACGGGCAGCGTGTTCGTCACGATCACCTCGTCGACAGGGGCGTTCTTGATCCTGTCCACGGCGTTGCCGGAGAAGATGGCGTGGGTGGCGGCGATCCGCACCGACTGCGCCCCTTTGGCCCTGACCAGCTCCGCTGCGTTCACGACCGTGCCCGCCGTGTCGATCATGTCGTCGACGATCACCGCGTGCGTGCCTTCCACGTCCCCCGTGATGTCGAGGGCGGCGGAGACGTTGTGGAGCTCGGCTTCGCGGCGCTTGTAGACGACGGCCACGGAGGCGTCGAGGCGACGAGCGTACTTCTCCGCCCGCTTCACGCCGCCGGCGTCCGGGGAGATGATCGTCACCGGGCCGTCGATGCGATCCCGGAGGTAGTCGGTGATGATCGGCAGGGCGGTCAGGTGGTCGAACGGCTTGGTGATGAAGCCCTGGAGCTGGCCACTGTGGAGGTCGACAGAAACCAGGCGGTCGGCTCCCGCCGTCATGAAGAGGTCACCCATCAGCCGGGCGGAGATCGGCTCCCGCGGCAGAACCTTCTTGTCCTGTCGGGAGTAGCCATAGAAGGGCATCACGGCGGTGATGCGCCGAGCCGATGCCCTCCGGAGAGCGTCGATCGTGATCAGCTGCTCCATGATGTGGTCGTTGATCGGGTCGCAGTGGCTCTGGAGCACGAAGCAGTCCGCTCCCCTGACGGATTGGGTGGGACGCACGTAGATCTCGCCGTTCGCGAAGGTGGAGGTCTCGAGTCTCCCGAGAGGGGCGCCGAGCAACTCGGCGACCTCGGTGGCGAGACCCGGATTGGCGCGGCCGGTGAACAGCATCAGCCGGCTTCGTGACACTACTTCCATCAGCTGCCCTTGTCGGCTTCCTCTGCCCGGTGCCGGGCTGCCCGCTTATCAGCGTAGCCCGGTACCTGACGCTGCTCGGAGCGCTCGACGGCCAGCGCCCCGGGCTCGACGTCCCGCGTGATCACGGATCCCGCTCCCGTCACCGCTCTGTCACCGATGGTGACCGGGGCCACGAGCATCGTGTCGGACCCGATGAACGCCTCCTCGCCGATGACGGTGCGGCTCTTCTTGTAGCCGTCGTAGTTGCAGGTGATGCTCCCCGCTCCGATGTTGGCGCCGGCGCCGATGTCGGCGTCGCCCATGTAAGAGAGGTGCGGCACCTTGGCACCCTCCCCGACCCGGCTGTTCTTGAGCTCGACGAACGTGCCGGCCTTGGCTCCTGCCTCGAGGACGGTGCCGGGGCGCAACGAAGCATAGGGCCCGACTGAGACCCTCTCCCCCACGGTGGCGCCCCGCAGGACCGAGTACATCACGGTCGCCTCCGCCCCGACCATGGAGTCGACGACGAATGTGTCGGGTCCGATCGTCGCCCCGGCCGCCACCGTCGTGGCGCCTTCGAGGTGCGTCCCGGGGTACAGGCGCGCCCCTGGTTCGACCGTGACCGTGGCGTCTACGTAGACCCGCGACGGGTCGAGCATCCACACGCCCGACTCCATGAGACGACGGTTGATCCGCTCCCGCAGGATCGACTGGACCAGCGCCAGATCGGCATGGGAGTTGACTCCGATCACGTCGGTAGTGGTGACCTGGCGCACGGAGATGCGCCGCCCGGCGCCGGCGAGCAGTTCGACGACGTCCGTCAGGTAGAGCTCGCCTTGGGAGTTGTCGGCGGTGATCTTCGAGAGGGCGTCGGACAGTGCGCCGGCCGCGAACGAGTAGAGACCGACGTTTCGTTCGGTGATATCGAGCTCGGACGGGTCACAATCGCGCTCTTCGACGATCCTCACCACCTGTCCGTCGTCGTCTCGCTTGACCCTCCCGAAGCCCGCGGGCCCCGGGTCGACGGTGGTGATGACGGCGGCGACGTCGGAGGGTCGCGAGGCGAGGTCCTCGTAGACGTCGGCGGGGATGAGCGGCATGTCACCGTAGGTGACCAGGACGGTGTCGTCGGGGTCGAGCGCGCCGAGGTGGGCCAGCGCCACCTGCACTGCATGGCCCGTCCCGTTCTGCGGCTCCTGGAGCACGGTCTCGACCGCGTCGCCGACGGCGTCGGACACCGACTCGGCCTGGTGCCCTACGACGACCACGGTCCGGTCGGGTTTGGCGACGGCGACCGCGTCCAGGACCCAGTGGAGGAGCGTGCGTCCTGCCGCCCGATGGAGGACTTTCGCCGTGTCGGAACGCATCCGCGTTCCCTTCCCGGCGGCGAGTACTAGAGCGTGGACGGGCAAGTGTTACCTCTGGTGTGGTGGGGTGTGTGTCGCTGGGGGGGCAGGATTCGAACCCGCTCTGACGGGACCAAAACCCGTAGTGCTGCCAATTACACCACCCCCCATCGTGGGATGTCGGTCGGCATCCCGGGGCGACTGCGCCCGAGTGTAATGGGCCGAGGCTGTGACCCACCTCCGCGCCTCATTCTCGCCGTGCCACGCCTCGGGGCCGCAGATCGGCGGCGACGGCGGCCCGGTGGTCGCCGACCGCGGAGAGGGCGTCGTCTGCCTCTTCGAGGTCGAGGAAGAAGCCGAAACATGCCGGACCCGATCCCGACATGAGCACGGGCTGCTCCCAGGCTTCGCCGAGGTCGTGCATCCAGTCTTCGAGTTCGGGACGCAGCGACACGGCGGCGGGAACGAGGTCGTTGCGGAGCTCGCCGAAACGGCGCCGGAGCGGCGGAGGCAGCTCGCTCCCGCTCAGCTCCGGACCGGTCGGCCCCTCCAGTTCGTCCCAACGCCGGTACACGTCGGGCGTGGCGAGCTCGAAGGGCGGCACGGCTATCGCCACCGCAAATCCGGCGAGCGGTTCTTCCGGGGTGATCTGTTCGCCGTAGCCCTCGACCACGGCGGTCCCCCCGGTCAGGAAGAAGGGCACGTCGGCGCCCACTTTGGCTGCCGCGGCCTGCACCTTCGACGACTCGAGCTTCATCAGGTCGGCCACGGCGGCGAGGGCGGCGGCGGCGTCAGCCGAACCGCCACCCAGGCCCGCCGCCACCGCGATGGACTTGTCGAGTTCCATGCGCAGGTGGGGTCGCTGCGGCAACTCGAGGGCGGAGATCGCCTTCCAGACGAGGTTGTCTCCCCCTTCGGGAAGATCGGCGCCTTCGATGATCAGCGTGTCCTCGTCGCCTTCTTCCACCCTCAGCCTGTCCAGCCACTCCACCGCCTGGAAGACGGAGCGAAGCGGGTGGTAGCCGTGGGCGTCGCGAGGACGCAGCCGCAGGTCGAGGTTCAGCTTGGCGGGTGCCTCCCACTCACTCATCGGCGACTGCCTCGGCCAAAGCGACGAAATCCAACGGGCTCAGGTCCTCGGGCCGTGACATCGGGTCGACACCCGCTCGGGTGTACGCGGACTCGCTCACCAGGTCGGCGAGGGAGCGGCGCAGCATCTTTCGCCGCTGACCGAATGCACGCCGGGCGATCTCCACTGCTTCTTCCCAACGAGGGGGCGGCTCGACGCGGTCGATGCGGACCACTGCCGAGTCGACCTGCGGGGCGGGCACGAACACCTGGGGCGGCACGAAGAACCGTTCTACCAGCCGACCACACAAGGCGACGACGACCGATGGAACCCCGTAGTCGGATGTGCCCGGGGCGGCGGCGAGCCGGTCGGCCACTTCGTCTTGGACCATGACGGTGAGGGAGGTGATCTTCCTCACGCGCTTCAGGACGTCGAGGATGAGAGGGGTCCCCACGTTGTAGGGCAGGTTGGCCACGAGCTTCCATCGCTCGCCTTCCAACTCGGCCTGGAGGTCGACGTCCATCACGTCGAGGAACCTCAGGTCGACGCTGGTCGTGGCGAGAGTCTCTTCGAGAACCGGCCGCAGCCGCTCGTCCAGTTCGTAGGCGACGACGCGGGCACCGGTGGCGGCGAGGGCGCCGGTCAGGGCCCCGGTGCCGGCGCCCACCTCGACGACCCGGTCGCCGGCGCGCACGTCGGCCACTTCGACGACCTTGCGTATCAGGTTCGGATCCGCCAGGAAGTGCTGACCGAGGCTCTTCCGTGGATTGAGCCCGTGACGCTCGAGGAGCCGGCGGATCTCGGTCCGGCTCTGGTACGTCACGATCGGAACACCCGCTCGGCGGTCGCCGAGGTCGCCCGGGCGGCCTCCTCGACGCTGATGCCCCAAACCGAGGCGAGCACCTCACCCGTGTGGGCCACCCAGGCCGGTTCGTTGGGTCGGCCCCGGTGGGGCACGGGGGTCAGGTAGGGAGTGTCCGTCTCGACCATCGCCCGGTCCGGCGGCACCAACTCGGCGGCCAGGCGGATGGTTTCCCCGGTGGGATACGTGAGGGGCCCGGCGAAAGAGAACACGACCCCGAGGTCGAGGAAGCGCCGGGTCCACCGCCTGCCCCCTGTCCAGCAGTGCAGTACGACGCGGGGCCCCCATCCGGTGGTCTCCAAGATGTCGTGGAGATCGGCGAAAGCGTCTCGGCAGTGGACGACGACGGGCTTGTCCAAAACTTCTGCCAGCTCGAGCTGGGCGAGGAGAGCCCGGCGCTGTTCCTCGGGACGCGACAGGTTGCGGTAGTAGTCGAGACCGCACTCGCCCACCGCCGCCGCCCGGACGGCGAGATCGCTGATCTCCTCCTCCTCGTCGGGCCAGAGCCCGGCCTCGTGCGGATGGAGTCCGGCGGTCCACTCCAGCCGTCCCGGGAACTGGTCGGCGAGCTCGGCGGCACGCCTCGACGAGCGAGCGTCGACGCCGGGCACGACGATCCAATCGACGCTCGTGGCCCGCTCGATCAGCTCGGCCGCGGGCCGCTCGTCGAGCTGCAGATGACAGTGGGTGTCGACCCAGGACATGGTCGCATCACCGTACCTTCGACAAGAGATGCGGTTGTCGACGGCAAACCGCAGACGATGGCGGTAGGCTCCGCTCTACCAGGACCACAGGGAGCCATGGACGCTGGCATCGCACGCAAAATCGACGACTTGGGTCGAGTCGTGATACCGGCCGAGACCCGAAGACTGTTCAACATCCGGGAGGGGGACCACATCCTCATCTCGGTGGAGGGACCGAACATCGTCCTGCGCAAGATGACCAGTACGTGTACGTTCTGCGGTTCCGAGGAGCACGTCGTCGATTTCAAGGGCAAGGGAGTCTGCTCCACCTGCCGCAATCAGCTCCTCACCTGACGAGCCGGTCGTAGATCTGGCGGCGGGGCACTCCTGTCGCCTCCGCTGCCTCTCTCGCCGCGGCCGATGCCGTTTTCCCTTCGGACATCAGTCGCCGGGCCATCTCCAGACCGCGTTCGATGTCGGGTGGAACAGCTCTGGCTCCAGCGATCACCAAGGTGATCTCGCCCCGGGGTGGGTGGTCCCGCCAGCGGGCGGCCAGTTGGTCGAGGCTGCCCCACCACAACTCCTCGTGGACCTTCGTGAGCTCGCGGGCCACACAGACCTGTCGGTCGGAGCCGCAGGCTTCCGCCAGGGCTTCGACGTCGGCCACCGCCCGGTGCGGGCTGAGGAACAGGACGGTGGGAGCGTCGCTCGCGGCGATCCGGTGGAGTTGCTGGGACCGGTCGCGGCCTTTGCGCTCGAGAAACCCCTCGAAGACGAACCGGCCCTGCACCATCCCCGATCCCATGACGGCGGCGACGACCGCCGAAGGCCCCGGCACCACGATCACCTCGGCGCCGACTTGGCGGGCTGCCGCCACGGCAGCCGCACCCGGGTCTGACACGGCTGGGGAACCGGCGTCGGTGACGAGCGCTACGTCGCGGCCGGCGGCGAGATCGGCGGCGACGTCGGCGACACGCCGGCGTTCGTTGCCGACGAAGAACGATCGGAGCTCCGCGGTCACGCCGAGGGCGGCGAGGAGCTTGGCAGTCCGGCGAGTGTCTTCGGCGTAGACGACGTCGACCTCAGCGAGAGTGCGGGAGAGCCGCGGAGAGGCGTCCTCCAGGTTGCCGATCGGGGTGGCGCAAAGATACAGGCGTCCGGCCATCGAGCACAGGATCGCCGGGGTCACCGACGAAGGTCAACCTCTCCCCCGGCGCCGGCGAGCGGTGGCCGAGCGGCAGTTCGAGCATCCATCGTGCCCCGGGCACTGTGATGACCCCTCTACGCCGCAAGCGGGCCACACCCAGGACCTCTCGGTTGGGTCGGATGGCGACGACTTGGAGCGCCTGTCGCAACCAGAACCCATGCACCGAGGACGTCGGAAGCAGAAGAGGCCGTGGGTCGACTCCGATCAGCCCCCGCATCCGCTCGGCGAGGCCGGTGGCCACCGCCACATCATCCGCCCGGAAACCGTGGGAGCCGAGGATCACCATCCGGCCACCGTACGGGAGCCCGGGTGTCCGGACCAGGGACTCAGCCTCCGGTCGTGTCGGTGGCTTCGCCGGAGGTATCGGTCGTCTGGCCGGCTTCGATTGCGGCCATGGCGTCGGCGACGACACCGTCGAGGAGCCCCGGGTCGGAAGTAGCCACGAAGAGCAGGTTGGCGCCGTCCATCGAGATCCACGCGGCGTCGTCACCGCGGAAGGCGGTTCCCTCCTCGGTTTCTTCCGCCTCTCCGGTGTTCATCGCCGTGTCTACGTACTGGTGGAGCGCCTGGCGGAGCTCCTCGGCGTCGGTCGAGGCGTCGCCCCGATAGTAGAGGACGAAAACGACGTCCTCGCCGTTGAAATGCACCTGGTAGGTGTCGCCGCCCCAGCCTCCGGCGGCGACGTCGGATGTGTCGGTGTCGAGGGCCTGGTCGAACATGAGCGCGAAGCTCAGCTCTCCCCAAGTCGACTGATACTCCAACTCGTAGCCTTCGATGGCCAATGTGCCGATCGTGACTTCGACCGGGACGTCGGCTGGGTAGTCCTCGGGATCGATGATCTGCTCGGTCGAGGCGGGCGGTGAGGCGTAGGCGTCGGCCACTGCGGAGAATCCGCCGGTTCGGTACAGACGGTCGACGAAGAGGAAACCGCTGTCGTATGGGAAGACCAGGGCGTCCCGGATGAAGCGAGGCGCCGACTGGAACACCGTCTGGTCGATGCCGAACGACTCCTGGAAGAACGCCGCTTGTTCCTCGGTGGTCAACCCCTGCAAGTAGATCAGCTCGGCCAAAGTGGCGTCGCCTTCGATCAGCGCCTGGAAAGCGGCGGCCTCGTCGAAGCGATCTTCGTCGATGAGCGCCGTGTACCGGTCGTTGAACGCGTAGTGCTGGTCGGTGAGGGCGTGGGCCAGTTCGTGGACGAGGGTCGCCCGCTGCAGTGCGGTGAAGCCCTCCTCGGCTCGCGGAACGACCAATTCGCCGGCGTCGCCGTCGTAGTAGCCGGCGACCTGTTCCGAATAGAGGTCGTTGTAGAGCTGCTCGAGATCCACCTCGTCGTCGATGAGCCCGAGCAAGCGGTACAGAGCCTGGTCGGCGGGGAGATCCTCCAGGTCCTCCGCCAGCTGTTCTCGCACTCGCTGAGCGAGCTCCTCATTGGTCACGACCACGACGTTGGGCTGTTCCAGGAACTCCAGCCCCCGGACTTCCTGCGTTATCTCCGTCAGCTCCGTCAGCTCGGCGCGGATCTCGTCCGGGAGCTCCTCTGTGCCAGGGAGCAGAGTGGTGGTCGTCGTCTCCTCCACGGTGGTCGTGGCCGGAGAGGAAGCGCCCGTCGTGCCGGGAGCGCCCGTGGTGGTGCTGGGCCCTCCGCCGCCGTCGCAGGCGGCGACCAACAGAAGGGCCGCCGCGGCGGCGATGAGGCGGTTGCGCATGGGGTCGCGAGGTTACCGGACGGATTTCTCTACCCGGAGCAAGGTGCCGCGGGAAGGGGCCGATCCCGGGGAGGATTGGCGGCCCCTTCCCTTCCTCAGCCGGAGGAGAAGGAGGCTCCGCCGACCAGGTGGTCGAGCTCGGGGCTGGTCGGTTGGCTACTCCCCCGGCCGGGGGTCCCCCACTCGGTTTCCCCCGCGGCGACCAGGAGGAGTGGCGGCGCACGTGGCGCCGATCGCTCAACAGGACCAGCACTCCGATTGCCTGGAGAGTGCGTCCCCCGTCCGGATCCGACCGGCACCACGCATCGCCACCTCTTGCGGTCGTCAGTGACTCGAAACGAGTCCTCCCCCGACGCCTACCAGGTCATCGCCACGGGGCGAGAAGTGTTACGAAAAATCTCGATCAGCCCCCGCCGAAGAGGCCGCCGACCAAGCCGCCGACTGTGCCGACCACCTCGTCGACGGTGTCGGTCACTGTCTCGACCGCTGATTCGGCAGTCGAGGCGACGCCTTCCACGACGGTGTCCACCGTCGAGTCGACCGTGTCGACCACCGTCTCGACGGTGGATCCGGTTCCGGCGACCGCCGATTCGATCGTGGATGCCGCCGCGTTCGTGGCGGAATCGACGACCGAGCCATCGGAATCGGGTGTGCCGACGGCCTCGACCAACTCCGTCACCCCGTTCGTCACCGATTGGGTGGTTTCAGCGACGTCGGAGACAGCCGAACCGACACCAGACGTGATCTCCTCGGTTGCTGCCCTGACGGTCCCCACCGCGGAATCCACCGTGTCTTCGACACCGGTGGCGACCACATCCACGGCCGCAGTGACGGAGGCCACGGCTCGCGCGCCGAGTTCTGTGACGCTTTCGGTGAGATCCAGGAGTGCGGCGAGCACCGACCCGTTGGCGAGGTTCGCGGGTGTGATCGGCGGCAAGGAGACGATGGCGGAAACCAGGTCATCCGGGGAGCTCGGCGCGCCCGTCTCTCCCGAATCGACGGATGGGGCGGCCGGAGGCGTCACTTCGCCTGTCCCCTCCCGACCTCGTCTCGCCCCTGCACCCGGTGTGCCCACCTCGTCGGCTGTGACGGCCGGGGGATCTGCCGGCACCGGTGCGGGGTCGGCATCTGTCGCCACGGCGACCGGCGGCTGCGCTGCCCCCGCTCCGGGTGCATCCTGGGCAGGATCGAGCACGAGTGACTCGGCGACGGGCTGCGGCGGCGGCGACGAAGCGACCGGGGGTGGATCGATCACCGAGATACCGACCACCGTGGCCACGGACACAGCGGCCACCCCAGCGACGATCGGGCTGACGGCGGCGGTCGTGGCTGCGGCGGTGCTCCCTCCCAACAACGCCCGCATCCGGCGCCACAGGTCGGCGGCCACCGGCATCCCGAGGACTCGGAAGCGCCTGTCGAGCTGACCTCCGTTGGTGGCGACGTGGCTCCTCAGCTTGGCCAGGGCGCGGGATTGGATGACACGCACGTTGACGCTCGACAGTCCGGTCGATTCGGCCACTTCCGACACGGGCCGACCCTCGATCACCCGCAGGCTGACGACTAGACGCTCCCGCTCATCCAGCACCTCCAGAGCCGCCACTGCTTCGGCGATGGCGCCGTGGGCCCAGATCTGCTCGTCGGCAGCGCCATCGGGGTCAGGGTGCTCCGGAAGACGGTGAGCCGGGAGTTCCGGACGCCGGTGGCGGCGGCGGTGGTGGTCGGCGCAGCGACGGTAGGCGATGGAGAACAGCCAGCTTCGGAGCTGATCCCACCCGCCTCGGAAGCTGCCGAGGCGAGTGGCTGCAACTTCCATCACCTCCTGGGTGACGTCTTCGGGATCCGGCACCCCGCGGGAGGCAGCGAACCGGGTGATGGCGGGGGCGAACTCGACGAAGATGGCCTCCCATGCGCGCGGTGAGCCGTCACGGGCGGCGGCGAGGATCTCCTCCGCCTCCAGATCGAGTGTCTCTCCCGGACTCCGAGCCGCGACCACCCGCTCAGACTAGATGAACCGTCGTGTTCCCAGCCGAGGCGCCCTCACCTGGGTGGAGGCACGACGATCTCCAGATCCAGGGCCCGGGCGAGGAAAGACGCCATCTGGTCGCGGGTGACCAGCTCGTCGGGACAGAACCGGTCGTTGGCAGGGGGATTGCAGCCTCGGGTGATGCCGGCGGCGGCCAGGCTGGCGATGTCCGCTTCGAAGACGGATTCGTCGTCGTCCACGAAGTCGGTCCCCCCGGTGTCGCTCAACCCCAGGGCCCGGACGAGGAAGGCGGCCATTTGACCCCTGGTCACGTAGTCGTCCGGGCAGAAGAGGGTGTTGGCCGGCGGATTGCAACCGCGAGTCACTCCCGTTTGAGCCAACCAGACGATGTCCCAGCCGAAGACGTGACGCGGTTCGTCGTCGATGGCCGGATCGAATACGTCGCCGAAGTATCCCGCTTCGTCATCCAGGATCGGCAAGCCGGGCAGGGCGCGGTGGAGGAAGGCCGCCATCTGGCCTCGTGTCACCGGGTCGGCCGGGCAGTAACGATCGTTGGTGGGCGGTACGGACGAACCTATGAGCGGCCTTTACGGCCTCCTTAAAGTCGGGGCCGCCCGCCGTGCTTCGTCGGGAGTGCCGGGGTTTCAGTGGTCTCGGTCGAACACGCCACGATCGCCGCCACCAGCGCCGGAGGCGCAGGTCGAGACCACACGCCTCACGATACGATCACGAGTGCCGATGAAGCTACGACCGCTGTATGTCGCCGCCGGCTTGGTGCTGGCCGTGATGCTGGCTGTATCGATCTGGGCGTGGCCGCAGATCCCGGACGACGCCCTGATCCCGACCCACTGGAATGCTGCTGGTGAAGCCGACGGGTTCTCCTCGAAGCCGTTCGGCCTGTTCGGGCTCCCGGCGGTGTGTGCGGGTGTGACGTTGCTCCTCGCGGTGTTGCCGCGCGTGGAGCCGCGTCGTCAGAACCTCGAGAAGTCGGCCCGGGCATACATCGCAATCGGGATGGCCACCCTGTTGCTCATGGCGGCGATCCATGTGGCGGCGGTGCTCTCCACCGTGGGTGTGGATGTCAACGTGAGCTCGGTTTCGGTAGTGACCTTGTCGGTCCTGCTGTGTGTGATGGGCGTCGCCCTGCGCCGAGTCCGGAGCAGCTGGCTCTTCGGGATCCGCACCCCCTGGACGCTGACGTCCGAGAGGTCATGGAAACGCACCCACGAAGTAGGGTCCGTCGTCTTCCTCGTGGTCGGCATCGCCTCACTTCTCGTCGCGCTCGCCGCCGACCCTTCCGTCGCCCTGTGGGCACAACTCGGCGCCATTGGTGTCGGTGTGGTGGGTCTGGTGGTCTATTCGTACTTGGTGTGGCGCAACGATCCGCACCGAACGGAGCCGCCTCCTACATCGGACGAGACACTCGACGTCGGCTGAGCCCAAAAACGCCGAGAACCCAGGCCGGGCCTGGGTTCTCGTTGAGTGGAGGTGAGCGGATTTGAACCGCCGGCCTCTTCCGTGCGAAGGAAGCGCTCAGGGTCTAGAGCGGGTTTCGAAATTCCCCTGAAATCAGTAGGAAATGGCTCAACGAAGCGGGTTTCTGCGCACATCCAGCTGTGACAGTAGTTGCCAGAACTGACGCTCGAATCGCCAAGAAAGGTGTCCCATAGGTGTCCCCGCTTCGCAGACCATCCTCGCGGTGTCTTGAGCCGGCTTCGGAACCGGCTAGCCTGCCGGCCGTCCGTACATGAGCGAAGCGACCGACGTCACTCCGCCGCCGTTCTGGGCGACCTTCCACGACCCATCCGTCCCCATCCCTCGTGCCCACTTCTGGGCGTACCTGCTGATAGCCAACGCCACCGCGTTCTTGGAGGCGTTCATCACCGATCGTGTCGTCGGCTCCATTTGGGTCGCCCTGGTGCTCATCCCGATGGCCAC
>DASVDX010000073.1:0-15067 GCA_036380875.1 Acidimicrobiia bacterium
GAAGACACGACGGCAGCGGCGCCGAATGAGCTCGATGAGCGCATACGTGAGATCGAAGAGCAGTTGACCGACGACGAGCGTTTCGGGCTCCTCATCAGCGTTCTTGGGCAGGTCCCGGGGAGCACTGCCGCACCCACACGCCACCCTCTGATCCCCGAAGACCTTGAAAATATGAGCGCCGGCTACACCCCCGGTGTGCCTCGCCTCGGCATTCCGGCGATCCAGAGCAGCGACGCCAGCATGGGCATCACCAATCCCGGTTATCGGCCGCACGACGACGGTGCCACGGCGTTCCCCGCACTGATCGCCATGGGATCGTCCTTCAATCCGCAACTCGTGCGCCAGGTCGGTGAGGCGATCGGCCGCGAGGCTCGCAGTCGGGGGTTCAATGTGCAGCTGGCCGGCGGGTGCAATCTGGCGCGTGACCCGCGCAACGGCCGCAACTTCGAGTACTACTCGGAGGACCCGTACCTGAGCGCGATGCTCGCCGCCGAGCAGGTGAACGGCATCCAGAGCCAGGGTGTCGTCTCGACGCTCAAGCACTACTCGCTGAACTGCAACGAGACCAACCGCCATTGGCTGGACGCCATCATCGATCCTGACGCACATCGCGAGTCGGACCTCCTCACCTTCCAGATCGCGATCGAGCGCTCCGAGCCGGGTTCGATCATGACGGGGTACAACAAGATCAACGGTGAGTACGCCGGCGGGAATCACCATCTCCTGAACGAGGTCCTGAAGGGCGCATGGGGATACAAGGGCTACGTGATGTCCGATTGGGGAGCCACGCCGGAGTGGCAGTTCGCGCTTCGGGGCCTCGACCAAGAATCGGGAATCCAGGGCGACGAGATCTTCTGGGGCAAGCAGCCGTTCACCGACGAGCTGAGGGAGGCGTACGCCAGAGGCGAGCTTTCCAAGGAGCGCCTCGCCGACATGGTCCGCCGCATCCTGAGGTCGCTCTTCGCGGTAGGCGCTGACCAGTGGGGGCCGGCACCCGAGGTGGATATGGCGAAACACGACGAGATCGCCTTGGAGGTTGCGCGCCAGGGGATCGTGATGCTGAAAAACGACGACGCCTTGCCTCTGCCGACTGATGTCCCGCTCAAGATCGCCGTCGTGGGTGGATACGCGCAGCAAGGGGTGATCAGCGGTACCGGCTCCGGGGCTGTTGCGCCGGTGGGTGGTTTCGCCGGCGTAGTCAAGATCGGTGGCGCTGGCATCATGGGGAACCTTCGCAATTTGTTCCTCTTCCCACCCTCCCCGCTCCAGCAGCTGAAGAAGGCGTTCCCGAAGGCGCAGTTCGACTTCGATCCCGGTTACACGCCGGCAGAGGCGGCGTTGACGGCACAGCGTTCCGACGTCGTGATCGCCTTCGGTATCCGGGTCGAGGGCGAGGGCTATGACATCCCCGATCTGTCCCTGCCGTGGGGCCAAGACGCCGTCATCGACGCCGTGGCAGTCGCGAACCCGAACACGGTCGTCGTCCTCGAGACCGGTAATCCGGTGTCGATGCCGTGGCGTGACAAGGTGAAGGCGATCCTGCAGGCCTGGTACCCGGGCCAGGCGGGTGCACGGGCGATCGCCGAAGTGCTGTCCGGGGTGGTGAACCCGTCGGGCAGACTTCCCGTCACTTTCCCGGCGAGCCTCGACCAGACACCCAGGCCGAATTTGCCGGGGTTGGGTACGCCGTGGGGCACGCCGGTCACGATCGAGTACAACGAGGGTGCCGAGATCGGCTATCGCTGGCACGCCAAAACCGGTGCCAGGCCGATGTACCCGTTCGGCCACGGCCTCACCTACACGTCCTTCGACTACTCACACCTCGAGGTGACGGGAGATGACACCGTCACGGCCACCTTCACCGTCACCAACACCGGTCAACGTGCCGGCGGCGATGTCGCCCAGGTGTACCTCACCGATGCCACCGGAGAGAACCGACGGCGGCTGCTCGGCTTCGAACGAGTCCAGCTCGAACCGGGCGAGTCTCAGCGACTGTCCGTGACCGCCGACCCCCGGCTACTGGCCCGCTTCGACGGCGGCGCCGGTCAGTGGCACATCGCCGAAGGCAGCTACACGGTCGCTGTCGGAAGAAGCGCCGAGGAGTTCGTCCTCGAGACGACGGTGACACTCGGAGAGCGGCGGTTCGGCACCTGAACACTGACGACCTTGAAGGCTCCGTGGGCTCCGCCGACGAACCACTGGCCTCATGGCGCGGCGTGGTCGGTGAGAGGCCAGGTCGATCCCGCCGGTCGGCTCGACGCGGATCAGGGCGTGCCGACCACGAGCCTCGTGACCGCCAGCAACGCCAAAAGCACCGCGAACAGGATCGCGAGGTAGCGAATGACCTGTTCCCTCCGGGCGCTGCTCATGGCTGCCTCGATGAAACCCCCACGGCGGGCGAGGATCGGGAGGTTCCCGCCGGTGACGGTGTCGCACCCGGCGAGCCGGTTGCGACACCGTCTACTGCTCGTCACCCTCAGCCGGAGATAGCGGCCGCCTGCTGAACCAGGCCGACGAACTCGACCATCTTGGGGTCACCCTGGTTCCCGACGTGGTGCTGCTCGACGTCCATCTGCCCGGCGGGGGAGGCCGGGCGGTGATAGAGGCGGTCCACTCCACTCACCCGGAGGTCCGCTTCCTCGCCTTGTCGGTCTCCGACTCACCCGAGGACGTGATCGGCGTGGTACGAGCGGGAGCGCGGGGCTACGTCACCAAGACGGTCGAAACGGATGAGCTGGTGGCGGCGATCGAAACCGTTGCCCGCGGCGACGCCGTCTTCTCTCCCCGGCTTGCCGGCTTCGTCCTCGACGCGTTCGCCGGAGCCCTCCCGGTCGACGAAGACCCGGAGCTGAACCAGCTGACGGCCCGGGAGCGGGAGGTGATGCGGCTCATCGCCCTGGGCCACACCTACAAGGAGGCCGCTGCGCGCCTCGACATCTCCGTGAAGACGATGGAGAGACACGTCTCGGCGGTTCTCCGCAAACTCCAGCTGTCGAACCGCCATCAGCTGGCCCGTTGGGCCGCCGACCGCGGCATCGTGTGACCGCCGCTCGACTGCTGGATCATTCGTCACCGACCCGAGCGCTCACCGCGGAGGTTGACGAACGCCCACGCCGCCAGGCTGGTAGGAGTCGTCGTCGAAAACGAGCGCGGGATCTCGGGGACGAAGCCCTGGCGCAGGCCGATCGACATGCCGAGCAGCGCCTCGATCTGACGCTCGGTGAATCCCGCCGCCCGAAGTCCCTCCCGCATGGTGTCGTCTGGGATTTGCTCGGCTCGCATCGGCCGCCCCGTAGCTTCGGCGACGATGGCGGCTACCTGCTCGTATGTGAGGTCCTCGGGGCCGTGCACGGCCTGCACCTCGCGCCCGGACCATCCCCCCGCCAGCAACCGCACCGCGGCAACCTCGGCGATGTCGCGGGGGTCGACCCAGGGCGAGGGGAGGTCGACAGGCCACGTGACGCGCAGAACGCCCTCCTCCAGCCCCACCGGATCGAGCAGCAGGTTCGTGAAGAAGAAGCCGCAGCGGAGATGGAGCACATCGGCCCCCGTCTCGTCCAGTGCCTGCTCGGTGGCTGCCAGGCCGTCGATCTCTCCCGCGCCGCGGCGAAGCTCCGCTCCGACGCTGCTCTGGAAGACGACGCGGCGAATCGAGTTCTTTTTCACCGCGCCCGCGGCGATCGCACCCAACTCGACGTGGGCGGCGATCGGGTCGGGTGCCCCGGTCGAAGGGCTCACCCAGTAGAGGGCGTCGGCCCCTTCTGTGGCGCGAACGACGTCATCTCCTCGGAGCTGATCCCCGACCACTATGTCTGCCCGCTCGCGGACCTCTGGGTCGAGACGGTCCGGGTTGCGCACGAGCAGCGTTGGTCGCAGGCCCGCCTGAATAAGGATCCGCGTCAGATGCGAGCCGACGTTTCCTGTCGGGGTCGTCACCACGATCTTCATCGAGCCCTCCTCTCGGCCGTATAGACTGTTCCGTATACAGAACAGTCTAGTCCGAGTGTTCTGTAAACAGAACGAGTCATGAGCGATACCGTCCCCGATTTCGCCGCCGTCGTCGGCGCCCGCGTCCGTGACCTCCGGAAGGCGCGCGGAATGTCCCTTGGAGAGTTGGCAAAAGCGACCGGGCTCGGAAAGGGGACGCTCTCCGAACTGGAGTCAGGGCGACGGAACCCGACATTGGCGACGTTGTTTGCGATCACGACTGCGCTGGGCGTGCCGATCAGCGCCGCCTTGCCCGTCACTGAGGAGAGCGCGGGCGCAGGGGAGCCGATTCGCGGCGATGCGATCGAGGCGACCCTCGTCGAGCGATTCACCGATGTGTCGGCCGTCACCGAGGTCTACCGAGTGCAGGTCATGGCGGGACGCGAGCAGGATTCGGCGCCACACGCTTCGGGTGTCACCGAACATTGGATCGTCTACGCGGGCGTCCTCGAACTCGGACCGGCCGAGGCAATGGTTCGGTTGGCTCCTGGAGAGAGCACCAGCTTCCGAGCCGACGTGCCGCACCGGTACCGCGCCTCGAGCGAAGGCGACGTCGCCGCAACGCTCGTCGTCCGCTATCCGGTGTGACAGGCGAAGCGCAGGCTTCTCCACGCGAAGGGCGTTGGCGTACATGATCGTGATCATGTTCAAAGCGGCCTTCGACGAGCATCGCCGGGTTGGCAGTCCTGCACCTCCTGGCGACGTGGGCCGAGAAGCGCGGGTGGGTCTACTACCGCCAACTGGGTGGGCGCGGCGTGTTTGCCGCCATGTCGAATGCGATGGCGGAGTTCGAGGTCGTCGTCAACCCCGCCGCCGAGCACCGGTTGGAAGAAGAACGCAGCGGCTCATCGCCTCCGAAGTCGCCAGCGGGCGCCTGGCGGAAGACGCTGAACAGTCGGACATCGAGGTGCCGCCGATCGAAGGCCCGGCCGGCTCCGCGCCCGCTTCGCACTGAGCACACGCCGAGGATCGCCTCCGGTTCTGTCGATCGCGGTGCCCGATTCGCTTCCGGTTGTTGCCTCTAGACATCGCGAGCTTCTAGTACGACAATCGCGCGGGGCAGGGAGGCTCATGAGTAGAAGTCCCCCCAGAGGGCGCCAGCTGCTGCTGGTGGTGTGGATGGTGGCCACACTTCTTCCCCTCGGGTCGGCGCCTGCGGTTGGAGTGGCCACCGAGTGCGACGGGTTGCCCGACGCCGCGATTCCCGCCGAAGCATTCATCGCCGCCCGCTTCCTCGCCGACGTCGACGGCGACGGCAACCGGGACGTGATCACCGGCTACGAAATCGGGGGACCGAGGCCGAATTACCGAGAACAGGACGCCTACCTCCATGTCGAGTTGGCTTCCGGATGGGGGACTGTGTTCCAACTCGACACGATCGAAGAGTTCTCGGATCTCCCCATCGCCGAGCCTGCCCGTGTCGTAGCGATGGCAGGACGCCTCCTCATCGTCACCGCTGTCCAGGTCGGCGCCAACTCCCGAGATTTCGTCTTCTTCGAGTTCGTCGACTGCTCATTGATTCCCGTCGAGCTCGCAGGTGGGGGCTATCCCGAGGTCTTGGCCGGGGGAGCCGCAACACATCGAGAGTGGTTCGTCTGTCGGAGCGACGACGTGGTGATGCTGGAACTGCAGCGGGCTTCCCTTGCCGACGAAGAGCCTCAGGAGCTGATCGTCGACGGGACAGCCACCGTGTACCGGCTCGAGAGCGCCGGCTTCCGACGTACAGGAACCCTCGAGCTCGGCCTGCCCCGCACGGAGAGCGACCTCAGTCGCGACTTCCCGGATTGTTCCCACTTCGTGGGGGCCTTCGTCGACGATGACGGGTCGATCTTCGAACGTTCCATCGATTGGCTCGCAGAGGAGGGAATCACCACAGGGTGCAACCCTCCGCTCAACGACCGTTTCTGTCCGGAACGTCCCGTTACCCGGGGTGAGATAGCCGCCTTCCTGGTGCGGGCGCTCGGGTTCGTCGACGACGGCGGTGGCGACTGGTTCACCGACGATGACGGGTCGGTCTTCGAGGGTGACATCGACCGCCTGGCTACCGCCGAAGTCACCAAGGGATGCAACCCTCCGGTCAACGACCGTTTCTGTCCGGACCGTCCCGTTACTCGGGGTGAGATGGCCGCCTTCCTGGTGCGGGCGCTCGGGTTCGTCGACGACGGCGGTGGCGACTGGTTCACCGACGATGACGGGTCGGTCTTCGAGGGTGACATCGACCGCCTGGCTGCCGCCGGAGTCACGCGGGGCTGTAACCCGCCCGCCAATGACAGGTTCTGTCCCGGAGAGTTGCTGACTCGTGCGCAGATGTCCGCATTCCTCATGCGGACGCTCGACCGAGTTGGTGGCGGCGAAGCGAACTGGTGCCGGAGTGTCTGCCCATGATCGGACGCGTCGAACCTCCCCCTGATCGGCCCTCGCGTCGTTTGCGCTGGGTGAAGATCCTGGCTTGGTCTTTGGTGGGCCTCGCTGTCCTCTTCTACGCGGCCGGCGGGATCGTCTTCTCGAACATGATCCACGCCGATCTACTCACCCCAGAGTCTCCGACACCCGACTATGGCGTGTACGTCGTCGCCTTGGACGACGAGACGGTGACGCTCACGTCCGCAGAGGAACGTGAGGACACGACCAGGCCTGGGCTCGCCGGGCTCTCGTGGGAAGACGGGTACGGCCTAATCGGCGATATCACGGGGGTGAACGGCCTCGACGTCACACGCCGATTCACTGTCACGAACGGCGAGCGGCCACCGGTCTGCACAGGGCCACTTGCGGAATGTCAGGAAGTCGACATCGACTCCTACACGTTTCGGCAGGACCCCACCGACTTGGCCACGACGAGTACGGGTCCGCTGGCGTTCGAGGAGGTGTCGTTCGCCGCTCCCCTCGGCGACCTCGACGCATGGAGGATCGACGCTGGCGACGGTTCGGCCTGGGCGATCCATGCACACGGTTGGCGCTCTGCCCGTCGGGAGGCGTTGCGGACCCTGCCGGCATATCACCGAGCGGGGATCACCTCGCTCGTGATCGACTACCGCAACGACGAAGGAGCGCCCTCCGATCAGAGCGGGCTGTACCGGTTCGGAAGGACCGAATGGGAGGATGTCGAAGCCGCCGTGGGCTACGCCCTCGACCAGGGAGCCGAAGAAATCGTGCTGCACGGTTACAGCACCGGCTCGGCGCTCCACCTCGCTTTCCTCGAGAACTCCGACCTGGCCGGCGAAGTGAGCGCCGCCGTCTTCGATTCCCCCAACGCCGACACTGAGGCCGCGCTCCGCCTCGAGGCTTCACGGCGCACGATCCCCGGGACACCGATCCCCGTGCCCGACTCCCTGATCACCGTTGCGATGTGGGTCGCCGACCTCCGCTGGGACGTCGGTTGGGACGAGATCGACTACATCTCCCGGGCCGACGAGTTCATGTCCGTTCCGACTCTGGTGTTCCACGGCTTGGAGGACGATCGTGTTCCGATCGAGGTGGCACGCAGCTTCCGTGATGCCGCGCCTGATCTGGTCAGGCTGGTCGAGGTCGAGGAGGCCGGGCACGTCACCAGTTGGAACGTCGATCCGGAGGCCTATGAGGCCAACCTCCTGGAATTCTTGGGCGAGCTGGAGTCCCAGCAATGACGACGAGGGACCGTCGAAGGGTCAGGAAGGCCTACGCTCCGTCCGGTGAGGCTGCTGCTGTCCTGGTCGACGGGGAAGGACTCCGCCTGGACTCTCCACTCGCTGCGCGCCCAGGGGGTCGAAGTCGTCGCCCTCCTGAGCACGATCAACGAGACCAACGGCCGGGTAGCCATGCACGGCACCCGCCGTGAGCTCCTCCGAGCCCAAGCAGAATCCGTGGGCCTGCCGGTGTGGGAGGTCAGCCTCCCGGATCCGTGCCCGAACGACGAGTACGAGCGCCGGATGCTGCAGGTGATCGGGCGTGCTCGGGAGGCAGGGATCACCCACGTCGCCTTCGGTGACGTGTTCTTGGAAGACGTCCGTGCGTACCGAGAAGAGATGCTGCGGCCCACCGGCATCAAGCCGCTGTTCCCGATCTGGCTCGGCAGCGAGGACACCGCAGGGCTGGCCGAGCAGATGGTGGCCGCCGGTGTCCGAGCCACCATCACATGCGTCGACTCGAGCCAGTTGGACCCGGCCTACGTCGGCCAGCGTTGGGACCCAGCCGACTTGCCGGACGGTGTCGATCCCGTCGGCGAGCGAGGGGAGTTCCATACCTTCTGCTGGGCGGGCCCGGCGTTCGCCCGCCCGATACCTGTTGCGCCCGGGGGAGGCGTCATCACCCGAGGCGGTTTCCGGTGGGCCGACCTGGTGCCAGGCGACGACTGACGGCACGCCGAGGGCTCCTTCCCTATATTGGCTGCTCCTGATGGACGGAGGGTTCGAGGGTGGAGAGCCGGTCGCAGTGTCGGTGACCGCGGAGATTCGGCATCGTCGGGGATCCAAGGTCGGCTGATGACGCGCATCCTCGACCGCTTCGGCGCCGATCTGGCTGATCTGCGGGGCAGCGCCCTCGTCGAGGCGATTCGCGCTGCAGAGGGTCGAACGATCCTGGCTGAGGTCGTGGCGGCAGCACCGCCATTGCTGGCCGGCACTAGCAACGCCGAGTTGGTGGCGGCTTTCGGTGCCGACCTCGTCTGCCTGAACATCATCGACCCCACCGAAGGGGACCGGGTCCTGACGCCGGGCCTGGAGGCTCTGGACCCGCCTCCGCTCGGCTTCGGCGGCCTTTCCCGGCTCCTGGGTCGCCCGGTCGGTCTGAACCTCGAACCCGACGTCGACACCGTGCCGGAGCCAGTGCGCGCTTCCGGCCCTCGGGCCCGGGCCGCTGCCGACGGTGACGCGGCTTTTGTCATCGTCACCGCCAACCCGGGACGACGTGTCACCGGCAAGGATTTGGCGGCGGCAGTAGCCACAGTCCGGGAGGCAGCGCCGGACCTCGTGTGCCTCGCCGGGAAGATGCACCAGGCGGGTGCCGAGGAGCCTCTCGGTCCCGACCTCGTGGAGGCGCTCGTCGACGCCGGTGCCCACGGGGTGCTGGTGCCGCTCCCGGGCACCGTTCCGGGCCTGTCCGAGGACACGGCGGCAGCCATGGTCACCGCCGTGCGGAGGCGAGGCGGCCTCGCCATAGGGACCATCGGCACTTCCCAGGAAGGCGCCGACCGTGAGACGCTGAGGTCACTAGCCCTCATGGCCAAACGCATCGGTGTCGACGTCCATCACATCGGCGACGCCGGGTACACCGGCATCGCCCACCCGGAGAACGTGTACGCCTACGCGGTAGCCGTCCGCGGCGTCCGTCACACGTGGAACCGCATGGCACGCAACGCCCGGGCGAACTGGAAAGGAGGGACGAGCTAGATGAGCTTTCGCGACCAAGCCGAGCAGGTCCTCGCCGGCCTCGGAGGCAAGGAGAACATCACCGAGATGGAGCCGTGTGTCACGCGGATCCGGGTGGAAGTAGTCGACACGAACAAGGTGGATGAGGCGGTATTGCGCCAGGCGGGAGCCTTCGGGGTGATGCGCATGGGCAGTGCCATCCAGGTCATCCTCGGCCCGCAAGCCGACAACATCGAAGGCGAGATGAGAAAGCTCATGGAGGGTTCGTGACCACTGTCGCCAGCCCATTCACCGGCCGTGTCGTGCCGCTCGATCAGGTCAACGACGCGGTTTTCGCCGAGAAGGTTCTGGGCGATGGGTTGGCGGTTCATCCCACGCACCCGGAGGTCTTGGCGCCGGTCGACGGGCGGATCGAAAAGCTCTTTCCGGGCGGTCATGGCATCGCCTTGGAGACAACTGACGGATTGCAGGTGTTGATCCACGTGGGACTCGAGACAGTGCACCTGAAAGGCGAGGGCTTCACGACCTACGTCGAGGAGGGAGACGACGTCTCGACGGGTCAGCGGCTAGTCAATGTGGACCTGGACTTCATGGCCGAGCGCGGGATCGATATGGACTCCCCGGTCGTGATTCTGTCCGGCGAGACCGTGTCGCCGATCGCGACAGGGACAGTGACAGCCGGTGACCCGTTGTTCGAAGCGGCATCGCAGGGGGACCGAGATGCTTGAGGTCAGGTTTTGCCGAAGTTAGCGTGCGAGATGTGAGAGGAGGGGACAGCCACATGCATGCACCGGCGAGTGTGAGCAGGTGTCGAGTGGCTGTGAGTGGGTTTCCGCACTGGTTCTGGTCGAGCGCAGGCCTCAGGGCGTGTTCGGCCAGGCCATCAGGTACGACGAAAGCGTCTACCGCGGGGGAGGCTGTCGCTCCGCGCGACGCTGAGACTTCCGTGAGGAGGAGGTCCAGGAAATGATGGGTCAGCTCCAGAAAATCGGGCGCTCATTGATGATGCCCATCGCCGTGCTCCCGGCAGCGGCATTGCTGCTGGCGCTCGGCGTCTACTTCCAGACCGTGTCGTGGCTGGAGTGGGGCCAGACGATCTGGCAGATCATGCAGGCAGGCGGTGAAGCCATCTTCGGCAACCTTCCGCTGATCTTCGCCATCGGCGTCGCCATCGGCTTCAGCGGTGGCCAGGGCGTGGCGGGCTTGTCCGCAGGCGTCGGCTACTTGGTGCTCAAGGCGATCAACGACATCAGCATCATCGAGCCCGAAGTAGTCGAGAACGGAGAGGTCGTCGAAGCGGCCGTCACGGTCGACATGGGCGTGTTGGGCGGCATCATCATCGGCTTGCTCGCCGCCTGGTTGTACAACCGGTACCACACGATCAGGCTGCCCGACTACCTCGCATTCTTCGGTGGTCGGCGCTTCGTCCCGATCATCACCGCCTTCGCGGCCATCATCGTGGGTGCCATCGCCTATTTCGTGTGGCCACCGATCGGAGGCGCCATCGAAGCGTTCGGCAACTGGATCGTCGGTGCCGGTGCGTTCGGTGCCTTCGTCTACGGCGTCGCCAACCGGGCGCTCATTCCGTTCGGCCTGCACCACATCATCAACACCTTGGTGTGGTTCCAGTTCGGGACCTTCGAGACCGAGTCGGGCGAGGTGGTGACCGGCGACCTCAATCGGTTCTTCGCCGGCGACCCGGATGCGGGGCTCTTCATGGCCGGATGGTTCATCGTGATGATGTTCGGCCTGCCGGCAGCCGCTTACGCCATGTACCGAGCGGCGGACCGCGACGAACGCGCCGCTACCGGATCCGTGATGGGCTCGGCCGGCTTCGCATCCTTCTTGACGGGGATCACCGAGCCGATCGAGTTCAGCTTCATGTTCCTGGCGCCGGCACTGTACGGCGTGCACGCCGTCCTCTCCGGAACGGCTCTGGTGGTGGCCGACCTGCTCAACATCAAGCACGGATTCGGCTTCTCCGCCGGGCTCATCGACTTCTTGGTGAACATGCACCTGGCCACCAACGGCTGGCTGCTGGTACCGGTCGGACTGGTCTACGCGATCGTCTACTTCCTGCTGTTCAGCGTGATGATCCGGGCGCTGGACCTGCCCACCCCGGGACGCAAGACGGCCGCGGTCGAACCGGAGGCCGAGCCGGTACCGGCCACCTGACGCACGAGGAGGAGGATCCACCATGGATGGCCCCGGCGAGCTGGTGCTCCTGGCGGTGCTCGCCGGGGTCTGGTGGGTCCCCACGTTCCTCTGCCTCAACGACCTCCAGAACCGTCCGGGCGTGCGGCGTGTTCTCGTGTGGAAATGGACAGCGGTCTTGTGCTTGCCCGCCGTGGGTGCCGCCCTCTACTGGTGGCGCGGTCGTCAGGAACTGGACGCCGACCTGGCGAGCCGGCCAGCCAGCAGGCCCGCCACGACCTCCTACGCCAGCCGCAAGGGCAAGAGGCGCTGACCCGCACGCAGGTCTACGGCTCGCGGATCTCCAAGCTCACTTCGGGGTAGACCTCGACCAGCCGCGCAAACGAGGTGTCCTCCTCCAACCCGGCCAGGTGCCGTAGGAAGAACGTCAGCGTGTAGTCCTCGGTGACCCCATGGGCATATGCCACGTCCTTGGGTCCCGACAGCCCGAGCCAGCCGAGCACGGGGGCCCACAGCGGAGCATCGGTGAAGTCGATGTGGGAAATGTCGGGGATCTGGACGAAGTAGCCGGGGGCGCGGAGTCTCTCGAACGTTTCTCGCATCGTTCGGTGATGCGCCTCGATTTCTTCTTCCGGCCATCCGCCCGCCCGCTCCCGCTCCAGCCGCATCGTCTCCGGCGGACGCGTGATCCACATCGCCGGCGCGTCCAGGCCGGCTTCCGCCGTGCGGAGCGGGACAGCCGCATCCATGATCAAAGTGGCCCGAACTCTCGAGTCTTCCCGGGCCACCTCGCCGGCCACGATCCCGCCCAGCGACACACCGGCGACGCCGATCTTGTCCAAAGCGAGCCGGCCGGCGAGCGGATTCGCCTCGTCGCTGTCCAGCCTCTCCAGCTCGTCGATCACGAAGCTGACGTCTTGGCCGAGGAACGGGATGATGCCGTGTTCGAGAGGGGCGCCATTCAGCTGCGGAGGCTCCTCTTTCGGCATGTACGACTGGCGGACGAGTGGACGTAGCTCCTCGAGCGGAGACATCTCCGCCACTCGTCCGTCTGGGAACACGACGGCGATCGATGCAAAGGGCTGGTCCACCCCCACGACGACGAAACCGTTCGAAACCAGATGTTCGACGAGGAACGTGGTCGACTGCCGAAAACCTCCGGTTCCACTCAGCATCACCACGACCGGGAACCGTTCGGTCCCGGCTACCGGAGCGTTCTCCACCGCGTTGGTGGTGACACCGCTCAGATTGTTCAACGTGAAGCCGGGGAGCCGGAACAATCCAGCCAGAGCCGGAGCCACCTCGGCGGCATCGGCGATGTATTCGCCTCGGGCCTCGCCGTCGGTAGCGGCCGGGTACCAGAGCTGGGCCATCAGTTCGCGTGGGCCGCCGGGGTTCGGACCGAGGATCTCCTCACGATCCGAATCGACCAGGTGAAGAGTGATGGTGCCGATTCCGAATTGCCCGTTGGGAGTCGGGAACCGATACCGAGGAAGGAGGATCGTTCGCACCACCACCAGTGCGGCGATCGCCACCGCTGCGACACCGATGCCGATCCCCAGGAGAATCCGAGTGCGCCGGCGTTTCATCGACCGATGCCCTTCGCCGGCGCGCCCGCGCGGTGCAAGAACAAACGAGTCACTGAATCGCCCATGTTCGTCGCGTCACCAAGGCTCGCGATTATCCCCGTCGCACGGAGCCATTCTTCCTCCACTAGTTCACGGATCGCCGGCGTCGTCTCGTTGATGAGGCGCTCGATCGAGGCGAGTCGGTCTCGCATATGAAGACGCTGATCCCGTGCTCCAGGGCGAGTTCAACTAGACAGTCGACCGGCGGGTCCGCCCCGAAGTTCAGGAGGCGACGGACATCAGCGGCGGACGTCCGGCTTCGCGAGGAGCTTCGTCGATGATCGCGTTGCTCGGAGCGAGGTCGCCGGGCTCCATGGCGGGAAGCGATGGCCCCCGGCCGTCCGGCACCCGGCCCGAAAGGCGGAGCATTCGCGGCTCGTAGGCGCCGACCCAGATCTCGACGTCATGGGCCGGTCGAGGACCCCGCTTCGCTCCGGAGTCGGGGTCACAGCTGGGAGAGTCGAGACCAGCCGCGAACCAGAGGTCGTCTCCGCAGGCCGGCATCCGTCGATGTTTGCCGATCCCAGCGACCGAAAGTCCATCCATTTGGATTGATGCATCAAATCGGATTGATGTACACTGCGAAGGATGACTGATCGCGTCTCTCCTCCTGTCCTCTTCGATCTGGCGGCACACCCTTTGCGGTGGCGGTTGATGAGCGAGCTGGCCCGCAGCGATCGGCAGGTGCGGGAATTGACCGAGAGGATGGGAGAGCGCCAGAGCCTCGTCTCTTACCACCTGGGGCGCCTGCGAGCGCACCGATTGGTGTCGATGCGAAGGAGCTCGTTCGACCGACGGGACGCCTACTACAGCCTCGACCTCGGTCGCTTTCAGGAGCTCCTGTCGGATTCAGGCAGTTCGTTGCATCCGGGCCTCGCCATGGAGATACGCGAGCCGGGGCTCGAGCTGAAGAAAGGGCGGCGCGTGCGAGTCCTGTTCCTGTGCACGGGCAACAGCGCCCGTTCCCAGATGGCCGAGGCGCTCCTGCGTCACCATGGCGGCGAGTCGGTCGAGGTGTTCAGCGCCGGCAGCCACCCCAAACCCATACCTCCCGAGCTGGTGAAGGTCATGGAGGAGTTGGGTGTCGACGTGGCCGGCGCCACCCCGAAGCATTTCGACCGCTTCTCCAACCAGAAGTTCGACTACGTCGTCACGCTGTGTGACAAGGTCCGAGAGGTCTGCCCGCAGTTCCCTGCCGGGCCGGAACGCATCCATTGGAGCATGGCCGACCCTTCGGTCGAGGGAACCAACCCCGACGAGAGGCTGGCGGCCTTTCGCCGCACGGCATCGGACATCGAGACGCGGGTGAAGTTCCTTCTCTACCTGGTCGCCGAAGACCGTCGAAAAAGGAGTACCTGATGGACGAGATGGTCCACGTCCGCTACATGGTCGACGACGTAGAAGCCGCCGTCGACTTCTACACCAAACATTTCGGCTTCACCGTCGGGATCAATGCTCCGCCGGCCTTCGCCGACGTGACCCGCGGGCGTCTCCGCTTGCTACTCAGCGGCCCGACCAGTTCGGCTGGCCGTCCGATGCCCGATGGACGGGTCCCTCAGCCGGGCGGCTGGAACCGGATCCACTTCATCGTGGATGACATCGACGCCGAGGTCGAGCGGCTGCGGCAACAGGGCGTGACATTCCGCAACGAGATCATCAGCGGACCAGGCGGCCGACAGATCCTGGTGGAAGATCCGGCCGGCAACCCTATCGAACTGTTCCAGTCGGCCAGTCAGTGGTCACAGCCATAAGGTCCGCATCCACCGGGGGATCGCTCTGGTAGAACACCCACAGACCGAAGGATCAACTCGTGGTCGCAGGCGTCGCCTTCGATGGGATCAGCGGCCTCGGGGGAGGGCGGTCGTCTTCGAGTTGGGATCTGAAACCGAAACCGTCGAGATGACCGCTCTCGATGCCACCGGTGGAGTCCTCGATTCGATCGAATTCTCACCTGGT
>DASVDX010000074.1:0-18803 GCA_036380875.1 Acidimicrobiia bacterium
GTCACCGTCTACGACGTCGGTCATGACGAGAGCGGTCCGTACCTGGTGATGGAGCTGATCGAAGGCCCGACATTGGCACAGGTTTCCGAGTCCCTCGACCGCCGTGAGGCGCTGGAGCTGGTGGCGAACATCGCCGATGCACTGGCCACGATCCACGCCGCCGGGATCGTCCACCGGGACGTGAAGCCGGCCAACATCCTCATCTCCGAGCGTGGCCCGAAGCTGACCGACTTCGGAGTGGCCCTGGACGTCGACGCCGAGAGACTGACGACCGGGGGCATGGTCTTTGCCACTCCCCGGTACGCCTCTCCCGAGCAGTTGGCGGGCAGGACAGTGTCTCCGGCCGGAGACGTGTTCTCCCTGGGAGCCGTCCTCTACGAGCTGATCGCCGGCGAGGCGCCATTCGGTGACGATCGATCGCTTCCGCCACCCCCCGTTGGTGACGATGGCTTGGATCGACTGCTGGCCCAGGCGCTGGCTCTCGATCCGGCGGACCGTCCCACCGCCAGCGAGTTCGCGACCTCACTCCGGCGGCTCCTGCCCACCGTTCCAGTGGTCACCGGGGCAGGCGATACCCGTCAGCTGACGGCGCCGATTCCAACTGTCCAGGCCCGGGCCGAGGCACGATCCAATCGGCCACTGGTTGGCGTGGCGGCAGGCGGCATCGCCTTGCTGGCCATGATCGCGGTGGCGGCTCTGTCTCTCGGTCAACCCGAGCCACAGGCGACCACCGTTCCTCCGACAACTGTTGCTCCTACCACCGGTCCGCCGCCGACCACAGCACCCGCGACGACGGTTCCAACCACGCCCGCACCCCCGACGACTGTGGCACCGACAATCGCCGCCACCACCGCTCCCGCACCACCGCGACCCGACGACAAGAAGGAGGCAGATCGGGTCGCCAGGGAGGCCCATCGCAACTTCAAGGATGCTCTCGCCGAGATCGGCCCTCCTGCGCTCACTCCGCCAGAGCAGCGAGAGCTGGTCCACATGGCTGATGCCGCTGTCAGGGCCGCCCGGGAGGGCAGATACGAAGAGGCCGCGGACCTGCTCGACGAGATCGCAGCAGATCTCGACGAAGAGCTCGAAGACGAGGACGCCGAAGTGGCACGAAAGGCGCTCGGCCAGCTCCGTCAGGCCTTGGGTCTCCGCTGACAACCCGCGAGTTCTGAGATTCTCAGCGTAAGCGCGCCTTAAGAGCCCTCACCTACTGTGACCTCAACCGAGCAGGGAGGCTCCTCATGCGGCGATTGCCGGTACTCGTGTCGCTCCTGCTGGTCGTGGGCCTCGCCCTACCAGCACTGTCCCAGGAGGTGGGCGAGTTCCAAGACGTCCCTGACAGCAACCCCTTCGCGGCGGACATCGAGTGGCTGGCATCAGAAGGGATCACGCGCGGCTGCAACCCGCCTCAGAACACCCGGTTCTGCCCCAACGACCCGGTCACCCGAGGGCAGATGGCGGCGTTCCTGGTTCGCGCTCTCGGTCTCACCGCCACCGGCCCGACCTTCGATGACACCCGGGGTCATGTGTTCGAGGGAGACATCAGCCAATTGGCCGAAGCCGACATCACCCGTGGCTGCAACCCTCCTCAGAACAACCGGTTCTGTCCCGAGGACAACGTGACACGTGGGCAGATGGCAGCGTTCTTGGTCCGGGCTCTGGGTCTGACCGCCACCGGCGACGGGTTCGATGACACCCGAGGCCACGTCTTCGAAGCCGATATCAGTCGCTTGGCCGAGGCCGGGATCACGCGCGGCTGCAACCCGCCTCAGAACACGCGGTTCTGCCCTGACGATCCCGTCACTAGAGCGCAGATGGCGGCGTTCCTGCGCCGGGCGTTGGAAGACTCGACGCCCGAATTCGAGGAGTTCACCCCGATCGTGCGTACCGGCACTGGCAATGCCCGCGTGAACGTCACCGTGCCCAACGATGGTGTGGCGTTGCTCGACGCCACGTTCGAATGGAGCGGGCCCAATGAAGCCAACTTCGTCGTCTGGGCGGTCGACAGCCGGGGTCTCCAGATACCTCTTCTGGTGGACGCGGCGGTTGAGGACTCCTATCAGGGCCGTCGCAGCCTCAACACCCGTTGGCACGAAGTCAACGGGTTCTATCCGTTGCGGGCTATCGACGTGAGTGCGCCGCCCAATGGAGAGTGGACCTTGACGATCCGGCCGATGTCGGACGCCCGCGTCCTCGAAACGGGTACCGTCTCCGGTCAAGGAGAAGACGTCCTTCTCTACGCCGGTGGACCGGGCAACCTGAATTGGACTCTCCAGAACGGGCCGATCCTCCACGTGGAGGCCCTCACCCACGACGGCTCGTACCCGACGCTGTCCCCGTTCTTGATCGACTCGCCGGACCCATCGGGCAGTGTGCTGATCCCGACCGGAACCGTGATCCTCGACATCGAAGCCGACGACGGCGGATCCTGGACCCTCACCGCACCTTGAACGCGAATCAGGGGGGCGGGAACTTCCCGCCCCCCTGATTTCCAGAAGTGACTTGTGGGCCCACGTGGACTTGAACCACGGACCTCATCCTTATCAGGGATGCGCTCTAACCGGACTGAGCTATGGGCCCAAGAGTTCGAGGAACAGAGATTCTACCGGGATCTACCTGTTCGTCGAACCGGCGGGTCCTGTCGTCGAACCACCGAGCCGATGCAGTTGGGGAGAAGTCGTGTCCTGCCTCGTGACGGGCCTGCATACGGAGGCTGCAAAACGGTTGACGGGGAGTTGAGGGCCGCTGCCACGCGACTCAAAGCGCCTATGGTGAGCTGGTGAGGTGCGATCAATGTGGCTACGACTACACAGCGCTGTCCCGACACGAACTGACCGCGGCGCTTTCGGCTGAAGTCGACGCCCTCATCGCCGAGTTGGGTGCCGCCGCGATCGTCCATGATCGACCGGCTCCGGATGTGTGGTCCGCCCACGAGTACGCCTGCCACGTGCGCGATGTCCTCGAGGTGCAAGAAGGGCGGATCCGCCTGACCCAGACCGAGGACACCCCAGTATTCGAGCCGATGGGACGGGAAGAGCGGGTCGCCGGCTACGCCTCGGTCGACCCGGCAACGCTGCCGCAGACGATACGCGACAACGCGGACCGTCTCATTCACACGTTGGAAGCACTCGGCCCCGCCGGATGGGAGCGAACCGGGATCTACAACTACCCGGAGAAGGCCGAGCGCTCAGTCGAGTGGATCACCACCCACACGATCCACGAAGTTCTGCACCACCGCCAGGACATCGCCGGCGTCGGCCGGGGCGATGTCCCGGGTTGAACACGTCAGTCCTGCTTGCGGGCGATGGCCTGGGCGAGTTCGAGCTTGTTCATCGACGAGCGGCCCTTGATGTCGAGCTTCTTGGCGCGCTCGTAGAGCTCTTCTCTGGTGTTGCCGAACACGTCGACACCACCGGCGCTCTCTCCGCCCCGGCGCTGACCACGCCGGGCTCGTTCGTCTGATGGGCCCTTCTCCTTCTTGGCCACCCAGCGGTCGCCTTTCTTCTCGAAGGAGTGCTTCAGCGCGGCGAGGGCTGTGCGGTGGGCGCGCTCTTCGGAGTCGTATTGCTCGTGGGCCGACTCCAACGCCTTGCGGTAGGTCTCTTGGGCTTTCTTGGACGACCGCTTGATCGTCTCGGGCAGTTCTTCGCGCTTCACGCGGGGCAATGGGCACCTCCAGAGTGTGGCCTCGACGAATGGTTCCCCCGGAGCCGCCTCTGAAACGGCCTGATCGGGAGATGGAGGCGTCGAACTACCTTCGAAGCGATGGAGGCGGTCGAAGCAGTCGTGTTCGACGTCGGTGGGGTGCTACTCGATTGGAGCCCGGAGTACCTCTACCGGCGTCTCATTGCCGACGCGGCCGAGCGTCGGCACTTCCTGTCCGAGGTCTGCAGCCCGGAGTGGAACCGGATGCAGGACGCCGGGCGACCGTGGTCTGAGGCGGTCGAAGAGCTGATCTCTCGCTTTCCCGACTACGCCGACCTGATCACCGCCTACGACTCCCATTGGGAGGAGATGGTGGCCGGCCCCATAGAGCCGACCGTCGAGATCCTTCATGAACTCGAAATGGCCGGGGTTCCCATCTACGCCCTCACCAACTTCTCCTCGGCCAAATGGGAGATCGCCAAGGAGCGATGGCCATTTCTCCAGGACTTCGACGGCGAGGTCGTCTCTGGTGACGTGGGCGTCATCAAGCCCGATCCCCGCATCTACGAGATCCTGATCCAGCGCTACTCGCTGGATCCGCAGCGCACTTTCTACACCGACGACCACCCAGAGAACGTCGATGCCGCCAAGCGCCTTGGGTTCCAGGCCGAGTTGTTCACCACGCCCGAGCAGTTGAGGAAGCAACTCGAGAGCCGGGAACTCATCCGATAGCCGCCGAGGGCTCCTGGGACAACGCCGACAGCACGTGCTGTCTGGTGCGGACGAGTTCCGGCGAAGCCAGGTCTCTCGGGCGCTCGTCGTCGACCTCCACCACGTCGACGATCCGACCGGGCTGGCCAGACATGACCACGATCTCGTCGGCGAGACGCAGCGCCTCGTCGATGTCGTGGGTGACGAGAAGGACCGTCTGGCGGTCGGCCGACCACAGATCCAGGAGGTGCTGCTGCAGGTCGGCTCGGGTCAGGGCGTCCAGGGCGCTGAATGGCTCGTCCAACAACAGCACCTCAGGGGAAGTCACCAGGGCCCGGGCGAGTGCGGTGCGCTGGGCCATGCCACCCGAGAGCTGCTTGGGCAGCGCGCCGGCGAAATCGGCCAGGCCCACCCGCTGCAGGGTCGCTTCTGTCAGGCTCCTCGACTCCTCGGCCGGAAGGTGGCCGATCCCGAAAGCGACGTTGGCGGAGACGGTCAACCACGGCATGAGGCGTGGCTCCTGGAAGACGACCCCGACGTCTGTGGAGGGGCCGGTGACGGGCCGGTCGCCGACCCACACCGTCCCCTCCGTCGGATGCTCCAGTCCGGCCACGAGCCGGAGGAGCGTGCTCTTGCCGCATCCACTCCCACCGATGAATGCCGTGAGCCTCCCTTCGGGCACGTCTAGATCGATCCCGTCGAGGGCGAGATGCCCGTTCGGGTAGCGCATCGACACCCGGTCGAGCCGGACCTTCATCGCGCCCTCGACTGGAAGTCGTCCTGCCAACGCACAAGCCGGGCACCGACCCGGGCGAGTCCCCAGTCGGTGGCCTTTCCGAGCAGGGCGAATAGGACGATGGAGGCGATGATCACCGCCGGTCGTCCCGTCATCTGCCCGTCGACGAGGAGGTAGCCGAGGCCTCGGGTGGCGCCCAGGAACTCGGCTGCCACGACGAACATCCACCCCAAGCCCAGGCCGCCTCGCAGGCCGACGAGGTAGGTGGGGAGGGCGGCGGGAAGCAGGATCCGTCTCGTCAGCGTGAGAGTGCCGAACCCGTACGTTCGCCCGACCTCGACGAGCTTGCGATCGACCGATCCGATCCCTTCGACCAGTGCCAGGTAGACGGGGAAGAACACACCCACGGCGATCAGCAGCACCTTCGGCGTCTCGAAGATCCCGAACCAGAGGATGAACAGCGGCGTCCAGGCGATCGACGGAATGCTCCGCAGCGCCTGGAACGTCGGGTCGACGAAGGCCCGGAACTTGCGGGACACGCCGCTCGCGGCTCCCAACACCGTGGCCACGCTGGCGCCCAGGAAAAACCCCCAGAAGACGCGCCACAACGTGGCCACGGTGTGGTCAGCTAGCTCCCCCGACGCAGCGAGTTTGGAAACCGTGTCGAAGATCTGGCTGGGGGAGGGGAGCAGCCGGGTCGAGACGAAGCCGACCCTGGCGCCCACCTCCCACAGCACCGCAGTCGCTACCGGCAGGACGAGACCCTGCCAGCCCAAACCCCGGCGACGGGTCCCGGTTGTCCGTCGAGGGGAGACGACGACCTCGCCCAGGTGGGGCGAGGTGTCGGCGATCGTTTCGGGAATGGCCATCAGTCCTCCAGATCCGTCGTGAAGCTCGGGTCGAACAACGCGTCCAGCACGGCCTGCACATCGACGTCGCTGTCGATCTCGCCTGCCTGCTGGAGCGCCTCGCCGGCGCCGAGGATCGACTCGTACTGGGCCTCGCCCAGGGCAGGAGTTGTGAAGCTCGTCCGCGCCAGCTGAGCTTCGGCCACCTCGATCGACAGGCCGGCGGCGTCGGCGAGGATCTGGGCGAGCTCGTCGGGGTTCTCGAGCGCCCACTCGCGAGCCCGCTCATAAGCGGCGATCACCTTCTCGACCAGGTGCGGGTGCTCCTCGGCGAAGTCCTCGTTGACGTTGAGGATTCCCCACGTGTTCAGTTCGGGAGCCCGGTAGAAGAGGCGGGCACCCTGTTCCAGTTCTGCCTCGGCCATCATCGGATCGAGGCCCGCCCAGGCGTCGACCTGGCCGGATATCAAGGCATTGCGTCCGTCGGCGTGCTGGAGCAAGACCGACTCGATGTCGTCCTCGGACAATCCGTGGTCGGCCAGCGCCCTGACCAGGAAGATGTGCGGGTCCGTGCCTCGGGTCACCGCCACCCGCTTTCCGGCCAGGTCCTCGACCGACCGGATGTCGCTGTCTTCCAACGTGACAAGGGCAGTCCACTCCGGCTGCGAGTACGAGTAGACGGAACGAATCGGGCTTCCCGCGACCTTGGCGAGCAGGGCGGCGGCGCCGGCGGTCGAGCCGAACTGGACACTCCCCGAGTTGAGGAACTCGATCGCCTTGTTGCTGCCGGCGCTCTGCACCCAAGAGACCTCTATCCCATCGGCCGACAGGTCTTCTTCCAGCCAGCCGAAGTGCTCGAGCACCAGGCTCGTGGGGTTGTAGTAGGCCCAGTCGAGTGTGAGCGTCGATGGTGTCTGAGCAGCCGCCCCACCCCCGCACGCCGCGAGGAGCAGGGCGGCCATCAGGGCCACGGAGACAACGATCGAGTCGAAACGGCGACGAATCACGAACAGACCTCCTGTGAGGGGAAAGACGAACAAGCGGACGCCGAAGAAGGGGATCCTCTCGGGTGATGGCGTCTCGGGGAGCGGCTGTCAGACCGTCCCGGGGGTCACCCGAGAGCAGCCACAACAGTGTCCACAGGCCACGTTCGTCGCCGCAGGAAGACTGTGCCGTCTGATCATGTCGAGCCTCGTTTGTCGGTGCTTGCTGCTTTGCGCTCTGAGCGCCGCAAGCCTCCGACGGCTCGACGGCATCTCATCGATCGGGCGTTAGCACCGTGCCCGAGTCACGACTCGTGGCCGGTTGCCGCGGTTTCACAGGGCCCGTCCCTCCACCGCTCTAGATGAGCGCGTTGTCAACCGGCGGCAGGCTACAACATGGCCAGCCGACAGGACAAGCCCAATCATTCCGACCGGATCGCGACGACCCGTACAATGGCCGCTCGCGGGGCTGTAGCTCAGTTCGGCAGAGCACCTGCTTTGCACGCAGGGGGTCAGGGGTTCAAATCCCCTCAGCTCCACCGCCATCCTCCACCTAGATTCGATTCGGTGCTGCTCGACAAGCGGGAGCTCGCCGGGATCGAAGCGGGGCGAGTCACAGTCGTCTTTCGGACGTGGCATTCGCGGCGCGTCCGAGTTGGCACTCGCCTCCGCACTCCGATCGGCCTGGTCGAGATCATCGGCATCGAACCCACGTCACAGGACGCGGTCACGGAAGAAGACGCCCGGCGGGCGGGACACTCGACCTTGGCGGAGTTGCATGACTGGTTCGACGACAGGCCGGGAACGGTGTATCGGATCGAGGTGAAGCCGGCCGGGCCCGATCCGCGTGCCGTGCTCCGGCAACGTGCCGAGCTCACACCAGAAGAGTTGGTCGATCTCAGGACGCGCCTCCAGCGGATGGATCGCATCGCCGATCAGCCATGGACATGGGAGACGCTACGGCTGATCGCCGACAACCCCGGGAGGGTCTCCACCGAACTCGCCGAAGAGATGGGCCTGCCGCGGAAGTACTTCAAGCAGCGGGTTCGTCGCCTCAAGGAACTGGGCCTGACCGAGAGCCTCCAGGTGGGATACCGGATCTCACCTCGCGGGGAGGCTCTGCTTGCCGCCGGATCAGCCGAAGGGGAGTGACGTCTGCACCGGTTGCTTCGACGCCGGCTGCGGTTCGCGCCGGTAGGGGCTTTTTGTGCGCCTCGGGTTCGACAGGTAGGCACGGTTGCGATAGAGGCGCTCGTATTCGGGGACGAGGTCGGGCCGCTTCATCGCCAGCCACCCCATGAAGTGCTGCTTCACGCCCGGCCTGAGATGGAGCATGATCTTGGACACCGATTGCGCCCCCGCTTCCCGGCACGCCTTCTCCACCGCGGCGATCTGGTCCGGTCGGTCTGACATGCCGGGGATCAGCGGGGCGATCAGCACGCTGCTCGGCACCCCGGCCTCGGTGAGTTTCGCCACCGCCTCGATCCGCCGTTGGGGATGAGGCGTCCCCGGCTCGGTCGACTTCCACACCTCGGGATCGAGAGTCCCGATCGAGAAGTTGACCGATATCTCGGTGCGTTGGGCCGCCTCCACGAACAGGTCGAGGTCACGCAACACCAGGGTCGATTTGGTGAGGATCGAGAACGGGTTGGCCCGTTCGACCAGCACCTCCAGCACGCCGCGGGTCAGGCGGTACTTGCCCTCCGCCGGCTGGTAGGGGTCGGTGTTGGTGCCCATGGCGATCAGCTCGCCGGCCCACCGCCCGGGCTCTGTTTCGGCACGGACGAGTTCGACGGCGTTGATCTTCACCACGATCTGGGATTCGAAGTCGGGGCCGATGTCGAACCCGAGATACTCGTGGGTGGGGCGGGCGAAGCAGTAGACACAGGCGTGGCTGCAGCCCCGGTACGGGTTGATCGTCCAGTTGAAGCCGAATCGGTCCCAAGGCACGTGGTTGAGGATGGTTTTCGCTTCGACCTCGTGGAAGGTGAGGCCGCGGTACTCGCCCCGGCCCGCGACCCTGCGGCCCAGTTCGAACAGTCCCCCGGAGGCCGGCTCCGGCCAAGGCAGTTCCGTCACCCGATCAACCCTATCGAACATATGTTCTGTGTGCAATCGGATTCCCTTTGTTTTTCCCGCCTGCGACCGGAATTGCGGCAGCGCCGATAAGGTTGGGGCTTACGGAGCGAAAGGATTCGAATGCCGAACGCGGTCATCGTCGACGCAGTCCGTACCCCGATCGGAAAGCGGAACGGGAAGCTCAAGGACATCCACCCGGTCGACCTAGCCGCCATCCCCCTTCGAGCCCTCGTGGAGCGCAACGACCTCGATCCAGGCCTCGTCGAGGACGTGATCATGGGAACGGTCATGCAGACCGGCGAGCAGGGTGTGAACGTCGGGCGAAACGCCGCCCTCGCCGCCGGATTCCCCGAGGAGGTCGTGGGAGTCACCATCGACCGGCAATGCGGTTCCTCCCAGCAAGCCGCCCACTTCGCCGCGCAGGGGGTGATTGCCGGCGCCTACGACGTGGTCATCGCCGCCGGGGTCGAGTCCATGACCCGGGTTCCGATGGGCATCACCTCGCAGCAAGGTCCCGGCAAGCCTTTCGGGCCGAAGATGCTCGAGCGCTACAGCCAGGGCCTCGTCCCCCAGGGCATCTCCGCCGAGATGATCGCCGAGAAGTGGGGCCTCAGCCGGCAGGTCCTGGACGAGATCTCTCTCGAGTCGCATCGCCGTGCCGCTCGGGCGACCGACGAGGGACGTTTCGAGACCCAGATCGTGCCCGTCGAGGTCGAGACCGAAAACGGCCGTGAAGTGATGACGAAGGACGAGGGCATCCGTTGGGACACGTCTCTCGAGAAGCTGTCGTCGCTGCAGCCGGCGTTCAAGGCCGACGGCGTGGTCACGGCGGGGAACTCGTCGCAGATCTCCGACGGCGCCGCCGCGGTTCTCATCATGTCGGAAGAGAAGGCCGAGGAGCTCGGCATGGAGCCGATGGCTCGTTTCGTTTCTTTCTCCCTCGCCGGAGTCGATCCGATCACGATGCTCACGGGCCCCATCCCCGCCACCGCCAAGGCCCTGGAGAAAGCCGGGCTGACGATCGACGACATCGACCTGTTCGAGATCAACGAGGCATTCGCCTCCGTCGTCGGCGCCTGGCGGATGGAGCACGGTGGCAGCGATCCCGACGCCCTGTGGGAGCGGACCAACGTCAACGGGGGAGCGATCGCCCTCGGCCACCCGCTCGGCGCTTCAGGTGCCCGGCTGCTGACGGCCCTCGTCCACGAACTGGTGCGGACTGGCGGCCGCTACGGCCTCCAGAGCATGTGTGAGGGCGGCGGGATGGCAAACGGCACCATCATCGAACGCATCGGCTAGTGGGCGAGGTAATCGGGCTCGGCCAGATACTCATCGCTATCGCCATCGGGGTGACGGTGTGGGTGGTGTCGATGAAGATCCTGCGCCTCCTCGCCACCCCACCCCCTCCGGTCGATCCCGCCGATGTGGTCGAAGTCGAGGATCAGGACTACCGGTGCACGATCTGTGGCACCGAGGTCACCCTGCGGGTCGCCAACGTCATCGAAACCTCCCCGCCGAAGCACTGCCGTGAGGAGATGGTGCCCGTCTGGCGCCCCCGCCCCGGCCACCAAGCCCACTCCTAGTTGTCCACACCCTGTGGACAACTCTTGGGAAAACTACAAGTTTGTCATTCACAAGCGCCCGGCTGAGGGCACCCATTCGGTAGTTACGCTATGGCCCATGCCTGAGTCGAAGCGTCGCAAGCCGAAGTCCAAGGGGCCGACTCCACCGAAGCGCACGATCCCCAAGGACGCCCCAGAGAGTCCACGCTGGTACGTGGCCACCATGGCCGGGTTGATGGCGGTAGGTGTCATCCTCGTCCTTGTTCGCTTCTTCTTCCGCACGGACCAGTGGGTGCTCCTGATCGGCCTGATCGCCATCTCGGCGGGCTTCATAATGACCACGAACTACCGGTGAAAGTCCTCGTCCTCGACAACTACGACTCGTTCACTTTCAACCTCGCCCAGTATCTCGGCGAGTTGGGAGCGGAGCCGGATGTGATCCGCGCCGACCAGATCTCTCCCGAGGAGACGGAGGGAGCGGGCTACGACCGGATTGTGATCTCACCGGGCCCAGGACGACCCGAGACGGCGGGCAACTCGATCGCCTTCGTCCAGAGCTTCGCCGGGCGGATCCCGATCCTCGGTGTGTGCCTCGGTCACCAGGCGATAGTTGCCGCCTTCGGCGGGTCGATCGACCTCGCCCCCGAGCCCAGGCACGGAAAGACCTCGATGATCCGCCACGACGGAAAGGGAGTGTTCGCCGGCCTCAGCGACCCGTTCGAGGCGACCCGCTACCACTCGTTGGCAGCAGTCGACCTGCCCGACGAACTGGAGGAGTGCGCCTGGTCAGAAGACGGGGTGGTGCAGGGCGTGCGTCACCGCCATTACGACGTACACGGAGTGCAGTTCCACCCCGAGTCCGTCATGACCACCGAGGGCAAAGCCCTCCTCGCCAACTTCCTGTCCTGACGGCTGGCTGACCTCAGTCGCCGTCCCCGCCCGTGTCGGGTGGTGCCGTGTTAGGCACGGTCGTCGGCGTCGTAGTCGTTGTTGTCGTCGTGGTGGTCGTTGTCGTCGTGGTGGTCGTGGTCGGCGGAACCCGACCCAACGTCACCGTGATCACTTCCCCGGGCACGGCCGAGCCGCCCGCAGTCGGGAACTGCGCCACGATCCGACCGTCGAGGTTGGGATCTGTCACGGTCTCGGTTGCGTTCGAGATGTTCAACCCGAGACCCAGGTCTCGGAGTATCGACTCGGCCTCCTCAGGAGTTCTGCCCGTCAAGTCGGGGATCGTGACCGGCTGTGGCCCATTGGAGACGATCAGCAGGACCGTGTCACCCGCCCTGACGGTCGATCCGGGCTCCGGGTCGGTCGTGATGACCAGGCCGCGTGGGACGTCGTCGTCGTACTTCTGCTCCACCGTGACCCGCAGATTGAGCTCGGCGAGCCTCGCCGTGGCGTCTTCGACCGTCAGGCCCGACAAGTCCTCCAACTCGAAGGTCTCTGGGCCTTCGGATATCACGATGTCGATCGGGGAGCCCGCACCGGCCCGCACACCCGCCGGGGGCTGCTGGCTGATGACGATGCCCTCGGGTTCCTCGGACGGACGCGACGTCACATTGCCGACGACGAAGTTCGACTCCTCGATTATTCGGCGCGCTTCCTCCTCGTCCCGGCCGATCAGGTTGGGCACTTCGAACTCTTCCGGGCCTGCCGAGATGAACAGGTTGACGGTCGTCTCCACCGGCACCTCTTCGCCGGCGGGCGGATCGGTCCGGATGGCGTTGCCCTGGGGGATCTCGTCGCTCGGCTCGCGTGAGATCCGCACGCGCAGGTTCTCATCTTCGAGACGCTGCACGGCATCCTCTTCGGGCAGGTTGGTGACGTTGGGGACTACCACCATCTCGGGCGCGTCGTCGCCCCCCAACGCCTGGAGGAGCACGAAGACGAGAACGACCAGGAGCGCGAGAAGGCCGAAAGCGGTGAGGATGAACGGCAGCTGAGAGGGTGGTTCCTCTTCCAGGTCGCGGTACACCTCGTCTGGCGGCGCGGTGGGCGGGGGCGCTGCCGCCGACGGGATCACCCGCGTCGAGGCGTCGGGGTCGGCGTAGTTGCCGGTGACGGCGGGAACCGGGGGAGGCGCCGAGGGTGTTTGTCCCCGCAACACGGCCACGAGGTCGGCACGCAGGTCCTCGGCGCTCTGATAGCGGCCCGCCGGGTCCTTTCGCAGAGCTCGCATCACGACGGCGTCCAGCTGCGGCGAGACGTCCGGGTTGAGCTGGGAAGGTGGCACCGGCTCGGTCGAAACGTGCTGGAAGGCGACCGACATCGGGCTGTCGCCCTGGAAGGGCGGACGGCCAGTCAGCATCTCGTAGAGGACGACGCCCAGCGAGTAGACGTCCGAGCGGGCGTCGGCCGCGGCTCCTTGGGCCTGCTCCGGCGAGAAGTAGGTGGCGGTGCCGATCACCGACCCCGTGCGGGTCAGTTCCTGGGAGTCGTCCCAGGCTCGGGCAATCCCGAAATCCGTGACCTTCACGGTGCCGTCGCTCGCGAGCAGGATGTTGCCGGGTTTGATGTCGCGGTGGACGAGGCCCGCCCGGTGGGCCACCGAAAGCGCCGCTGCCACCTCCGAGGCGATCTCGACCGCCCGCCGGGGGAGGAGTGCGCCTTCGGAGCGAAGCACTTCGCGGAGGGAACGGCCCTCCACGAGTTCCATGACGATGAAATAGGTATCGCCGGCCTCGCCCCAGTCGTAGATGCTGACGATGTTCGGGTGGCTGAGGTTGGCGGCGGCCTGTGCTTCTCGTCGGAACCGCTTTACGAACGCCTCGTCGCTCGAGTACTGCGAGTGCAGGATCTTGATGGCGACCTTGCGACCGAGGAGTGTGTCCTGGCCTTGGTAGACGTCGGCCATACCGCCCCGGGCGATGTGCGAGGACAGGTGATATCTATCTGTGAGGGGACGTGGAGCTTCCATAGGTTCGGGACGGCCTGCCGAATGATAGGGATCAGTTGCGTATTTCCAGCCAACCTTCGATCAGTTGAGCGGCAACGGGAGCAGCGACGCGGCCGCCGGTCTCTGAGGTTCCTTCGGCGGGCACGGGCTCGAACATGACCGCCAGGGCGATCTGGGGATCGTCTACCGGGGCGAAGGCGATGAACCACGGGTAGGAGGCGCCCTGACCGGCTTCGGCGGTGCCCGTCTTGCCGGCGACCCGCATACCGGGAACGGTGGCGGCGGTGCCGGTGCCTTCGGTGACGACGCGTTCCATCATCTCGGTGAGCGTGTCAGCAGTCGCTTGCGACATCGCTTCGCTGAGCACCTCCGGCTCGGTCGTCGAAACGGTGTTGCCGTCGGGGTCGAACATCTCGTCGACCACGTACGGCTGCATGAGGACTCCGTCGTTGGCGATCGCGGCTGCGACCATCGCCATCTGCAACGGGGTGGCACGGACGTTGCGTTCCCCGAGGCCGCTCTGACCCAAGGCGGCGTCGTCGTTGGCGAGTTCGCCGGTGGGGAAAGCCGATTCGGCAACGGGCAGAGGGAAGTCGAGCTCCCGGTTGAAACCGAGTGCTTCGGCCATCAGGCCGATCTCTGGGGCGCCCACCTGGATCGCCAGGTCGGCGAAGACGGTGTTACAGGAGCGGACGAAGGCGCGCATGAGGTCGACCTGGGACCCGTCGCCGCACAGACCGCCTCCGAAGTTGGAGATCGTCGCCGTGGAGCCGGGCAGCGGGAATTCGGCGGGGTCGTCGAACATCGTCTCGGGGGTGGCGACTCCCGATTCGATGGCGGCGGCCGCCACGACGGTCTTGAACGTCGAACCCGGTGGGAAGAGCTCGCGGGTGGCGCGGTCCAGGAGGGGGCGGTCCGGGTCCTGCAAGAGCTGCTCCCAATTCTCGGCGGCTTCAGCGTTGCCCAGCAGAGCGGGGTCGAACGACGGCTTGGATACGGAGGCGAGGATCGCCCCGGTCCGCGGATCCAGGGCCACGACCGCTCCGGCCCGGTCGCCGAGGGCGTCGTAGGCGAGTTGCTGGAGGCGGGAATCCAACGTCAGCCGCATGCTCCGGGGCCGCAGGTCACGGCCGAGGATGGCGGCCACGATGTCCGAGAGAGTCAGATCCCGACGGCTCCGCAACTCGTCGACGTAGGCCGCCTCGAGCCCGCCATCGCCGACGATGGGGGAGGTGTAGCCCACCATGTGAGCGAAGACCGGTCCGAGTGGGTATGCCCGGTTGAAGCGGCGGGGATCCTCTTCGTCGGGCACGGACTCCGCCAGGACCTCCCCGTCGGCCGCCACGATCACGCCGCGCTCCTTTCCGGCCTGGGCGATGGCCACTCGGGCGTTCCGAGGATCCGAGCGGTAGACATCTGCACGGACGGCCTGGATCCACGTGACGGCACCCAGAAGGACTGTGAAGCAGAAGAACAGTGCCAGAGCGAGGCGGCGGATGGGCCCGTTCACGACCGTTCCTCCTGGCTGGCGCGGGCCAAGAGCCCCAGGAGCAAGAAGTTGCCGATGAGGGCCGAGCCCCCGTAGGACATGAACGGCAGCGTGATGCCGGTGAGGGGCAGGACCCGCACGACGCCGCCGATGATGAGAAAGGTCTGGAGGCCGACCACGAAAGTGAGCCCGGCGGCCAGCAGGGTGCGGAATCGGTCCCGGCTGCGAAGGGCGATCCCGAACCCGGCCGCCAGGAACAAGGCGAAACAGCACAGGACAGCGATCGAGCCAGCCAGGCCGAGCTCTTCGCCGACGGCGGCGAAAATGAAGTCGGTTTCGGCGTTGGGGATCAGGTCGGGGCGCCCCAACCCCGGGCCGGAACCTGACAGGCTTCCCGTTCCGAGGGCGAAGAGACCCTGGGCGACCTGGTAGCCCGTGTCGGCGAAATCGGCGAAGGGGTCGAGCCACGCCTGGACACGACGCTGGACGTGGTCGAACAGCCTCCATGCCGCTAGACCACCGCCCACGGCCAGCAACCCCCCTGCGAGGAGGTATCCGGTGGCGCCGGTGGCGGCGTAGAGGAGGGCGGCGAAGCTGAGGAAGAGGAGGAGCGAGGCACCGAGGTCCCGCTGGTAGATGAGGATCAGGAGGCTGCCGGCCCACACCGCAACGAGGGGGACCAATTGGCGAGGCTCGGGGATGCGGATCGGACCGAGCCGACGGTGGGCACCGGTCAGGGCGGCCTGGCGGTCGGCGAGGTAGGCGGCGAGGAATGCGACGAAGAGGACTTTGGCGATCTCGGCGGGCTGGAAGTGAAGTTCCGTGAACCCGAGGTCGAAGACCACCCACAGCCGGCTCCCGCCCTGGGTCAGACCACGGATCGGCAGCGGTCCAGAGGACGGCAGGTTGGGCAGCAGGAGGAGGCCGACAGCCACGAGCAGCATCGTGTTGCGGTAGCGGCGCAACAGCCCCAATCCCGATCGGGAGAGGAAAGCCAATACGACACAAGTCACGGCGGCGGCGAGCAGCAGCCACCAGCGCTGGAGCCCCGCCCGGTAGGGCGACAGGCGATACACCTCGAGGAAGCCGATGGCAGCCAGCAGGGCCACCGGTGGCAGGAGCAGCGGTGTGGCGTCCGGCGCCCACGTGCGCAGCGCCACGTGGATCCCCCCGAAAGCGATCACGAAGACCAGGAACGTCAGACCCACCTGGGCGCCGATCGTCTCGCCGCCGGCGAACTCGACCAAGGCGACGCCGAACGCGGCGAGCGCCGAGGCGACGACGACGAGGACGCCTTCGGTGTTTCGGGTCATGCGAGGGTCCTAACGGGATGGGCGGTGAACACGTTCCCCCGGAGAGTGTCCCTGGGGCGGGACGGCTACGTATTGATTACCAGGTGCCACTTCCTACCGGAGGGCGGGTCACTCGACGATGTCGACAACGACCGCGGAGATGTTGTCGTTGCCGCCGGCGGCGTTGGCAGCCTCGATCAGACCCCAGGCCGCCTCCTCCGGCGTCCCCGCCCGGAGTTGTTCGGCGATCTGGTTGTCGGTGAGCATCCCGTTCACGCCATCCGAGCAGAGGAGGAAACGGTCGCCGGGCTGGACCGGCTCCTCGACCTCGTCCACGACGAGATCCTGGGTGAGCCCCAGGGCCCGGGTGATCATGTTGCGCTGCGGATGGGTCATGGCCTCTTCGGGTGTGAGGCGCCCTGCCGCCACGTACTCGGCGGCGACCGTGTGGTCTTCGGTGAGCTGTCGGAGCTCGCCGTTGCGGAGGAGGTAGGCGCGGCTGTCGCCGACGTGGGCGATGCGGGCCACGTCGTCGATGATCTCGAGCAAGGTCATGGTCGTGCCCATTCCGGCGAGTTCGGGACGCTCAGCCACCTCGAGTAGGAGAGCGTGGTTGGCGCCGATGACCCGCTGGCCGGGCCCCCCGACGATGTCCACCGCCGTGTCGACGGCGATGCGTGACGCGATCTCGCCGGCGACGTGGCCGCCCATCCCGTCGGCCACGATGAACAGAGACGTGTCGTCACCAGCCCCCGATGTCGGCGGATATACCGCGTCCTCGTTGTTGGAGCGCACCCGCCCCGTGTGCGTGGCGCTCGCCCATCGGTACTTCACCGTATCTCCATCACCGTCTTGCCCACTTGTACGGCGTCACCCCGCCGCAGCTCCGCCGGAGCGGTGACACGTCGGCCATTCAAGTACGTCCCATTGGTGCTGCCGAGATCGTGCAGGGTGAGGCCGTTCTCGGTGGCGACCAGCCTGAGATGGAACTCGGAAGCATACGGGTCGTCGATGACAATATCGGCTTCGGAGCTACGGCCGACCACCGTGGCGTCAGTGACTGTGAAATCGAGGCCCGCCTGCGTGTCGGATCGCACGATGACCACCTTGGTACCACGACGGCGGCGGCGCTCGGCATGGATGCCCAGATGGGTGGCGATGCCCCGGGCGACCTGCCACACGAACAGGTAGATCAGGCCGAGAAATATCAGGCGCAGGAGGGCGAGGATGATGTCGGGCATTCAGGCCAGTTCGAGGCGGTAGGAACGGTCGGCGAAGGTTACGACAGAACCGGGCTGGATCTCGACGCTGTCGTCGCCGACTCGCTGCCCGTTGGCGAACGTCCCGTTCGCCGAGCCGAGATCCCGGATCCAGATGGAGCCATGGCGGCGCACGATCTCGGCATGGCGTCGGGAAACCTCGTCGTAGGGCAGGATCACGTCGCATTCCTCCGATCTCCCCACCCAGACCCGGTTGTTGGACAAGTCCAGCGTCGGCTTGCCCGTCAGGCGCCCCCAGGGGTGGCGCATCCCCCTTCTGACCTCCAGTTCGCACTCGATGTTCCCGACGCCCAGGTCGGGATCGAGCTTGATGGTGACGAACGTGGGCCCGGGCAGGCGCCAACCTTGCTCGGCGGCATGAGCTTCGTAGGCCTCAGCCAACACCCGGGACAAGGCATCCGGCGGCAGATCGAGGTCGTTGGGGTTGATCGAAACGGTGATCGAGTTGGGCACCATCGAGCCGGTGTGATGTTCGATCGTCGAGAGATCGGCCTCCCGGACCATGCGTTGGGCGATCTCGGTGGGATGGACCCTGCCTGAGAACACCCGGCCGGCCATGCCGTCGAGCAGGCGCTCGAGGCGTCGTTCGACTGCCCTTGCCAGTTTCACCCGCGCCAGTGTACGGCGGCAGTGGTACGATGAAGCTCCCGCACGTGCCGATCCTGTGTCGCGCCGTGTCCGGGGCGAGTGGCGGAATTGGCAGACGCGCAGGATTCAGGTTCCTGTGGGGTAACACCCGTGGGGGTTCAAGTCCCCCCTCGCCCACTCTCCGAGTGGTCTGTATCTAGGCCGCCGCGCGCTCGTGTGGTCCCTCGAAGCGGCGATTCGACTCCCTGGTTTCTGTCCCTGCGAGCGTATAGCTTGGAGGCATGATCGAACAGTCGTTCGATACCAGGGGGAATGTGGCGATGGACGTAGTCGCCGAAGCCTGGGACGACCTGACGGCCCACCGGTTGAGGTTTCTGGTCAGGGTCGCTCGTCTGGACCGTGAGCGGGGGTTCGATTACGACGGTCACACGTCGACGGCGGCGTTTCTGATGCATCGGTGTGGCATGTCGGCCCGCCGGGCGCGGCGGGAGGTGTTCCTGGCCCGCTCCCTCGACCAGATGCGGCTCACCTGGTCGGCGGTGGCTTCCGGCAAACTCAGCTTCGATCAGGCGGTCGTGTTGGCGTTCGCCCAGCACCGGTTCCCCGACCCATTCGCAGCTGACGAGGAAGCTCTGGTCGACGCTGTCAGCGGACTGTCGGTGGGTGATACGCGTCGGGCGGTGGAGCATTGGTG
>DASVDX010000075.1:0-5898 GCA_036380875.1 Acidimicrobiia bacterium
GCCCAATGAACACCAGTTCGAATAGTCGCCGCCAGCCGAGCCCCCGCCCGATTGCCCGCAGACCCAAATAAGCGAGACCGATTGCAAAGGATCCGTGAACCGAAGCCCATACCCAGAGCAACAGCGGTAACCCCCATCTCAGTCGTCGGTCGCCATCGGCGAGCACGACGGCCGCCATGAGCGGGAAGGAAAAGATGACCGGTCGAGGGACGAGAAATCCGGCAATGACGATCGCAGACCCGACGAGATACATAACCACTGAAATGACCGACCTCGACTGTCGGTAGGCGATCAGGCCGAGCAGCACAAAGAGGAGGGCGGCCAGGAGAGTGACGAGCACTCGGGCTCCATCAAGGCCGGCAACATCGTCGATTCCGGAGTAGGCGAGCTCCGCCAACCAAGACTGCGTGCGCCACGGCGTGCCCAGCATGGTGTACGAAAAAGGGTCGGTAGTTATGACCGCCCCGTCTGCAATCTGCAGATCGCCGGCTCGCACATGCCACATGTACGAGTTGTCATTGAAAGTGCGGCGCAAGCTGACGGCCGCGACTACCCAAGGCAAGAACAGTGCTGCGTGCCAGATGGTGATGCTGGGACGTCGGCTCACGCTGAAGCCGATTGTGTCAGACGCCCGAGAAGGCATCCATGATTTGAATCGCCGCTGGTCCGAGCAGGACGATGAACAGCGACGGGAAGATGCAGAACACCAATGGGAAGACCAGTTTCACCGGGGCGGCGAAGGCCTTCTCCTGTGCCCGCTGACGCCTCCGGACCCGCATCTCGTCGGCCTGCACACGCAGCACGCGTGCGATGGCCACACCGAACGCTTCCGCCTGCAGCATGGCCAACAGGAAGGACCGCAACTCGTCGAGATCGGTCCGGTCCATGAGATGCCGCATGGCGTCACGACGGCTGACACCGACCCGTGTCTCTTGCAGCATGCGGAAGAATTCCTCCGAGAGGGGTCCCGGAACGGTGGCCACCACTCGAGCGAGGGCCGAGTCGAAACCGAGACCGGCCTCGACCGAGATCACCAGGAGATCGAGGACGTCGGGCAGGGCCCGCTGCATCGCTGTCCGCCGTTCATCGACCTTCCGGGTGAGCCACGCCTCGGGGCCGAAGAAGCCGAGGACGATCGGGAGGACGAAGAGCATCAACCGCTGCATCCCGTCGGCGCCCACGCTCTGGGCGAAAAGGGCCAGGATGAAGCCGCCGATCGTCGTGAGAACCTTTATCGCCGCGAACGCAGGAGCGTCGAGGTTCCCGGGACTGCCGGCCAAAACGAGCTTGCGCTGCGTCTTCTCGAGGTATCCGACCGGGGTGAGGCGCTTCATGAGCGCGCCGGCCTTGAGGATGATCGGAGCTATGGCTCGCTCGGACAGAGGCTTGGCGAGCGTCTCCTCGCGCAGGACGTCCTTGCCATAGACGGCCAGGCGATCGGTCGCCGACTGCTGGGCCCGGAGCACGCCGTTGCCGATCCACACCACGACGAAGGCGACGAAGAGGAAGGTCGCTACCAGTCCGATGATCAGTAAAGGATCCACTTTCGCCTCACACGTCGATGTTGATGATCTTCCGCAACCACAAGATGCCTCCGATCATCAGGACCACGCCGACGCCGATGGCGATCCGGCCGAAGGTCTCCTGGAGGAGCGGCATCAGGTAGTCGCGGTTGCTGACCCACAGGAAGCCGGCCATCGCAAACGGCAAGCCACCGAGGACGAAGGCCGAGATCCGGCCCTCAGCGGTCAGGGCCCGGATCTCACCCCGCAGGCGGTTGCGCTGCAGCATGGTGTCCGCCACGGTCTGCAGCACTTCGGCCAGGTTGCCGCCGACCTCTCGCTGGATCTCGACGGCCATGACGGCCCACTCGAAGTCCTTGGACTGGGTGCGCTCGGTGATCCCCTGCAGGGCTTCGGGGACGCTTCGTCCGAGACGGGCCTCGGCGATCGCCCGCCCGAATTCCCGAGCAGTTGGATTCGGGGCTTCGGCTGCGACGGCCTCTACAGCCTGGAGGAGCGAGTAACCGGCTCGGAGTGAGGTCGCCAGGAGAACGAGCGTGTCGGGGAGTTGCTGCTCGAACTTCCGCTTCTCCCTGTTGCCGGCCCAACTGATGAAGCCGAACACGAACAGGATCACGAGCACGAAGAGGATCAGGCCTCCGACCGGACCCGAGAACAGGAATCCCAACACTCCACCCAGGAAGGCGACCCCGACCGCAGCGAGGATGGCCTCGCCGGGCGACAGAGGGATGTTGGCCTGTTCGAGGGCGGAGTTGACACCCGACACGAGACCACGCCGACGCACCTGCTCTTCCGCCGCCTGGCTGAACCGGCGCAGGAGTGGAAGGCGATCGAGGAGGGTCTTCTTCTCCTCTTGCTGCGGCCCGCGGCGACCGTACGCGGCGAGCCGCTTGGCGAAGGCACTACCGCCCTCCTCCTCCTGACGACCGAAGAGGATCCAGACGAACAATGCCAGGGCGGCGCCCGTCGCCAAGGCGGAAATCAGCATCAGCGTTTGAGGGGATGCAGGAAGCCTGCTCTCGACGATGAAGGTCTCCGGCGGAGGGAAGCTCACCGTCGTCGTCACAGCTGGCGCGGTCGTAGTGGTGACGAATCCGCTCACCTGGGCCGTGGCCTCTGCGGTCAGATCGCCATAGGCAGCAGCAAAGGTCACCTCGCCCGGAGCCGATTGCGGCACGTTGAACCGGGCGACCAGGACGTTGTTGATCTCCCGCTGGATCTGCGCATACAGGGCGGTGAGCTCGGTGGGACTCGGGGCTTGGAGGAACAATCCCCCCGACGCTTCGGCGACTTGGCGCACGACTTCCGGCTCGAAGTCGGGAGCTTCCAGGGCGATGCCGAAGATCCGCACATCGGAATCGGCAATGGCCGCTTGCACCTCAGCCGCTGAAGCGGAACTGCCGTTGTCCGCTCCGTCGGCGAGGACGATCAGGTTCGGCTGGAACTGCGCCGCGCTGGGATGAGCGAACATCTCCAGGGCGCGGATGATGGCGTCGTTGAACACCGTCGCTCCCGCCGCCTCGATGGCGTCGATCCGAGCCAGAAGGGTCTCCGTGTTGTTGGTGAACCCCTGGAGCACCCGCACCTGGTCGTCGAAGGTGACGACGGCGATGAAGTCCTCGGGCCTCTTGGACTCGACGAAGCTGCGGGCGGCGGCCTTGGCGGCGGCGATCGGCTCACCTTCCATCGACCCTGAAGTGTCGATAGCGAGGATCACGCCGACCGGCACGGTCGACGACCCCAAGGGCTCCACGGTCAGGTTCTCGACCGGGCGGCCATCGGCGGTGACGGAGAGAAGGGCCGGGTCGGGTTGCTCGGAGAGATTGCGCAGACCGACCACCATCGTGACGGCCCCGTTCTCGTCGTAACGGGACGTGTTGACCTCGACGATTTCGATCGCGCTCGACTGGGCCGAGACCGTGGCGGGGAATGCCACGACCGCGGCGAGGGCGACGGCGAGGAGAAGACGTAGCCTGCTCACCGGACCATCGACATCTCTCCGCCCCGGCGGGCGAAGGGCTCCGGATCGAAGAGGTCGGCGGGGAGATAGATGCCCTGGGCGGCCAGGTCCTCCGAGAACGACGGCCGGATGCCGGTCGCCTTGAGGCGGCCCTTGAACTTCCCGGTCTCCTCGTCGATGCCTTCTCCGAAGTCGAAGAGGAACAGGTCCTGGAGGGTGATCACGTCGCCCTCCATGCCTTCGACCTCGGTGATGTGCGTGACGCGCCGGGAGCCGTCGCGGAGACGTGCGACGTGCACGATCAGATCGACGGCGGAGGCGATCTGCTCCCGGATGGCTCGGACCGGGAGGTCGAAGCCGGCCATCAGCACCATCGTCTCGATACGGGACAGGGTGTCACGAGGGCTGTTGGAGTGAATCGTGGTGAGCGACCCATCGTGGCCTGTGTTCATGGCCTGGAGCATGTCGAGGGCCTCGGCGCCGCGACACTCACCGACGACGATTCGGTCGGGACGCATACGCAAGGTGTTCCTCACCAGGTCTCGGATCGTCACCTGGCCTTTGCCCTCGATGTTGGGCGGGCGGGACTCGAGCGTGAGGACGTGCTCCTGGTGGAGTTGCAACTCGGCGGCGTCCTCCACGGTGACGATGCGCTCGTCCTCGGGGATGTAGGACGAGAGCACGTTGAGGGTCGTCGTTTTACCGGAACCGGTACCACCGGAGATGATGATGTTGAGACGACCGCGGACACACGCCCGCAGGAAGTCGGCGACCCGCTGGGTCATCGTGCCGAACCGGATGAGGTCGGCCTCCTGGTACGGGTCGACGGCGAACTTACGGATCGTCAGGAAGGGGCCGCCGATCGCCAGCGGGGCGATGACGGCGTTGACGCGGGATCCGTCCGGAAGTCGGGCGTCCACCATCGGGGTGGCCTCGTCGACACGGCGGCCGATCTGGCCGACGATCTTGTCGATGATGCGCCGTAGGTGGACGTCGTCGACGAAGTGGACGTCCGACTTGTAGATCTTGCCGCCCTTCTCGTAGTAGATGTCGTATGGGCCGTTGGCCATGACCTCGGTGACGTCCGGGTCGTTGAGGAGCGGGTCGATGGGACCGTACCCGAGGACATCGGAGGCGATCTCGTTGAGGAGTTGTCGGCGGTCGGCCGACGTGAGGGGCATCCCCTGTTCCTGGTCGATCGCCCATTCGAGCATCTCCATGACGCGGAGCCGCAGCTCGGCGTCGGACATCTGGCGGTCGTAGAGCGTCGGGCCGAGTTCCTCGATGACCTTGAAGTGGAGTCGACCGCGCAGCTCGTTCAGCTGAGCGGACCGATTGTTGGCGAAGCCGGTAGCTTCCGCGGAGGCTCGCGCCTGGGCAACACGTTCAGAGAGTGAAGCCATCAGTGTGTCCTTTCATCTCAGATCACTTTCGGCCGAACAGGCCGCGACCTGAAGTGGGTTCCGGGACTGGGCCGGCCACGAGTTCGGCGACCGACTCGAAACCCTTGGCGATACGAGACTTCGGCTGAGATTCGACCACCGGCCGGCCCTCGTTCACCGAAGCAGCGACCGCACCATCGGACGGCACTGCGGCAGAGATCTTCGCCTTGAGAGCGGTCTCGATCTCCTTCTCGTCGAGACGCGCCTTGGCGTTCGCCCGGTTCATGACGATCTGGACCTTGTCGGTCGGGAACTTGAGGAGACGGAGGGTCTCCAGCGCCAGCTTGGCGTTCTTCACCGACGGGAGGTCCATGTCGACCACCATCAGCACCTGGTCGCCCGCCTCGATCAACGACAAGAGGAGCTCGTCGAGCATCGAGGCCGTGTCGACGATGACGTAGTCGAACTGCTCCTTCAGCAGTTCGATCATCTTCATCAGACCGGCCGTCGTGATGTCGTCGGCGAACGCCGGCTCGAGCGGAGCGGCCAGCACCTTCAGACCGGACGGGTGCTCGGTCAACAGCGAGTCGAGCATCGCCGCATCCAGATGATGCATCTCGTGGGCCGCATTGACCATCGTGAACCGCGGCTCCAACTGGAGGACGAGACAGCAGTCCCCGAACTGGAGGTCGGCGTCCACCAGCACCACTCGCTTGCCTTTGTGGCGGGTGAGGAGAAGGGCGAGGTTGGTGGCCGTGACGGTCTTGCCGCTTCCGCCCTTGGCGGAGGTGACCACGATCACCTTTCCGTGCTCGGAGTCGTCCTCTTCGGCGGGAACCGCAGTCGTCACCCGGCGGCTCCGCTCCAACACGTCCCCGGCGAACTGCTCGAGGGCTGCTTCGATCTTGCGCTCATCGAGCGGCGTCTCGATCACGTCCGAGATGCCGACTCGCATGGCGGACCGCAGCAGATCGGCGGTCACCTCCGGGGCGATGAGGATGAGGATCAGTTCGGGGGCGGCGTTGTGGATGGC
>DASVDX010000076.1:0-5006 GCA_036380875.1 Acidimicrobiia bacterium
TTCTGGCCATATGAAGCCAGCTCGGTCGGACCCGGACTCACCTTGGACCCCGACCGCCACCGAGTCCCGGACGACGAGGTTGGCGCCGTCGCCGAGGAAGAAGGCGGCGAGCCGATAGCGGCTTCCGCCAGGACCGAGGTCGATCCCCGCCGCCACCGCCCGTTCCCACAGGATGTCGTGTGAGTCGTGCGCGATTTCTTCGTCGTCGTCGTTGGGGTCCCACCAGTACGCCTCGTTCATCACGTGGTAGGCGATCGTGGATCGGAATGTGATGCCGTGGGATCCGTGGGGGACGAAGGCGTGGTTCCCGGCGTCGCGGACCACCACTCCCTCGACGATCGACCCCCGGCTGCCATCTCCTGCCATGTGGAAGTGGATCCCGTATCGGCCCGTGCGGTCGGTCTCCTCCGAGAACGCCGGAGCGACATACCTCAGAGCGGCATATCGAATCGTCTGCGGTCGGGTCGAGCGGATGAAGACGTGCGTGAATCCGTCCGGCGTCCCTTCGATCCTGACGTTGCGGGAGAGGTTCAGCAATTCGGCCCGGTAGCCGAGTTCGTTGGGGGGCGGCGCCTCGGAGACCGGCTCGAAGGTCGTGTATTCGCCCGGAAGGTATGGAGTCGCGACGACTTCGTCTCCCTCCCAGGCCGGGTCGAACTCGTACGACCAGGCCGTCTTCTCCTCTCCTTCGATCAGGAGCTGGCCGTTCCCCATGACCCAAAGCCCGACATCCGACTCGACCGGGTCGAGGCCCCCTCCGACGAATCCCGACTCGTCCACCCCCTCGAAGATCAGGGCGTGCTCGACTTCCCCTGAGCGGGGCCGCATCTCGAGCACACCTTCGACGATGACGTTGCCGGATACGGTCACTTTGGTGTCGGCGTCGGGATCGAAGACCCACCGTTCCTCCGCCGGCACGGTGAATCCCTCCGGCAGAGAGACCTCGCCCGAAAAGATCTTCGTGACGGGCAACTCGACGCTGGGTGCCACGGTGGCGGTCGGGACGGAGGTGACGTGGCTGTGCTCGGTGGTGCCGGCCATCTCGGTCGTGGAGGCACGCGATGCCCCCGAATCGCACGCCGCCAGGACCACCATGGCGATGGCCACGAACCAGACCGAACGATGTGCGATGCGGCGATCCTCGATATCAGTCTCCGAGTGCGCGGTGGAGCAGGGCCGCCATCTGGCCCCGTGTGATGTAGTCGTTCGGGCAGAAACGGTCGTTGCGAGGAGGATTGCATCCCCGCGCCACGCCGGCGTCCGCCAAGATCTCGATCTCACGTTCGAACAGATTGCCGTCGTCGTCGACGTAACGGTTGCCGCGGGACGATCCGGACAACTCGAGCGCCCGGGCCAGGAACGCGGCCATCTGGGCCCGTGTCACATACTCGCCGGGACAGAAGCGGGTGTTGTGGGGCGGGTTGCAGCCCCGGGTCACGCCGGCACCGAAGAGCCTCTCGATGTCGCGCTCGAAGATCGCACCGTCGTCGTCGATGAAGTGGTTCCCGCCCTGATCGCGGTACGAAAACGCCCTGGCGAGGAACGCCGCCATCTGACCACGGGTCACGAAATGATTCGGGCAGAACAGGTCGTTACGCGGTGGGTTGCACCCTCGGGTGATACCCCTCGCCGCCAGCCACTCGATGTCGTCTTCGAAGACACCGGCGTCGTCGCCGAAGGGGTTGTCGGGTCCGATCGGCTCCACGGGCGGAGTCCCCGGCTGACCCGTCGTGTCTGGTTTCCCTGGCGTGGCAGGCGGCTGTTCTGGACCGGTTGGATCACCGGGCCCTGGCTTCGGCTCGCCCGGGGGCGGCTCAGCGGGGCTCTTCGGCTCGACGATCCACGTGAAGGTGTACTCGTCGCCCAGCGACGGTTCGCCGTTGTCGACGACACTCACCGTGACCGTATAGGGCGAGCCGACCGAGGCCGAGCCAGAGATCTGGCCGCGGATCCGCCGGGTCGTCGAGTCGTAAGTCAGGCCCGGAGGCAGGCCCGACGCGGTGACAGTCAGAGCATTGGCGGGAATATCGGGGTCTGCGACAGACACCTGCACGTCGACGGTGTCTCCCTCGGTGTTGGTCCGGGTCCCACCAGGCACGCTCACCGAGGGAGGCGAGTTCACCTCTTCGACGACGAGCCGAAATTGGCCGTCGGCCGACTTGGACGGTGAACCGTTGTCGGTCACCCGGAAGGTGATGGTATGCGAGCCGTTCTGGTTCTCAACCGGAGTCCAGGTGTAGATTCCCTGGGGAGACAAGGATCCGGGCCCGGTGAGCTTGGTGAACGTCAGGGCGTCGCCCTCCACGTCGTCGACGTATCCCTTGAGGTCGAGGCGATACTGCTCGCCTTCGGGGATGCCGATGCCGTTCGGCAGATGTGCATCGTCGATCACCGGCGCCTGGTTCACTGGCGGAGCGGTCACCACGATCGTGACCGTGGCGATGTTCGAATCCCGGCCTCCGTCGTTCGCCTTGTAGGTGAACGTGTCCACCCCGGTCTCCGTGGCGATGTAGGTGCGGTTGGGCCCGTTGCCGCCGCTCAAGTTCCCCTTGGTCGGTCCGCTGACGATGTGATACGTCAACGGGTCCTGATTGGCGTCGGTGGCCTCGAGTTCGATCGTCCGGGGATTCCCGACCACCGCGGTGTATTCGAGGTCTTCGGCCACGGGCGGTGACTTGGGAACCGGATCGACGCTGTATTCGTAGATCGCCGAGGTGTCCCGGTCGGTGACCCAGATTGTGAGCGCTCCCCCGCCGAAAGAGGCGGGAGCTAAGCCCATCCCCGAGATCCACGTCGGCCTCGGGCTCTGGGTGGGCAAGAAGATCTTCCTGACGAGAGCACCCGAGGTCGTGAGCTCGTAGATCTCCCGGTCGTCCCGGTTCCCGGCGAGCAGGTGACCGGTTTCGGGGTCCCAGGCCAGACCCTCGAAGTCCGGATTGGCGCGGCTGGCCAAGGGCCTCAGGGAGAAGAAGCCGCGCTCGTCGTCGGCGGTGCCGAAGATGCCGTCGCCACCGGGGTCGATGGAGAAGATGCCGTCGGCGCATCCGTCGATGAAGTAGAGGATTCCCGTGTTGCGGTCGTAAGCCGGGTCCTCGGTGTCACAGCTGATGTCGCCAACGTTCACGATGCGACGCGTCTCGCTGGCCGTTCCGAAGTCCTTTATGACGGTGATGGTGGAGTCGTGGTCGTTGGTGATGAACAGGGTGCGAGTGGTCGGGTCGTAATCGACTCCGGTCGGCTCCCTGATACCGGTCCGGACACTCGTCGCCGGCGACCCCGGGAGGTATCGCCAGCCGTTGGCGTTGCCGGAGCTGTCGGCGTTGGTGTCGACGACGAGGTAGTAGCCGAGGTGGTCGATGTAGGCGATCCCCGACGGCTCGTTGGCGGGGGGCGACCAAGTGGAGGTGTAAACGGGTTGTCCGACGCGCTGGGCGGTGACGTCCGCCGCAGCGGCGATCAGAGCTCCGCCGGGGAAGGCGCCAAGGACGAGGAGGACGGCCAGCGCTCCGGTGAGGGAACGCCGGCCCCGATTCCTCCTCGGGCCGCCTGCTCGGCTCATGTCATCCGTCCCACCTATGGGTTCAGTCGTCTCCGATGGCGCGATGGAGGAACGCCGCCATCTGACCACGAGTCACGAAGTCATCCGGGCAGAACCGGTCGTTCTTCGGCGGATTGCAGCCCTTGGTCACACCCGCCGCCGCCAACCGAGCGATGTCCGCCTCGAACACGTGGCCGTTGTCATCGACGAACCGGCTGCCACCGCCATCGTCGGTGTAGCTGAACGCCCGCACCAAGAACGCCGCCATCTGACCACGAGTCACGAAGTCATCCGGGCAGAACCGGTCATTCGTGGGCGGATTGCAGCCACGAGTGATGCCCTTGTTGGCCAGCCACTCGATGTCGTTTTCGAACACGTGGCCGTTGTCGTCTCCGAAGGGGTTGTCCGGCCCGATGGGCTCACCCGGGGGATTCCCCGGACTGCCGGGCTGGCCGGGACCACCGGGGTTGCCCGGAGCGTTCGGCTTGGGGACGACCTTCAGCGTGATGGTCGCCGAAGCCGAGGCATTCTGCCGGTCCACGACGGTCGCCTTGATCGTGTGGGTGCCCACGCTCAGATTGCTCTTGGTGAACGAGGCACCCTTGCCGATCTGGCCGTCGCGGCTCGAAGTCCAGACGACCTTGGAGGAGATGTTGCCGTCCTCCTGGTCGGTGGCCGTCGCCGAGAACGTCACCTTGGTGCCTGCCGTGACCTGGGCGCCGTTGGCCGGCTTGGTGATCGTCACCTTCGGGACGTCGTTCTTGGGATCGACTGTGACCGTGATCTCGTCCCAGTTCGACAACGGGTTCGTGCCGGACTCAGTCACGGTCAAGCGCAGCACATATTTTCCTTCCTGGTGGAAGGTCACCGATGGATTGAGGTCCGTCGCTTTGGCGAATGTGACGTTGCCGGGACCGGAAACCTTCGTCCACTGGTACTTAAGCGGATCGCCGATGCCTCCATCCAGAGAGTTGTCGGCCTTCGCCTCGAAGAGCTTGGCTGGCGTCCCGCGGCCAACGGTTATGTCCGGCCCGGCGTCGACACCGGGTGCCAGGTTGCCGGTGTTGGGGAGGACAGTCCGCCAGATCGTGTCATCCGCAAGGTTGTCGATGAGGACCGGCAGCCCCCTCGCCGACGTGACTGGTTCCCTCGGGACGATGTTGTTGCGAACGGTCTCGCCCATCGTGGCGAAGATCTTCGTCAGCCCCGACCATGTCCCCGGGACTCCGGATGCGTTCAGTGTCGCCCTCTGGTACGAGCTCTCCGACCGGGCATTGTCGATGGAGATCACGTAGATAGCCTCGTCGAGAATGGCGACGACAGGTCGCTTCCGATCGAATCGCGACCCTCTCGGGTCTTCTGTCTTGACGACGTGTTGCTGCCAAGGACCGGCGGCCGGGCGGCGAAACAACACGACCTGGGGATCGCCGGCGATGCCCCCTTGGGTCTCGGAGGCGAAGTAGATCGT
>DASVDX010000077.1:0-4216 GCA_036380875.1 Acidimicrobiia bacterium
GGCGCTCGCCACCGCGGCCGAGAAGCCGCAGAACGTCGAGCGGGCCGTCCCGAATGTCATCGTCCGCGGTGGCACTCGCACCAACGTCCCGGCCAACATCTATGACCTGTCCGAGTACCGCAGCATGTCGCGCAGCGACGACGAGATGCGCCAGGCTCTCCATGACGGCGCGATGCGGTCGGTCGAGGGCGCGGTGTTCGCGCACCCCGACGCGGACGAGTCGAAGAACAAGACCCGCATCGAGAAGCTGCTGGCGCAGGACCGCAAGGGTGAGTTTGCTGCTCACCTTCTCGCTACGGGCAGCCCCGTCTACCAGCGCGCCTTTGGCAAGCTCCTGTCCGGCAAGATGCTGACCCAGGAGGAGCAGCGCGCCGTCGCTACGGTCGGCAGCTCCCAGCTCGCCGATGGCGGCTATGCGATTCCCTACCAGTTGGACCCAACGATCATTCTTACCTCGGACGGGCAGGTTAACCCCCTGCGACAGATCGCCCGAGTCGAGACCCTGACCGGGGCAGGGAACACCTGGAAGGGTGTCACTTCGGCCGGCATCACGGTTAGCCGTGCGGCTGAGGAAGCGGCCATCACCGCGACTTCGCCGACGCTGGCACAGCCGGAAGTCACCGCGCAGTCGGTGAAGGGAGAGATCGACTTCTCGATCGAGTCCGACCAGGATTGGCCGCGACTTCAGTCCGAGATGGCGCGCCTGCTTCAGGACGCCAAGGACGCCGAGGAGGTCGAGTCCTTTACCAACGGCGTCGGGACAACGGTCAACCCCGAGGGCATCGTGGCGGGTCTCGCCTCGACCTCCGACGTGGGGACGACCGGCGACGGTTTCGACCTCGAGGATCTCGATCGGCTGGTGAACGCTCTCCCGGATCGCTTCGAGCCGCGCGCGCGGTTCATGGGTCACCGGGCCGTCTTCACCAAGATCGAGTCGCTTCAGCGTGCCCTCGGTGGTGGAGACGTGTACCGCGCGATGTCGGCCGGCGCACCGCCGAGCCTGCTCGGCTATAGCCGCCACAACAACTCTGCGATGGAGTCCGACTACACGACCAGCGGGAACGACATCCTGCTGTTCGGTGATTTCTCGAACTTCCTGATCGTGGACAAGGCGGGCATGGCGATCGAGCTCGATCCCCACGTCCGCGACGGCAACGGCAAGTGGACCGGCCAGAGGGCGTTGCTCGCCCATTGGCGCAATTCCAGCCTCATCCTCGTCGACAACGCCTTCCGCATCCTGAAGGTGGGCGTGGTCACCAGCTAGACCGTCTGGCTGCAATGAATGGCCGGGGCGGGGCTCCTCCCTCCGCCCCGGCTGCCCCATACCTCGGAGGAATGGAGGAACTACATGGCACGCAACACCGCCGCCCCTGAGATTTACGTTGCCCGGTCTACGGGTGTCATCAAAATCGACGGGAAGGTCGTTACCTACACCGCGGGTCAGACGCGCGTCCGCGCCGGCCACCCTCTGCTCAAGGCGGTCCCCGCCAAGTTCAAGCCCCTCGATCTGCACTACGACCTCGAGGACGCTACCGCCACCCCGGGCCGCAAGCGCGGCGCATAGGAGACGCCCGTGAGCCTCGTCACCCTCAGCGACGCCCAAGATCGCGTCGGGGAAGCCGTCACCCAGGACCATATCGACGAGGTGGAGGAGCAGCTCCGTCGCCTGATCGGACCCCTTACCGGGGAGCGCACCGAAACCTTCTTCCTGCCCGACCGCCGCGACAAGGGCATCGTGGACGGGCTCTACCTGTCCCGCTACACCGACTCGGTTGCCATCACCCACGACGGCACCAGCCTGACCAACCTGACCGACTACCGCCTGCTGGACAACTACCTCGTTGAGCGAAACCCCGAGTCTTCGACCTCATGGTTCGAGGACATGGTGGCGACCTACAATCCCAACGACGAGGAGCAGATCCGCGGCGTCATCTACGACTGGCTGAGCTACCGCCAGACGCCGGCCGGATTGCAGTCCGTCCGCATCGGGGCCTACTCCGAGACGTTCTACCCGACCAGTGGACGCAGCAGCGACGAGTCGGCCCCCTCGGTGGCCGATCCGGTCATCGCCGCCTTCCTGCGCCGCATCCTGCCCTCCGCTGGGCTGGGTGCGTTCGCCGGTCCCTTCCGCTATCGGAGCGACCGCCGTGACAGGACGCTCATCACCGGCGGCGACGGCTCGTGAGGCTCACTCATCCCACCAAGGGCTCCATCGAGACCGACCTGCCCTCACTGATCGACCGCTTCAAGCGCCGCGGCTACACCGAGGAATCCCATGAGCCTGTTCCTGTCCCGGCTGAACAAGACGATCACCGTGACCGGCGTGACCCAGACCGGAGAGGACGGGGGAGGGCAGCCGATCTTCAACGAAGCATCCAAGGGAACGGTACGGGGCCGCATTCAGCCAAAGGTGCGCCCGGACGAGCTCGACGGCCCGGACCTGAACCCAGTGATAAGCCAGTACCTCGCCATCACGGCCCTGCCGAGCTTCACGATCACGACTGACGACAAGCTGGTGGACGGGTCAGACACCTACGACATCGTGGGCGTGGCGACCGTGGACGGCAGGACCGGCCCGCACCACATGGAGATCGACCTTCGGAGGATCACTTAGATGGCTGGACCGCTTCGCCGTCGCACTAGTCCGCGACACGGAACCACGCCTCGTCGCCGGACGATGACACGCGAGATGGGTCGTGCCCGGCTAGCTGTATTCCGTTTCCGGCAGAGGCCGCATTCGACGATACCAACGTCGGGGCGGCCAAACGCGCGTGGACAGAGAAAGAGCGGCAGCCGACAATCAACATTCCGGCCCACCGTCAAGCTCGATGCCTCGCACATCCACGACTTGCGCGTAAGTAGCGGCACCACGGCGCAGCTCCAGGCTCGCCGCGCTGCCTCCCGGCGGAAGTTCACGGCCCGCTGATGGCGCTGGTCCAGTGGCGCATCAACCCCGGCGGCATCCGAGAACTAGAAATGATGATCGAGGCGGGTATGGAGACGGCCGCCGAGGTGGTCGCGGAAAGAGCACGCGAGAACATTCGTCCTCATCGCCACTCTGGCGATACCGAAGACTCCATCCATCTCAACGTTGAGCACCTAGACGAATGGCCGCGTCCCATCGTGTTCGTGGGGACCGCCTCGGGCGACGGCTTCTTCGTCCACGAGGGAACAGTGGACACCCCCTACATCCCGTTCCTCGCAGAGGCATTGGACTCGACCGCTGGAGACTTCCCGCGACTCATTCGGCAGGGAACACGGCAGGTTGCTGGGCGTCTACGCGGCGGCGATCGGACCCGGAACCCGCTTGCCGAACTCAACCGCAGGTTCCGGCGCGACCAGGGGATCAGACGCGAGGGCTGACTGTCGCCTCGATGAACTCTCGGCTCTCGGAGAATTCGCGGTCGGCATGCTTGATGGCACGGTCGACGTTCCAACCTTTGCCGATTAGTTCCTCCACGCGGACGGCGTAGTCCTCAAGCGATTGCAGCTTGTACTCGTGCCACGTCATCGGTCGGTCCACTTGTCGCTCCTAAACAGTTACCCCGCCTCCGTGGGATCAGCACAGAAGCGGGGCAATGAAATGACCTGCTGATCCCAGGCCCGCCAAGGATACCACGAGGGTCAAGTGATCGACACCCACGACGCTCTCCGCGCCTTCCTCATCGCCCCCTCCGCCCTCAGAACGCTTCTTGGAGGCGATTTCGTGTTCGCGCCCGAGGTTCCCGCGACGTTCACCGGACTGACGATGCCCGACAAGGCCATCTCGTTCCGAGTCAGCGGAGGACTGAGCGGCAAGTACCTCAAAACCCACTCCGCCCGTGTGGCCTTCCGGTGCTGGGGCACCACCTCGGACGAGGCCCGCGGCGTTTACGCAGCCCTGTATGACCGCCTCAACGGACAGCAGGGCCTTGTCGTCGGTGGCGTGGCGATCCACGGCGCAGACGAGGACACCCCCGGCGAGCCGTTGGAAGACCCCAACACCGGCTGGCCGTTCATCTTCACGGTCTACACCGTGACCCTCTCCACCACATCGGTAGCGTAGGAGCTAACTAGCAATGGCAGTCACCATCACCCCGGAGGAGCTGTACTTCGGCGCTCCGACGACGCTCACCTATGGTGGGACGGATGTCGGCGGCACCACCGAAGCGCCCCGCATCGTCATCGAGCCGACGTACCTCACGCCGGACTTCCAGAACGCCGGTGGCCCGATCGA
>DASVDX010000078.1:0-33099 GCA_036380875.1 Acidimicrobiia bacterium
CCGACCCGACGGCACCACCCTCCCCAACGCCCCACCACCCCGAAGTCCACTGCCGCGGTGACCGCCGGCCGACCACTGCGGCGACAGCCTTAACCTGGCCGAATGCAGTCCCATCTCCCCGAAGGCGCTCGCACTCGGACCAAGGCCATCCACGCTGGCGAGGAACCCGATCCGACGACTCGGGCTTCGGCTCCAAACATCGTCATGTCCACCACCTTCTCGGTGGACGAACCTCGAGGGTTCTCCGCCCTCGACCAGGAAGCGGACTCCGGGTTCTTCTACACCCGCTGGGGGAATCCCACCGTCCGCCAACTCGAGATGAAGCTGGCCGCGTTGGAGGGGGCCGAGGACTGCCGGGCCTACGCCTCGGGGATGGCCGCGATCTCCGCCTTGATGCTCAACCGGCTGTCGGCTGGGGATCGCCTGGTGATGAGCGACGTCGCCTATCCGGGAACGACCGAACTCGCCTATCACACCCTTCCCCGACTGGGGATCGAGGTCACGCCGGTCGACATGTCCGATCTGGGCCAGGTCGAGGCCGCCCTGCAGCGGCCCGCCAAGCTGGTGTGGGTCGAGTCGCCCGCCAACCCGATCATGCGGTTGACCGACATCGCCGCTGTCGCCGAACTGGCCCACGGGGCTGGCGCCGAGATTGCCGTCGACTCGACCTTTGCCACCCCCGTCGCCACTCGACCGCTGGAACTCGGCGCCGACTACGTCGTGCACTCGCTGACCAAATACATCGGCGGCCACGGCGACGCTCTCGGCGGGGCGGTGCTCTCGGATCGGGCGCGCCTGGAGCAGTTGCAACTCGAAGCTACGGTCCACTTCGGGGGTGTAATCTCCCCGTTCAACGCCTGGCTGATAATGCGGGGGGCCGCCACTCTGCCGGTACGGATGGCTGCCCACGAAGCGGGGGCGCTGGCGGTGGCCGAGGCGTTGGAAGAACACCCGAAGGTGCGGAGGGTTCTATACCCGGGTCTGGCGTCGCACCCCCAGCACGATCTCGCTCGCCGTCAGATGGCCAACTTCTCGGGGATGATCGCCTTCCAGGTGGACGACGGCCCCGCCGTCGCCGAGCGGATGATGAAACAGCTCCAAGTGATCCACTACGCCGTGTCGCTGGGGCATCACCGCAGCCTCATCTATTGGCTCGGCACGAACGACCTCATCGCCTCCAGCTTCCACCTGGAAGGGGAGGCGGAGGAGCGCTACCGCAGCTACGCCGGAGACGGTGTGTTCCGCCTGTCGGTCGGACTGGAGGATCCAGAAGACATCATCGAGGACCTCGACCGCGTCCTCTGATCGGCGCGTCAAAAGCGCTGGCGTCGACGGCTTCGGATGGCCAGACTCGCCTGGAGGAAGGAGCGCTCTGGGCGATCTCATCTACTCGATGACCATGTCGGTCGACGGCTACGTCGCCACTGGAGATGGCGACATCGGCTGGACCGCGCCCAGTCCGGAGCTCCACCGATTCCACAACGAGAGAGTGGGCCAACAGGACGCCCAAGTGCTCGGCCGCCGCCTCTACGAGGTGATGAGCACGTGGGAGGAGATCGACGAGGCCTCGGACGTCCCCGATTTCATGCGAGAGTTCGCCGCCATCTGGAAGGCCCTCCCCAAGTACGTGTTCTCCCGGACGCTCGATGCGGTCGAGGGGACCAACACCTCCCTCGTCCGCGGTGACCTGGCAGAGGAAGTCGCGGCGTTGAAGCAACGTCACGCCACCATCGGCGTCGGCGGAACGAGACTCGCCGCTGCCTGCATGGCGCACGACCTCATCGACGAGTTCCAGGTGTTCATCGGGCCCGTCGTGCTCGGTGGTGGCCTTCCGTTTTTCCCATCGGATGGCCGACGGGTCGATCTCACGCTGCTCGAAACGAGACGCTTCGACGAGATCGTGTACCTGCGGCTCCGCCGTCGCTGATCGACGCCTCGCCCTTGCTCCGACGGGCGAGGGCTATTCCGAAGGCGGATCGAGGCGGGACTGGTACCGGCGCACGTAGTCGGGGACCTCGATCCCCTCAGCGAGGTCGTCGGCGGGAATCGGTTCACCCGCCACCATTCTCAAAGGGATCACCCCTGCCCACACCCGGGCGGAGAGATCCGCCGGGTCGTCCTCTGGACTGCCGGAGCGGGCTTTGGCCGAGACCGTGTCGAGTCCGAGTTCGATCACCGCGGTCTGACGGATCTCTGCCTCGGTCGAGAGACGGATGTCGGCTCGCCGTCCCGGAACCAACCGCTCCGTCAGGTTGGCAAGAGCTCGACGCTTCTCTTCCAGGTCACCGATGAGCCTTCCGTGCCCATGCACCACCACCGATCGGTAGTTGGCCGACGACTCGAAGGCGCTGCGGGCGAGGACGATCCCGTCGAGCAGAGTCACGGTCACACACAGCGGTGATCCCCGCCGTACTGCCTGAGCCAGGCCCATCGAGTTGGAGCCGTGGAGGAAAAGGGAATCGCCGGCTCGGGCATACAAGGTCGGGATGACCACTGGGCGTTCGTCGATCACGTATCCGGCGTGACACACCAGACCCTGGTCGAGGATCGAGTAGATGACGTCGCGGTCGGTGACGGCGCGGTGGGCCAGACGGCGGATCTCAGTTGGGCCGGGCTGCGCCTCGCTCATTCCGGGATCATAAGGGCCGGCCCGCGTGATGGGTCAGACCAGCACCCAGTCGGTCACGACCTTGGCGCCGTCGGCGGTCTCGACCGTGATCTGGGCTGGGCCGGTGCCTACGTCGGTGAACGTGAACCGTCCGAGCCTGTCGGTCGCCGAATCGCGCACAGATCCGCCGCAGCGCAACTCGACGGTCGCTTGCTGTGGCGGCACCAGTTGCCCCACGAGGCGGCGTACGCCGTCCGACATCACCATGACTTCGATCTCGATGCCCGGAGCGCGGAAGGTGACCTGGCGGGTCGCCTCCGCTCCCCGTACTCCGACCATCTCCTGACCCGCGGAGTCGTACACCAACTCGGCGAGCTCAGCGTCGATCGTTCGCCACGTGAACGACTGACGCGCCGCCTCCGTGACGTACTCGGGAACGGGGTCGGCTTGGCTCAGCGCCGAAGAGAGCAGCTCGAGGAGCCGATCGTCGTCGTAGGTGCTCATACCAACCCTCCTGGGTCCTCACCGAGTTCGGCCGTCATGAACTTGCGGAGACGCTCCAGGGCCCGCTGACGGGTCGGGCCGAGGGAGCCCACGGGTCTGCCGATGATTTCGGAGATCGTGGCGTAGTCGAGTGGGGGGTCGACACACAGCAGGCGGAGCAACCGCTGGTCGTCTTCGGAGAGACGCGAGAACGCCCGCAGAGCGGCTCGTTCGATCTCGTCGTCGACGAGCCGCTCGTCCATATCGGTCGCGGTGGGGTCGCTGATCTCGAACGCGAAGTCCGAGGGGGTTTGTTTGTCCTGCTGTTTGAGCACCCGCAGAGCTTCGTTGCGTGTTGTGACCGCCAGCCAGCCGGCGAGACGCTCCGGATCACGGATCCGGCCGCAGTGCTCGACCAGCTTCAGCCAAACGGTCTGTGTGACATCGGCGGCCGCGGCGTCGTCCAGACGAAACCCCCTCACGACGTACCAGACGAGCCGGCTGTATTTCTCGACGAGGGCGTTCCAAGCGGCTTGGTCGCCGTCGGCCGCCCCTGCCAACAGTTCGGCGACAGGGGCGTCGTTCATCGTCGAGTACTCTAGGCAGACGAAGGGGTCGGTCACGGGGACTCTTGCGGCCGATAGGGCGGTCACGCCGAATCAGATGCGATTGTCGCCGCGCTGATACAGGAATTCAGGCCCCGAGCGCCACGAATGCCGTTCGCGCCGCCCGTTCGGCGTGGGAGGTCGCCTCGACCGACGTCACCCTCGCCAGAGCAGCCGCCGCATCCTCGCCGGACAGCATGCGCCGGTGCAATTCCACCATGAGCGGCGTCGTTTCGCGGTCGGGTATCGGGACGGTGGGAGCCACCAGGCTCGTCACTCCCATCCGCAACAGCGTCGCCGACAAGCCGAGGAGTTCGTCGCCCACTCCGACCTCCGACACGGCCGAATCGCACGACGGCATGATCATCACCGAGGGGACCGACGAGACGAGATCCAGGTCGTACACGGTCAGCGGTCCGTCTGCCAGGCGAAGCGAGGAGAACTGGGGGTTGTCCGCTCGGAACGTGCCGTGGGCGGCGAGGTGGGCGACTTCGACACCATCGAGGGCGTTGAGCACGGCATCCACCTTGGCATTGCGGCCGCTCAGGCGTCGTTTCGTCCGGTAGAGGCGCGAGAGGCGATCGACTTCGATCGTGGCGCTCTCGAGGTCCGGTCCGGCTACGAGGGCGGCCGGAGACTCGGGGCCGATGCGCGCGAGGCGCTGGGTAGCCCGCAACCATGACCGTACTGAAGGTGCGAGCGACACTCTTCTTCCTTTCAACTCGTTCAGCACGTGCCATGGAAGCCGATGCAGCACGCCGGTCGGGACGATGACGAGATCGCGGTCGCCGACATCCAACGGGCCCACCAAGGCCCGTGCCAGTTGATCGGCGGTTTCGTCGAGCACCATGGCGGCCGCTTCCTGTGACGCTTCCGATCCCTGGCCGGAAGCCAGCCTCGTCAAGGAGAACACCACCGAATCGACCGCAGAGGCGATCTCGTCGTGGCCCACGAGAGGGCTCAACCGCCAACGGTCACCGTCGTACCAGACCGCATGCACGACATCCCGGATGGAGAAATAGGAGATCAGTGCCTGACCTTCCAGGGCCGCGGTGAGGGACGCCCGGTCGAGTGGGGTGTTGTCGGTGCTGCGATCGTCGCCTTCCGCCTGGCGGATCAGGCGCCGGATGCGGGTTTCGAGACGACGAATCTCGGCTCGAATGTCGTCCGTCGACCGGCCGTCTGCTCCTGCTTGGCGCAGAGCCGTGTCGGCATCGCGGAGGGCGGCGAGGGCAGTGGTCACCTCGGTGCTCTTGGGAGGGAGAACCGGAGGAAAGTCGATGCTGCGAGCTCGCCACGTCTCCACCGCCTCCAACACTCGCCAGGGGCGTCCGGCGCGCATTGCGTCGTCGATGGCAGCTGTGACGAGACGAACACCGTGGCGAGCGATGCCGGCCCGCATCTCGGGAGAGCCCAGACCGGCCCGGAAGCGATCGAGCAGACGCAGCCCCTCGGTCACAGCCCGCCGCGCCTCCCTCTCGGCTCCTCGGGCGACGGACAGCATGTACCGGGCTTCGGCCCGGGCCACCCTGTCCAGGTACGACTCCGGTCCCGATGTGGTCGCGACCGGCCCGAACACATCTTCGGTCGCCTCCATGTCACCCAGGTCGAAGGCCACTCGACCTGCCTCGATTCGAGCGCGTGTCGCCTCCCACTCCCAACCCGCTGCGTCGAGCCGCGACACGAGTGACAGCATGCGTCGCAGCTGCCGGCGCCTGGGGGTTCCGCGTAGAGCAGCGAGTGCCTCCGCATACGCCGCCTTCAGCTCCCACTGCCGTCTCTTCTGCGAGGCGAAGAGTTGCCGGGCCTCGGCGGCGCACTGTTGTGCCGCCGAGGTGTCGCCCGCCAGATCGGCGATGCTCGCCAGTACCAGCAGGGCGTCGGCCAGGGCAGGGTCCTGGCCTTCCCGACGGAGATAGTCCACCGCCGCTCGTGCATCGGCGAGGGCGTCGTGCATGAGGCCGACGTCGGCGTAGACCTCTGCTCGATCCGACAGGAGGGCAGCCATGCGCTCGCCAGCACCGAGTCGGGTGAAGATCTCCTCAGCCCTGTCGAACCACATCAGCGCCTGAGGGATGTCCCGGCGACGGCCGTGAGCGAAGCCGAGGTTGTGGGCGCAGGCCGCCTGAAGGAGTGTTTGCTCCTCCTCGACGGATATGCGGTGAGCTTCTTCCAGGTCCGCGACGGCGGCGTCGGGGTCGCCGGAGTAGACGTGGAGGATCGAGCGGTTTATCCGCAGCCGGGCGGCGCCGATTCGGTCGCCAGCCGCTTCTAGCGCTTCCAGCGCGACGGCGTAGCTCTGCAAGGCGCGCCGGTTATCGCCGAGACGCTGAAGGATCAGCGCCTTCTGCATCTCGTTGCGGGCCGCTGGTCCGCCTGTCAGGCTCCGGGCGGCGAGATCGGTCAGTCGAAGCGCCTCACTCAGGTCCCCCATCCGGGCCACGGTCCAGGCGAGGCTCGACGTGACTTCGGCGGCCAGAGGCGCTTCGCCCGCCGACTCGGCTGTCTCGATCGCTGTGCGGAGACACTCCGCCGCTCCCACGAGATCGTCGATCTCCCGTTTCGCCAGGCCCAAAGCCCACCAGGCAGTAGCCGCCTCCCGGGGATCCACCGGGCTCTCGAGCGCTCGCATGGCGAGTTCGATCGCTCTTGCGGGCTCCCCCTGGGCGAGGTCGAGGGCCTTCTGAGCCAGGTTCCTCTTCCGCCGCGTCATCTCCGGCAATGCTAGGTATCACGGGGCAGCGCCTTCTGCTCGGTTCGAAGAGTCAAGGAGAGAGACAGATGACGAATGGCGACAACCCAGACATCTTTCGCGTGTTCCAGGAGCACGCCGAGCGCTTTCGCCGCCGTGTCGAGGAGGCACGGATCGGCTGGACCGACGAGGGCGTTGCGGTTCGCACGGACTCGGTGATCGTCCGTCTGAAGGAAAGCGTCTTCACACAGATCGAGCGAGTGCTCGCCGGACAGCAGTACGAGATAGATGCGAACGAAACGCTCGGCATCGCCCGAGTGACGACGCAGAATGCGATAGGCGCGCTCGGGCGACTGAGGGAGGCAGGGGTCGAGACTCGTCCCAACTACGTGTACTTCGCCGGGCCCTCGTACTTCGGGAACCCGTCCTTCGTGGGGAACCCGTCCTTCGTCGGCAATCCCTCCTTTGTGGGCAATCCTTCGTTCGTCGGCAACCCGTCTTTCGTGGGTAATCCCTCGTTCGTGGGCAACCCGTCCTACGTAGGCAACCCCCAGGTCAACACCGCCATCCCCGTTCCGGCGCCCGCTACACAATGGCCGAAGCGCACTGATAAGAAGAGCCGGCCGGTCGTGGCCGTGCTCGACACCGGTCTCGAAACTGTCGACGGAAGGCAACCCCGGCACCCAGAGCTCCAGGGGCACGCCCTCGTCCACACGCCGTGGACCTCGGGGCCCGACTTCACCGTGCCGGTCGATGAGGACATGCTCGATGTCGACCGAGACGGGCTCCTCGAGCGTGTCGCCGGCCACGGGACGTTCATCGCGGGCATCGTCCGCAAGCACGCACCGGATGCCGACATCGAAGTGGAAGGAGTCCTCTCCAGCTTCGGCGACGGCGACGACTTCTACCTGGCTCAAACCGTGACCGAACTGCTCGAGCGGACCACGCCCGACGTCGTGAACATGTCGTTCGGCTGCTACACGGAAGACGACAGCTGCCCGATGGCGATGGAGCAGGCGATACGTCTCCTCCGGGAAAAGGGCACCGTGGTGGTCGCTTCTGCCGGCAACGACGCCACCTGCCGCCCCGCTTTCCCTGCCGCCCATCCTGAGGTGATCGCGGTGGGCGCCCTCGGGTGCCACGGCCCCGCCTGGTTCACCAACCACGGTCCCTGGGTCGACGCCTGTGCCCCGGGGGTCGACGTGGTGAGCACGTTCGTCTTCCACGACGGGCCGGCCAAGGAGGCGTGTGGCACCGACCCCGACGAATACGACGGCTGGGCGAAATGGTCGGGGACGTCGTTCGCGGCGCCGAAAGTCGCCGCCGCCATCGCCCGGGAGATGATCGCCTCTGGAATCGACGCCGAAGCTGCCGCCCAGAAGGTCGTCTTCGACCGGGGGCTGTATCGCATGCCGGAACTCGGCACGGTCGTGAACCTCGCCTGAAAAGCGCGTATCAGCCACACCGGCTCCGCCTCTGGTTGGTCGGTGGGATCCGAACGGGAAAGTTCGGTGGGCCCCACCTACTGGGGGCGGTGGGAAGACCAGCGGAGGTCTCCCACCGGAGTGGGAGGCGACGCGTCAGGGAGGGTCTTGGAGTTGGGGAGCCCTCCCTGACGCACCACATCCAACGATCGACGGCCACCGAACCCCCCACACGGGGGATTGCCCGCCACCGCCACCGCCCCCAGGGTGGGGTGAATGCGTTACTCGACACAAACCCGCGGCCGTTTCCGGTCGCCTCGGGCCGTCCTGGCGGGAATGGCGATAGCTGTGGCCCTCGCCGCCTGCGACCAGGCGTCGGCCGGAGAGCCTACCGAACTGACGATCGTCGCCCGCGAAGTCGACGGGGAATACGTCTACGAGATGCCCGAAACCGTGCCCTCCGGCCAGGTCCAGATCGGCCTGGTGAACGAGGGCAGTGAACTGCACCACGTTCAATTGGTTCGGCTCGACCCGGGCATCACCGCCGACGATCTAGCCCGCATCCACGCCGAGAGCGGAGAAGCGGGAATCGTCGAGGTGACGGATTTCGTCGGAGGCGTCGCCGTCGTCGCTTCCGGCGAGCGCTCCCGGGCCGACGCCATCGTCGACCTGTCGGCTGGGGAGTACGCCGTGTTGTGCTTCGTCCCCGGGCCCGACGGATCACCCCACCTCCGGCACGGGATGATCTCGACGCTGTTCGTCACCGAGGGAGCGCGCCCGGAGCCCATCGAGGCCGACGTCCGGATCGACTTGGTGGACTACGCATTCGACGCACCCGAGGTCCTGTCTGGCGACGCCGTGATAGAGGTCACCAATCGCGCCGTAGCCGAGCATCACGAGATGATCATCGCCCGGCTGCAGGAAGGCGCCACCGCTGAGGACGTCTATCGGGCGCTCGAGGCCGGTGAGCTCCCGCCGGCATTGCCTCTCGGCGGCGCTCAAGGGCTCGGTCCCGCCAGGTCCCAACTCGTGCAACTCGACCTCGAGCCCGGCGAGTACGTGATCTGGTGCCAGATTCCGAGCCCCGACGGGAAAGCCCATGTCATGAAGGGGATGATCGGACAGATCACCGTCGAGGCCTGACGGCCGCAAGACGGTCGTACCGGGGGGCGGGTTTCTAACATCGGCGGATCGTCACCCGAGATTCCGTCCCGCCTCCCGGTGCCGTCCGGTTTCCCGACGCCCCGCCGCACGCGTTGCGGCTGGTCATCATTCGCTTTCTCACTGCAACCGCTCTGATCGTCGTCGTCGCCCTCATCGTCCTCTTCGGCCGGGACGGCTATCGGGACGTCGACGGCGACATCACTGTCCTCGACGCCCTCTACTACTCGACCGTGGCGGTGACCACGACCGGCTACGGCGACATCGTCCCCGTGAGCCCGGGGGCCCGCCTCGCCACCGTCCTCCTGGTCACTCCGGCGCGTGTGGTGTTCCTGATCCTCGTGGTCTCCACCACCGTGGAGGTGCTGGCGGCTACCACCCGGTATCTGCTCCGTGTGCAACGATGGAGGCGCGTGATGCGCGACCACTACGTCATCTGCGGCTACGGAACCAAGGGGAGATCCGCCGCCACCACTCTGGTGTCGAAAGGCATCGACCCCGAGAAGGTGGTCGTCGTCGAATGGGACGCCACGGCAGCCGAGGAGGCGACCGCCGACGGCTTCGCCGTCGTCGTGGGCGACTGCACGCGGGAGTCTGTCCTCAGCCGTGCCAACGTGGAGCTGGCCAAAGGCGTCGTCGTGGCCGTCAACACCGATTCCACCGCTGTCTTGACCACCTTGACGATCCGCATCCTCAACCCGTCGGCCCGCCTCGTCGCCGCCGTCAAGGAGGAGGAGAACTACAAGATCCTGAGGAAAGGGGGAGCGTCGGTCGTAGTCACCTCGGACGAGGCGACAGGGCGTCTCCTGGGCCTGGCGATCGACAACCCACACCAGGCGGCACTCATCGAGGACCTTCTCCTCATCGGCGAGGGAGTGGATCTCGTCGAATCGGAAGTGACCGAGGAAATGGTCGGCAGCCGCGCTCCCGAGAGGACTGTCGGTGTGGTCCGCCGCGGCCGCATCATCACCGGCGACGTCGTCCTCCAATCCGGCGACCGACTACTGCAGATGGAAGAGCCAGAGAGCAAGAAGACGGCGCCTTGATTGCGGCCGGATTCGATTCGTTCCCGACGTGACCAGACTGGAAGGATGAGCGAACCCCTCCGAGTCGACGTCTGGTCCGACGTGGTTTGCCCGTGGTGCTACATCGGGAAGCGCAACCTGGAGACGGGCATACGGGCATTCGAGGAGGCGGAGGGGAGTGTGCCCGTCGTGGTCGAGTTCCACAGCTTCCAACTCGACCCGAACACGCCGGACGACTTCGAAGGGTCTGCGGCCGAGTACCTGGCTCGGCACGTGGGTGTCGACGTCGAGACGGCCCGGCAAATGCAGCGGCAGGTCAGCCGCGTAGCCGCCGCCGTGGGGCTCCACTACGACTTCGACAGCCTCAAGCCCGCCAACACGCTCAAGGCCCATCAGTTGCTCCATCTGGCGAAGGCACACGGCCTCCAGCTCGAGGTCAAGGAGGCCCTGATGCGCGCTCATTTCGTGGAGGGGCGGCACGTCGGCCGGACGGAGGAGCTGGTCCAGATCGGCGCCGCCGCCGGCCTCCCCGCCGAGGAGACCGCCTCCTCCCTGGAGCGCCAGGAGTACCTCGAGGCCGTCCGCAACGACCTGGAGCTCGCCGCCCGGATCGGCATTCGAGGGGTGCCCTTCTTCGTCATCGACTGGCGCTTCGGCATCTCCGGGGCGCAGCGGCCCGAGGTCTTCACCCAGACGCTGCAGCGGGCGGTCAGCGAACCCGCCGAAGCTCCCTGAAGCTCACCTTCGTCGGCTTCCAGGCACTCGGGAACGTGCCACCATTTGGTGCGTCATGCGTCCGGACACCAGATACGCCAGCGCCGAGGGCGGGTACGTCGGCTACCAGGTGTTCGGCGACGGCTCCGTCGACTGCCTCTTCGTCACCAATTGGCTCCAGAACCTCGACGTCATGTGGGAGGAGCCGAGCCTGGCCCGATACCTGCGGCGCCTGGCATCGTTCAGCCGGGTGATCTGCTTCGACAAGCGGGGATCGGGGATATCCGATCCCGTCCCGTTGTCGTCCCTCCCGACGATCGAGGAATGGATGGACGACGGACGGGTGGTGCTCGACGCCGCAGGAGTCGAACGAGTGGCCGTGATCGGCGACACCGAGGGCGGCCCGATGGCGATCATGCTCGCCGCCACGATGCCCGAGCGGGTGTCGGCCCTCGTCCTCGTCAACTCGTTCGCCCGATGGCGCCGGGCCGACGACTACCCGATCGGCATGCCCGACGCGACGGTCGAGAAGCTCATCGAGAGATACGAGCAGAACTGGGGTGTCACCTCGGACATCCTCAGCCTGACCGCCCCGTCGGTGGCCAACGACGCCCGCTTCCGGGAGTGGTACCTGCGTTACCAGCGGCTCTCCATGCCGCGTGGTGCAGCCACCCAGCTCTACCGGTGGATCACTTCGATCGATGTGCGTGCTGTGCTTCCGCTCGTGCGGGTGCCCACCCTCGTCGTCCATCGACGCTCCAGCCCCCACTATCGGCTGGATTTCGGCCGATACCTCGCCGACACGATCCCCGACGCCCGCCTCGTGGAAATCGACGGAGCCGACGCCTATCCCTTCCATGCCGGCGATTTCGATCCGATCCTCGACGAGATCGAGTCGTTTCTCACTGGGACGAGGGGCCAGCACACTCTCGACCGCATGCTCGCGACGATCCTCTTCACCGACATCGTGGGGTCCACCCGCCTGCTGGCCGATCGAGGCGACGCCGCCTGGCTCGAACTGCTGGCTCGCCACGACCAGATCGTCGACGAGTTGCTCACCCGATACCGGGGACGCCAGGTGAATCACACCGGCGATGGCGTGTTGGCGGTCTTCGACGGGCCCGCTCGGGCGGTGGTCTGCGCCTCTCATCTCGCCGCCGCCTTGGCGGAGATCGGGATCACGATCCGGGCGGGTCTCCACACCGGCGAGGTCGAAGTGAACGGTGACCAGATCGCGGGACTGGCCGTGAACATCGCCGCACGGGTCATGGCCGAAGCCGACGACGGCGCCGTCTACACGTCGGGGACGGTGCGCGACCTGGTTCTCGGGTCCGGCATCGAACTCGAGCCGGTCGGTGAGCGCGCCTTGAAGGGCGTTCCCGGCTCGTGGCCGCTCCATCGGCTCGTCTCGGTCCCGGGGGCCACGATCGCGCCTTCTTTCGCCTGATACCACGGAAGTCTCAGCGCCCCCGCTATTTTGGAGCGAGGAAGGTTGGGGTAGAGATGTGCTGAGGAGGAGTGGGTCAGATGATGCTCACCATCGGAATGTGGGTTCACGTTCTCGTGAACGCCCTGGTGTGCTTCGAGCCGACGCGCAACCCGATCTGGGGCGAGTTGCGACTCGTCGGCGTGATCGTGGCGACGATCGCCCTGTGGATGGTGATGGCGTCGGTCGCCTAGGCCGGGCCACGCCCTCCCACTAGGAGCCTCACCAACGCCACGATGGCGGCGATGGTCGCTCCCGCCATCCCCAGGACGAGCAGGACTCTGGCGACAACCGCCCAATCGAACGCATACCGCGAGAAGTCGAACGGGAACACCGCGAACAGCCGGAACGTCGCCGCCACGCTCACGAGGTTCGTCACCAGATCACCGGCCGCTCTGATGGGTCTGGTGTCGTCGAACAGGTAGACGACGTTGGCGACTATGGAGGCGATCAGGGTCGCCGCCACCCAGGGCAGCACCTCGGTCCACGTCCGGGTCAGGAAAGGCAGAACGTTCCACTCGAGCACATTGGTCGCCGCATAGAGCAGGGCGACGTTGATCGCCACCGACACGGCATAACCCAATCTCGGGTCACCGCTCGTGCCTGCGCCAGATCGGGTGGGGGCGGTTGTCGTCATTCGGACCTCCGCCCCCATTCGACACTTCACGCCGGCCCGGGGTAAGGGCCGAACGTCACGACCTTCAGCTCAGGAGGTCAGCGACGAGATCGACGTCCTCTTCGGTGTTGTAGATGAAGAACGACAGGCGCACCTTTCCAGCCCGCATCGCCGCCTTCACTCCTGCTTCGCGCAGGCGACCGCCGTGTGGAGTGTCCAGGGCCACGATGGGGCTGTTGGACGGCTCGATTCCGAGCGCCTCCCTCAGCCGGTTCCCCAGCCCGACGCTGTGACGGGCGATCGCCTCCACACCCAGGTCGGCGATGAGGGAAACCGAGTTGGCGGCCCCGAGGAAATCGAACCACGCCGGGGAGACGTTGAATCGGCGGGCGTCAGGAGCCAGTTGCACCGGCGGCCCGTACAGACTCTGCCAGGGGTCGTCGCCGCTGTACCAGTTGGGGTACATCGGCCGCAGCCAGTCGACTGACTCCGAAACCGTGATGAACCCGGATCCACGAGGTGAGCACAGCCACTTGTACGCCCCGCAAGCGGTCACGTCGAAGCGATCTGCCTGGAGCCGTAGCCATCCGGCGGCTTGGCTCAGGTCCACGAATGTGCGCACTCCGTGGGCCTCGGCGGCAGCCGCCAGGGCGTCGAGATCGGTGACCCTTCCGTCGGCTGACTGGACGGCGCTCACCGCTACGAGGTCGACGTCGTCGTCGATGCGGTCGAGCAACTCGTCCAGCGTGACCACATCGACGTCGAGCCGTCGGTCGTTGAGGAACGGATAGAGGAGCGACGAGAACTCCTCTTCTGCCACGAGCACCCGGGAGCCTTCTGGAAGCGAGGCCGCCACCACGCCACTGGCGGTCGACACCTGGCTGAGGATCCCCACACGCGAGACGTCCACGTCGACCACTCGGGCGTAAGCCGCCCGGGCTGTGTCTACGTGGACGTCGAAGTCAGGAGCGTCCCACCGGCCGTGGAGCCAGTCGTCCAGCGCCGTTTGCATGGCCTCGATCGTCGATCGCGGCGGAAGACCCAACGACGCCGTGTTCAGGTACCCACGGCCGACGGCGAAATGTTCCGTTGTGGACTCGTCGGACATGACCCCATTGTGGAGGATCCCAGAGACGGGACGAACGGGATCGTGCTACGAAACGCCTCAGACCACCTGGGGCCGGAAAACGAACGTCAGCCCGTCGCCGGCATCGTGGACGTCCATCACCGATTCGGAGAGGGCGTCGACGATGAGGGGGTCGACATACACCTGGGTTCCGCCTTGTTCTGCCACCCCGTCTTCGGGAAGGGCGTTCTCGACGAACTCCAGGCGCACGGCGAGGTCGCCGCTGGGTCCGCGCTCGGCTGTGAGGCGGGTGTTGTGGGATTCGGGGATACCTTCAGCGGCCCGGATCGACTCGAGGGCAGCCGCGGCATTCTCTGACAGTTGGAGCATCTGCTCCTCCTTTGGTTGGTCGAAGACCACGATAGGGGACGGCGTGAGCAGTGCCTACTGGAGTTCAGCGGGCATACGTGCCCATCAGGGTCGCCTCCGCCAACACGTGGTCCCGGACAGCCTCGAGCACCTCTGCTTTCGATGCTCCTTCGGGGAGCCCGAGCCGGGTGTCGAGGGCGTACACCCGGAAGAAGTAGCGGTGGGTGCCGGACGGCGGACACGGTCCGACGTATCCCAAGCCGCCAGTCGAGTTCCGCCCCGCGACCCCTAGCTCTTCCACCCCTTCGGGGATCTCGTCGGTCGGGTCGATGTCGAAGGCGACCCAGTGATCGAAGGTCCCCGAGGGAGCATCGGGATCGTCGACGATCAGTACCAGAGACTCGGTGCCTTCGGGTATCCCTTCGATCGTCAAAGGAGGAGAGACCTCCTGTCCGTCACAGGTGTACACCAGAGGGATGGGGCCGCCGTCGGAGAATTCGGATGTCAGTTCCATGGTCATCGGTGCCTCCGGTAGCTCGGGTTCGTCGCCACAAGCGGTGAGCGCCAGCACGAGAAGGAACACGACGAGGCCAGTTGGGCGCGTCGGGCCGCGCATGCCTCCATGGTGTCACGGGCCAGGACCCTGTGCCACCGTGGACGTACCGACGGCCGGTCTGGTAGTAAGGCGGCATGTATTCGTGGATCGACAGCGACGAGAACGTCGACTGGGAGGAGCTGTCCGAGATGTACCGGCTCGCCCCGCTGGGGGAGAAGCCGCCTGAGCACCTCCGGTTGGTGTTCTCGAACTCGTTGTTCAGGTGCTTCGTCTACGCCGACGGGCGGGTGGTGGGCGCCGGACGGGCCGTCGCCGACGGCCGGGACGTCTCCTATATCGCCGATGTCGCCGTCCATCCGGACCATCAGGGCCAGGGGTTGGGCAAGTCGATCATCCAGCGCCTGGTGGACATGTCCGCCGGGCACAAGAAGATCATCCTCTATGCCAACCCGGGAACGGAGGGCTTCTACGTCCGGCTGGGCTTCTACCCGATGAACACGGCGATGGCGATCTGGCAGGACCAGGAGGCGGCGGTGGCCTCAGGGCTCCTGCGCCGTCCGTGATTCAGCCCTCGACGACGATCTCGTAGCGATTGTCGGTCGACAGCGGACAAAATCCTTCGTACACGCCCGGCGCCCCGAAGGTGACCTCGAACTCCTGGCCGGCGCCCACCCGGTAGGGACCCACGGACTGGTCGACCACGTCCTCGTTCTTCACCCGGATCGTGTCGCCCACTTCGAAGGTGAGGCGGCTCGGCATCAGGTCGATCTTCTCCCCGGCGGCGAGCCGCGCCGCGGTTCCCTCGGGGATGATCAGCTCATAGGCGTACTCGTCGCCTTCCCCGCATGCTGCCACGAGCAGGGCCAGCGCCACGAGGAGGAGACTCACACGCTTCATGGCGCCGAATCGCGGACCTCGGCCTCGACGACGACCTCACCGGCGTTCTCGAACGTGAGTGCCAGTTCGATCGTCGAGCCCGCCTCCAGCGGGGAGACGAGGTCGAGGAGCATGACGTGGTAGCCGCCCGGCTCCAGAGTGACGGTCTCCCCTGCGGGGATCTCCAGGCGATCGATGGCGTGCATCTCCATCATCGGAGCGCCTGTGTCAGACGTCGCGGTGTGGCCGCGGTCTCCCATGTCGGGTTCGGCAGCAACGGTCTCGTGGATCTCGGCGGCGCCCGCCACCGCCGGCTCGACCGATACGCCGACGAGGGCGTCGTCGTTGTCGGTCCCGTTGGTGATCTGCATGTACGCCGCGCCTGCCTCGGCCATCGATGGGGAGGTTCGAGCCCATGCCTGTGTCACTTCGAGTTCTCCACCGCCGCTGCATGCAGCCAGGGCCACGGCGAGTAGCGAGATCATCGCCGGAACGATCCGGCGGTGGCGGGACGTGCCTTTCATGCCTCTGCTTCCTCCAGTAGTGATGCGATGTCCGCGGCCATGTCGTCGGCCGCGAAGCCGAACGGCCACTCGACTCGAACGGTCCCGGTGTCGTCGATGACGTAGGTGAGAGCCGTGTGGGCCACGTCGTAGGTCTCACCGGGCTCGTGCTCCTCGATCTCCCACTGGACCCCGAAGGCAGAGGTCACCTCGGTGAGCCGAGCGGTGTCCTCCGTGCGGAGCGGCAGACCACGTGAGAAGAAGTGGCCCAGGTACTCGTGGAGCTTCTCGAGGGTGTCCCTCTCCGGATCCACCGTCACCATCGCCACCGTGACCTTTTCGGCCTGGTCCGGGTGCAGTTCGGTCAGGGCCTCACTGATGTCGGCCATCGTCGTCGGGCAGACATCGGGGCAACTCGTATAGCCGAAGTACACGAGCAGAAGGCCCCCTGGCTCCGCCTTCATCGCCACCTCCTGCCCATCGGGCCCGGGAAGCGACACCGAGCCGACTTGGAGCGGAGGGTTGCGGACCGCTCCCTTGAGGGCCGCTCCTCCGCCGCAGGCGGCCAGGGTCACTGCCAGGACGAGGGCAAGTGAGGCCGTGCGGAACCGACGCACCTTCGAACCAAGCACAGGCGTAGCGTGCGCCAGAATCGGCCGCCGGCGCACGGGTCCTTGGTCCTGGTGCCCGGGCCGAAAGTCCCGACCTCTTATCCTCGTGACACCCGGTGGCGGTCGCCGCCATCATGGCGCGACCCGATGAGGAGCCAGAGATGACTGACGATCCGACGCGCACCCGCGAACGCTTCCGGCAACTCCACGCGAGCGGCACCTTCATGATGCCGAACGCTTGGGACGTCGGGTCGGCGCGCCTGCTCGAGTCTCTGGGTTTCCCTGCTGTCGCCTCCACCAGCTCCGGGTTCGCCGCCTCCCTGGGACGGGCCGACCAGCACACGACGCTCGACGAGTTGTTGGCCCACAGCGCCCAATTGGTCGAGTCAGTGGACATCCCGGTCAGCATCGACGCCGAACACGGCCATGCCATCGATCCCGTCGGGGTCGCCGAGACCGTGAGACGAGTGGCCGAGACCGGGGCGGCAGGAGTGTCGATCGAGGACTACGACCCCGACCGCGGCGTGCTTCCGTTCGATCTCGCCGTGGAGCGGGTATCGGCAGCTGCCGCGGCAGCCGCCGAGTCAGGGGTCGTCCTCACTGCCCGCGCCGAGAACCATCTCTACGGAATCGACGACCTCGACGACACCATCTCCCGCCTGCGTGCTTTTCGTGACGCCGGTGCCAACGTGCTCTACGCCCCCGGCGTCACCGCAATCGCCGACCTGGAGCGTTTGGTCGACGAGACGGGCGGCCCGGTCAATGCTCTAGTCCAGGGCCCCAGCCCCGCCGTCTCGGAGATGGCCGCCATAGGGATCCGGCGCATTTCGACCGGCGGAGCGCTCGCCTTCGTCGCCTACGGAGCGGCCGTCGCCGCCGGTCGTGAGCTGTTGGAGCGCGGCACACACGAATATCTGGCGGCGGCGCTGAGCGCCCAGGATCGGGCGGCGTTCAGCCGTCTGGCTCAATAAACGGGCGGAATCCGCCGAAACGTTCTCGTGTACTTCGACGACTCCACCTCCGGGAGCCAACGCGGTTCGGTCAAGGGCGCCGGTCTCCGTTTCACCCACCCGCTTGTGACAGCCAGACTCGCCGAACTGGGCGCGACGGATGGCGAGCCCCCGGCCGGGGCGGCGTGGCGGCACTTCGTCGAGTGGGTCAGCGTCCTCTATGGGGAAGTGGAGGAACTACGTGCCCTCCACCGCGACGCCACCTTGGACCGGTCCAGCTTCGAGCATCTCTTTCGCCACTCACCGGTGCCGATCATGCAGCAGGACTACAGCCGCTTGAAGCGATGGATGAAGGAGCGCCGGCGGGAGGGCGCCCGAGACCTGGTCGAGGCGCTCGGCGGAGAGGACCTCGAATGCATCCGGTCGGTGGTCCCGATGATCGAGATGACGGCCGCCAACCCGGCCGCCGAACGCGCCGTCGGCTTGTCGATCGACGAGATGCTCGGGCCCATCGACCCCCGGATCGTCAACCCGGGCTCCGAAGGTGGGTGGCTCGCCCAGTTGAAAGCGGTGTGGGAGGGCGAGCCCGTCGCGCACGCCGCGTTCACCGCCCAGACCGCCGACGGGATCCCCTACGACGCCGAGTCGGTCCTCGCCACCCCGCTCATCGATGGCAAACCGGACTTCTCCCGGGCCGTCTTCACGATCATCGACGTCACCCCGCACCGCCAGGAAGAGCGGCGCATGCAGGAGTTGATCGAGGCGAAAGATCGTTTCTTGGCGTCGGTCAGCCACGAAGTGCGGACCCCGCTGACCGCCATCCTCGGTTTCGCCCGGTTGCTCGAGCAGGACCCCCACCTGCCTGAAGACGACCAGCGGATGATGATCGCCTCCATCGCTGAACACGCCCAGGAGATGTCGGATCTGGTCGAAGACCTGCTGGTGGCGGCACGTGTCGAGTTGGGGCAGATCCAGGTGGTCAACGCGCCGCACGACGTCGTGGCGCAGATCGGACAACTCCTCACCTCAGGCGCCAGCTTCACACGAGGCGTCAAGTTCGAACCCCTGGTGGCGAAAGCCGTCGCCCTGTGTGATCCGGCCCGCCTGCGCCAGGTGCTCCGCAACCTGCTCACCAACGCCGAGCGCTACGGCGGCCCCAACGTCGCCGTCGTCGTGGACACAGAAGGCGACGATTCCGTCGTCGTCGACGTCGTCGACGACGGTCCGGGCATCCCGCCCCACGACTGGGACCGCATCTTCGAGCCGTATCAGCGGGCCCACGAGGCCCCCGGCCAGCCCGACTCGGTCGGGGTCGGCTTGGCCATCTCCCGCCAGCTAGCCACCCTCATGGGCGGCACCCTCGACTACCGCTACGACGGCCGGAGCGTGTTCCGCCTCCGCCTCCCACCTCCAGATATCACCGAGCGCTAGCGGCGGCGGCGACCTACGGTACGGGGGTATCCCGGACACGGGAGATACGGCCGACCCCCTGGAGGCGCCATGGAACTCCTCGAACCCCGTCGAGCCTTCAGTGGCTTCGCGGTGCCCGACATCGACGTCGCTCGCAGCTTCTACGGCGACACGCTCGGATTGCCGGTTTCGGAGCGGGACGGGTTGCTGGCTCTCCACGTCGGGGGCGGGGAAGACATCCTCGTCTACCCCAAGCCCGACTACGAGCCGGCGACCTACACGATCCTGAACTTCCCCGTAGACGACGTCGAAATGGTGGTCGATGCCCTGCGATCCCGGGGCGTCGAGTTCCTGCGGTACGAAGGCTTCAATCAGGACGAGCGGGGCATCGCCCGAAACGACTACGGCCCGGCCATCGCCTGGTTCGCCGACCCGGCCGGCAACATCCTCTCGGTGATCGAGGTCCCGGACTAGTCGGGCCCGATCTCCTGGGGGGCAAGCTCCGTGATCGAGCGGTGGAGACGGAAGGTCTCCTCGTCGGTGCGGCTGTCGTCGACGAACGAGAGGAACTGGGAGGCCAGCTCGGCGAAGGTGCCCCGGTCCGCCCCTGCTGCCGCCCGCAGGTTGAACTCTCCCGAGCGGCGCCAGCGCCATACCTGGTACAGGTCACAGCGCTGCTCGGGCGCCCACACCGGCAGGTAGGTGCCGAGGTATTCGAGGCCTTGAGGGGCGGTCGCCGCCAGCTCGCTTTCGTGCTCCAGCAGCCACTCGCGCAGTTCGTCGAAGGCTCCCGGTCGGACGTAGAAACCCCATTCGTAGATGAGGGCCATGGGTCACCGCCTCCTCTCTCACCCAGAACCGTAATCCGCGCGGCCGCCGCAATGGAGGGTGGACCCCCATGATTCTGGGGGTGGGTCAGGTGGCATCCAGGGATCTCCCCCATTCCGCAAGCGCCGAGCCAACCGTAGGTTGGGAGCGTGACCGGAGCCACCCCACCTCCCTCAGACACGCTCCCTGACGCCTCGCCTCCCGAGGAGAAGCGGTCGCGCCTGCTCCCGTTTCTCATCGGAGGCGCGGTGTTGGCTGCCCTCGGCATGCTCACGTGGTGGGCTTGGCCCTACATCTCCCGGTTCTTCGATCCCGAGGAGGCGCGTCGCCTGGTCGAGGATGCCGGCGCTTGGGGGCCGCTGGTCCTCATCGGGATGCAGGTCGTCCAGATCGTCATCGCCCCGATACCCGGCCAGATCACCGGACTCGTCGGCGGCTACCTGTTCGGCCCGGTGCTCGGCGTCGTGTACACGACCATCGGGGCGACGATCGGATTCACCCTGGTCTTCATCCTGGCGCGGAGGTGGGGCAGACCTTTCGTCGAGAAGTTCGTCAGTCGTGAGCACCTGGAGCGCTTCGACCATTTGGCCGGTAAACGGGGGACGCTCGCCCTCTTCCTCGTGTTCCTCCTGCCGGCTTTCCCCGACGACGTGATCTCGTTCATCGCCGGCCTGACGCCGATCCCCATCCGCACGTTGGTGCTCATCTCCCTCGCCGGACGGCTCCCCGGATACGTCCTGCTCAGCCTCGGCGGCAACGGGCTCGCCTACGACAACATGAACCCGATCGTCGTCATCGGAGGAGTCGTAGCCGTGATCGTGGCCTTGGCCTACTGGAAGCGGGAGTGGCTGCACGAGATGATCGCTAGCGGAGACGTCATCGGATTCCTCCGCCGCCGTTGGCCGCTCTCCCGCCTGATGACGGCGGTTTTCGTCGTCGGCCTGACGCTGCTGGCGGTGGCGCTGTACTTCGCCGCCACCGTGGAGCCCCTGAGGTAGGCGCGGGACCCGAGCTGGAGGTCCCGCGCCTTCGCTCACAAGCGGGCGTCAGGGACGATCACGGCACGCCCTTCGACCTCACCGGCCCGAAGGGCGTCGTACGCCTCGATCGCCCGGCTGAGCGGGAACTCGGTCGTCTGCGACGAGATGAGGCCCCGGGCCGCCAAGGTGAGGACCTCGGCCAACTCGGTCCTGGTTCCCCAATAGGTGGTCTGGATGCTCACCTCGTATGGGACGGAGAAGAACGACACGGGAAGGGTTCCGCCGCCGATCCCAACGATCGTGAGATCGCCCATCTGGCGGGCAGCAGCCGCGCCCATCGCCAGGGTGGCATCGACGCCGACGAAATCGAGGATCACGTCGGCACCCCGGCCACCGGTCGCCTGGCGGATCTCCTCGGCGGTCGACTCGCCCGACAGGAACGTCAGGTCGGCACCGTGGGCCTCGGCCAGCTTCAGGGCCGACTCACGAGTGTCCACGGCGATGATCCGGGCGCCGGTCACGGCTCGCAGGATCTGCACCGCCATGTGCCCGAGGCCGCCGACGCCGATCACGACCGCGGTCGCCTCGGGCGTCAGCTTGGGCAGGGAGCGACGGATGGCGTGGTACGGGGTCAGGCCGGCATCGGTGAGCGGTGCCGCCTTCCTCGGCTCCAGTCCCTCGGGGAGAGGGAGCAGCAGTCGGCTGTGGGGCACCCACATGTACTCGGCCATGCCCCCATCCAGGCCCAATCCGCCGCCACCGCCGGGGACCGGAGCCGCTTCGAGGTTCTCGCAATAGATCTCGATTCCGAGCCGGCAGCGGGCACAGGTTCCGCATCCCCACGGCCCGTATACGGCCACCGGTTGGCCGACCTCGAGGTCGGTGACACCCTCACCGAGCGCGTGGACCCATCCGGCGTTCTCGTGTCCGAGGGTGAACGGCGGGTTCCAGGGCAGCGTCCCTTCCTCGAACTCGTCCATCAGATGGATGTCCGAATGGCAGGCGCCGGCCCCGCCGATGGCGACCACCACCTCACCCGGTCCCGGTTCGGGGTCGGGTACGTCCACGAGTTCCGGCCGCGTCTTCCACGCCTGGAGTCGAAGTGCTTTCACGGGTTTCCTTTCGCAGGGGGACCAACAGAGAGCCTGCCGGGGGGAAGGGGCTTTCGGCTAGGGACTTAGGTCACCGGGAAGCGGACCGGAGATCCTCGCTTCTCTCAATCTGTTGGGCCGGCGAGGGCGTAGGCCACCGCTTCGGCGAAACCCATGGTGCGCCCCTCGAGATAGGCCGCCTCGAGGTCGCCCGTCAGAGCCTCCAGCTTCTCTTGAGCGAGCTCGTCGATCCGGTTGGCTTCGTGGTCGACGATGTCGGCGCCGGAGGTCATCCGCAGGTTGTGGAAGGCGCCCCCGAGGCGATAAGCCCGTTGCTCGTCGCCCAAGAGCAGGGCAACTCCGGCGATCATGGCTATGAACAGCACGGCCGCCGACACGTCCTCGTCGCTCGACAGCAGCTCCAGGCCCTCGCGCAGGTAACGCCAGGCCGTTTCGGCGTCCTGGGACTTCAAGGCCGCGCCTCCCAACTCGTACAAGGCCCAGCCCGTCCCGAAGTTGTTCCCCGCTTCCCGGTAGTGAGCCAGGCTGCGCTCCCAGTGACGCAGGCCCCCTTCGCGATCGTCGAGGTAGAGCCCGAGGACGTTGCCCCTTCCCCATTCCACGTCACCGAGCCCGCTCACATCGCCCGCCTCGGCGAAGAGACGCTCGGCGTCGTCCAGTTCGGCCAGGGCGGCCTCGGGCTGTTCGGCGTCGAACACGAGGGCGAGAGCGTGGTTGTAGAGAGCGTTGGCCAGCTCCCAGTCGTCGCTGAGTCCCCGATGGATTTCGAGCGCCTCGGCGTAAGCCTCCAGGGTGCCGGACATTCCTCCCCACCAGATCATGCCTGCCAACGCTTCCAGCGCCTTCGCCCTCCAGTAGGGGTCGGCGTCGGGGAGGGCGAGCACCGAGGAGGCCCGCCTCTGCCCTTCGAGGATGTGTCCGCGTGCCTGCCAGAACCGCCATGTGGCGAAGGCCAGGCGTCGGGCCAGGTCGGTTTCGCCTCGCTCCATCGCCCAATCCAAGGCGGCGCGGATGTTGTCGTGGTCCCGGGCGATGCGATCCAGCCACTGGTTCCGCTGCTTGCCTTTGAACTGCGCCGACGCCTGCTCGGCTAGGTCGATGTAAGCGAGGAGATGGCGGCGATCGATCTCGTCCTCCTCGCCCATCTCGGCCAGACGAACAGCGGCGAACTGGCGGATGACGTGGAGCATCCGGAACCGGGAGTCTCCTCCTCCGTCGACCGTGAGAAGGAGACTCTGGTCGACGAGGGTGGCGAGGCCGTCGAGAACGGCGATCGGGAGCTCCGGGCCGCAGACCGCCTCGATCTCCTCCAGGCGCGCCCCGCCCGCGAACACGGATAGGCGGGCGAACAACTGCTGCTCCGGCTCCGTCAGTAGGTCGTAGCTCCAGCGGATCGCCGCCTCGATGGTGCGCTGCCGTTCGGGCAGGTCCACCGCCCCACCCGAAAGCATCGCCGAGTCGAGCCGTTCGAGGATCGCTTGGACGGGGAGGAGCCGCACTCGGGACGCCACGAGCTCTATCGCCAGAGGGAGTCCGTCGAGGAGCCGGAGGAGCTGGCGGACGGCGGCGGCGTTCTGCTCGTCGACGCGGAAGTCGGGCCGCACAGCCATCGCTCGTTCCACGAAGAGGCGGGCGGCATCCGACCTCGACAGGGCCTCCGGGTCGTCGGTTTCCGAGGGAAGGGGCATCGGCGAGAGCGGGAACTCCCGCTCGGCGGCGAGGCGTAGCGGTGCTCGTGACGTCACGATGATCCGGGACTGGGGCGAGGCGGCCACGATCTCGGCGACGAGAGGCGCCGCCGGGAGAACCTGCTCGAAGTTGTCGAGGATGAGCAGGACCTGCCGGGGAGCGAGTGCCTCGAGCAAGGTCGAGCGGGGGTCCGAGCCCTGAGCCGCTTCCAGCCCGAGCGCCGTGAGGATCTCGGGAGCGAGCAGTTCGGCCTCCGAGATCGGAGCCAGGTCCACGAAGAAGACCCCGTCGGGGAAGTTCGATACCGACTCGGCGCCCACCTGGAGTGAGAGGCGGGTCTTGCCGGTGCCCCCTGGACCGGTCAGCGTCAGAACATGGGCGGTCTCGAGCATCGTCTTCACCTCGTCGAGTTCCAGGCGGCGGCCGACGAAGCTCGTGGCGACGAGAGGCAGGTTGTTGGGGACTGCATCGAGGGTCCGGAGGGGCGGGAAGTCGCTCTGCAGCCCGGGGACGCTCAACTGGAACAGGGTCTCCTGGTGGGAGAGGTCCTTGAGCCGGTGCTTGCCGAGGTCACGCAACGAGACGCCGTCGGGGAGGTTGCGCTCCACGAGAGCCGCCGTCGTCTCCGAGAGGACGACCTGGTTCCCGTGTCCGGAGGCAGTGATGCGCGCGGCCCTATGCACGTCCAGGCCCACGTAGTCGTCGCCGCCGAGTGTCCCTTCTCCGGTGTGCACGCCGACCCTCACCTTGATGGGCGCTCCTTCGGGCCAAGGGTGGGTCTGGAGTGCCCGTTGCATGGCGACGGCAGCTCGCACAGCGGCGGTGGCGGACTCGAAGACCGTGAAGAAGGCGTCGCCTTCCGTCTTCACCGCGATGCCGCCGTGGGCGTCGACCGCTGAGCGGAGAATCCTGTTGTGCTCTTCGAGCACCACCAGCCACTCGTCGGCAGGGAGCTCTTGAACGAGGCGAGTCGACCCCTCGATGTCGGTGAGGAGAAACGTGACAGTCCCGGTCGGTAGGGGCGCCTCCACGAGAACGATTCAACACCGGACCCGCCGAACGCGCCGCCCAAAGCGGTCCCAATTGGCCATAGTGTTGAGGGAGCGGGAGATCACCCGGGATGGGTCTTTCAGGCGAATCCTTCAGGACAGGTCGTCAGGCAGGTGGTTGAGGAGGGCGAACGATGAACTACGAGCTCCAGTTGGTGCTGTTGCCGGTATCCGACGTCGATGCGGCGAAGGATTTCTACGAGGAGAAGGCGGGCTTCGACCTCGACCTCGACGTCTCCCGAGGGGACGACTTCCGGGTCGTGCAGTTCACCCCGCCCGGGTCTGCCTGTTCGATCGCCTTCGGCATGGGCATCACCGATGCCGAACCCGGATCGGTGAGAGGGCTGCATCTGGTCGTGGATGACATCGAAGCGGCCAGGGCAGATCTCGTCGGCAGGGGAGTGGAGGTGAGCGAGATCCGCCACATGACTCCCAACGGCTGGGCGGCAGGAGCCGACCCTCAGCACGCCGACTACAACTCGTTCGCCGACTTCAGGGACCCCGACGGGAACGCCTGGATCCTGCAAGAGGTCCACTACCAGCGGGATGACTGAGTCGGCTGCCGAGGGCGGCTCCGAACGCCGCGGCCAGCTTCTCGTGGCCCGAGGCGTTCGGATGGATGCAGTCGAGCCCGCCGACGTAGTCGGTGTTCGACAAGAGCCGCGTCGTCTCGGCGACAGCCACGCCGTGTGAGCCGACGACGATCCGTATCAGGTCGTTGAACCCACCGAGCGTGGTGGCGCCGCCCTCGAGGATCATCTCGGCGGCCGGCGCCAGATCGGAAAGCAGGCAGGCCGGGAACGGGTTGTAGAGCGTCATCGTCACGATCGGCGTGTCGGGCCCGGAGGCCGCCCGAAGCTCGCCGAGGATCTGGTCGAGGTTCTCCAGGTATGCCGCGAAGGCTTCCCCCGCGGCCCGCCGGCATGGCTCGGTGGGGCCCTGGCGGCACGACCCGAACACGGAGGAGAACAGGTCGTTGCCGCCGACGGTGACGGTCACCAGCGCCACGTCGCGGTCGGAGATGACCTCCACTGCCCGTCCGAGCTGTGCGGTGACCACGACGGCCGACGTGGCCCCCGGCGATGCCAGGTTCACGAGTTCGAGGTCGGGGCACCGATCTTCTCTGCAGACGGGGTTCTGGTCGGTCAGGAGGGACACGAACCCACCGTCGCCGCTGGGCGACGCCCCCATCCCGACTGCCAGCGAATCGCCGACAGCCACATGAACGGGCTCCTCAGCGCCCGCTGTCGCCAGGAGGATCGCGAGGCCGCCGGCCAACAGGCGTCGCAAAACCTGACTCACCGCCGGGTCGACAGGTATTCCAAGACCGTCTCGAGGGGCACCACATCGGCGTACTTGGCGGCGATGTCGACGAGGTTGGCGGCGTGGGGCTCGGGGGCACGGTCGCCGACGCACTCCTCGGGGACGAGGGCCGGAAAGCCGTGCTGGAGGAGGTCGATGGCGGTCGCCCGCACGCACCCGCTGGTGGTGGCGCCGCAGAGGATGACCGTGTCGACCCCGAGCGCGGTCAGCATCGCCGACAGGTTGGTGCCGAAGAACGCCGACGCCCCCTTCTTCGTGATCACCGGCTCCTCGGGCCGGCGGCCGAGACGCGGGTCGATTTCCACCCACCGCGACCCGACCTCGAGGTCCAGCACCGAGGGGATCTTCTGCGGCCAGATCCCGGCGTCGGCCGACCCCTGGAAGGCGATCGTCGTGAACAACACCGGCACCCCGGCTTCCCGGGCCACGTCGAGCAGCCGCCGGGTGGCCAGCACTTCGTCGCTCAGGTCGGACCCCAGCCGGGACTCCGGGTCGGTGAAGCCCAACGAAAAGTCGACGACGAGGACGGCGGGACGGGAGCCACGGAGGACACTCCCTCCCAGGCCGGCCTCGGCATACGTCTCGCTGGTCGACGCTCCGACTTCCATCGGCTCAAAGTACCAGCGGTGGTGGAGGCCGGTCCCCAGGCGAGCCGACCTACGGCCGCAGGATCAGCGGGTACTCCCGTATGTCGATCCGGCTGCCGTCCTCGGCGGAGTCCGCCCACACGATCAAGGAGCCGCGTTGGGTGAAGTCGACGTCGTAGTCGATGGTGAAATCGAAGGTGCCCCAGTCCACACCGGAGCTCGACATCACCACACCTTCCTCGATGATCCGCCCGTCCCAGTCCGTTAGGGCGAATTCGAACGTCGCCTCGAAGACGGCCGCATCACCCGTGACCCGCAGAGGGTCGTCGACCAGTGCTCCGTAGAGGGGCGTCTCCACCGAGATCGCCGCCTGGTAATCGAGGTAGTCGCCGCGGTTCACCGCCCGGCTGACCAGCTGCCCGTTGTCGGTCCGCACCTGGACCGGCGCACCGTCCTCGAGGAAGCGCACCTCGTCGACGGACGGGAACCGGGTCAACGTGAACACCACCTGCGCTGCTCGTTGTCTCGCCGACTCCGTGGGCTCGTCGGCGGCGAACTGTGCGCTGAGATCGACGGTCGCCACCCCATTGGAGATCGTCACCGAATTGAGTGTCGTACCCGCCGGGATCTCCGTGGAGATGCCGGGGATCGAGTTCGTCTCATCGGGCGTGGGGCCGGCGAGGAGGGCCTCCAGAGAGGCCCGCGCGGTGGCCGCGGTCTGGGGAACACGTCGGGCGAATGGGGCGACGAACGGTCCCGTCCGATTGCGGTGGCCGACCTCATCGATGAAGAAGTAGGGCGCCGCCACCATCACCGGCGGGGGCCGGTTCTCCGTCAACTCCAGAGCCCGGGCGAGGAACGACGCCATCTGGTCGCGCAGCACGAGGTCGGAAGGACAGAACCAGGTGTTGTCGGGCGGGTTGCAGCCCTTGGTCACCCCCGCCGTCCCCAGACGGTCGATGTCCTCCTGAAAGACAGAGTTGTCGTCGTCTTCGAAGAGGTCGCCTTCCCCTGCGTCGGTGTAGCCGAAAGCGCGCACCAGGAACGCTGCCATCTGCCCCCGGGTCACGAAGTCGTCGGGGCAGAACTGGTCGTTGATCGGGGGATTGCAGCCCCGGGTGATCCCCGCGGCCGCCAGCGCATCGATGTCGTTCTCGAAGGTCGATCCCTCGTCGTCGGAGAACCTGTCGTCGGCAGACGGGGCCAAACCGAGCGCCCGGTTGAGAAACGCCGCCATCTGGCCCCGTGTCACCGGCTCCCCCGGGCAGAACCACGTGTTGTCCGGCGGATTGCAGCCCCGGGTCACGTCGGCAGCGGCGATCGCCTCGATGTTCCCCTCGTGGACGTTGCCGTCGTCGTCGATGAACGTACCTCCCGGATCGAGCTCCTGAGCCGAAGCCACCAGGCTCAGGGACATCGCCAGGGCGGTGAGGGCCACGACCAGCGACCGGGCCACGCGTATGCGCTGCATTCCTCTTCCTCTCTTCCCCTCCGCGTCACGCTAGGGAACATCCGGACGCTACGACTGCTCATTGCGGGACGACCGGGATAGGTTGGGTACCGAGCACGCGAGGAGAAGACCATGACACAGGAGACGCCCAACGGCGGCACCGGAAGCGATTCGACCTTCGAAGACCTGCGGGTCGAAGGCGAGCAGCTCCTGTCGAAGGTCAAGGAACTGATACACGAGGGCAACGTCCGCCGGATCATCGTCAAGAACAACGAGGGCCAGACCCTCATCGAGATCCCCCTCACCCTCGGTGTGGCTGGGGCAGTCCTGCTGCCGGCGCTGGCCGCGGTCGGGGCGGTGGCGGCTCTCGTGACCGAATGCTCGATCACCGTGGAACGAGTCCAGCCTCAGGGCTCCTGATCGGTGATCGTGGCGAGGATCGACGAGCTTCCGTCGGCACTCGGACGAGATTTCGAGGCTGAAGTCGGAGACCGACGACCGGCACTCTTCCTCGACTTCGACGGCACGTTGTGCCCGATCGTCTCCCACCCCGAGCTGGCGGTCCTGAACAACGAGACACGTCAGGCCCTGCGCCGCGTCGCCGACCGATACCCCGTGGCCGTGGTGAGCGGGCGCGACCGACTGGACGTCGCCGGAAGGGTGGCGCTCGACGACGTCTACTACGCCGGCAGCCACGGATGCGACATCTCAGGCCCGAACGGCTTCCAAGAGCAGTGGGGTCTCGAGTTCGTGCCCAGTCTGGAAGACGCCGCCCTCGAACTCGAGAAAGCGGTCGAGGACGTCCCTGGCGTTTGGGTGGAACGAAAGAAGTTCGCCTTGGCGGTCCACTATCGCCAGGCTCCCGAAGACGTCGAGTCGGCGATCGAGGAGGCGGTGAGGGCCGTCGCCCGCCGCCATTCTGATCTCCGCATGGCGGGAGGGAAGAAGATCTTCGAGCTCCGCCCCGACATCGATTGGGACAAGGGCAAGGCGGTTCGCTGGCTCTTGGGGGCGATGGGGCTCCGAACCGACGACATCGTCCCGGTCTACGTCGGCGACGACGAGACCGACGAGGACGTCTTCGAGGAGTTCGAGGGCGGAGCCGGGATCGGGGTCGTGGTCGGGCGCGGCGACCGGCTCACGGCGGCTCGCTACTCCCTCGCCGACCCGGCCGAGGTGGGTGCCTTCCTGTTGCGTCTGGCGACACTTCCCCGCTACACGGGCTGACACCGCGCCACCCGCACCCCACCCACCTGACACCGCGCCACCCGCACCCCACCCACCACCCTTCTGATACCGCGCCACCCGCGCCCCACCCACCACCCTGCTGATACCGCGCCACCCGCGCCCCACCCACCACCCTGCTGATACCGCGCCACCCGCGCCCCACCCACCACCCTTGGCGTGGGGGGCTGCTCAGCCGCGCAGGAGGGTGAGGAGCATCACCGAGGGCTCCAGCGCCACCAGCGCGTGCGGGGACTTGGCCTCCATGTAGAGCCACGAGGACGGCTCGAGGTCGTGGGTCTCGTCGCCCACCCGGAACCGGATGTGGCCCGACAGCACCTGCACGATCGCCGCCGAACCGGAGCTGTGCTCGGTCAACTCCTGGCCGGCGTCGAACGCAAACAGCACCAAGCGGATGCGGTCGTTCTGGTGGAGCACACGGCTCAGGGTTCCGTTCTCGGGCACCTCCACTTCGGTGAGGAGATCCGGAAACACCTTTGCCTGAATCGAATCTGTCATTGGGACCAAGGTACCTCCGACAACGGGAGGAAGTGCTCATGACGGGGCGAAGGTCCTCGACGAGGATCGGGTCGTGGGACCCTTCGAGTACCGGCTCGAGCTGACAGCCACCGGGCGCAAGACCGGCCGGTTCACCGGTGGCGAGGTGCCTCACCTCAGCGTCGGCGCCCCGCCCGAATTCGGAGGTCCCGAAGGCGTCTGGACCCCCGAGCATCTCTTCGTCGCCGCGGTTTCCTCCTGTCTGATGACCACGTTCTCCGCCGTCGCCGCGACCGCCGGGCTCGAGGTTCTCGCTTATTCCGATTCGGCCACCGGCCGGCTCGTCCGCGACGACAACCGCCTGTTCCGGATGGAGTCGGTCACCCTTCGCCCCCGCATCGTGGTCGCCGACGATGAAGCCGCCGAGAGGGCGGCGCGGCTCATCGAAAAGGCTGAATCGGCTTGCCTCATCAGCCGGTCGCTGGCGGCCGAGGTGAGGGTCGAGCCGCAGATAGTCACCCAGGCGGTGGCGGCCAGGTGACAGAAGCTGGCCCTTTCCTCCGCAGCTACTAGCGTGATCTCCGTGGACCAAGGTCCCCATCCTCTGCTCACTGAAGTACTCGAGCGGATCCGCGAGGAGCCCCCGGCGCTGGTCGATTTCGCCAAGGCCTACCTGCGCCGGATCCCATACGAAGCGGACATGTCTCCGGAGTCGGCCACGGAGGAGCTCCGGGGTCTCTTCGAGTTCATACGCCATCGCCGCGACACGGTCGACGTTCGCCTGTTCAACCCGGAGTCCGAGGCCGCCGGAACGGTGGTCCAGGTCCGGGTGGAGGACGCTCCGTTCCTCGTCGACTCCGTCACCGGGGAAATCCAGGCGCACGGCCTGGAGGTGGCCCGGGTGCTGCATCCCGTGATCGGCGTGGTGCGGGACGAGGACGGAACGCTCCAGCAGGTGGTCCGTCCGGCCGAGTCCGAGCACCGGGAGTCGGTCCAGCTCTACGAGCTCGACCGCCGGCTCGACCCCGTAGACCACCCACACCTCGAGGCGCGGATCCGGGCGGTGGTCACCGACGTGCTGGCGGCGGTGCGCGACTTCGGGGCGATGACCGACGCCACCCTCCGGATGGTCGAGGTCGCCGAGCAGGGCAAGACCGCCTACCCCGAAGAGGACGTCGCCGAGGCGGCAGCATTCCTGCAATGGCTAACCGAGGACAACTTCGTGTTCCTCGGATATCGCGAGTACGAAGTGGTCGAGACCCCAGAGGGCCCCGGGCTGGTAGTCGTGCCCGGCACCGGGCTCGGGATCCTCTCCGATCCGAGGAAATCCAAGACACGAGAGCCAGTGCCGTTCTCCCGGCTCCCCGACGAGGTCGTGGCCAGATACCGGGAAGGCGGGCTGTTGGTCATCTCGAAGACCAACAGCCTCTCGACGGTCCACCGCCGCGCCCGCATGGACTACATCGGCATCCGTCGGCTCGGGCCGAACGGCGAGACCGTGGGGGAGATGCGCCTCCTCGGGCTGTTCACATCCAAGGCCTACATGGAGAGCGTCTCCCGTATCCCCGTTCTCCGCCGCAAGCTGGCCGAAGTCACGTCGGCGGAAGACCTGATCGAGGGATCCCACGACTACAAGGCCGTCGTTTCCCTGGTCGAGAGCTTCCCGAAGGACGAGCTCTTCGGGCTGCCGACGGAGGACCTGCGGCGTGTGGTTATGGGCCTCCTCGCCCTCCAGGCGCGGGCCCGGGTCCGGCTCTTCGTGCGCCGGGATCTGCTGGACCGCGGCGTGCGGATCCTCGTTGCGATGCCCCGCGATCGCTACTCCGCCGACCTCCGGCGGCGGCTGCAGCGGCTGTTCATCGAACGGTTCGGCGGCTCCAGCGCCGATTACCACCTGAGCCTCGAAAAGGACGACCTGGCGCGGCTGCATTTCACGGTGTGGGTGCCCGAGGGCCAGATCCCCGACGTAGCGTTCGAGGAGCTAGACGCCGAAGTGATGGCCCTCACGCGCTCGTGGGCGGAGAGGGTCGCCGAGGTTCTCTGTGGGCGGATGCCCCCCAAACAGGCACGTGAAATGGCCGAGCGGTGGGAGAGCCGTCTCCCGGACTACTACAAGACGTCCACACAGATCGCCGTGGCTGCCGACGACATCGAGAAGCTCGAGCAGCTGTCTGTCACGGATGCCGAGTCTCTCGTCGGCCTCCAGAACGAAACCGCCGAGGGGCCCGATGTCCTCACCCGGGTGACCCTGTACAAGCGGGGAGGGAAGCGGCCGCTGTCTGAGCTGGCTCCCGCCCTCGAAGACATGGGGCTGTCGGTGGTCGAAGAGGTCCCGACTCGGGTCGGCGGTGGAGAGCCGATGTTCATCCACGACTTCGGTGTCGTAGACGGCGAGGGCAAGCTCTTGGACCTCGACCAATGCTCCTACCGGGTTGCCCGGGCGCTGGAGGACATCTGGGATGGCCGGGCACCGAGCGACTCGCTCAACCGACTGATCCTCGAGACGTCGCTCACGCACGAGCACATCGCCATCCTGCGCGGCTACCTGACGTACTGGCGTCGGGTCAGCCCCGTGTTCACCGTCGACTACGTCAACGACACGCTCGTCGCCCACCCCGAGATAACCGCCGGGTTGGTGCGGCTGTTCGAACTGCGCTTCGATCCCGACGCCGACGCGTCCGGGTATGAGGATCTCCGGCGCGAGCTTCTCGACGCCTTGGACTCCGTGCCCTCCCTGGACGAGGACCGGATCCTGCGCAGCATCATGCGCCTGATCGAGGCGACGGTGCGGACCAACGTCTACCGGCCCGAAAGGGAGTCGTTCACGATCAAGCTGATCTCGTCCCAGGTCCCCGATGTCCCCCAACCCGTGCCGGCGGTGGAGATCTTCGTCCTCGCCGACCACGTGGAGGGCATCCATCTCCGTGCCGGGCTGCGAGCCCGGGGCGGGATCCGCTGGTCGGAGCGCCGCCAGGACTACCGCAACGAGGTTCTGGGCCTCATGAAGGCGCAGGTGACGAAGAACGCGGTGATCGTCCCCACCGGCGCCAAGGGTGGCTTCGTGCTACGCGGACGCGACAGTGGGCCGGAGGCCGTCCAGCGAGCCTACGAGACGTACATCCGGGGACTCCTCGATGTCACCGACAACCTCGTCGACGGGAGAGCTGTCACCCCGCCCCGGGTTCGTGCCCACGACGGCCCCGA
>DASVDX010000079.1:0-5208 GCA_036380875.1 Acidimicrobiia bacterium
GACCGCGACGATTGGCGGACATTCCGTCTCGACCGGATCTCTGAGCCCCGCCCGACCCGCCTCCGGTTCACACCGCGGGAGATCCCCGGCGGGGACCCGGTCGAGTACGTGCTGGAGTCGATGGGCTCGATCCCGATGCGGTATCAGGTGACGGCCGTGCTCCACGCGCCTCTGGCTGAGATCGAGCCGAAGGTGCGACCCCGGGAGGGGGAACTGATCGCACGAGACGACGAGAGCTGCCTTTTCCGGACCCAGGGCGACTCGCTCGAATGGCTGGCGTTTCGGCTGATCTGGTTCGACGTCGACTTCGAGGTCCAGGAGCCGCCTGAACTGGCGGACTACGTCGACGGGTTGGCCACCCGGCTGGCACGGGCGGCTTCGACCACGCGCTGATACAACGCCTCGTATTCGCTCGCCGCCTTGTCCCACGAATTGTCCACGGCCATGCCGTTGGTCTGGAGCTGCTTCCACCCCTTGCGGTCGGCGTAGGCGTTCATCGCCTCGTTCAGGGCCCACCACACGCCGCCTTCGTCGAAGTGCTCGAACACGAACCCGGTCCCGGTCCGGTTCGTCGGATCCCAATGCTGGACCGTGTCGGCGAGGCCGCCGGTCTTGCGCACGAGAGGTGGGGTGCCGTAGGCGAGGCTGTACATCTGGTTCAGGCCACACGGCTCGAACTGGGACGGCATCAAGAACACGTCGGAGCCCGCCTCGATCAAGTGGGCGAGCGGCTCGTCGTAGCCGGAGACGAATGCGGCCCGGCCGGGGAACCTCTGCGCCAGGGACTCCAGGGCTTCCTCGAATCGGCGCTCACCGCTTCCGAGAGCGACGAAGCGGGCGTCGGCTCGCTCCAACAGTCCGGCGATCGGCCCGGGCAGGAGCCCGATGCCCTTCTGTTCGACCAGGCGGCTGACGATGCCGAACACCGGCACGCCTTCCTCGTACACGAGGCCTACTCGCTCCAGCAGCGCCTTCTTGTTCCACTCCTTGCGCCACAGGCTCTTCGCCGAATACAGGTGGGGGATGAGCCGGTCCCTGGCGGGGTTCCACACCTCGGTGTCTATGCCGTTGAGGATCCCCACCAGGTCGTCGGCGCGGGAGCCGAGCACTCCCTCGAGCCCGAAGCCGAGCTCGGGAGTGAGGATCTCGCGGGCATATGTCGGGCTCACCGTGGTCAGGGCGTCGGCGTACATGAGGCCCAGCGCCAGGATGCCGATCCGGCCCGCCCGGAGACTCTCCTGGTCGAGCATGTCCCGAAACCCGCCGATCCCGAGAGACGGGATCACGTCGGCGCGGTATACCCCCTGGTAGGCCAGGTTGTGGATCGTGAGCACCGTCGAAGAAGCTCCCAGGATGGGGTCGTTCTCGAACATGGCCCGGATGTAGAGGGGCACGAGCGCGGTCTCCCAGTCGTTGCAGTGCACGACATCCGGCGACCACTGCCACCGCCGGCACAACTCGAGCGCCGCCCGGCTGAGCACGGCGAAACGAAACGCCTCCTCCGGGCCTTCGGTGTATATCGAGCCGACCCGGTAGATGCTGGGCACGTCGATCAAGGTGACGGTGACGTTGCCGAGCGGCAGTTCCCGCACGCCGGCGGCCACCTTCCGGGGCCCCAGATCGAAGCCCAGTATCCCCGGCTCGGCCTCCATCGGGTGGAAGCCGTTGGCCGCGACGACGTCGTAGTTGGGCATCACCACCCGGACCTCGTGGCCCCGCGCCGCCAAGGCCTGCGGCAGCGCCGAGGCGACGTCTGCCAGTCCACCGGTTTTGGCAAACGGCGCCACCTCGGAGGCCACGAACAACACTCGCACGCCCCGATTATGGTTTTTATGACCGAAACGGGGCGCAACACGCCCCGTTTCGCATGTGAGAACGTGAGAGCCATGAAGGAACGCATCCTCGGAATCGTGCGACGGGAAGGGCCGTTGCCGTTCGAACGGTTCATGGAACTGGCTCTCTACGACCCCGAAGGCGGCTTCTTCTCGGGCGAAGTCCTGCGTTCTGTGAAAGCCGGGGATTTCCTCACCAGCCCCGAGGTCTCGAGCCTCTTCGGCGAGACGTTGGCCCGCTTCGTCGCCGAGGAGGAGCGGAGGATCGGACAGCCGTTCCAACTGGTCGAAGTCGCCGGTGGCTCCGGCAGCCTGTTGCGGCCGCTGCTCGCCGTCCATCCTGTGGAAGCCTGGGCCGTCGAAGTCGCCCCGCCGGCACGCGCCGCTCTGGCCGAGATCGTGGGCGAGGACCGCGTCGTCGCCTCGATCGACGCGATCGGCGGAGCGTGGCGGGGCGTGGTCATCGCCAACGAACTCATCGACAACCTCCCCATGGCGATCGCCCAGAGGGTCGACGGCTCGTGGCGGGAGAGGTGGGTCGGTGAAGACGACGGGAATCTGGTGTTCGTGGACGCTCCGCCGCGGCCCGAGGTCCTCCGCTGGCTGGATCGTTATGCCGGGCCGGTCGACGACGGAGGCTGGGTCGAAGTCCAGATGCAGGCCGGGGAGTGGCTCCACGAAGTGCTGTCGCGCCTAGTGGCAGGCTCGGTGCTGCTGATCGACTACGGAGACACCGCCGAGAACCTGGCCCCGCGTCGCCGGGACGGGACTCTTCGCACATATAGGGCGCACCATCTCGGGCCGCACCCGCTGGACGAGCCCGGTGCCACCGACATCACGGCCGACGTCAACTTCACCGCTCTCGCCGACGTCGCCCGCCGAGTTGGAGCCGAAGTCACACTGATTCGCCAGGACGACTTCCTCGCTACATACGGGCTCCGCGATCTCATCTCGAATCTGCGCCGGGAGGAACTCGAACTGGCTCGTCGGGGCGAGGAGATGGAGCGTCTCAGGGTGCGGACACTGCGGACCGAAGCCGAGACGCTCATGCATCCTCGAGGCTTGGGTGATTTCCGGGTCCTCATCGCCCGCCGATGAGGGAACCCGGCTCGGAGCAGAGGCGTCCCACCTGTGTGCGCAGTCTGATCGTTTTGCTGGCTCTGGTCGTCGCCTGTGGTGGCGCAGAACCGTCCGCCACCACGCTCCCGCCCACCACCGACACGACCGCGTCCTCGCCGACGACGGCGACCACAGCGCCTGCGGCGCCTGACCTGCAGGAGGTGGTGGAGGCCGCTGTCATCGACCTGGCAGAACGCCTCCATATCGATCCAGGGGAGATCGAGGTGGTGTCCGCCGAAGCGGTCACTTGGAGCGACGGGAGCCTGGGCTGTCCGGAGCCGGGGAAGCTGTACACGCAGGCCCTGGTCGAGGGCTACCGCGTGGTCCTTTCCCACGACGGAACGGAATACGACTATCACGCCGGTCAGGACCGAAATCCCTTCTTGTGCGATCGACCTTCGCTGGATCCCGGGCGCGAGCCTCCGATGACTGTTCCCGAGGCTCCCGAAGGCTGATTTTTCTGGCCGCCGACTGACTGTATTTTCCGTCGCCCGGTAGCATCGAAGCAGGATGAACAACCTGAAAACCGCAGCCTTGCTTGCTTTCCTCTCGGCCCTGGTGTGGGGTGTCGCCTTCGCCTGGGGAGGCATGGACGGCTTCTGGGTCGGGCTGGTGCTGGTGGGCTTCATGAACTTCGCCGCCTACTTCTGGTCCGACAAGATCGCCCTCGCCGCGACGCGGGCCCGGCCGGTGGCGGAGCATCAACTGCCCAACGTCTATTCGATCGTGCGCGGCCTCACGAGCCGGTCCGGGATGCCGATGCCCCGCATCTACCTCATCGACTCACCTCAGCCCAACGCCTTCGCCACGGGCCGCAACCCCGATCATGCCGCGGTGGCCGTGACGACCGGGATCCTCCAGATCCTCACCGACGAGGAGCTCGAAGGCGTCCTGGGCCACGAACTGGCGCACGTGAAGAATCGCGACATCCTGATCAGCTCGGTCGCGGCGATGCTCGCCGCCGCCCTGTCGATCTTCGCCCGCATGGCCTTCTGGTTCGGCGGAGGCAATCGAGACCGCAACAACCCCATCGGGGCGATCATCGGGCTCGTTTCGATCATCCTCGCCCCGATCGCCGCCATGCTCATCCGCCTCGCCATATCCCGAACCCGTGAGTTCGAGGCGGACGCCAGCGGTGCCGAGCTGACCGGGCGGCCGATGGCTCTGGCGTCGGCGTTGGAGAAGATCGGTGCCGGGACCGCCCGCCGCCCCATGGACGTGAACCCGGCCGTCAGCCAGCTGTTCATCGACAACCCGCTGAAGGCGTTGCGCGGCCGGAGCTTCGCCACACTCTTTTCCACCCATCCTCCGATCGAGGAGCGGATCCGGCGCTTGCACGCCATGGCGTCGGGGATCCGGTGACCCTCGACCCGCCGGCATCCATGCTGGTGATCGCCGTCGTCGTGGCGGCGGTCATCGCCTGGGGGGCGTGGTTCTCGAGCCGTTCAGCCCGCCACGGCCCGGGGTGGGCGCTCATGCAGTTGGAGCGATGGCGGCCGATGGCGTGGAGCCTGGCGGGCCTCGGCGTCGTCTCCGCGGTGGCCGTGGACCCCATTTGGCTGGGGGTGGCGATCCTGTACGTGGGGGCGGTCACGGGCTGGCTCACTCGCACCGTGCGGAGGCGTCTCGAGGAGTTCCGAAACAGGTACGGAGAGTTCGACTTCGCGCCCTAGCGCCCTTTGGGGCTGAACGGGCCAGTCATTACAATTCCCTCGTAACCGCGCGCCTGCCAGCGCGCGGTTCGATGTGCCGGGATACCCAAGCGGTCAAAGGGAGCAGACTGTAAATCTGCCGGCTCAGCCTTCGGAGGTTCGAATCCTTCTCCCGGCACCAGGCGGCGTCCCCCAGGTGGGAAGACGCCACTAATCTGCAGCCAGCGCCCCCTTAGCTCAGTGGTAGAGCACTTCCATGGTAAGGAAGGGGTCCGGGGTTCAAGTCCCCGAGGGGGCTCAAACCGGCGACTCGTGACGGTCGCGGTCGCCGGGCAAGCGCACATCGAAGCGCACGAGGCGGCGTAGCTCAGCAGGTGAGAGCGCTCGACTCATAATCGAGAGGTCGGCAGTTCGAGTCTGCCCGCCGCTACCAGGCGGCCGTCGAATCCGTCAGACAAGGAGAAAGAAATGGCCAAGGAGAAGTTTGATCGTTCGAAGCCGCATGTGAATGTGGGGACGATGGGTCATATTGATCATGGTAAGACGACGTTGACGGCGGCGATTACGCGGGTGTTGGCTGAGCGGGTTGGGGGGTCGAATCAGGC
>DASVDX010000080.1:0-75136 GCA_036380875.1 Acidimicrobiia bacterium
GAGGGTGTGGTGGTACCGGCACAACAAAATCAGGTTGTCGAGGTCGGTGGGGCCGTGGTGTTGCCACCAGGATTGGATGTGGTGGGCGTCGCACCAGGTGGTGGGGCGGCGGCAGCCGGGGAACCGGCAATGCCGATCCCTGAGCCGTAACGCTCTCCATTGGGCGGGACTGACGGTTCTCCGGGTGCGGCCTAGGTCGAGGATTTCTGAGTTGGGGCCGGTGATGAGCCGGCATATCTGGGCGTCACACGCCAGGCGCCGGGCGTCTTCTGGTCGCAGGAACGTCCCATCCAGATACTCCGACCTGCCTTCGGGTTTGTCGCCGGTGAGGGTGTTCCAGTCGATGAGGGCGGTGAGGTGGGGCCGGTTCCCATGATCAGTCGCCGCCGCACCGGAGTCGAGGTGGCGTCGGGCTAGTTCGGTGAGGGCCTCACCCCGCCGTACCGACGCCTGTCCCAGCTGGTCTTTGGGGGTGGATTCCACGGCTTCTGACATCAACCCGTCCAAAGCCGCCGACAGGACCCGAAACGACTCCCGGTCCAGATCACCATCCAGGCGCCCCCTCCCACCCATCGTTTCCGACAGATACACCCGCGACGGCTCCTCTTCCTCTTGGGGGTCGTCGGGTTCTTGGTGGAGATGGCACCAATGCTGCACCGCCCGACGCGTATCCGAAACCGACAACCCGCTCACAGCCTCCACCAGAGCTTCCTCGTCCGAAGCGAATGGGTCGGGGAACCGGTGCTGGGCGAACGCCAACACCACCGCCTGATCGAAACTCAGTTTGCCCGAAGCCACCGCCCCCCACGTGAGCCGCATGGGTTCGAGGGAGCGGGCCAGGAACACCTCCCGCCGCGCCCGACGGGCCGACATGCCACACCGATGCATCAGAAACGCCGCCGTCGACGTGTGACCGTCGTAATCGAACCCCCGCTCCCGGTCCAAACGAGCGACCCTGACCAAAAACCTCAACCGGTGGGCCGTCAGATCGTCCCAGGCTTCGGCGACTTCATCCATCGCCACATTCCCCCTGGTATCGAACGACTGTTCGATCATGCCCCCAAGCTACAAGACCACAAGGACAGAAACCGGAGGGCTGTCGACTGTCAGGCGCCGCGGATGACGATGATGCCCATCGCCGCCAGCACGACGCCGTAGACGCCGAGCGCCAGGATGAAACCGGCGACGAAGAAGCGGTTGAGCAAGGGACGCTCGAACCGCAGGTGCATGTACCAGCCGACCACGATCACGAACTTGAGCAGCGCCAGGATGAGCAGCAGCACCACGTTGATGCCGCCCAAGTCGAGTGCGTTGTCGATGTAGAACAGCGACACCTCGATGGCGGTGAGCACCGCCAGCAGCGCGGCGATCTTCCAGTACTGGCCGATCGATGGGTGCTGTGGATGATGAGTGTCGCTGGCCATCAAACCCTCGCGGCGTCGATCAGATAGACGACGGTGAAGATCACGATCCAGATGATGTCGACGAAGTGCCAGTAGAGGCCCACCATCTCGACGTTCATCCCCTTCTCTTCGGAAAGGCGTCCCTTGAACCGGGAGATGCCCCACAGCGAGAGGAGCATGAACACGCCGATCGCCACGTGCAGGCCGTGGAAGCCGGTGAGCATATAGAAGGCCGATGCCACCGGGTTGGTGGTCAGCTTCATGTCGTAGTGGACGATGAACTCGGTGAACTCGAAGAACTGGCCGGCGAGGAACACCGAGCCCAGTGCGGCCGTGGCGAAGAGCCACGTGCGGGCCTGCGGCTGGTCGTCACGGGCGACGGCGTTGTGGGCCAGGACCATCGTCAACGAGCTCATCAGCAGCACGAAGGAGCTCACCGAGGTGAACGGGATGTCGTAGATCTCGCGGGGATAGATGTTGAAGCCCGTCCGGTTCGAATACAGCAGGTAGTTGGTGATCAGAGCGCCGAAGAACAGGAACTCGGAGCTCAGGAACAACCACATGCCGAGCTTGCGATTGTCGACACCGGTCGACTCGTGCTCGGCGTGGCCGTGGGCTTCGGGGTGGACTACCTCGGCCATCAGTGCGCCTCCGCCGGTTCCAGGTGGTCGGGCGTGTGGTCTTCGGGCTCGTCTTCGAGCGGTTCGATACCCCAGCCGATGAACGCCGCCATGGCCAGGACCACGCCGACGCCGATCAGCGCCTTACCCCACGCGGTCGTGTGATAGATGATCCCGTAGCCGATGATCGTGACCGACAAGCCCACGAGGAACGGGAAATACGAGGGGTTGGGGAGGTGGATCGGCTGCGGCGGGTTGTTGCCGAGATACTCGAGGTCGGCGACGAGTTGATCCGCCTCGGGTCGGCGCACTGCCCGGCCCTCTTCGTCCTCCGTGTACTTCTGGCGCCAGAAGTCGTCCAGCGACTCGACGACCGGCGGGACGGCGAAGTTGTACTCGGGAGTGGGGTTGGGGATGGTCCATTCGACGGTGCGGGCATCCCACGGATCCAGGCCCGAGGGCTCGCCGTGGGTCTTCGAGCGCCACCAGTTGTACATGAAGACCAGGATCGACAGGGCGATGATGAACGCTCCCACGGTCTCGATCTGGTTCCACGTCTCGAGGCCGGCTTCTTCGGCGTACTTCCACGTCCGGCGGACCATGCCCTGCAGGCCGAGCCAATGCATCGGGGCGAACGTCATGTTCATGCCGATGAGCATCAGCCAGAAGTGGATCTTGCCGAGAGTCTCGTTCATGACCCGGCCGCGCAACTTGGGATACCAGTAGTAGAGGCCGGAGAACAGGCCGAAGATGGCGCCGCCGAACAGCACGTAGTGGAAGTGGGCGACGATGTAGTAGGTGTCGGTCTGCTGCCAGTCGGACGGCACCACGGCGTGGGTGACACCGGAAAGGCCGCCGATGACGAACATCGCCACGAAGCCGATCGAGAAGAGCATCGGCGTCTTGAGGCGGATCCTCCCGAGCCACATCGTGCCGAGCCAGTTGAAGATCTTGATGCCGGTGGGAACGGCGATCGTCATCGTGGCAAGGCCGAACGCGGCCTGGGCGACCGGGCTGATGCCCGAGGAGAACATGTGGTGGGCCCAGACCCCGAAGCCGAGGAAAGCGATGGCGGCGCCGGCGAACACGACCGCCGAGTAGCCGAACAGCGGCTTGCGGCTGAACGTCGGGATCACCTCGGAGACGATCCCCATGGCAGGCAGGATGAGGATGTACACCTCGGGGTGGCCGAAGAGCCAGAACAGGTGCTGCCAGAGGACGGGGTCGCCGCCGTTGGAAGCCTGGAAGAAGGTGCTGCCGAACTGACGGTCGAACGTCGCCATGAAGAGGGCCACGGCGATGATCGGGAGGGAGAAGAGCAGCAGGAAGGCGACGACGGTCGTCATCCACGAGAACACCGGCATGCGCAGGAGGCGCATCCCCTTGGCTCGCATGTTGAAAACGGTGACGAGGAAGTTCACCGAGGAGATCAGCGAGGAGAGGCCGAGGATCTGGAGCCCCATCGACCAGTAGTCCATGGCCGTCCCCGTGGAATAGAACGGCCCGGCGTGGGGCTGGTAGCCGAACCATCCGCCGTTCGGCGAGTCGGCGAGGAAGTTGAGAGCCCCCGGTCCGCCGTTGATGGGGATGTTGCCGGCCACCCCGTCGGGGGTGATGGGAGCGAACGCCGTCCCGAAGAGGAAGGACGAGTAGAGGAGGATCGCCCCGAAGACGAACACCCACCAAGACAGGGCGTTCAGCCGGGGGAACGCCACGTCCCTGGCTCCCAACTGGAGGGGCAGGAGGTAGTTGAAGAACGCCGCCGACGCCGGCATGACGAAGAGGAAGATCATCGTCGTGCCGTGCATCGTGAACAGCGAGTTGTAGGCACCGGCGGTGAGGAACTCGGAATTGGCCTGCGCCAGATGGACGCGCAGGAGCAGCGCCTCGATGCCTCCGAGGATGAAGAACAGGAACGCGGCGTAGCCGTACATGATCCCGATCCGCTTGTGGTCGACGGAGGTGATCCAGGACCACAGGCCGGTCTCCGACCGGGGCTTGCGATAGATGGTTGTGACAGGCCGGGCGGCTACGTCAGTCACGGTGACCCCTTCGACGGCTCACGTCTCGTGTACTCCTCATTCCAACGTCTTCAGCCAGGCGATCAAATTGTCGATCTCCGCCTCAGTCAAGCCGAGATCGGGCATGTAGCTGCCCGGTTTGACCGACGGCGGATCGGCCAGCCAACGCTTCAGGGCGGTGTCGTAGTCCTCCCCGGCTTCGGGGAGCGTGGCCCCGGCGAACATCGTGCGGTATTGGTCGGAGAAGTGCGTCAGGTTGGGACCGTTGAAGGTCTCTCGGGCGATGATGTTGTCGGGGACGTTGCGGTCGTTGTCCGCGAAGTCGACCGAATGGCACTGCACGCACCCGGCGTTGAGGAACACTTGCAGGCCTTCGTCGGCCGGCGTCCCTTCCTCGGGCACCGCCGCAGGCTCCAATTGGCGGGCGATCCAGGCATCGAAGTCATCGGCCGCAACCGCCACGACGTGAGCCCGCATCAGCGAGTGGGACAGCCCGCAGTACTCGGCGCAGTGGGCGTAGTACGTCCCGGGCTCGTCGGCCTGCAGGCGCAGCACCTGCTCCTGGCCGGGAATCAGGTAGCGCTTGCCGTTGAGCTTCGGCACCCAGAAGTTGTGAATGACGTCCTCCGACGACAAGACGGCACACACTTCTTCGTCCGCCGGAATCACCATCGAGTTGGCGGTCTCGATCTCAGCACCGTCGGGGATCCCTTCGATGTTCGAGTACCGGAACTCGAACCACCACTGGTGAGCGATGACCTCTATCCGCATGGCGTCGGGCGAGCATTCGGTGAGGTCGAACACCGTGCGCACCGTGGGGACGGCGATGGTGGCGAGGATCAGGGCGGGGATGACCGTCCAGATCACTTCCAGCTTGGCGTTGCCGTGGATCTGCTTGGCCTCCTTGCGGCCGGGGCGATCCCGGAAGAAGACTGCGGCGGCGATGATCGCCAGCTGCACCAAGAAGAAGATCCCCACGGCGATCCAAAAGACCGGCCAGAAGAGGCTGTCGATCTGGCGGGCGAAAGGCCCTTTCGGGTCCAACGAATTGAGGGGAGCGTCCTCCACGTCGGGCGCGATGAGCTGGCACGCCGACAGCACGAGCGCCAGGAGGACCAGACCTGCGAGTCGGAGAGATCGGAGTCGGGATCTCATCGGGCCGCATCATACGGTGCGATCCGACCAGGCCCCAATCTGATCGGAGCTCTCGTCGCGGCGCCCGTCGACCCCGACTGTGGGGTATACCGGAAGGTCGGTACTCTGTCCGTCGCAGTGGATTCACCCAGCGTCGTCATCGCCGAGCCGTCGATCAGGCGTGGAGTCATTCCCGCCTACTTCGCTCTCACCAAACCCCGCATCATCGAACTGTTGTTGATCACGACGGTCCCGGCCATGGTGCTGGCAGCAGGCGGCTGGCCCGGGTGGTGGCCGGTTCTGGCGACGTTGATCGGCGGCTCGCTGTCGGCAGGTGGGGCCAACGCCATCAACAACTGGTTCGACCGGGACATCGACGAGGTCATGCGGCGCACGCGACGCCGGCCGCTTCCCCGCCACGAGATCGAGCCGGTCGCGGCTCTTCGCTTCGGGATCGTCCTCGGAGCCGCGGGATTCGTTTGGCTGTGGGCGTTCACGAACTTGCTGGCGGCGGCGCTGTCGACGGCTGCCCTTCTCTTCTATGTCCTGGTCTACACGATCGGGTTGAAGCGGCGCACGGCCCAGAACATCGTGATCGGGGGCGCCGCCGGAGCCGTCCCGCCCCTCGTCGGGTGGGCGGCGGTCACCGGAGAGTTGGGGTTGCCCGCCTGGGTGCTGTTCGCCTTGGTCTTCTACTGGACGCCACCCCACTTCTGGGCCCTCGCCCTCCGCTTCGAGGACGACTACGCCAAGGCCGGCGTGCCGATGTTGCCCGTTGTGCGCGGCACGAAGCAGACCATCCAGTCGATCCTTCTCTACTCGGTGACCATGGTGCTCCTCTCGCTGCTCCTGGTCCCGGTGGGGCGGATGGGCTGGATCTACCTGGTGGCGGCCATCGCCAGCGGCGGCTGGTTCCTGTGGAGCGCCTGGAGGGTCAGCCGGGAGCCGGCGCGGGCGATGAAGCTGTTCACGGACTCGACCGTCTATCTGGCGGTGCTGTTCGCAGCCGTGGCCGTCGATGTGTTCGTGCGATGACCGACGGCATCATCTTCTTCCTGGTGTGGGTGTTCCCCCCGATCGTGGTGGCACTGCTGGTCTGGAAGGCGGTCCGAGCGAGAGGTGACCGCCCATGATGGCTGCCATCTCCTACCCCCCGATTCCCCTGTTCGATGTGGGACCTCTCACCCTGTCCCTGCACGGGGTGTTCGCGGCCATCGGTTTCATGGTCGGCGCCTGGGTGGCCACGGGTGAGGTCCGTAGGCGCGGGCTCGACACCGAGGCCTACCAGTCGGCTTTGACCTGGGGCCTCATCGGAGCGCTCATCGGGGCACGCTATCTCACCACGCCCGCCGCTCTGTTCGCCGGGGTGCCGTTGCTCGATGCCCTGAATCCGTTCGGGGGGAACTTCTCGATCATGGGCGGGTTCGTCGGGGGAATCGTGGGTGGGCTGCTGCGCATGCGAAAGCTCGGTCTCCCGATGCTCCAGACGCTGGATGCTTCCAGCTTCGGTCTGGCGTTGGGCACCGTGGTGGGCCGGATCGGCGACCTCGCCATCGTCGAGCACCTGGGACGGCCCACGACCGCTGCCTGGGGTTATGGCGTCAAGCCCGGCTTCGACCTCGCCCCCCAGCACGACATCCTGGAGTGCACGGCCGCCCAAGCGTTGCCCAGCGGCTTCTGTCCGGTCCCGAACCTGGGGTCGATCGCCGCCGGCGCCCAGGACGGCATCTACCACCACGTCGCCGCCTACGACTTGATCGGAGCCGGGATCCTCCTCGGTGTCCTCTATCTGGTCAGCCGCCGTTTCCAGCTCCCGGTGGGGCGTCTCTTCTTCCTCTGGGTGGCGTGGTACGGGTTCCAGCGCTTCCTCCTCGACTCGTTGCGGTATGGCCTGGGGGACGCCACCATCGGCTCCTTCACGTGGAACCAGTTGTCCGGGCTGGCGGCGGGAGTCGGCGGGCTGGTGATGATGTGGGCCGTCGGCCGTTGGCCCCAACCGGAACCGGCGACAGAGGTCGGATCCGGTGAGCCGGATGTCGACTCGGAGGAGCCGGAGGTCGGCAGCCGCCAGATCGAAGACGACTGACGTCCCTTGCAGCTTCGGGGCATTGGTCGTACACTCGCCCTCGCACATGTCATCGCAGCGCTTCTACGGCTATTTCGTCTTTACCGGGCCCGGCCCGGGTTGACGTGATGGCCTGAGAAGCGCAGCACCCACCACACCAACCCGGAGCCGGACGCTCCGGGTTTCTCATTTCCCGGGGCGTCTTCGACAGGAGAAGACAATGGAACGCAAGGCACACAAGTCCCCAGGGAAACCGAAGACCGTTGTAGCCGTTGGACCGGTGCGCATCGGTTTCGATGCGTTCCCGGTCATCGCCGGCCCCTGCGCCATCGAGTCGGAGGAACAGATCCGCGCCGTGGCCGAATCCGTCGCCGAATGTGGCGGGGCCATCCTCCGCGGCGGCGCCTGGAAGTCGACGTCTTCTCCGTACGGATTCCGCGGACTGGGCGAAGAGGCGGTCGACATGCTCGTGGCTGCGGGCAAGGATGCCGAGCTTCCCACCGTCACCCAGGTCCTCGAGGCGTCCCACGTCGAGAAGGTCGCCGGCAAGGTGGACATGTTGGAGATCGCCTCCGGGAACATGCAGGACTTCGAGTTGTTGCGCGAGGCGGGCCGCTCGGGGATGCCGGTGCTGCTCCGTCGGGGCCCGTCGGCCACAATCGACGAGTGGCTGTGGGCGGCCGAGTACCTCCTCGCCGAGGGCAACGACGACGTCGTCCTCGTCGAACGAGGCATTCGCACGTTCGGGGCGGTGGGCGGTGACACCCTCGACATCGGCGCCGTCCCCACCCTGAAGGAAACGACGCACCTGCCGGTGATCGTCGACCCCTCCCACAGCGCCGGCGGGCCCCTGCGAGTCAAGCCGCTGGCTCTTGCCGCCCAGGGTGTAGGGGCTGACGGGCTCATCGTCGAGGTCCATCCCAATCCCGAGGTCGCCCAGTCCTCCCAGTCCCAGATCGGGATCGGAGGGTTCGAGGACCTCATGACCAGCCTCGGCATCTCCCGGGTGCGGCGCCACATCGACCAGATCGACCGCCAGATCGTGCGCCTGCTGGCCCGGCGCCAGGCTCTGTCGCTCGAGATCGGCAAGGTCAAGCAGGCGCGAGGGCTCCCGGTGCACATCCCCGATCGGGAGAGCGAGTTGCTCGATGTGGTCCGGGAAGAGGCCCGTCACCTGGGACTCGACGTGGACCACGTCCTCCAGTTGTTCGAACTGGTGCTGGCCGAGTCGCGCCGTCTCCAGCACGACATGCGGGCGTCGGAGCAGCCGGCAGCCGTCTCCTGACCGTCAGGCAGATCGGCGAGGGCGGGGCCCGACGCGGCTGGCCAACTCGTCGAAGTTGGTTTCGGGATCCATCTCGGTTCCGGCCCGGAACGTCGCCCGCCCGATCAGATGGGCGCTGATCGGGGCGGTGAGGAACTGGAACAGGATGACGAGGATCAGCTTCGTGGTGTGCCCGAAGCCCGCCATGGCGATCACCGCTCCGATGAGCGTCAGGGCCATGCCGAGGCTGGCCGGCTTGGTGGCCACGTGCATCCGGGCGAAAACGTCGCGGAAGCGCTGGAGGCCGATGGCGGCGATCAGGGTGAGCGTCGACCCCGCCAGGATCAGGATGGAGGCCAGCGCTTCGATCATCGCGCTCCTCTCCTCTCGATGAAGCCGGAAACGAGGGTCGTGCCGGTGAATCCGAGGAGGGATGCCACGACCATGATGTCGAGATAGAGGCTCTGTCTTGTGCGCGCGGCCAGCACCGCCAGGCCCATCACGATGATCACCAGGAGCGAGTCCAGGGCCAGTACTCGATCCGGCAGGGACCCGCCGCGGATCATCCTCACGATGCACAGGGCGGCGGCCAGGGCCAGCGCCGCCAAGGCGATGGTGGTGCTGAGCTGCAGCATCAGGCGACCTCCTCTCTTTCGGGCCCCAGGACCAACTCGCCGCGCCTGGGGAAAGCGGCCATGACCAACGCCTCGAGGTGGTGGATCGCCCGGCGGCTCGCCTGGATCGATTCGAGATGGAGAACGTGGATGAAGAGGGTCATCGTCTCCTCGTCGAGTTCCAGTGTCATGGTCCCGGGGGTCAGCGAGTTCAGGTTGGCGACGGTCGTGGCGATGAACGGCGAGCGGGTACGGAGGCGGACCGAGACGACTGCGGGATTGATTCGGACCCCCGGCGTGATCACCTCCCAGGCGACGATCATCGAGGCCTTGACGAGCTCGCGGATGAAGTAGGCGACGAGGGCGAGAAATGCCTGGGGTCGAAACCCGTGGCGGACCTTGGCGGGACCGACCCGGATCCGGCGGGTGATCAGGTAGGCGATCAGTAGTCCGGTGAGCACGTTGGCCCAGGTGACGTCCTCCCAGAGGGCGACCCACACGGCCGTGAGCCAGACGACAGTGGCGGCGACACGCCTCATGGTCCCAGCACCGCCTCGACGTACCGGGCGGGTTCGAAGAGGAACTCGGCCGCTCTCTGTCCCATCTCGTAGAGAGGAGCGGCCACCACGACGAAGAGCAGGCTCGCTCCGACCAGGGCGGCGGTGGAGCCCACCATGAGCGGTGGGAAGCGGGGACGCGTCGATTCGAGCCCCTCCGGCATCGGCGGCGGGGCTTCGGGGGCGCCCCAGAACACTCCCGCCCAGATCTTGGTCATGGAGAAGAGCGTCAGGATGCTGACCACGAGGGCAACGGTGACGGTGACGTAGGCACCGACCGCCAGCCCGCTCTGGATGAGGGTCAACTTGGCGACGAATCCGGAAAGGGGAGGCACCCCGGCCAGGCTCAGGGCGGGAATCAGGAAGAGGGCGGCCAGGAAGGGACTGGTGTGCAGCATCCCTCCCAGGCGGCGCAGGGCGGCGGTGCCCGTCCGCTCCTCGATGAGGCCGCCGACCATGAACAGCGTCGTCTTTATGACGATGTGGTGGACGATGTAGAAGACCGTGGCCGCCAGCCCGGCGACGCTGAAGAGGCCCAGGCCGAAGATCATGTACCCGATCTGGCTCACGATGTGGAAGCTGAGGATCCGCTTCACATCGTCCTGAGCGATCGCCCCAAGCACTCCTACGGTCATCGTGAGGCCGGCCACGACCAGGAGCAGCGTGGAGTGGGTGTCCTGGGAGAACAGCAGGGTCTGCGAGCGGACGATCGCGTACACCCCGACCTTGGTCAGCAGTCCAGCGAAGATCGCGGTCACGGGGGCGGCGGCCGTGGGATAGGAGTCCGGCAGCCAGAAGAAGAGCGGGAAGATCGCCGCCTTGATGCCGAAGACGACTAGGAAGAGGACGCTCAGGGCGTCACGCAGGGCGGGGTCGATCGCCTGCAGCTTCACCGCCAGGTCTGCCATGTTCACGGTGCCGGTGGCGGCGTAGATCAAGCCGATCGCGGTGACGAAGAGGGTCGACGCCAAGAGGCTGATGACCACGTAAGTGGTCCCGTGCCGGACCTGCGGCCTGGAACCTCCCAGGGTGATGAGCACGTAGCTGCAGACGAGCGTCATCTCGAACGCCACGAACAGGTTGAAGAGGTCGCCGGTCACGAAAGAGGCGGACACTCCCGAGGCGAGCAGGAGGTAGACCGGGTGGAAGAAGAGGGTGGTGTCGTCGGTGCGGGACGAGCCGATGGCGTAGAGGAACACCGCCAGCACCATCAGGGCGGCGACGGAGAGCATGATCGCCGAGAACAGGTCGACGACGATCGAGATGCCGATGGGAGCGGGCCAATCGCCCACCACCACCGTGATCACCGACCCGTCCTGGACCTGCCGGAGGAGCAGGACGGACGTGACCACGTTGGTCACCAAGGCGAAGACGCCGAGCGCGCGGCGCAGGGCGTGATGGCGCCCGAGAGCCAGCGATACCGCCGCCGCCCCGAATGGCACGATCACCGGCAGGAGAGGAGTCATCACGACGCCTCCTCGTCGACCACGATCTCCTCCTCGGCTTCCCTCTCGCGGAGAGCGGTCATCGTGGCGATGCGCACGTCCTCGACGTCGTCCTCGACCTCGTCGGAGCGCGTCAGCAGCCAACTGCGATAGGCGAGTGCGAGGAGAAATGCGGTGGAGCCGAACGTGATGACGATGGCAGTGAGCGCCAACGCTTGGGGGATGGGGTCCGCGGCCGGTCCAACGCCTTCCCCGACAATGGGGGGTCGCCCGGCTCGTCCTCCGGCGAGCAGCAGCAGGAGGTTGGCCCCGTGGGTGAGGAGCGCCAGACCGATGACGATGCGACTCAGGTTGCGCTGGAAGAGGAGATAGGTGCCGGCCCCGTAGAGGACGGCGACCGTGAGAGCCAGTGCGAGGACGATCACGGCCCGTTCTCCGTTTCTGCCAGCGCCAGTACCAGCGTCGATCCCACACCGATGACCACCATGAAGACGCCGACGTCGAAGGCGAGGGCACTCGTGAGGTGGATCTCGCCGAAGACAGGCGCGTGGACCGTCAGCTTGGCGGCCTCGAGGAAGGCGTCGCCCCACACCCAGCCGGCGATCCCCGTCAGGAGCGCAATAGCCAGGCCGACACCCATGATCGTCGTCGGCGGCGCCGGGAGAGATTGCCTCGCCCTCTCCCGTCCCGAGGCGACCAGGCGGATCACGAGCCCGGAGACCACCACGAGACCGGCTACGAACCCTCCGCCGGGAGCGTTGTGCCCACGGAACAGGAGGAAAACGGCGAACACGGCGGCGGTGCGGATGACGACGTCGGCGGTCATCCGCAGGATCAGTGACCGGTCGATCATCGCCGCTTCCCCTCGGGTCGGTCCACCAGATGCTCGTCGGTGTGGGGGACTTCGCTGCGGTTGCGATCGGCCAGGATCAAAGCAGCCGCCCCCAGCGCCACCACGGTGAGGACAGTGATCTCGCCCAACGTGTCGAAGGCACGGAAGTCGGTCAGGATCACGTTGACGACGTTGGCGCCACCGCCCTCCGGCTCCGACCGCGTCAAGTACTCGCCGCTCAGAGGTGCCACCTCACGTGACGCCGCCGCCCACAGGGCGAATGCTCCCGCCGTGATGCCGGTGAGGATGGAGAGGATCACGCGGCTCACCTGCCGGAGGCGCCACCCGATGTTCTCGAAAAAGGCGGGAAGGTGGTGGAGGACCAGGACGAAGAGACCGAGGGTGAGTGTCTCGATCAGCATCTGGGTCAGAGCCAGGTCGGGGGCTCCCTGGATCACGAACAGCACGGCCACCCCGTAACCGACGGCACCGAGGAAGAGGACCGCTCCGAGGCGGCGAGTCACCCAGACGGTTCCCAGCGCGGCGACGCACACGAGCACTGCAGCCACCAACTGGATCGGGCTCTCGGCGATGATCAGGCGCTCCGGCAGCCGGAAGGCCTGGAGCAGGATCACGCCGGGGGCGATGACGGCAGTGGCGACGATGATCCCGAGATATATCGGCAGTGACCCGTTCTGGACGATGGAGGTGACGCGGTCGGCGATGCGATTGAGGGCCACGATGGCAGAGGCGTACACGAGTTTCGCCTTCGGAAGGTGGGAGGTCGCCTGCTGAACGACATATGGCGGGTACCGCCACAGCAGCCACCCGGCGACGATCGCCACCGCCGACAACAGGAGCGGCACGTTGAATCCGTGCCACAGGACTAGGTGATGTCCTTCCGAACCGAGCGCCGCCGCCGCCGTCGCCACCAACCGATCGGCCACGGCCGGGAAGATGCCGGCGAGGAGAGACAGGGCGGCCAGCAGAGCCGGGGCCGCAACGAACCATGCAGAAGGGCGGGACACCAACTCCACGATCTCCGAGCGCGGGTCGCTGCCGTATCGGGTGAAGCCGCCGGCGAGGAAACGAATCGCATAGGCGGTGGTGAGCACCGAGCCCGCCACGACCCCGATGGTGAGGGCCCATCCCGCCTCGGCGAGGAGGCTCGTCAAGGCGGCCTCCTTCGTGACGAAGCCGAGCAAGGGTGGGAGCCCCACCATCGAGGCGGACGCCAAGACGGCCACACCCGCGGCTGTCGGGATGGAGCGGGCGATGCCTCCCAGACGACGGATGTCGCGGGTCTTCGCCTCGTGGTCGACGATCCCCGCGACCATGAACAGCGCTGCCTTGAACACGGCGTGGGCGAAGATCATCGCCATCCCGGCGAACATCGCCTCGGGCATGCCCAGTCCGACCAGCACCATGATGAACCCGAGTTGGGAGACCGTGCCTTGGGCGAGGATCAGCTTCAGGTCGTTCTGGGTGAGCGCCCGCCAGCCGCCGACGATCATCGTGACCACACCCACGCCACACACCACCGGGCGCCACCACTCGTGCAGCCCGGCGAACGCCGGTGCCAGTCGAGCGACCAGATAGATGCCGGCTTTGACCATGGTGGCGGAGTGGAGGTAGGCGCTGACCGGGGTGGGGGCGGTCATCGCCCCGGGAAGCCAGAAATGGAACGGGAACTGGGCCGACTTCGTGAACGCACCGAGTAGGACTAGAGCCAGAGCGGCGTCGACGGTCGGGCCTGAGGGAGGGTCGGCGACCAGACCGGCGAGGGAGTAGGTGCCTGCCGCCTGGGCCAGCATCACGATCCCGGCCAGCATCGCCAGCCCGCCCAGTGTCGTCACCAGCAGCGCTTGGAGTGCCGCCGACCGGGCCAATCCTTCCTCGTCCTCGAAACCGATCAGGAGGTACGACGTGATCGAGGTCAGCTCCCAGAACAGATAGAGGACGAGCAGATTGTCTGCCACGACCACGCCGAACATGGCGCCGGCGAAACCCACCAGATAGGCGGTGAAGCGGCCCAGTCCGTCCCGGTCGCCGAAGTACTGCCAGGCGTAGACGAAGATCAGCGTGCCGATCCCGCCGACCAGCACGACCATCAGCCTCCCGAAGCCGTCGAGCCGCAGCACGAGATCGAGGCCGATCGCCGGCACCCACGAAATCGTGTCGGTGCGGATTGTCTCAGAGGCGAGGGCGAGCCAGACGAGGGAGGCGGCCGGAGCCACCGCTCCCAGGAGCAAGGCGCGCCGTCCCAAGCGTCCGCCGAAAGCGGCGCACAGGACGAGGACGATGGCGTGGACGGCTAGGACTGCAACCACGTCGTGGCGCGGGTTGGGTCGGGCAACGGACAGGCGGGCGCGTCGGAACGATGGAGCGTGGTCGGCCTGAGCGCGGCCAGGGCCCGTGTCACAGGCCGGTCAATGTGTCGACGATCAGGTGGTCGACGACCCTCTCCAACGCCTCGCGGGTCGAGGCTCCCTCCGCCAGGGCCTCGTGGTACACGTCGAGTTGGCGACGCGCACTCGTGCCCTCCTTGGCGATCGTGCGAATGTGGGACACCTCCTGGGTGATCCCGAGGCGGCGGGCGTCGACTTCGGTGAGCACGAGGAGTTCTTCTACCAGATCGCGGAACTCCACCAATTCGCCGCGGCCGAAGTCCATCAGGCTCCCCTCGACTCCGTAGCGCTGGGCGCGCCACATGTTCTCCTCGATCAACATCGGGGCGTAGGTGCGCCAGCGCATGTTCTCGGTGCGCAACCGGAACAGCATCTCCAGCAGGGCGAGGTAGAGGCCGGCGACGGCGATCCCGTCCACGAGACGGGTGCAGATGTCGGCGACCCTCATCTCCAATGTGGGGTAGCGGTCGGAGGGGCGTATGTCCCACCAGAGCTTGGTGGCGTCCTCGATGATCCCGGCGTCGATGAGCACTTTCACGTGGCGTTCGTACTCCGACCAGGAGTTGAACTCCTCGGGGATGCCCGTGCGAGGCATGGTCTGGAATACGGACAAGCGGTAGCACTTGAGTCCGGTCTCGCGGCCCGTCCAGAAGGGCGACGAGGCGGACAGCGCCAGGATGTGCGGCAGGAAGTACCGCACCTGGTTCATGAGGTCGATCCGCAGGTCGGGGTCGTCGATACCCACGTGGACGTGCATTCCGCAGATGACGAGACGCCGAGCCACTTGTTGGAAGTCGGCGGCCAACTGGCTGTATCGGGCGTCGTCGGTGGGGGTCTGGTCCCACCACTGGGCGAAGGGGTGCGTGGACGAGGCGATGATGGCGGCGCCGTACTCCTCGACGACAGAGGAGAGGTCACGACGAAGGCGGGCCAGATCGGCGTGGGCCTCCTGGAGGGTGCGGCTCGTGCGGGTGCCGACTTCGATCTGCGCCCGGAGGAACTCGGGGCCGACTTGAGGGCCCAGCACCTCGCGCAGCCCGTCCCACATCCTCGGGTCGGGTTCGGAGACCAGGTCCCGGGTCTCCCGGTCGACGAGCAGGTACTCCTCTTCTATCCCGATCGTGAACGGGGGGTGCTTCACCGCCATGGATCCTCCGTTCCCACCGTCCGCCACCCTACCCGGAGACGAGGACCCGCTGACGGCTGTTCTCGGCGTCTTGACGCACCCAGCAGTCGGCGAGGTGGTCGTTGACGAGGCCCATGGCTTGCATGAACGCGAACACCGTGGTCGGGCCGACGAATGTCCAGCCCCGCCTCTTCAGTTCCTTTGCCAAGGCGATCGAAGCGGGGCTGGTTGGGGGGATCTGTTGCGGGGCGGCGGAGCGCTCATCGGCGTACCGCCAGAAAAACGCCGCCAACGATCCGAACTCGTCCCGGAGTTCGAGCGCACGGGCGGCGTTGTTGATCACAGACCGGATCTTTCCGCCGTGACGAACGATGCCGGTATCGGAGAGGAGGCGCTCCACGTCCGGGTCGCCGAAGCGGGCGACCTTCTCCGGATCGAAACCGGCGAAGGCCCTCCGGAAGGCGTGGCGCTTGCGAAGGATCGTCAGCCATGACAGGCCCGCCTGGAATCCCTCGAGACAGAGCTTCTCGAACAGGCGGCTGTCGTCGGTCACGGCGAACCCCCATTCGGTGTCGTGGTAGGCGCGATAGATGTCGGGTTCGGCTCCCCACCAGCATCGACGCTTGCCGTCCGGGCCCACCACCGTCTCGTGCATGACGTGAGTATGCCGTCTCCCGGTGACGATCCATTTCCGCTCCGAGTGCGTAGGGTCTTTCTGTGATGAGACGGTTCCATGCCGTTGCCGGCATGCTGGGCGCCGGCATGTCCCTCGCCGCGTCAGAACTGGCGGCGGGGCTGGTCTCACCCCTGCCGTCGCTCGTCGAGGAGGTGGGCGACGTCGTCGTGGACAACGCCCCGACCGCGGTCAAGGACTGGGCGATCGCCACTTTCGGCACCTACGACAAGCCGGTGCTGCTGGCGGGAATCGTCGTCGTGTCTCTCGTCCTCGGAGCGCTGGTCGGTGTTGCCTCGGTGTCCCGAAGGTGGCTCGCCACACTCGTGTTCTGGGGGTTCGGGGCCCTCGGCGCCGCCGCGGCGATCGTCGAAGGAGTGTCGCCGGTGGCCGCAGTCGCCGCTGGGGTGCTGGCGGCGGTCGTCGGCTGGGCGGTCCATTCCTGGCTCGCTCGACGGGCGGAGCCGATCCGGGAGGGGGACGAGTTCGATGCGAGCCGCCGGGCCTTCCTCGCCGGGGCCGGGGCGGTCATCGCCGTGGCCGCTCTGTCCGCCGGCGCCGGCCGCCTGCTGGTCGACCGGGCGAGGCGGATAGTGGCAGGACGGGAGTCGGTCCGGCTTCCCGTGGCTGCATCCCCGGCACCGACTCCACCGGCCAACGCCTCCTTCTCGGTGGCGGGCCTCAGCCCACTCGTCACACCCAACGAGGACTTCTACCGGATCGACACTGCCCTCTCCATTCCCCGCGTCGACCTCCCCTCCTGGAGCCTCCGGATCACGGGGATGGTCGACCGGCCATACGAGCTCACGTTCGATGACCTCCTCGAGATGGACCTGGTCGAGAGGTACGTGACGCTCTCCTGCGTGTCGAACGAGGTGGGGGGCAATCTGGTGGGCAATGCCGCCTGGCTCGGCGTGCCTCTCGCCGAGGTCCTCGACAGGGCGGGCGTGCGACAAGGCGCATCACAGATCGTCGGTCGTTCGGTCGACGGGTTCACCGTCGGCTTCCCCACCGACGTCGTCTACGACGGGAGGGAGTCGTTGGTGGCGGTGGGGATGAACGGGGAGCCCCTGCCCCTCGAGCACGGCTTCCCGGCTCGTCTCGTCGTCGCCGGCCTGTACGGCTACGTCTCGGCGACGAAGTGGCTCTCTGAGATCGAATTGACGACCTGGGAGGCCTTCGACGCCTATTGGGTGCCCCGCGGCTGGGCGAAGGAAGGCCCGGTCAGGACACAGTCCCGGATCGACACTCCGCGGGCCGGAGACCGCCTCACACCGGGCGAGCGTGCCATCGCCGGCGTCGCCTGGGCGCCCAACGTGGGGATCGAACGGGTCGAGGTGCAGGTGAACGACGAGCCGTGGGTGGAGGCGGAGCTGGCCGAGCCGCTCGGCGAGGACGCCTGGAGGCAATGGCGGTTCCGGTGGGAGGCCCAGCCCGGCCACCACGTGATCAAGGTCAGGGCGACCGATCGCAACGGCGTGACCCAGACCGAAGACCGGGCTCCGCCGGCCCCCGACGGGGCGACCGGCTGGCACACCATACGGGTGCGAGTGGAGGCCTAGGCCTCACTCGGCATCGACGGCGCTGAGGGCCCAGGCCAGGCCCTCGGCGGGAGACTCCACCGCAACTTGGAGGATCCAGCCGGTGTCGGGCGATCCGTCGGTCCACAGATACCAATGGAGCTCCGAGATCCTCGCGCCCAACTCGTCGGGGTCGACCGGCCAGTCGAGGCCGGCGATCTCGTGAGCGGCCCACCAGGCGGAGAATCGACCCACCGCCGTGCCCCGGCGCCGCGCATGGGCTCCGCCGCTGGCCCCGGCCCAGCCGATCCAGGCGAGGGCGTCGGCCGGCTTCACCTCCTCGATACCCGCCCGGCGAACGCCGAGGGCGGCCACCGCGGTGCGGACGCTGCCCTCGACACACACTGCCTGGGCCCTGCCGTTGGAGGTCGTGACCCAGTGCTCGACTACACCGACCAAGGCAGAGGTCGCCTCGGTGTCTTCGATCACATCGCCGGACGAATCGTCGAGCTGCTCCAGCCGGAACGACGGGCGGGGTGGGGAAGGAGCCTCGACCCGGTCGGGTTTGTAGGTCGCCAGTGGATAGGCGGGTTCCCAGGCTTCCAGGCGGAGCGGAAGCTCGAGCACCGGCGTGCCCACGTCGATGCCGCGCAGGTCTTCGCCTCGGCAGACCCGTTCGTTGGCCACCATCGTCCGCTCCGGCGTCGGCTCGAGATACGGCTCCAGCTCCGCCCACGACTTCGTGGAAGCAGCCACTTCGGGGAGCGGACCCAAGGTGAAGCGGCTCGGCCCCTCTGTGACCACCGGGCCGGCCCACTCGGCGGGAGCATCGAGCGCCAGTCGATATCGGACGTACTCCGCCACCCCCCAGAGCTGCTTGCCGCGCGTCACCGCTTCGTCGCACCGCCGGCGCAGCTCGACGAGCGCCTGCCAGTCCCGGGCCTCGGAGTAGCCGTCGACGATCCGCACCAACTCGTCCGTGTCGGAGGCTTCGATCGCCTTGCGGGTGCGCTCGTCCGTCAGCCCGCCACCCGGGACCGTCATGAGCCGTTCCGGCGGAAGAAGAGATTGACGACGATGGTGAGGATCACCGACAGGATGATCATCGAGGTGATCGGGAAGTAGAAGGAGGTCCGCTCGCCCTCGTGGCGGATGTCTCCGGGCAGGTTGCCGAACCAGCTCACCAGCCACGGCGCCCAGCGGAGGACGGCGCCGAGGGCGACGACAGCCAGCCCGATCCACATCAACACGGTTCCGGTCCTCATTTCGATTCGATGGTAGGGAGCAGGAGGCCCCACCTACAGTGGGGTGGGTGAAGCTCCACCTCATCGATGGAACCTTCGAGTTGTTCCGCGCCTTCTACGGGCGTAAGGACACGCGTCTGGCGCCCGACGGAACCGACGTGAACGCCGTCCACGGAGTGCTGACCGGGACCCTCGCCCTCCTGGAGGACCCAGACGTCACTCATGTCGCCGCCGCTTTCGACACCGTGATCGAGTCGTTCCGCAACGACCTCTTCCCCGGCTACAAAACCGGCGAAGGCGTCGACCCTGCCTTGCTCGCCCAGTTCCCCATCGCCGAGGAGGCCCTGGCCGCGGCAGGTATCACGGTGTGGGGCATGGTCGAGTTCGAAGCCGACGATGCCATCGCCACCGCCGCATGGAAGTGGATGGACGACTTCGACCAGATCGTCCTCTGCAGCCCCGACAAGGACCTCATGCAGTGTGTGGTCGGCAAGAAGATCGTCGTTTGGGACCGGATGCGAGACCGGTGGTTCGATGAGGACGCCGTCGTCGAGAAGTTCGGGATCCATCCCGAGTCGATCCCCGACTATCTGGCCCTGGTGGGCGACACCGCCGACGGCGTGCCCGGGCTCCCCGGGTGGGGCGCGAAATCGACGGCTGCCGTACTGCGGAGATACGGGCGGCTCGAGATGATCCCCGACGACGAGCGAGATTGGGAGGTCGAGGTGAGAGGTGCCGCCAAGCTCGCCCAGGTGCTGCGGGAGAACCGGGAGACGGCGTTCCTCTACCGGACGCTGACCACGCTGCGCCGGGACGTGCCGCTCGAGGAGACCCAAGAAGACCTGCGATGGAAAGGCGTGAAAGAGCCCGAGTACACGGCGCTCTGTGAACGCCTCGGCTTCTGAGAAGCTGCGGGGTGAGACGGTGGGAAAGCACACCGTCGAGATCCGCTTCTACGCCGAGCTACGCCACTTCATCGGTTCGCCGGACGGGCGGGTGGAGCGCAGCTTCGATCTCGCACCCAGCGTCAAGGACCTGATCGAATCCTGCGGCGTCCCCCACACCGAGGTCGACCTGATCCTCGTCGACGGCCAGTCGGTGGACTTCGGATATCGGGTCCGGGGAGGGGAACGGATCAGCGTCTACCCGGTGTTCGAGTCCTTCGACATCACACCGCTCAACCGTCTCCGCCCGCGACCGCTGCGCGATCCCCGATTCGTCGCCGACGTCCATCTAGGACGTCTCGCCCGTTATCTGCGCCTACTCGGCTTCGACACCCTCTACGACCCTCGGGCGGACGACCATGAACTCGTGCGGGCGTCGGTCGACGAGCGGCGGCTGCTCCTCACACGAGACGTCGAGCTGCTGAAGCACGGTGAGCTCACCCACGGCTACTACGTGCGCGCCACCGACCCGCGGGAGCAGTTGTTCGAGGTGGTGGGGAGGTTCCATCTCCAGGCGGCGATCCAACCGTTCGGTCGCTGCGCAGTCTGCAACGAGACGATCGACGAGGTGGACAAGTCCCAGGTCAGCCATCTCTTGCCCGACGCGGTCCGCCGGGAACATGAGCGGATCTGGCGCTGCAGAGGTTGTGGCCGCCTCTACTGGAAGGGCTCCCACGTCGCCCGGCTCTCCTCGCTGATCGAGGCGGCTCGCCGAGCCTGAGCGGGCTCAGAGCCAGCGTTGGATCGCGGAGAGGGCGGCCAGGTGGCCGCTCATCCCGTGGGCGCCGCCTCCCGGAGGCGTCGACGCCGAGCACAGGAAAACCCGGTCCATGGGCGTCGTGTACGGGTCGAGGCGGCGGGCGGGGCGGAACAGCAGTTGGCGAATCGTGTGGGCGCCGCCGGCGATGTCGCCGCCGACGAGGTTCGGGTTCATGGCCTCCAGATCGGCAGGAGTGTGGATCTGTCGGTCGGCGACCACGTCTGGGAACCCGGGCGCCAGTTCTGTGATGAGCCGTTCGACGGCTCCGAGATGGTCGGAGGTCGACCCGTGGGGCACGTGGGCGTAGACCCACAGGGCGTGGTGGGAGTCGGCCGATCGGGTCGGGTCGAAGAGAGTGGGCTGGGCGACGAGCGTGAAAGGGCGGCTCGGGTCCATTCCCACCCAGGCGGCCGACTCGGCGGCGGCGATTGCCTCGGCGGTGCCGCCCAGGTGGAGCGTCCCGGCGCGGGCGAGGTCCGGGTTGGTCCACGGCACCGGCTCGGTCAAGGCGTAGTCCACCTTGAACACGCCCGGGCCGTACCGGAATCGGCGGTACTGGCGCAGGAACTCGGGCGGCACCCGGTCGGCGAGCAGGTCGGCGAGAGCGCCAGGGGAGACGTCGGCGAGGATGACGCGGGACCGGGGGAGATCGGAGAGGCGGCGGACGTACGTGCCGGTTTCCACGCGCCCACCCAAGCTCTTCAGGTACGAGACCATGGCGTCCGCCAATGCCTGGGAACCCCCCTTGGCGAACGGCCACCCGAACCGGTGACCGGCGGCCATCAGCGTGAGGCCGAATGCCGACGTGAGCGGCCGATTGAGCGGGATGAAGGCGTGGGCGGCACAGCCGGCGAAGAGGGCGGCGGCCTCTTCGGTCTGGTATCGCCGGGCGGCGATGGTGGCCGGAACCAGCGCCTTCAGCCCGAAGCGGACGACGGCCGCCGGATGGCGCGGCCAGCGCAGGATGGGACCGAGGACGGCCTCCTCGATGTCATCCCACATGTCCACCACCGCCCCGATGGTCTTCATGTAACGCTCGGCGTCGGGCCCCAGGCCGTTGGCGGTCTCCTCCACCGATCGGTGCATGAGCGCCGCCTGCTCCGGTCCGATGGGGTGGGCGAGCATCACGTCGGGATGGACCCATTCGAGGCCGTGCTCCTCCAGCGGCAGCCCACGGAGGAACGGCGAACCTGCTCCGAGGACGTGGACCGTGGAGCAGACGTCGTGGCGCAGCCCGGGGACCGTGAGCTCGGCACTGCGCAAGCCTCCCCCTAGCCTCTCGGCTCCCTCGATCACGAGGACCGACCCACCGTGGCGGGCGATCGTGATCGCGGCGGCGAGGCCATTGGGTCCTGAGCCGATGACTACGGCGTCGAGTTCGCCACTGGATGTCACTCTTCTTCAGGCTCCCACACGACGTCCCAACGATCGTTGCAGTCCGCGCAGCGATACGACAGAACAGTGCCCGGCTCGATCGGTTCGTCTTCGGGGAGATAGGTGATCAGATGGCAGGCGCCGCCGCAGTCCACACAGGTGATCGACTCGGGAGGTATCACGTCGAGACGGGCACCGGTTCCGGCTCGCTTTCGGGTACGGGAGCCCGAACCGAGAGCAACACAACCGTTCCGGCGATGGCGGCGATGAGCGAGCCGGCGAAGATGCCGACCTTGGCGACATCGCCGAGTCGCGGATCACTGAACGCCAAGGCGGTCACGAACAAGGCGACGGTGAACCCGATGCCGGCCACCGTGCCCAATCCGACGATGTGGGCCCAGCGTGTCCCCGTTGGGAGCTTGCCGATCCCGAGGCGCACCGCCAGCCATGTGAAGAGTGTGATCCCGATCGGCTTGCCGAAGAGCAAGCCGAGGCCCACACCGAGAGCCACGGGGTGCGTGATGAGCTCGGTCACATCGGTGCCGGCGAAGGAGACGCCGGCGTTGGCGAGGGCGAACAACGGGATGACGAAAAACGACGACCAGGGCAGCATCTTGTGCTCGAGACGGGTCAGAGGCGACGCCGACTCGCGGGAGATCTCGGTGAGGAGCATCGCCTCGTGTTCGGCGTGCTGCTGGTCCTCGATCGTGTTCCCCATCGGGTACATGTCGAGGATCTGGCGTGCCTTGCGGTCCAACTCCTGGGCCGAGTACATGGGACGCGCCGGGGTGAGCAGGCCCAGGGCCACCCCCGCCAGGGTGGCATGGACCCCCGACTCCAGCAGTGCGAACCACACGACGATTGCCACCGGCCAGTAGAAGGCGAGTGAGCGGATGCCCACGCGCTGGGCGACAGCCACCACGACCAGTCCGGCGATCGCCCCGAGGAGCCAGGCGAAGCGCAGGTCGGAGGTGTAGAAGATGGCGATGACGAGGATCGCTCCGATGTCGTCGGCGATCGCCAGGGCGAGGATGAACAACTTGCCGGACGTCGGGATCCTCCTGCCGAGAAGCGAGAGGACGCCGACGGCGAAGGCGATGTCCGTCGCCATGGGGATCCCCCAACCGCTCTCGGCGCCCGGGGTGCCGCCGGCAAGGGCGAAGTAGATGGCGGCCGGGACGATCATGCCTCCGAGGGCAGCGACCGCCGGCAGGGCCGCCACTCGGGGATCGCGGAACTCGCCCATCACCAGCTCGCGTTTGATCTCGAGGCCGACCACGAAGAAGAAGAACGCCATCAGGCCGTCGTTGACCATGTGGCCGAACGTCTCCTCGAGATGGATGGGGCCGAGTTGGATCTCCACCACCCATTCCTCGAACAGGTGGAAGTAGCTCGAGGCCAGCGGCGAGTTCGCCCACACCAACGCCACCGCCGCCGCCACGAGGAGGACTATGCCCGAGGCGGCTTCGATCTGGGTGAACCTCTTGAACGGCTGGACGAAGACCCTGGGCACGAACCGGTTCGAGGTCGCCCAGGTCAGATGACGGTGGTCGTGAGGGCTCATGTCTGGGTCATTCTGTCACCGGAGCATCCTGCCGATGGAACCGAGGTCCTCGCAGGCCTGTACCACTCGGGCCGCCATGCTCGTCTCGGCCGCCTTCATATAGCTCCGTGGGTCGTAGGTCTTCTTGTTGCCGACGTCGCCGTCCACTTTGAGCACGCCGTCGTAGTTGGTGAACATGTGCCCGGCGATGGGCCGGGTGTAGGCGTACTGGGTGTCGGTGTCGATGTTCATCTTCACGACGCCGTATTCGATCGTCTCGCGGATCTCGGACAACGCCGAGCCGCTGCCGCCGTGGAACACGAGGTAGTGGCGGGCTTCTTCACCGAACTTCTCGGCGACCGCCTTCTGGCCTTCGCGGAGGATCTCCGGCCGCAGCTGGACCGCCCCCGGCTTGTAGACGCCGTGGACGTTCCCGAACACCGCCGCCAGCAGATACCGGCCGCGATCGAAGGGACCGAGAACCTCGGTAGTGCGCACCATGTCGGCCGGGCTGGTGTACAGCTTCTCGCGGTCGACGTTTTCGTTGTCCATGGCGTCCTCGAAGCCGCCCACGATGCCGATCTCGAGCTCGAGGATCACGTCGAGGGCAGCGCACTCGTCGAGGAGCTGGGAGGCGAGGGCCAGGTTCTCGTCGAGCGGAAGCTCGGAGGCGTCGAGCATGTGGCTCTGGAACAAGGGCCCTTTGCCTTCGGCCCTCCGCTGGCGGCTGATCTCCAGGAGCGGGCGGATGTACGCGTCGACCTTGTCCGGCTGGCAATGATCGGTGTGGAGGGCGACGCGCATGGGGTACTTGTCGGCCACGACGTGGGCGAATTCAGCGAGCGCTGCCGCCCCCGTTGGCATGTCCTTCACCTTCTGCCCGGAGAGGAATTCGGCGCCCCCCGTCGAGATCTGGATGATCCCGTCCGACTCGGCTTCGGCGAAGCCGGCGAGGGCGGCATTGAGCGTGCTCGAAGAGGTGATGTTGATCGCCGGGAAGGCGAACCCCTTCGTCCGGGCTTCGTCCAGCATCTGGCGGTATTCCTCGGGAGTGGCGATCGGCATGGTCCCTCCTGCTTCTGGTCTTCTCCGACGCTAGCGGTGACGCGAACCGACGGTTGTCGACTCGCTGTCAGAACCCCTTCGGCATAAGGTCCCGGGCTATGACCGAGTCCACGCAGCCGGTCGCCGCGGCCCAGCCGGTCGTCAAGTCGCGTTCACCGGTAGTCCGAGGCCTCTACTTCGTCCTGGGTCTGATTTGCCTCGGGTTCGCCTACCTGAGCTTCCTTCCCGGCATCCCGACGTTCGACTTCGTCATCCTGGCTGCGTTCTTCTTCGCCCGGTCGTCTGACAAATTCCACAGTTGGCTGGTCAACCACCGCGTCTTCGGGCGGATCATCCACGCCTATCGGGCAGGCGGGCTCACCATCCGCACCAAGATCGTCGCGGCTGTGGGAATCGTCGCCTCGATCAGCTTCTCGGCGATCGTGTTGGTCGACAACACGATCCTGCGCACGATCATGGCGCTGGCGGCGCTGTACGGCCTGTGGTTCGTCCTCAGCCGGCCCACCCGCCGGGAGACGACGTCGTCCGCCGACGCCAAGCCCGCCTGATCCCCCGGCCCTCTACTGCGAACCATCGCCTGACCGCGCTGCTGCCGCGATCGGGGCGGTCTACCGTGAGATCTCATGTCTCGGAGAATCGGTCTGGGCGGTGTCCTCGCCATCACCATGGCTTCGTCGACGTTCGCTCTTCCGATCTTCGGGGTTCTCGGAACGACTCTCCGTGAAGAGTTCTCGGCGGCTCGCTGGCAGATAGGGATCCTGGTCACCGTCGTGACCGCCACCGGCGCCCTGGTCTCGCCGATGACGGGGTCGTTCGCCGACCGCCTCGCCCCACGTCATTCCACCGCCCTGACGCTGGTCATGGCCGGGACGGCATTCCTCCTGATGGGGCTCTCCGTCGGCTACTTCATGCTCGCCGCCGTGTCCATCCTCAGCGGCGTTGCCCAGGCCTTGGCCAACCCGGCCACCAATCGTCTGATCATGTCCCAGGTCGAGGCGGGCCGCAGGGGGTTCCTCACGGGGATCAAGCAAGCCGGCGTCCAGGCCGGCAACTTCCTCGCCGGGATTTTGCTACCCCTCGGGGCAGCCTCGTTTCTCGGCTGGCGGGGTGCGGTGGCATTGGCGGCCATCGCTCCGCTGGTCGGTCTCGCCATCCTCTATGCGATCACCCGAGGCGTCCCTCGCCCTCCGCTGGGCGCCCGCGGCGAGGTGGCCCGGGTCTCCTCGGTGGTGATCCGGCTGGCGTTCTACGGAGGCTGCCTCGGTTTCACGGTCGGCGCCCTGCAGACGTACCTGCCTTCGTACGGCGAGGAGGGCTTCGGCCTCACCACGGCGCAGGCCGGGGCGCTCGTGGCGGTGTTCGGGCTGACGGGTTTCGTCACCCGTCTCAGCGCCGGCCCGCTCTCGGAGCGGGTCTTCGGCCACCACCGCACCCTCGCCGGAATGGCCGCGATGACCGCTCTGGCAGCTCTCCTCTTGGCGATGGCGCCGTCCGGGGCGTGGTTGTGGCTGGCCGCGATCTTGGTGGGCCTCGGCCCCATGGCCTGGAACGTCGTCGGGAACCTGGCGGTCATGGAGCTTTCGCCTCCCGGGGCAGCAGGGCGCGGTTCGGGAGTGATGATGGCCGGTTTCTTGGGCGGCGTCGCCCTCGGCGCGCCGGTCTTCGGGGCCACGGTCGATTTGACCGGCACCTACCTTCCCGGCTGGATCGTCGTCGCGGTTCTGGGAGTGGTGGCCACGTGGCTGGCCTGGGGGATAAGGGAGGACCGCGTGGCGCCTGTCGCCTCGTAACCTCCCCCCGATGCGGCTCGTCATCGCTCGCTGCACTGTCGACTACGAGGGGCGCCTGACCGCCCATCTGCCCGAAGCGGTCCGCCTCATCATGGTGAAGGCCGACGGGTGCGTCGCCGTCCACGCCGACGGCGGCGCCTACAAGCCCCTCAACTGGATGAACGCCCCCAACGTGATCCGCGAGTACGACGGACGCTGGGAGGTGACCAATCCAAAGGGGGAGAAGCTGGTCATCACGATGCACGAGATCCTCGCCGATTCGCATCACGACCTGGGAGATGACCCCGGCCTGCAGAAAGACGGCGTGGAAGCCCACCTCCAAGAGCTCCTGGCGGAGCGTCCCCACGTCCTGGAGGAGGGAATGGAACTGATCCGCCGCGAATACCCGACCGCCCTCGGCCCTGTCGACATGTTGTGCGTGGACGCCTCGGGGCGCACGGTGGCGATCGAGATCAAGCGGCGGGGAGAGATCGACGGCGTCGAGCAACTGGCCCGCTACGTCGAACGGCTCGACCTCGACCCTCGTCTCGCTCCGGTGCGAGGAATCCTCGTCGCCCAATTGGTATCACCGCAGGCCCGCACCCTGGCCGAAGCGCGAGGCCTCGAGACCCGCGAGGTGGACTACGACGGCCTGCGCCAGATCGAGTCGGCGACACCCCGTTTGTTCGAGCTCTGATCTCGGTCGGCGGTCGGCAGTGACGGGTCGCGAGTGGTAGGTGGTGGGTGGTAGGTCGCGGCGGCAGTCGACAGGCTGTGATGATTTTCCCTCGCTTCGCTCGGGCGGGGGGACGACCCCCCGTACCCCCCGCGCGCCGGGCGCACTTGTGCTGCTGGCAGGGCGCGCGAGTCTCAAGACCAGGACGACTAGAGGATCGCGTCGGCTTCCGCCTCGCCTGCCTCCGAAGGCCTGCCGACTTCCGACTTCCCACTTCCGACTGCACCGGCGAAGTCGTGCTGCCGCCAGGCTTCGTACACCGCGATGGCGGCGGCGTTGGAGAGGTTCAGCGATCGCACCCCGGCCACCATCGGGATACGGACGCGTTCTGTCACCCAGGGATGTCGCTGCACCTCCTCGGGCAACCCGACCGACTCGGGCCCGAAGAGGAGAACGTCACCGGGCTGATAGACGATGTCGGTGTAGGCGACCTCGCCGTCGACCGTGAAGGCGAAGACCCTCCGATCGGCGAGGGTGGCGGCACATGTCGCCAGGTCGGAGTGAACGGCGACGGTCGCCCGGTCCCGATAGTCCATCCCCGCCCGGCGGAGCTTGGCGTCATCGAGGGTGTACCCCAGTGGCTCGATGAGATGGAGACGACAACCCGTCACCGCCGCCAGGCGCATGGCGTTGCCGGTGTTGGGCGGGATCTCGGGTCGATAGAAGACGATCTCGAACACGCTCGATCAGGTGCCTCCCAGGATCCGGAGGGCGATCGCCTCGGCCAAGACCGACTTCTTCAGATCGTCGAGATCCTGGGACTCGTTGGGAGCGTGGGGCGACGACTTCGGGTCGCCGGCGCCGGTGAGGATGATCGACGACCCGGGCATCTTCTCCGAGAACGCCGCCACGAAGGGGATCGATCCGCCCACTCCCATCTCCACAGGCTCCTTCCCCCACGCCTGGCGCATTCCCTCCCGCCACGCCTCGTAGGCCGGGCCGTCGGTGGACAAGGCGAAGCCCTGCGCCGACTCGACCGGTGTGACCGTGACCTGGACGCCCCAGGGAGCGTGGGTCTCGAGGTGGTTCGTCAACGCTTCCATCGCCGCCTCCGGGTCCTGGCGGGGTGGGATGCGCATGCTCACCTTCGCCCGCGCCACGGGCACCAGTTGGTTGATCGCCTGGGACAAGGGAGGGGCGTCGACGGCGAGGATGGATATCGCCGGCTTGGTCCACATGCGGGACACGATCGACCCGGTGCCGATCGTCTGCACCCCCGGCAGGGCCGTGGCCTGGGCCCGAGCCTGCTCCTCCGACAGTTCGAGGCCCTGGACCTCGTCAGAGACCAGCCCTTCCACCGCCACGGAGCCGTCGTCGTCGTGGAGCGTGGCGAGGAGTCGGCTGAGAGCCATGATGGCGTCCGGGTAGACGCCGCCGAACATCCCCGAGTGTTGGGCGTTCTGCAACGTGCGCACTTCGACGATCACCGCCACCAGGCCTCGTAGCGAGGTCGTGAGGGTCGGGACGCCCGTCTCCCAGTTGCTCGAATCGGCGATCAGGATCACGTCGGCGGCGAGGAGATCCGCGTACGCCTCGAGGAAGTCCGGCAGATGGGGCGAGCCCACCTCCTCCTCGCCTTCGATGAAGACCTTGATGCCCACACCGGCGCTCCCGCCGAGAGCGCGGATGGCCCCGAGGTGCATGACGATGCCGGACTTGTCGTCGCTCACGCCTCGCCCGTAGAGCCGTCCGCCGGACTCGAACGGCTCGAACGGCCCGCTTTGCCACTCCTCGGCCGGTCCCGGAGGCTGGACGTCGTGGTGGGCGTAGAGCAGGACGGTCGGGGCTCCCTCCGGCCCGGGAATCTCTCCGAACACGGAAGGGTGGGCGCCCTCCAACTCGAGGAGTCTCACGTTCGACAAGCCTTCTGCCTGGAGAAGGCTGGCCACGTGATCGGCGGACCGGCGAACCTGTTCCGGGTCGTGTCCGGGTGCGCTGACTGACGGGATTCGGACCAAGTCCTCGAGGATCGAGCGGAGTCTCGGGAAGTCTTCTTCGACCAGGCGGTGGAGATCGTCGGGCATCCGCCGATGCTATCCCAGGGAGGAATCACTGCGAGATTGGCGCCCAACGCGACCATGATGGGACGGTGATTCGTTTCGGTTTCGCGGGCATCCCCGTCACCGTCCGCCCATCCTTCTGGCTGGTGGCCATCCTCCTCGGGCTGGGAGTAGGGGATCGGGCGCTGCTCGTCGCCTGGGTAGTGATCGTGTTCACGTCGGTCCTGCTCCACGAGCTCGGGCACGCCCTCACCGCCCGACGCTACGGAGCGCACGTGTCGATCACCCTCACCACGTTCGGCGGGTACACCCGCTGGAGCGCCCAAGAGACGATGACACCGGGGCGGCGTGCGCTGATCGCTGCCGCCGGGTCGGGGATCGGCATCGTGATCGGCGTCGCCGCTCTGGGGCTCTTCTACGCCACTCGCCCATGGAGCCCGACAGCGGAGTCCATCGTGGAGTTGTTCGTGTGGGTGAATGTCGGCTGGGGGATCCTGAACTGGCTCCCCATCCGTCCACTCGATGGCGGCCACCTGCTCCTCGCCTTCCTGGACATGGTGGCGCCCAAGCGCGGCGAACGCCTCGCCACGGCGATCTTCATCGTCACCGGGCTGGTGGCACTCGCCGCCGCCCTCTACTTCGACCTGATCTTCGCTGCCCTCCTCGCCGGGTTCATGACCTGGTCCGAGGTGAGCCGGCTGCTCCCCGCCCCCGAGCCCGGTGCCCCGATCGAGTTCTCCTACGACGACCCTCCTGAAGAGACGGAGGAGCCTCCGGCAGAAGAGGAGGAACCCACGGCGACCGAGGTGCCCGACCATCTAGATTGACGTCCGGCCCCCTCGAGGAAGGTTCGGATGGATTTCGGGTTCTCAGAGAAGGTCCAGGATCACCAGCGCCGCCTCAACCAGTTCATGGAGGAGTTCGTCTATCCAGCCGAACCGATCTATCGGCGGCAGATGGAGGAGGCGGGCGACCCCCATCACCATCCCCAGATCATCGAGGACCTGAAGTCGGAGGCGCGCAGCCGGGGCCTGTGGAACCTCTTTCTCCCCGACGTCTCGGGCTTGAGCGTCCTCGAGTACGCTCCGCTCGCCGAGATCACAGGCCGCAGCCCCGAGATCGCCCCGGAGGCCATCAACTGCTCCGCTCCCGACACCGGGAACATGGAGATCCTGCACATGTTCGGGACCGAGGAGCAGAAGGAGCGGTGGCTGGCCCCGCTCCTGGACGGGGAGATACGGTCCTGCTTTTCGATGACCGAGCCCGCCGTGGCCAGCTCCGACGCCACCAACATCTCGACCCGCATCGAGCGGGACGGTGACGAGTACGTGATCCGGGGCCGCAAGTGGTTCAGCTCGGGGGCCGCCTCACCGCGCTGCAAGGTGGCGATCGTCATGGGGGTCACGAATCCCGACGCCGATCGCCATCACCAGCAGTCGATGGTGCTGGTGCCGATGGACACCCCCGGCGTGGTCATCGAGCGGGCGCCCACCGTCTTCGGCTACCAGGACCGGGGTGGGCACCCTCAGATCCTCTTCGACGAGGTGAGGGTCCCGGTGTCGAACCTCCTCGGCGACGAAGGGGAGGGTTTCGCCATCGCTCAGGCCAGGCTCGGTCCCGGGAGGATCCACCATTGCATGCGGGCGATCGGAGCCGCCGAACGGGCGCTCGAGCTGATGTGCGCTCGCGCCCAAACCCGGGTCACCTTCGGCAGACCCCTCTCCGAGCAGGGAGTCGTGCGCGAGTGGATCGCCCAGGCGCGCATTCGCATCGAACAGGCGCGGCTGTTGGTGCTGAAGACTGCCTGGATGATCGACGCCGTCGGCACCAAGGCGGCCCGCACGGAGATCGCCGCCATCAAGGTGGTGGCGCCGGCGACGCTGAAGTACGTGGCAGACCGGGCCATCCAGTTGTTCGGCGCCGCCGGCTTCACCGAGGACTGGCCGCTCGCCTCGTTCTACGCCATGGCGCGCTGGCTCCAGATCGCCGACGGGCCCGACGAGGTCCACCTCCGGTCGGTGGCGCGGGCCGAGTTGTCACGTCACCAGCCCGGCGCCGAGTTCGCCTGGGCATCGACCTGACCACACGCCCGCCCCACCGATCCGCCCAACCGATCAAGAGGCGCGCCGGATCTCCTCCAGCCAGCGGCGGCGGACGGCGCGTCGCTCGGCCGGGGTGTGACCGCCCCAGATGCCGTCGTTCTGGTTCGCTTCGATCGCCCACGTGAGACAGTCGTCCGCCACCGGGCATCCGGCGCACACCGCCTTGGCTTGCGAGATGGCAGCCAGGTCCGTCGGCTCCGGGAAGAAGTCGACCCCGGGGGAGTCGAGGCAGGCGGCTGCCTCCCTCCAGTTGCCTATGTCCATGAAGAGGTCCTGGGCTTCGGGGATCATCGAAACCTTTCTCGTTGAACACTTCTCAACGTCTCAGCCGTCACTGGCGTTCCCCTTTGGGGTCGTCGGCAGTCGGGCTCTACCTTGAGATCGAGATGGAGTTCCAAGTCACTTTCGACTACCTGTGCCCCTTCGCCCGCAACGCGAACGAGGCCGTCCTCAATGGTCTCGCGGCTGGAAGGGAATGGAAAGTGATTTTCCGTCCCTTCTCTCTCGCCCAGGTCCACAGGGAAGAAGGTGAGGAGGACGCCTACGACGATCGTTCGGCTTCGGGTGTCCTCGCTCTGCAGTGGGGGATCGCGGCCCGAGACTTCGACCCCGACAACTTCTTTCCGGTCCACCGGGCGCTGTTCGCCGCCCGCCACGATCGCAACCTCGACATCCGGGACGAGAACGTCCTGGCCGAGGCCGTGGAGGAAGCCGGAGGCGATGTCGACGTCATCGCCGAGGCGGTGGCGTCCGGCGAACCCGCCGCCCGCCTGCGCAAAGAGCACGAAGAGTCGGTCGATCGCTGGGCGGTGTTCGGAGTCCCCACCTTCATCGTGGGCGACGAGGCGGTGTTCGTTCGCTTGATGAGCCGGGGCGAGCCGTCGGACATCGACCGGGTGCTGGAACTCGTCGGCTGGACGGACCTCAACGAGTTCAAGCGCACGCGTATCCCGCGCTGATCGCGGCGCGGTACGGTGCCGCCGATGTTCGACGTCTACGCCGCTCGCCAGCAGTTCCCTGCCCTAGCCCGGACCCAGGACGGCCAACCGGTCGCCTACCTCGACGGGCCCGGCGGGACCCAGGTGCCCCAGCCGGTCATCGAGGCGATGAGCCGGGTCCTGGAGGTGGGAGTGTCCAATCTCGGTGGAGAGTTCGCCTCGTCCGAGCTCGCCGAGGAGGTGACCGACTCTGCTCGTCGGGCGATTGCGGACATGTTCGGCGCCGCTTCCCCGGAGGAGATCGTTTTCGGGCAGAACATGACATCGCTGACGTTCTCCATGAGCCGCGCCTTGGCGCGCACGTGGCGAGCGGGAGATCGGATCGTCGTCACCAGCCTCGACCACGACGCCAACGTCACACCCTGGAGGCTGGCGGCGGCCGATCGGGGTGTGGCCGTCGACGTCGCCCGCTTCGACAGCGAGACCTACCGGCTCGAGGTCGAGGCCATCGAGAAGGTGCTCACCGATCGGACTCGGCTCGTCGCCTTCACCCACGCCTCCAACGCTCTGGGCACGATCCCCGACGTTGCCGCCATCGTCGAGGTCGCCCACGCCGCCGGCGCTCTCGTCTACGTCGACGCCGTCCACTACGCACCCCACGGCCCGATCGACGTCCAGGCAGCAGGGGCCGACTTGCTCGTCGCCTCCGCCTACAAGTTCCACGGCCCGCACACCGGCGTGCTCTACGGCAAGCAGGATCTGCTCGAGGAACTCGAGGCATATCGGGTGCGGCCAGCTCCCTCGTCCGGCGCCGGCAAGTGGGAGACGGGCACCCAGAGCTTCGAGTCGTTGGCGGGAGTGACGGCGGCCGTCGATTACCTGGCATCGCTGGGCGAGGGCAGCGATCGGCGGGCCCGGATCCTCGACGGCCACGCCAACGTGGAACGTCACGTACGTGACCTCACCCGCCGCTTCCTCGACGGCTTGGGCGATCACGTCGACCTGCACGGGGTCCGAGGAGTCGAGGGCCGCACTCCCACCTTCGCCATCACGTGCCGAGGCCGCACACCGAAGGAGGTGGCGGACCATCTCGCCGCTCGGGCCATGTACGTGTGGCACGGCCACTACTACGCCGTCGAGCCGATGGCCCAACTCGGGCTGTTGGACCAGGGTGGGGCTGTCCGCATCGGTTTCGTTCACACGACCACCGACGAGGAGGTCGACCGGCTGTTGGACGCCCTCGACGAGCTGGCCTGAAACCGGCTGAATAGGCCGCCGACCCGGACCTAGCGTGGGGGCGTGACCGACGCGGTGGTGCGCGACGCCGTTCCCGCCGACGTGGCTGCGATCTGCCGGTTCGGCGAGCGTTTCATCGAGGACCACTACACGCCGATCATCGGGCCGGAGGCGGCGGCGGCGCAGGTGCGCGACTGGTGGAACGCCGAGACGATCGCGGCCGCAGTCGACGCAGGGCTGGTCGTGGTGGCCGAAGGCGGCGGCGAGATCCTGGGGGTGGCCCAGCGGGGCCGCCACGGCGACGACCACGTCGTCTACAAGCTGTACGTCCACCCCCGCTATCGGGGCCGGGGGATCGGCCCGAGGATGCTCGACGCCCTCATTGCCCGGTTGCCCCCCGGGACGGACCGGCTCTACATCGAGCACTTCGCAGGAAACGTCCGGGCGGCGGCGTTCTACGAGCGCGAGGGCTACCACGTGGAGAGGAGGGAGCCGAGCCCCACCGGCGACCCCGCATTGGACGTCGTCTGGCGAGTCCGGCGGCTCGACTGAGATCGCCGCCCTGGATTCGGCCCGTGGCGCCGCCGTTACGCTGTGGCCGATGGAGAGCGAATACGGCTTCGCCACCCGAGCCATCCACGCCGGTCAGCGCCCCGACCCCGAGACGGGTGCCCGGGCGATGCCCATCTATGCCACGACGAGCTTCGTCTTCGAGGACGCCGCCGAAGCGGCCGACCTCTTCGCCCTCCAGACATTCGGGAACATCTACACCCGGATCGCCAATCCCACGACCGCCGCCTTCGAGGAGCGGATCGCCTCGTTGGAAGGCGGCTTGGGTGCGGTGGCCACCGCTTCCGGACAGGCCGCGCAGGCGATCGCCATCCTCACTCTCTGCAGCCAGGGTGACCACATCGTCGCCGCCAACAATCTCTACGGCGGCACCTTCACCCAGTTCGACGTGACGTTTAAAAAGATGGGGATCGACACCACGTTCGTCGACCCGTCCGACCTCGACGCCGTCGACGCCGCCATCACCGACCGCACGAAGCTCGTTTATGGCGAGACGATCGGGAACCCCAAGGCGGACGTGCTCGACATCGCCGGGTTCGCCGAGGTGGCCCACTCTCACGACATCCCCCTGGTGATCGACAACACCTTCGCCACTCCCTACCTGTGCCGGCCGATCGAGCACGGAGCCGACATCGTCGTCCACTCCGCCACCAAGTTCATAGGTGGTCACGGGGTGGCGATCGCCGGGGTCGTGGTGGAGAGCGGCCGGTTCCCGTGGGACAACGGCAAGTTCCCCGTCATGACGGAACCGTCTCCCGCCTATCACGGGCTCCGCTTCTGGGAGAACTTCAGGGAGTTCGGATACCTGATGAAGGCGCGGACGGAACTGTTGCGAGACCTGGGACCTGCCCTGTCGCCCTTCAACAGCTTCCTCCTTCTGCTGGGCCTGGAGACGCTGCCGCTGCGCATGCAACGCCACGTCGAGAACGCGGCCTTGGTGGCGCGGTTCCTCCGCGAGCACCCTGGTGTCTCCTGGGTCAGCTACCCGATCTTCGAAGACAGCCCGACCCGGCCCCTGGCAGAGAGATACACGCCGGCGGGACCGGGTGCCGTCTTCACGTTCGGCGTGGCCGGTGGTTATGAGGCGGGGGTGAAATTCATCGAATCCGTCCAGTTGGCCAGCCATCTGGCCAACGTCGGCGACGCCAAGACCCTCGTCATCCACCCTGCTTCGACGACGCACCAGCAGGTGCCCGTCGAGGAGCGGGAGGCCGCCGGGGTCACCGACGACATGATCCGCATCTCGGTCGGCCTCGAGGACCCCGAGGACATCATCGCCGATCTCGACCGAGCGTTGGGGGGCGGGGCATGACCACGACGGTCGGCCTCGAGGTCTCCCCTCAAGAGCGGCTTCGCATCCTCAGCGAGGCCGAGTCGGTGGCGCTGGTCGGGGTGTCCGCCAACCCGCTGCGCTCCTCGAACTTCGTTGCCACCTATCTGTTGCGCACCGGTCTGCGCCTCTACCCGGTGAACCCCAACTACGACGAGGTGCTGGGCCTGGAGTGCTACCCGAGCCTCGCCGACCTCCCTGAGGTACCCGACATCGTCGACTGCTTCCGCAAGCCCGAAGACCTTCCCGAAGTGGTCGAAGATGCGATCGCTGTCGGGGCGAAGGTGGTGTGGTTCCAGTTGGGGCTGCGCAACGACGAGGCGGCGAAAACGGCGATCGATGCCGGCCTCAAGGTGGTCCAGAACCGCTGCCTGAAGATCGAGCACGCACGCTTCGCCGGGGGCCTGCACCTCGCCGGCTTCAACACCGGCGTCATCTCCTCCAAGCGCCGTCGCGAGATCTGACCGAGTCGGAAGTCGGAAGTCGGAAGGCGGGAGTCCAGGACGTGGCGGAAGCCGACGCGATCCGTTGGCTCACCGGGTTCTGAGACGGGCGCGTCCCGCGGGCCACGCCGGTACGCCGACGCGCGGGGGTACGGGGGGTCGTGCCCTACCCGAGCGAAGCGAGGGAAGATCGTCACAGATTGGGGCGCTCGGTGGGGTTCCCGTTGCAGTCGAAGCCCTCGGATGGGCGGTAGGTGGCGAAGACCGAGTCTTCGACCTCCCGGCCATCGGCATATCGCCGGAGCCGATAGGTGTCCACCCGGGTGCAAGCCCGCGCCGGGGAGGTCTCCTGGCGAACCTGTTCCACCTCGATGTGTTTCGTCGAGTAGACCGACACCGTGATGGACGTGTCCGTGTAGGACGTCCAGATCAGAGCCGGGTAGTCGGTCGTGTTCTGGATCTCGAGGTCGGGTGCCGGCCATGAGATCGTGGCCTCTCTCCCGTACGGGTAGCGACTGATGTAGAGGGAGTGGCTCTGGTAGGTGACGAAGTCGAAGCCGGCGAAGAAGGCGGCGTTGAAGAGGGTGGTGGCGAACTGGGACACACCGCCGCCCACGGTCGGCACCAGGTGGCCACGGATGATCGTGCCCGCCGGCACGAACCCTTTCTCCCGCGTTCGCTCGCCCACGTGCCCGTTGAGCGAGAACGTCTCGCCCGGCATCAGGTACACCCCGCGGACGAGATCGGCGATGCGGTGGATGTTGTTGACCCTCGCCTCGCAGCAGGCGTGCTCGGTGGTGAACTCCGCCACCTTCTCGACGACGCCCTCGCCTTTCGCCCAGGCCACGAGGTCGGGATCGTCGACGGGACGAGCCTCGACCGTCACCGGGCCCCGTCGGCCTCCCAGCACCGCCTGGGCCACGACCTCGGCGGCGTCCTCCCGGCAGCACTCGAGCGGCGGGCTTCCCTCTTCGACGAGCACGGGGTCGTCGTCCACGACGTCGAACACCGGGTCCTTTCCGCCCAACTCCACCCCGTGGAACGTCGACTCGATGTAGGCCTGGAGGGCCTCGAGGTCGAAGGTCGGCTCCGGCACCCCCTCGACATCGTTCAGGTCCAGGCGCATCCGCAGCCCCCGCGCATTCAGATGACGGACTTCGTCGGCGACGCGCACGTCGATGCCGTCGGCCGTGAGCCGGTTCAGCTCGTCGGCGACCTGAGCAACCGCGTCGTCGGCGAGGGTCGGGGGAAGGGGGCGAACCGGTGCGTCCACGTTGAACGGGCCGGCGGCCGCCACCTGGTGGCCCAGCCGCTCGACGACCGCGCCCACGTCGACGATCACGCCATCGACTCCAGGCTGTACCGTCAGCTCAGCCTCTTCGCCGAGCACCAGCCGAGGCTGTTGCGGCTCCTCCACCACCAGGCCGTCGACGGCGTCGATGGCCGCTTTGGCTCGTTCGGGGTCGTAGGTCAGGGTGGCGTCGACGTGGCGGACGGAGGTGAAGGAGGCGAGCCAGGACACGAACCGGTCCCAGGCGTTGCCCTCCTTTCCCGCCGATAGCGCCGCTTCGGTGGTCGCCTGGCGGTCGACCGAGATGCCCAGCTCGGCAGCGGAGAAGGTCTCCGTCCGGTCGGGGAGGTTGATGCGGACCGGGATGTCGGTGACCTCGGCGTCGATCCGCGAGATGACCCGCGACAACTCCGCCTCCGTCATGTGCCCGGCCCGGCGGTCGGCGAGGATCAGGCCTCGCAAGGTGCGGTCGTCGTTGCGGGTGTCGATCAGATAGGCGGCGACGAGCGCCGCCGCGAAGAGGACGACGACACCTCCGGCGATCGTTGCGCCCAGCTTCCAGCGACGGCTCGTCTTGCTCACTCGGGCCAAGATGGTATTGGACCTCGTCCGACAACCGACTGACCCCTCTTTCGCCCATTTCTATCCGTCCGTTTTTCGCGATTAGGGTTGTGGCCGCGGTCACCGTGTCTGATCAGGCACGGGTCACGACACCCAAGCCAATGGCTTGTGCTGTCGGGGACGTGGCGTCGTGTGGGACGACGGGTTGTCTGTCGTGGGGAGGTGACGCATCTCCCTGACGGCGCGGGACAACTCGAGGAGAAGGATGCGAGCCGGCACCGCCACACAACACGAACGCCTGATGCGAGTTCATCGGCGCCACGCCGACCGGGCGACCGAGGCCGGTCTGACCGGGCTCCGGTTTTCCGACGTAGGCGACGGATCGATCATCCGCGTCGACGACCGGGACCTCGTGAACTTCGGCAACTGCTCCTATCTCGGGCTGAGCGTCGACCCCCGTCTGAAGCAGGGCGCCATCGAAGCCATCGAGCGGTTCGGGCCCCTGTACGCCTCATCGCAGATGTACGCCGCCGTCGAGCTCTACAACGAGCTCGAACAGCTGCTGGCGGAGATGACCGATGCCCGGGCGGTGGTGCTGCCCCCGACCACCACGCTCGGCCATCTCGCCACCTTGCCGTCGCTGGTCGGCACCGATGACGTCGTGGTGCTCGACTCGCATTCGCATGCCTCGCTGCAGCTGACCGTTCAGGTGCTGGCCGGCCGCGGGATCCAGATCTGCCCCGTGCCCCACAACGACATGAGGAGGCTCACGGAGGCGGTCGACGAGGCTGCCAGCCGTCATCCACGGGTCTGGTACATCGCCGATGGCGTGTACTCGATGATGGGCGACTTCGCCCCAGTCGAAGAGATCTCCGCGCTGAAGAACCGCTATCCGAACCTGTACGTCTACTACGACGACGCCCACGGCTTCTCCTGGCGGGGGGAGAAGGGCAGGGGCTTCGTCCTCGAAAACGTCACGCTCGACGAGCAGACGATCGTCGCCGCCGGCCTGGGCAAGGCCTTCGGCACGGGAGGAGCGGCGATCTTCTTCGGGGACCCCGAGCTGGCTTTGACCGTGAAGCGCATCGGCGGGCCGATGACCTTCTCCGGCCCCATCCATCCACCGACGCTGGGGGCGGCCATCGCCGCGGCCCGAATCCACCTCTCCGACGAGTACCTGATCCTGCGCCGGCGAATGGCGGATCAGATCAAGCTCGTCACCGCTCTCCTGGCCGAGCACCGGCTCCCGGTCACCTCGTGGGCGCCCACGCCGATATGGCAGGTGCGGGTGGGCGATTTCGACCGGATGCTCGAACTGACCCGGCGGATGCTCGACGACGGCTACTACGTGAACCCCACCGCCTTCCCGGTCGTGCCTCACGGCCACGCCGGCATCCGTTTCACGCATACACTCAACAACACGGATGACCAGATCAGGGGCATGGTCGAGCGGCTGTCCGCCAACTACCGGGCTGTGGTGGGCGAGCCGGATACGGTGGTCGACCTCACCGAGATGGAGGGTGGGCCCGGGGTCGTCTCCGCCAGCTCTGCTGGCGCGTAATCGCGCTTCACCAAACGTTTGGGGGCGCCGATGAATGAGGTCGTGCGCGCCACCTTCTTCTCGTCTCCGATCCGGCGGCTGGCGACCTGTGTCGCCGTTGCGGTCCTGATCGGCGCGATCGCGACTGCCCTGCGACCTGGCCTGGGCGAAACGGTGGGCCCGCCTCTGATGCTGGTCAACTACGTGATGGCCGGCTACCTATTCCTCCGCGGATCCAGGGTCTACGACGGCCGGGAACGGCTGGCCTGGCGTTTGATCGGCGTGGCGTGCTTCTTCGTCATCGCCGGGCTCCTGACGTTCGGGCTGGCGACGGTGGCCGGGTACACGATCCCCGCCTTCGGCCCCCTCGACACGTTCTTCATCATCGCCTATCTGATCTACCTGGCCGGCTTCTGGGTCCTGCCCCACCTCGACGGCATCCCCATCCGACGTCTTCGGGTTTTCGTCGACGGCATGGTGGGGGCGGTGGCAGTGGCCGTCCTCAGCTGGGTGTGGTTCCTCGACGAGATCCTCGAAGAGCTGAGCCATGCCACCTTCTGGGACGTGGTGATCGGCGGTCTCTACCCCCTCATCGACGTGGTCACCCTGGTCGTCGTCATCGTGGTCACCTTGCGGCGCAGCACCTTGCGGTTCGACCCACGGGTGTTGCTGATGGGGGCGGGCTTCGCCGTCCAGGCCGTCGCCGACCTGATCTATCTCCGCAACGGCATCGGCCAGTCGTTCGTCGAGGCCAACCCCAGCTATGCCGCCCTCCTCTTCGCCGGCGTGGCTTTCCTCGTGGCGGCCATCACTCTCGAGACGCCACCTCCGGCCCGCGAATACGCCGAGCGGGCGACTCCCTGGTGGGCGCTCATCGCCCCCTACGGGGCGGCGGTGCTCCTGATCGTCGTCCTCGTCGTTCGCATGATGGGAGTGGTCGACGCCGACAACCAGGACACCATCCAGCTGCTCGCCGGCGCGGTGGTGATCGTCTGCTTGATCATCTTCCGCCAGGCTCTGGCCATCCGCGAGACCAGAGAGCTCGTGGAGCAGCAGCGCTCCCAGCTCGTGTCGTCCATCTCCCACGAGCTCCGAACGCCGCTCACGGCCATGGTGGGCTTCCTCGACATCCTCGCCGACCCCGACCAGCAGATGGATCCCGAGGCGCGCAAGGAGCTGATCGGGATCGTCAACCAGCAGGCGAACTACATGGCGCGCATCGTCTCCGACCTGGTGATGCTCAACCGCGCCAACCCCGACCTGGGGCTGCAAGAGCGGGTGCACGACGTCAGAGAGGTCATCAAGGCGGCGGTGTCGAGCCTCGATGTGGAATCGAGCTCGGGCATCGACATCGAGGTCCAGACCGGGCTGGCCGCTCACTTCGACTCCGACCGCATCCACCAGATCCTCGTCAACCTCCTCACCAACGCCGCCCGTTACGGCGGCCCCCGCCGTCTGGTGGTGGCCAAGCGCGTCGGCGACGACCTGGTGCTCGAAGTCCACGACGACGGGCCCGGTGTTCCCAAGCGGTACGAGATCTTGATCTGGGACCGGTTCGAGCGCGGCGCCCACCGCTACAACGCCGCCATCCCCGGATCCGGCATCGGCCTGGCCCTGGTGTCGATGTTGGTCAGGGCGCACGACGGCACCGTCGGCTACCGGCGCTCGGAGCGACTCGGCGGAGCCTGCTTCTCGGTGGTCTTGCCCGGCCGGGCCCGTACCGTGGCCCAGATCCCCAACCTGGAGCCCGTGGGTCGGCGCGACCCTTGACGCCTTTCGCGATTGTGCGATAGGATGCCCCCAGCCTTCCGGCCCTGAACGGTTCAATCGCCGTTCCGATTCGGGTAACGGAGCGGCGGCGTTTCTTCGCTCGGCGCACGCCGAGGGAATCGATCTACGCCGCTTGCGGTTTTATTTGCGCGTGTGATAGCATGCGCTCCTCTGCGTATCTCGTTGGCCATCACGCTCGCCCGTCGTTTCGGTATTCAAGGAGGCTCTTTTGGCTTCGCGCGTCGCTGAACGTCTCTCGTTCGCCAAGATCCCCGAGGTCCTTCCCCTCCCGGACCTGCTCGCCGTCCAGCACGAATCCTTCCAGTGGTTCCTCGAGGAGGGTCTGAAAGAGATCTTCGAAGAGATCAGCCCGATCGAGGACTTCACGGGTTCACTGGCGCTCGAGCTCACGGATCACCGCTTCGGGGATCCTCCGATGAGCATCGAGGAGTGCAAGGAGCGCGACGCCAACTATTCGCGGCCGTTGTTCGTCACCGCCCGGTTCATGAACCGGTCCACCGGGGAGATCAAGGAGCAGCAGGTCTTCTTGGGCGATTTCCCGATGATGACCGAAAAGGGCGTGTTCATCATCAACGGCACGGAGCGAGTCATCGTCTCCCAGCTCGTGCGGTCGCCTGGCGTCTACTTCGACTCCGCTCGGGACAAGACCTCTGACCGAATCATCTACAGCGGCAAGATCATCCCCGGCCGGGGTGCGTGGCTCGAGTTCGACACCGACAAGCGCGACACGGTCGGCGTGCGCGTCGATCGGAAGCGACGGCAGTACGTGTCGGCTTTCCTGCGCGCGCTCGGCATCGCCGAGACCGACCAGGAGATCCTCGACCTGTTCGACGGCGCCGAGTCCATCCGCAACACCATCGAACGCGACCCTGCGGCCGACCGAGACGAGGCGCTGATCGACCTCTACCGGAAGCTGCGTCCCGGCGAGCCCACCACGGTCGAGTCGGCCCGTGGATTGATCCAGACCCTGTTCCGGAACCCGAAGCGCTACGACCTCACCCGGGTCGGCCGCTACAAGATCAGCCAGAAGTTCCAGGAGGACGTGCCCGAGGACTACCGGGCAGAGGGTCTGCAGCTCCTGCGCGACGAGGACATCATCGACACCATCCGCTATCTGGTCGCCCTCCATGCCGGCCAGGAGACCTTCGTCACCCACAAGGGCAAGGAGATCGCGGTCCGCACCGACGACATCGACCACTTCGGCAACCGGCGCATCCGCACGGTGGGTGAGCTGATCCAGAACCAGGTCCGCGTCGGCCTCAGCCGCCTCGAGCGGGTGGTCAAGGAGCGGATGACGACCCAGGACCCGGATGCGATCACCCCGCAGAGCCTGATCAACATCCGGCCGGTCACCGCCGCCATCAAGGAGTTCTTCGGCACCAGCCAGCTGAGCCAGTTCATGGACCAGCCGAACCCGTTGGCCGGCCTGACCCATCGCCGTCGTCTCAACGCTCTCGGCCCCGGAGGCCTCAGCCGCGAGCGCGCCGGCTTCGAGGTGCGTGACGTGCACCCCTCCCACTACGGGCGCATGTGCCCGATCGAGACGCCGGAGGGCCCGAACATCGGCCTCATCGGCTCCCTCGCCACCTACGCCCGGGTGAACCGGTTCGGATTCATCGAGACGCCCTACCGCAAGGTCGAGAACGGGCGGGTGACCGACAAGGTGGAGTACCTGACCGCAACCGAGGAAGAGCGCTACGTCATCGCCCAGGCCAACGCACCGCTCAACGAGGACGGCACCTTCAAGAACCCGCGGGCGCTGGTGCGCCTGGCGGGCGGTGAGGTCGACACCGTGCCCGTCGACCAGATCGACTACATGGACGTCTCGCCGAAGCAGATCGTGTCGGTGTCGACGGCCCTCATCCCGTTCCTCGAGCACGACGATGCCAACCGCGCCTTGATGGGCTCCAACATGCAGCGCCAGGCTGTGCCGCTCCTCGAGGCCGATGCCCCGCTGGTCGGCACCGGAGTCGAGCAGCGCGCCGCCTACGACTCCGGCGACATGGTCATCTCGCCCGTCCACGGCGAGGTGGTCGAGGTCACGGGCGACCACATCGTCGTAAAGGAGAAGGACACCAATCGTAAGCACACCTTCACCCTGTCCAAGTTCGACCGGTCGAACCAGGGGACGGCGATCAACCAGAAGCCGATCGTCCGCGAGGGTCAGAAGGTGAAGGCCGGCGACGTCCTGGCCGACGGCCCCTCCACCGACAACGGCGAGCTGGCGCTGGGCCGCAACCTCCTGGTGGCGTTCATGCCGTGGCAGGGCCACAACTACGAGGACGCCATCATCGTCAGCGACCGATTGGTCAAAGACGACGTCCTCTCCTCGATCCACATCGAGGAGTACGAGATCGATGCCCGCGACACGAAGCTGGGCGCCGAGGAGATCACACGCGACATCCCCAACGTGGCCGAGGAGGTCCTGGCCAACCTCGACGAGGACGGGATCATCCGCATCGGCGCCGAAGTGGGTGCCGGCGACTACCTGGTCGGCAAGGTGACGCCGAAGGGTGAAACCGAGCTCACGCCCGAGGAGCGCCTGCTGCGGGCGATCTTCGGTGAAAAGGCCCGCGAGGTCCGTGACACCTCCCTCAAGGTGCCCCACGGCGAGTCCGGCAAGGTCATCGCCGTCAAGGTGTTCCGCCGGTCCGAGGGCTACGACCTCGCCCCCGGCGTCAACGAGCTCGTCCGGGTGTACGTGGCGAAGCTGCGCAAAGTCTCCGAAGGCGACAAGCTCGCCGGCCGCCACGGCAACAAGGGAGTCATCGCCAAGATCCTCCCCGAGGAGGACATGCCGTTCCTGGCCGACGGCACGCCCGTCGACATCATCCTGTCGCCCCTGGGCGTCCCGTCCCGGATGAACCTCGGGCAGGTGCTCGAGACGCATCTCGGCTGGGCCGCCGCCCAGGGCTGGGAGGAGCTCGAGATCGAAAGCCCGGCCGCCAAGGGCGCCGAGCCGTGGACCAAGGTGGCCACCCCGGTGTTCGACGGCGCCAAGGAGAACGAGATCATGGAGCTGCTCTCCCACACCCGGCCCAATCGGGACGGAGAGCGCCTGGTCGGCCCCGACGGCAAGGCCACCCTCTACGACGGCCGCACCGGCGAGCCCTTCGACACGCCGATCACCGTCGGCTACATCTACATGCTGAAGCTGGTCCACCTCGTCGACGACAAGATCCATGCCCGGTCGACCGGCCCCTACTCGATGATCACCCAGCAGCCACTCGGTGGCAAGGCGCAGTTCGGTGGCCAGCGGTTCGGCGAAATGGAGGTGTGGGCTCTGGAGGCCTACGGCGCTGCCTATGCCCTCCAGGAGCTCCTCACCATCAAGTCCGACGACGTCCAGGGTCGTGTCAAGGTCTACGAGGCGATCGTCAAGGGAGCGAACATCCCCGAGCCGGGAATACCGGAGAGCTTCCGGGTGCTGGTGAAGGAGATGCAGAGCTTGGCCCTGTCGGTGGAGATGTTGTCCGCCGGCGAGGAAGTCGAGCTCCGGGAGCTGGAGGAGGACGCCTATCGACCTGCCGAGTCGCTCGGCATCGACCTCTCCCGGCCGGAGAGACCCGAGTCGCCGGTTTGATTTCCGACTTGCGAGCAGTGAGACAGAGGCGAGGAACGAGAGCACAGGGGACACATGGCAACGCAGCTATTCGATGAACTGAAGATCAGTCTCGCTTCGGCGGACCAGATCCGGGCGTGGTCGTACGGTGAGGTCAAGAAGCCCGAGACGATCAACTACCGCACTCTCCGGCCCGAGAAGGAGGGCCTCTTCGACGAGCGCATCTTCGGTCCCCAGCGGGACTGGGAGTGCTACTGCGGCAAGTACAAGCGGATCCGCTACAAGGGCATCATCTGCGAACGGTGCGGCGTCGAAGTCACGCGCTCGAAGGTGCGCCGCGAGCGGATGGGCCACATCGAGCTGGCTGCCCCCGTCACCCACATCTGGTTCTTCAAGGGCGTGCCCAGCCGTCTCGGCTACCTCCTCGACATGTCCCCGAAGGACCTCGAGAAGGTCATCTACTTCGCCGCCTATCTGATCACGTGGGTCGACGAAGAGAAGCGGGCCAAGGACCTGCCCCAGCTCGAAGAGGACATGCAGCACGAGCTGGCGGTCGTCCGCGAGGAGTTCGAGGAGTGGAGGAACAACCGCCTCGAGGCCCTCGAGGACGAGCTCGAGCGGATGGAGGAAGGCGGCGCCAAGCCGCAGGAGATCAACGCTCGCCGCAAGGAGGTCGAGCGCGAGATCCGCGATCGCGAAGAGCGCGCCGAGCGTGAGGCCGAGCTGATCCAGGAGGCCTTCGACACCTTCAAGAACTTCAAGCCCAAGGCCAGGGTGGAGTCCGAGGCGCTGTGGCGGGAGATCCACGACCGCTACAGCCAGTACTTCGTCGGCGGCATGGGGGCGGAGGCGATCAAGGACCTCCTCAGCCGCATGGACCTCGATGCCGAGATGCAGGCGCTGCAGGAGGCACTCGACTCGCCCTCCCAGCAGAAGCGCCAGCGCGCCACCCAGCGGATGAAGGTCGTCAAGCCCTTCTGGGAGGGCAAGAACGACCCGAAGGACATGATCCTCGAGACCATCCCGGTCATCCCTCCGGACATCCGGCCGATGGTCCAGCTCGACGGTGGGCGCTTCGCCACCTCCGACCTGAACGACCTGTATCGCCGCGTGATCAACCGGAACAACCGGTTGAAGAGGCTGCTCGACCTGGGCGCTCCCGAGATCATCGTCAACAACGAGAAGCGGATGCTCCAGGAGGCCGTCGACGCCCTGTTCGACAACGGCCGTCGCGGCCGGGCGGTCACCGGCCCCGGCAATCGTCCGCTCAAGTCGATCTCGGACATGCTCAAGGGCAAGCAAGGCCGGTTCCGTCAGAACCTGCTCGGCAAGCGCGTCGACTACTCGGGTCGTTCCGTGATCGTGGTCGGCCCGCAGCTCAAGCTGCACCAGTGCGGCCTGCCCAAGATCATGGCGCTGGAGCTGTTCAAGCCCTTCGTCATGAAGCGCCTGGTCGACCTCGACCTGGCACCCAACATCAAGGCCGCCAAGCGGATGGTCGAGCGTGCCCGTCCTCAGGTGTGGGACGTGCTGAGCGAGGTCATCCAGGAGCACCCGGTGCTGCTGAACCGCGCCCCCACGCTCCACCGACTCGGCATCCAGGCCTTCGAGCCGGTGCTGGTCGAGGGCAAGGCGATCCAGATCCACCCGCTCGTGTGCGAGGCGTTCAACGCCGACTTCGACGGCGACCAGATGGCCGTCCACCTGCCGCTCTCCGCCGAGGCGCAGGCCGAGGCCCGGATCCTGATGCTGTCGACGAACAACGTGCTGTCCCCGGCATCGGGGCGGCCCATCGTCACGCCTTCCCAGGACATGGTCATCGGCATGTACTACCTGTCGGAACTGGTGGAGGACGCCAAGGGCGCCGGCCGGATCTTCTCCTCCCCGGAGGAGGCCGAGATGGCCTACGACCTGGGGGAGCTGTCGCTCCACGCTCCGATCAAGGTTCGCCTCGGTGAAGCCGCCGGCTCTGCCGAGAAGCACGCCGAGCTGCGCAAGGCGCTCGGCAAGCTCCTCACCCCCGAACCTGTCGACGGGTCGAAGCTGCACGAGACCACCTACGGCCGGGTCCTGATCAACTCGGTCATGCCCTCGGGCTTCCCGTGGGTGGAGGCGGTGCTGACCAAGTCCGATCTCCGCAACCTGATCGAGGTCGTGATCGACCGCTACCCGCGATCTGCGGTCGCCGAGATGCTCGACGGGATCAAGGAGCTCGGGTTCAAGTTCGCCACCAAGGCGGGCCTGACCATCGGGTTGGAAGACGTGCGCACCCCGCCCGACAAGCAGCAGATCCTCGCCGAGTACGAGGAGCGGGCCCAGCGGATCCAGGACCAGTACCTGAAGGGCGTCGTCACCGACGAGGAGCGCCGTCAGGAGCTGGTGGAGATCTGGACGGAGGCCACCGACGTGGTCACCGAGGCCACCAAGCGGGAGCTGAAGAGCCAGAAGTTCAACTCGCTCGACATGATGGTGGGCTCGGGTGCCCGGGGGAACATGATGCAGGTCCGCCAGATCGCCGGTATGCGCGGCCTGGTGGCCAATCCGAAGGGTGACATCATCCCCCGCCCGATCATCTCGAACTTCCGCGAAGGCCTGTCGGTGCTGGAGTACTTCATCTCCACGCACGGTGCCCGCAAGGGTCTGGCCGACACCGCCTTGCGGACGGCCGACTCGGGCTACCTGACCCGCCGACTGGTCGACGTCGCCCAGGAAGTGATCGTGGTCGAGGACGACTGCGAGACCGACCGCGGCATCAGCATCCGGATCATCGACGAGCGCGGCAACATCATCCGCAACCTCCGGTCGCGTGTATATGGCCGGATCCTGGCCGACGACGTCAAGATCGACCGGCGGGTCGTGGAGACCGACGACGGCGACAAGCTCAAGGCCGGGACGATGATCCGGGCCAAGGAGCTCCAGGCGCTGCTCGAGACCGGCGGCGAGGTGGAGTCCGTGCGGGTGCGTTCGGTCCTCACTTGCGAGACCCGCAACGGCGTTTGCCGTGCCTGCTATGGCCTGTCGCTTGCGACCGGCCGCGACGTGGAGGTCGGCGAGGCGGTCGGCATCATGGCCGCCCAGTCGATCGGCGAGCCGGGCACCCAGCTCACGATGCGTACCTTCCACACCGGTGGTGTGGCCGGCGACGACATCACCCACGGTCTGCCCCGTGTCCAGGAGCTGTTCGAGGCCCGGTCCCCCAAGGGCAAGGCTGTCCTCTCCGAGGTCGCCGGCGCGGTCCGGATCGTGGAGGACGAGGAAGGTCGCAAGATCGTCATCGACTCCAAGGAAGAGGGCGAGGTCGAGTACCCGATCTCCCGGTTCGCCCGGCTCCGGGTTGCCGACGGCGACATAGTCCAGGCCGGTGATCAGCTCACCGAGGGCCCTCTGGACCCGAAGGAGGTGCTCGACGTCCGCGGTGTGCGGGCCGCCCAGCAGTACCTGGTCGACCAGGTCCAGGAGGTGTACCGCTCTCAGGGCGTGGAGATCCACGACAAGCACATCGAGCTGATCGTGCGTCAGATGCTGCGCCGGGTCCGGGTCGTCCGTCCGAACGACTCGGAGTTCCTGCCCGCCGAGCTCGTCGACGAGCAGACGTTCCGCGATGTCAACAAGGCGTTGGTGGAAGAGGGCAAGGTCCCGGCCGAGGGTCGCTCCGAGCTGATGGGCATAACGAAGGCCTCCCTGGCCACCGAGTCGTGGCTGTCGGCGGCCTCCTTCCAGGAGACCACCCGGGTGCTGACCGATGCCGCCATCCAGGCGAAGTCGGATTTCATGCGGGGTCTGAAGGAGAACGTGATCATCGGCAAGCTGATCCCGGCGGGGACCGGTGCTGCTGCCTACCGCGAGCTGCAGCCGGTGTTGCCGGGCGCGACGACCGTCGCCGCCCTCGAGCTGCTCGGCGGAGAAGGCGGTCTCCCCAGCGGCGATGACGAGCTCCCGGAGAATCCGGCCGAGTGGCTGGCCAGCCTCGGCGCCCAACGGAGCGGGACCATCGACTCCGACGGGGTCGACGAGTCCGACGCCGAATCCGGCGATGGAGACGACACCGAGGAGTGATCCCCTCGCCTCTCTCACTCGAACGGCCGCCCTTCGGGGCGGCCGTTCGTCGTGTCGGAGGTTCGCCTCGCCGCCATACTCGGGACATGAGGTCGCTTCTGGCCGTGCTCACTGCGGCGCTCGCCTGGCTCGTGCTGGGCGGCGCGGCCGGCGCGGCGACCGACGCCGGCGTGCTGCTGCTCGAGGTGGAGGGGCCGATCACCCCTGTCGTGTCCGACTACATCGCCGACGGGATCGAGGAAGCGCGGGAGCGCTCGCTGCCGATGGTCGTGCGCCTCGACACTCCCGGAGGGCTCGACACCTCGATGCGGGAGATCGTGCAGTCGTTCCTCAACTCACCGGTGCCGGTGATCGTCTATGTCGCCCCGGAGGGGGCACGGGCGGCCTCGGCCGGGACGTTCATAACGATGGCGGCACACGTGGCGGCGATGGCCCCGGCGACGTCGATCGGGGCGGCCACACCGGTCGACCTCCAGGGAGGGGAGATCACCGACAAGGTGATCAACGACGCCGCCGCCTTCGCCGTCTCACTCGCCGAACGCCGGGGGAGGGACGCCGAGTTCGCCGAGGACGCCGTGAGAGAGGGGGCGTCGATCACGGCGTCCGAAGCAGTGGAGAGAGGAGTCGTCGACCTGGTGGCAGACGACCTGGACCAACTCCTCGAGGAGGTCGACGGCAGGGAGGTGGTCGTCGGCGGTGAGACCACGGTGTTGCGGACGTCTCCCGGGGTCGTGGAACGCTATGACGTCGGGGTGTTCCGCCAGGTCCTCGCCCGGATCGCCGACCCCAACATCGCCTTCCTGCTCTTGTCCTTCGGCACGCTCGCCATCATCTACGAGGCCGCCAACCCGGGGATCGGTTTCGCCGGAATCGCCGGCGTCATCGCCATCCTTCTCGGCTTTTTCGCCCTCAGCGTGCTGCCAGTGACGGCCGTCGGGGTGGCGCTCCTGGTGCTCGCCGCTGCCCTGTTCATCGGGGAGATCTTCGTTCCCGGGGTCGGGGCGCTGGCGGCCGGCGGCACCATCGCCCTCCTACTGGCCGGCCTCTTCCTGTTCGAAGATGCCCCGTCCGTGCGGCCACCCATCCTGTGGCCTACGGCACTCATCCTGGGGTTGGCGAGCGCCATCGCCGGGCGCATGGCATGGCGGGCCCGGAAGGCGCCGCCGTCCACCGGTATCGAGACCCTGATCGGCAGGGAGGTTATGGTCCAGCCCAGGGATGGCTCGTCGGGCGACGTGTTCGTCGACGGGGCGTGGTGGAAGGTCCGTCCCGAGTCGGGCGAGTTGGACGCAGGGCCCGCCGAGGTGGTGGGTGTCGACGGGTTGACCCTGATCGTGAGAGGAAAGAGGAGCGAGACATGAACATCGACGCGTTGATCGGATGGGTGATCGCCGCCCTGGTGGTCCTCGCCATAGTGCGAGCATCCATCCACATCATCCCCGAGTACGAACGGGCGGTTCTGTTCCGGCTCGGTCGCGTGGTGGGTTCGGCGCGAGGCCCGGGTCTGATCTTCATCATCCCGATCGTCGACCGGCTGGTGCGGGTCAGCCTTCGCACCGTGACCCTCGACATCCCTCCCCAGGACATCATCACCAAGGACAACGTCACGGTACGCGTCAATGCCGTCTGCTATTTCCGGGTCATCGACGCCAACCGCGCCATCCTCGAGATCGAGGACTACCGGTTCGCAACCTCTCAGATCGCCCAGACCACCCTACGGAGCATCATCGGCCAGGTCGATCTCGACGAATTGCTCGTCAACCGCGACGAGATCAACCGGCGCCTCCAGCACATCATCGACGAGATCACCGACCCGTGGGGGGTGAAGGTGGCGATCGTCGAGGTCAAGGACGTGGAGCTGCCGGACTCCATGCGCCGCGCCATGGCCCGCCAGGCGGAGGCGGAGCGGGAGCGGCGCGCCAAGGTCATCCACGCCCAGGGCGAGAAGGAAGCCGCTCAGACCCTCGCCGAAGCCGCTGAGCTGCTCGAGGATCGTCCGGCGGCCTTGCAGTTGAGGATCCTCCAGACGATGACGGAGGTGGCGGCGGAGCAGAACTCGACTCTCATCTTCCCGCTCCCGATGGAGCTGCTGCGGTCGCTGGAGCGCTTCGCTGGTCCCCGGGACGAGGATCGATGATCAGGCTTCAGCTGCCCCGGTAGGTCGAGTATCCGTAGGCGCTCAAGAGCAGCGGTATGTGGTGGTGCTCTTCCGGGTCGGAGACCCGGAAGACGATCTGCACCTCCGGGTAGAACGTGTTTCCGTAGGCGGCCGTGTTGAACGTGAGCCGGTAGACACCGGTCTTCAGACGGGTGCCGCCGAGCAGGTCGGCGACACGGCCGTCGGTGTCGGTCGAGGTCGAAGCGAGGTGCTCCACCGCCGAGCCGTCTTCCAGCCGCTCCAGCGACACGGCCATTCCCGCTGCCGGGCGGCCGGTGACGGTGTCGAGTACGTGGGTGCTGATGTTGGCCATCGACTACCTCCGTGTGTCCTCCATCGTGGCAGGCTCCAGTTGCCGATCAGTACCCAACGACTATTCGGGTCGAGCGCCTTCCAGTGAAGCCAGGACACGCTGTCGCCACTCCTCGGTCGTGTCGCACTGGTTGAAGGTGTAGATGTGGCAGCTCACGATCCGGAGGTCCGGCTCGGCCAGATCGGCTCCCAGGCCGACCAGGAGCTCCGCCGGGTCGTAGCCGCCGGGGCGAACGAAGGCGCCGATCAGCCCGACGTTCTTGCGGAGAAACGACAGGGATTGGCCGACGCCGATGCGGGCGGAGATACGAAGCAGCTTGGCCCGCTCGGCGGCTCCGGGGATGCCCAGCACGAGGGGCAGCGTGACTCCCCTTTCCCGCTGGCGTCGGAGCCATCCGGTCACCGCCGCCGGGTCGAAGCACATCTGGCTCGTCATCCACGACGCGTACCTCTGCTTGTCGGTCAGCGCCTGGTCCAACTGGGCATCGGGGATCTGCGGGTGCCCCTCGGGGTAGCAGGGCACCCCCACCTCGAGGTCGTGGCCGATCCGCTCCATCGCCTGGAGAAGCGACAGGCCGTCGAAGAAATCACCCGCCGGTTCGGGATCACCCCCGACCACGAAGGCCTGTTTCACCCCGAGCTCGGAGATGCGCCGCAGCAGGCTCTCCAGGTGGGCCATGTCCTTCGTCATGCGTGCCGACAGGTGGGGGATGACCCGATGACCGCGCTCCATGAGCTCAGCCGCCAGGTCGAGGCTGTCCTCGAGGGTCTTCTGCGGCGAGGCGGTCACCGACACCCGCGCCGCGGCCGGGAGGTGTCGAGCTTGCTCGGCGACGTTGGGCAACGGAATCAGCTCGAAGATCGGGTCCGAGAGCAGATCCCGGATCGCCCGGCGGGTCTCCTGGGAGAGGGTTTCGAGGGTGCTCATGCGTGCTCGTCGGGCAGTTCGGCCTTCCGCCGGGCGACGTAGTCGTCCAGTTCCTCACGCACGGCGTCGTCGAGCGGGGGAGGCTCGTATTCGGCCAGCATCCGCTTCCACACCTGGTTCGCCCGCTGGATGGAATCCAAGCTCCCACCTTCCTGCCACTGCTCGAAGCTCGAGTTGTCGGCCAGGCTCGAGGTCCAGAAGGCGGTCTCGAAGTTGGCCAGCGTGTGCTCCGAGCCGAGGAAGTGCTCCCCGGGCTGGTGGGAAAGCAGCGTGTCCAGGGCGAGCCCGTTGGGCGACATGTCCACGCCGGCGAGCAGGGAGCCGGCCATCGACGCCTGGTCGGCGTCGAGCACGAACTTCTCATAGCCCATCACCAGGCCTCCCTCCAGCCATCCCGCCGTGTGCAGAACGAAGTTGACCCCGGCGAGGAGCGTGGGGACGAAGGTGGCAGCGCTTTCGTACGCCGCCTGGGCGTCGGGGGTCTTCGATGCCGTCAACGCCCCACCCGAGCGGAACGGGACTCCGAGCCGTCGCGCCAGCGCCGCCATGACGAACAACATCAGAGCCGGTTCGGGAGTGCCGAACGTGGGTGCTCCGGTCTGCATCGACATCGACGAGGCGAAGGAGCCGAAGATCACCGGCGCACCGGGGCGGACCATCTGGGTGAACGCCATCCCGGCCAGCGCCTCGGCCAGGGTCTGAGTGGCAACGGCGGCCACCGTCACCGGTGCCATCGCCCCGGCGAGGATGAACGGCGTGATGATCGTCGCCTGGTTGTTCTCGGCGTAGACCTTGGCCGACCCCAGCATCGCCCGGTCCCACGCCAGCGGGGAGTTGGCGTTGCAGAGGGAGGTGATGACCGTGTTCTGGTCTACGAATTCGGCTCCGAACACGATCTTCGCCATGTCGACGGTGTCCTGCGCCCGCTCCGGGGCTGTCACCGAGCCCATGAACGGCTTGTCGCTCAACGTGATGTGGGCGTGGATCATGTCGAAGTGCCGCTTGTTGACCGGGAGGTCGACGGGCTCGCACAGCGTGCCCCCGGCGTGGTGCAGGGCAGGGGACATGTAGGTGAGCTTGGCGAAGTTGCGGAAGTCCTCGATCGTGGCATAACGCCTCCCGCCATCCAGGTCCCGCACGAATGGGCAGCCGTAGGCCGGGGCGAAGACGAGGTGGGGGTCGCCGACCTCGACGCTGCGTTGCGGGTTGCGGGCGTGCTGGGTGAATCGGGAAGGAGCCGACGCCTGGACGATCTGGCGGCACATGCCTTCGGGGAACCGCACCCGGGTGCCGTCGACCTCGGCGCCGTGCTCGGCGAAGATCTCGAGCGCCTCCGGGTAGTCCACGATCTCCATTCCCACCTCGGCCAAGAGCCGGTCGGCGTGGGCCTCGATCGTGGCCAGCCCCTCCTCGTCGAGCACCTCGTAGGGGGCGAGGCGACGGGTGAGAAACGGCTTCGATTCGACGAACGCTGCGGCCCGGGCGCGCTGGCGGGCCTCCCGTCCGCCCGATCGGCGTCGTGCCGTCATCTTCGGCTCCTCTCTCTCGATCTACGGCCTCCCCGGCGCCCCCTGGGTCGGGTGCCGCCCTGGGGGAGGATTGCGGACAGATGGGGGAACTCGTGCGACGAGTGGGGGATGCCCATTGCGGCGACGAAGTGCTCCTGGAATCGGGGTTCGACAGCGGTCTCCACCTTTTCGATGCGGCTCGCCACCTCTTCGATCTCGAGTCGGGCCGAGGCAGAGAGCAGGGCGATGATCGCCCCGCTCCCGGCGGCGTTGCCCGCCGCCGAAACGTGGTCGAGGTCACAGTCGGGTATCAGACCGAGGATCATGGCGTACTTCGGGTCGATGTGGCTGCCGAACGCCCCGGCCAGGCGGATCTCATCCACCTCGTCGACACCCATCCGGTCCATCAGGAGCCGGGTGCCGGCATACAGAGCCGCCTTCGCCAACTGGATCGCCCGCACGTCGTTCTGGGTGATGGTGATCTCAGGATCGTCCCACAGCCGATAGGCGAACGTCCTTCCGTCGGCAACCACGCGGTCGCCCCGAGCCTGGATCACACCATCGCGGTCGATCACGCCGACGAGGAACAGTTCGGCGACCGCTTCGATGATCCCCGAGCCGCAGATGCCGTTGATCCCGGTTCTCCTCACGTCTTCGGCGAAGCCTTCTTCGTCGGACCACCGGTCCGAGCCGATGACACGGATCCTCGGCTCCAGCGTCTCGGAATCGATTCGCACCCGCTCGATCGCCCCGGGCGTGGCGCGCTGGCCGTGGCTGATCTGGGCGCCTTCGAAAGCGGGGCCAGTCGGGCTGGAGGCGGCGAGCAGGCGCTCTTCGTTGCCGAGCACGATCTCGGCGTTGGTGCCGACGTCGACGAGGAGTTGGAGTGCTCGGCGGCGATGCGGCCCCTCCGACAAGACGGCGCCCATCGTGTCGGCGCCGACGTGGCCGGCGACGATCGGCAATGCGTAGAGGCGGGCCCCCGGCGCCAGCCGCAGCCCGATCGAGGAAGCGGTGGAGGAGAAGGCGTGCCGGACGGCCGGGGCGAACGGCGCCTCGCCCAGGGGCCGAGGGTCGAAGCCGAGGACGAGATGGTGCATGATCGGGTTGCCGACCACTACCACGTCGACCACGTCCCCGCGCGCCTCCCCGGCTGCGTCGAGGAGGTCGCCCGCCAGGGAGTCGAGTGCCGACCTCACCGCCTGGGTCATCTCGTCGGCGCCGCCTTCGTTCATCATGGCGTACGACACCCGGCTCATCAGGTCTTCGCCGAACCTGATCTGGGGGTTCATCGCCCCGGCGGAGGCCAGCACGTCGCCGCTGGTCAGGTCGAGGAGGTGGCCCGCCAGGGTGGTCGACCCGATGTCGAACGCCAATCCGAGGATGCGGTCGTGGAAGCCGGGCCAGGCGGCGATCACATCCCTGCCGGAGTGCACCGCCACGGTGACCGACCATCCGCCTTCCGTGAGACACCCGTGCATCTGTCTCGTGACTTCGTGGTCGAACTGCAGGTCGTGGAGGTCCCACTCGGCGGCGAGGGCGTCGGCCACCCTCTCGAGGTCCGCCCGGGCGTCCTCCAGCGAAGGAGGGTCCACCTCGACATAGTGGAGCCGCACGATCGGGTCGATCGGATAACTCGTGACTTCGGGACGCTTGCGCACCACCTGGCGGTGGACTTGGCTCTCGGGCGGGACATCAACGACGACGTCGGCACGTATGGCCGTGGCGCAGCCCAATCGCCGGCCGTCGCTCAGGGGCCGACGGCCGTGGTAGTTCAACTCGAGATCGCCGGGTGGGCTGAGCGCCGTCTCATCGGCGGGGATGGCCGGGGTGGAGCCCTGTGTCACCTGGCATCGCCCGCAGATCCCCCGCCCCCCGCAGACCGAGTCGAGATCGACTCCCAGTTGGCGGGCGGCATCGAGAACCGTGGCGCCACGAACGACGTCACCCCGCCGACCCGACGGCAGGAAGATCACCCGGACGGTGTCGCTCATCCCGTCGCCAGGCGGCGACGACCGCCCCGCCGCCGTCCCTCACTGGTGGGAGAGGAGGGGTCGCGGTGGCGTCGAATCCAGGCGGCGCAGTCGCGGTCGTTGCCGGTGAGCACGTCCGCCGCCTTGATCGCCCCCATGATCTCGGACTCCAGTGGATTGGTGATGGCCGAAGTGAGCCCGGCGCCGATGGCCATCGCCAGGAAGGCGGCATTGATGCCGGCTCGGTGAGGCAGGCCGAAGCTGATGTTGGAGGCGCCGCAGGTCGTGTTGACGCGCAGTTCCTCGCGGAGGCGGCGTATCAGATGGAGGACCTGCCGGCCGGCGCTGGGCACGGCTCCGATGGGCATCACCAGAGGGTCGACCACGATGTCCTCACGGGGGATGCCGTGGTCGGCGGCCCGGTCGACGATCCTCTTGGCGACCTCGAACCGCCTGTCGGGGTCTTCGGAGATGCCGGTTTCGTCGTTGGTGATCGCCACGACCGCGGCACCGTGCTTGGCGACGAGGGGGAGGACTTGCTCCATCGACTCCTCCTCGCCGGTGACGGAGTTCACCAGAGCTTTGCCCTGATACACCTCGAGGCCGGCCCGGAGTGCCGGTATCACCGACGAATCGATGGACAGCGGGACGTCGACAAGGCGTTGGACCAGCTCGACCGTCTGGGCCAGGATGGCCGGCTCGTCGGCGAGCGGGATGCCGGCGTTGACGTCGAGCATGTCGGCGCCCGCTTCCACCTGGGCGATGGCGTCCGCTTCCACCCGCGAAAAATCCCCTCGCATCATCTCTTCGGCGAGGAGCTTGCGGCCGGTGGGGTTGATGCGTTCGCCGATGACGACGAACGGCCGGTCGAAGCCGATGACCACTTCCCTGGTGGGCGAGGCGAGAACGGTGTCAGTCATGTTTCGGATTCAGGGGTCGGGCGCCAGCCGCCGTTGCGGACCAGCTCTTCGAGCAGGACGTCGGGGAAATCAGCGTCGAGTTGGTCGGCGACCACCTCCGGATCGGGGCCGGGGACGCTGACCTTGCGGTACTCGGCCGTGTAGTCGTCGGCGCCGATGACACCCACGCGGGTGGCGGCGCGGTCGATGGCCTCCTGGAAGCGGTCGGGCATCGGGATTCGGCGTGCCTCACGGCCTTTGCCGGAGACGACCTGGGCAGGGATGTCCCGCCAGTAGATCACCGTCACCTCGCCGTCGCTCATGACGTCGCCACTGCCACGATCGCCGGTTCCATCTCGCCGTAGCCGACGAAAATCCTCTCGAACCGCAGGCCCAACCGCGAGGCGGCCTCCTCGGCCCGGGCGGTCAGTTCGGGGTCGTCGGTCTGGGCGAGATACACCACGCGGGTGTAGTTGCCGAAGTAGTCGGAGAGGAGGTGAGGCCACCGATCCAAGCCGAGGCCGTGCCACACGAGACGGTCGAAGTGGCGGACGAGGAAGTCGGTCAGATAGAAGGTCGTCGGCTCGGCGTCGTGGAGGCCGGTGAAGAGGGTCGAACCGGCCAGGAACTCGTAGCAGTGGGCACCGGCCAGGCGCTCCACCCCGTGGCGCTCGAGCACCGAGTCCAGTAGTCCACCGGTGCCACAGTCCCCGTAGGCGACGAAGATCTTCTCGTAGCGGTCCTTCGCTTCGACGATCCTCTTCTCGATCGCCGCGGGGATGAGCGAAGGCTGGTTGTGGTACGCCGCCGGCAGGCAGGAGACCTCGACGGCCTCGAGGTGATTGGTCTCCACGACGCGCAGCAGCTCGCGGGCCATCGCCCCGCAGCCCAGTACCAAGACCTTCGGCTCAGGCGAGGCCACGTCGGGCTCCGACCAGAGCCTTGGCCGTCTCTGCCGCCACCGCCGCGTCCCGGCAATAGGCGTCGGCGCCGATGGCGGCGCCGAACTCCTCATTCAGGGGAGCGCCGCCGACGAGGACGATGAAGTCGTCGCGGATCCCCTTCTCGACCATGGTGTCGATCACCACCTTCATGTACGGCATCGTGGTGGTGAGGAGGGCCGACATGCCCAGGATGTCGGGCTGGTGCTCGTCGAGTGCCTGGATGTACTCGTCGACGTCGGTGTTGATCCCGAGGTCGATCACCTCGAAGCCGGCGCCCTCGAGCATCATGCCGACCAGGTTCTTGCCGATGTCGTGGATGTCTCCTTTGACGGTCCCGATCACGACCTTCCCGATGGTCGGGACACCGGTTTCGGCCAGCAGCGGACGGAGCACGGCCATGCCGGCTTTCATGGCATTGGCAGCCAGAAGCACCTCGGGGACGAAGAGGATCCCATCGCGGAAGTCCTCGCCCACGATGCGCATGCCCTCGACCAGCGCCTCGTTGAGGACCCGATTGGCGTCCCAGCCGCGCCCGAGGAGGATGTTGGTGCCCTCCACGATCTCGTCGGCGAGACCGTCGTAGAGGTCGTCGTGCATCTGCTCGACGAGTTCCTCGTCGGAGAGGGCCGACAGATCGATTTCTTCTTCGCTCATTGCGCCGCGCTCCTGCGAGAAGGTTCCACGATACGGAACAATGTCGGATGTCGGAACGATATCTCGCCCTTACCTGGTTGTCCAGTGGTCGAAACCCCCTTCACAGTGCGACACGGGGGCGTCGGCGGCGGTAGTCTGCGTGCCGCTTTGCAGCATCGTTCCGTATCGTGGGACCGGAGCCTCCGGAGGGTGAGCAAGTGAGTGAGTTTCCATCCAGCGCACAGGTCGTGGTCATCGGGGCCGGGATCGTCGGCAACAGCGTGGCGTACCACCTCGCCGAGAAGGGGTGGAAGGACATCGTCCAGATCGACAAGGGCCCCCTCCCCAACCCGGGTGGTTCCACCGGCCACGCTTCCAACTTCATCTTCCCGGTGGACCACGGCAAGGAACTGACCTTCCTCACCCTCGAGTCGCAGCGCCAGTACGAGGAGATGGGCGTCAACACCACCTGCGGCGGCATCGAGGTGGCGCGCACACCCGAGCGCATGGAGGAGTTGCGGCGGCGCATGAGCTCGGCCAAGGCCTGGGGCATCGAGGCCTCCCTCCTCACCCCGGCCGAGGTGAAGGAGTTGGTGCCGTTCATCGAGGAGTCGGTCATCCTCGGCGGCTTCTACACCCCGTCCGTGTCGGTGGTCGACTCGTTGCGGGCTGGCACGATCATGCGCGAGCGCGCCCAGGAGAAAGGCGCCCTGGCGACCTTCCCCAACACCGAGGTGCTCGACATCGAGGTCGACAAGGGACATGTCAAGGCGGTGGTGACGGACAAGGGTCGGATCGAAGCCGACTACGTGGTGGTGGCATGCGGTGTCTGGTCGCCGCGGATCGCCGCCATGGCAGGAGCCACGATCCCGCTCACGCCGGCAGTCCATCAGATGATCGATGTCGGGCCGATCCCCATCCTGGCCGCAACCGGCAATGAGATCGGCTACCCGATCATCCGGGACATGGACACGTTCATGTACGAACGCCAGACTGCCGGCTCGATGGAGATCGGCTCCTACGCCCACCGGCCGATCTTCCACGATCCGAACGAGATCCCCTCCATCGAGGAGGCGAGGCTGTCGCCCACGGAGTTGCCGTTCACGGCGGACGACTTCGACCCGCAGCTGGAGGACGCCCTAGAGCTGATGCCCTCGATTCTCGAAGGCGCCGAGATCAAGTACGCCATCAACGGGCTCCTTTCGCTCACCCCCGACGGCATGCCCCTGCTCGGCGAGACCGTCGAGGTGGAGGGCCTGTGGTCGGCGGCGGCCGTGTGGATCAAGGAGGGGCCCGGCACAGGCAAGCTGGTGGCCGAGTGGATGACCGACGGGTACCCCGAACTCGACCCGCACCAGTCCGACATCGCCCGCTTCTACGACTACGCCCGGACCCGTCACCACATCCGGGCGCGGTGCGCCGAGCATTTCAACAAGACCTACGGCATCGTCCATCCCCGTGAGCAGTGGGAGTCGGAGCGGAACATCCGCCTCGCTCCGTTCCACAGCCGTACCGAGGCGCTCGGTGCCGTCTACTTCCAGGCGGGCGGATGGGAACGACCCCATTGGTACGAGTCGAACGCCCCGCTGGTGGAGGAGTACGGGGTGAAGGATCGGCCCCACGAGTGGGATCGCCGCTGGTGGTCGCCGATCTCCACGGCGGAGCACCTCGCCCTCCGCGAGCGGGTGGGGATGGTCGACCTGTCGGCGTTCGCCATCTTCGACATCACCGGGCCGGGAGCTCTCGACTACATCCAGCGGCTGACCGTCAACCAGTGCGACCGCCCGGTCGGGTCGGCCATCTACACGCCGCTGCTCACTCCTCAGGGTGGCTTTCGCGCCGACCTGACGGTGATGCGGCTCGGCGAGGACCACTTCCGGGTCGTCACCGGCGCCTTCGACGGTCCCCGGGATGCCTATTGGTTCAGAAAGCATCTTCCCGACGACGGCTCCGTCGTGTTCACGGACCGGACTTCGTCGTTCACGACGATCGGAGTCTGGGGCCCGCGGGCTCGGGCGCTCGTGGAGTCGCTCACGAACGACGACATCTCCGACGGCGCCTTCCCCTACGCCACGTGCCGCCAGGTGACATTCGGGTCGCTGATCGCCACGATGCTCCGCATCTCCTATGTCGGCGAGTCGGGGTGGGAGATCTACGTGCCGATCGAACGCGGAACCCAGATGTGGGACATGCTGTGGGAGGCCGGCCGGGAGCACGGCGTCGTCCCGGTCGGCGCCGGAGTCTACGGGACCAGCGCCCGCCTGGAGAAGGGCTACCGCCTGATGGGCGCCGAACTGCAGTCGGAGTACAACCCGGTCGAGGCGGGCCTCGACCGCCCGCGGGTGAAGTCGGTGGACTTCATCGGGAAAGAGGCCTACCTCGAGGCACGGGAGGCGGGTCCGGCGGCGCGGCTGTGCACGTTCACCGTCGACGACCACACCTCACCACGTGACGGCATCGCCCGCTACATGACCGGAGGGGAGCCGATCCTCACGACCGATGGCGAGCGGATCGTCGACTCGAAGGGCCGCCCCTCGTATGTCACGAGTGCCGGGGCGGGTCCGTCCCTGGGAAAGTACCTCCTGATGGGGTACCTGCCCGCCGAGCTCGCCGAGGAGGGTGCCCGGTTCGTCGTCCGGTACATGAATGAGGACTATCCGATCACTGTCGCCCGGGTCGGCTCGAAGCCGCTGTTCGACCCCGATGACGAGCGGATGAAGGGCTGAAAGGTCGGGTGTGAGGATCCTCGTCTGCGTCAAGCGGGTGCCGGCCCCGGGGGCCAAGATCGCCCTCACCGCCGACGGGCGGGCGATCGAAACCTCCCATCTGTCGTTCACCACCAGTCCGCACGAGGAGTGCGCGGTCGAAGCGGCCATCCAACTCGAAGAGGCCCACGGCGGGATCGTCGAAGTGCTGACCCTGGGGCCGCCGGAGGCGGAGGAGCAGTTGCGGTATGCCGCCTCGGTCGGCGCCGACGGGGCGACCCTCGTCCCGACGGACGGCTCAGACGTCGATCCCCAGGCCACCGCCTCGGGTCTCCTGTCGGCGATCCGAGCTCTCGAGTCGGACGGCGTGTTCGACCTGATCCTCTTCGGCAACGAATCTGCCGACGCCGGCAACTTCCAGGTCGGAATCCGCGTTGCCCACGGGCTGGGACGTCCGGTGGTGTCTGGGATCAAGGGAATCGAGATCGACGGGGACACGGCGGTCGCCCGGAGGGAGACGCCCACCGGCTTCGAGGTCTATCGGCTGCCCCTCCCGGCGGTGTTGGCTGTCAAGGAAGGCATTGCCCTACCCCGATACCCCACGCTGGCGGGGCGGCTGAAGTCGAAGAAGCTCGAGATCCGTCGCCACGAGACGGAACTCACCCCGGGAGGGCAACGCATGATCCGGTTCGAGTCTCCGCCCGAGCAGGAGTCCCGTACCGAGATACTGCCCGACGCCGCCGCCGTGGTGGACGTGCTGGAGAGGCTGGGGGTCCTATGAGCGTCCTTGTGTTGATCGACCACGACCGAGGAGACGTCACCGAGGTCGCCCTTCAAGCTGTCACTCTGGCCAAGACGGTGGCCGAACGGCTCGGGACCGCGCTCGAGGCGGTCGTGATCGGCCCGGAACCGCCCCAGGTCGGAGGCGTAGAGCGGGTATGGCACATCACCCATCCGCTGCTCGACGACTACACGCCGGGCGGCTTCGGTGAAGTCCTCGCCCAACTCATCGCCCAGGAGATGCCGGCGGCGGTGGTCGCTCCTGGCACCGATCGCGGCAACGAGGTCCTCGCTCACGTCGCGGCCCTCCTGGATCTCCCGATGGTGGCCAACGTGGCCGCGGTGGAGCCTTCCGGCGACGTCTGGTCGTTGCAGCGGGTTCGGTGGGGCGGCAGCCTCCTGGAGCGGGCCGAATTGGAGGCGGCGGTGCGCCTCGTTTCGGCGGCGGCACATGCGTTCCCGCCCGCGCCGGCGGAGGGTTCGGCCCCGGTGCAGGAGTTCCAGCCGACCCTCGAGGAGAGCCAGGTCCTCGACCGCGTGGCGGAGCGAGTCACGGTCGAAGAGGGAATCACCCTCGCCACCGCTCCGGTCGTCGTCTCGGGCGGTCGGGGAGTGGGCGGCCCGGAGGGATTCGCCCCGCTGGAGGAGCTCGCCGCCCTGTTGGGCGGGGCGGTCGGCTGCTCGCGTGTCGCCACCAACAACGGGTGGCGCCCCCACTCCGACCAGGTCGGCCAAACAGGGACGCGGGTGGCCCCCGATGTCTACATCGCCTGCGGCATCTCCGGAGCCATCCAGCACTGGGTCGGGATGATGGCCTCGAAGAACGTCATCGCCATCAACACCGACCCCGAGGCGCCGATGGTCACCAAAGCGGACTACGCCGTGATCGGCGACGTGGCCGAGGTGGTGCCGGCGATCGTCGAAGAGATCAGACGCCGTCGCTGACTCTTCCGCGGAATCCCTTCGCACAGATCCGCCTCTCTGGTAGCGTGTCCGGTGCGCCGATTTGATCGTCCAGCTTGCGGGCGCGAAACAAGTGCAGCTAAAGCGGCGGTCTGAAGCAGATGCCTGGCCGCCTCTTGGGGCGGCCGCTCTTTCGAGCGAGCCACCTCACCGCACCGACGATCGACGTCGACAAAGGAGGTGGGCGCGTGAACGATCGATGTACGACCTTCGAGACACTCCTCGCCACCCGTCCTGTCCTGGTGGCCGACGGAGCGATGGGCACCACCTTGTTCTCGCTCGGCCTCGCCGGTGGCGGATGCCCGGAGCTCTTGAACGTCGAGCACCCTGAGCTCGTTTTTCAGGTCCACGAGCAGTTCATCGCTGCCGGGGCCGACATCGTCCTCACGAACACGTTCGGCGGTAACTCTCGCCGGCTCGCCCTCCACCGTCTCGAAGACCGCGTTGCCGAGCTCAACGCCGCCGCCGTCCGCATCGCCCGCCAGGCAGCCGAGGCTGCCGGCCGACCAGTGGCCGTGGCGGGAAGCATCGGTCCCACCGGCGACCTGTTCGAACCCCTCGGCCCGCTCACCCACGAGGAGGGAGTGGCCGTGTTCGCGGAGCAAGCCCGTGCTCTGGTGGAGGCGGGGGTCGACGTCCTGTGGATCGAGACGATCTCGTCCTGGCAAGAGTTGAACGCCGCCACCGAGGCCGCTTCCCAGTTCGGCGTCCCGGTCAGCGCCACCCTCAGTTTCGACACCAATGGCCGCACGATGATGGGCATCTCCGGCACCCAACTCGGGGAGTGGTGGAAGGCGAGCCCTCACGCTCCGCTCACGGTCGGGGCCAACTGCGGGATCGGACCCGGCGACGCCGTCTCCGTCGCTCTCGACGTCACCGAGGTGGCTCCCACCGCCGCCGTCATCGTCAAGGCGAATTGCGGCATGCCCCTCTATCAGACCGATGCCCTCGTCTACCCGGTGGGTCCCGACCGGATGGCCGACTATGTCGAGTTGGCCGTGCGATCGGGGGCGCGCATCATCGGCGCCTGCTGTGGCTCGACACCCGACCACATCGCCGCTATCCGCCATGCCGTCGATGCCGGGGTCAGCGGTGAGCGACCCAGCCACGTCGAGATCGAAGAACGTCTCGACGCCACGCCGGTGAGCGCCGCCGCTCCGGGGCGGCGGGGCAACCGTCGGCGGGCCGGCTAGGCCAATACGGCCTCCTCCCAGCCGCGCACCGAGTTGAGCCGGGCGAAGCCGGTGGCGTGCCGGAGATCGTCGACCGTCAGCCGCGCCTCTCGCAATTCCCCCGCGGCTAGACGGGCGGCGCGCTCAGTCCCCGGGAGCAGCCCGGAGTCGACCGGGGGCGTCAGCCATTCGCCGTCGATGCAAACGGCCAGGTTGCCGATCGTGGTCTCGGTCACCTCCCTGTCCTGGTTCCACAGCACCACGTCGTCGGCTTCGGGATGCCGGACCCGGGCTTCGTCGTAGGTGCGGCGCACCGTCGTCTTGTGGCGCAGGAAAGGGTCGTGACGGTCGATCGGCCGATCGTCGAGGACCAGGCGGACGGGCGAAACCCGCGGCGTGAGGTCGGCCACCTCCACCTCCACCCAGCCGTCCCGGTCGATCAGGATGCGCAGGCGGCCCGGATCGACTCGGTCCTTCGTCGCTCGGCTGATCGCCGCCCTCACTTCGGCGGGGTCGAACGGGATGTCGAAGTACTCGGCCGATGCGGCGGCGCGCTGCAGATGACGGTCTAGGTGCCGGGCGCCCAGATTGGGGTCCCAGCGAGTCGTCTCCAGCAGCCGCAGTTCGCTGCCGGGATGGCGCAGCACCTCGGCTTTCAGGACTGCCTCGGCATACTCGTCGGCCGGCTGCGAATCGAACGTGATCCCGCCACCAGTCCCGTAGAAGGCGGCCCCGGTCGGACGATGGAACAGGACGGTGCGGATGCCGACGTTGAACGCCCACTCGGGCCCCTCCGGGCCTGGGCCGCCGAAGCCGATCGCGCCGCAATACACGCCTCGAGGGTGGGTCTCGAGGTCGGCGATGATCGATATCGTGGAGACCTTGGGGGCCCCCGTGATGGAGGCGCTCGGGAACAATGCCTCGAAGACCTCTACGAGAGAGGTGCCGGGACGCGGCCGGGCCGTCACCGTGGACGTGAGCTGCCACACCGTGTCGTACTTCTCGGTCGTGAACAGCGCCGGCACCTGCACGGAACCGACCGCGGCGATCCGGCCCAGGTCGTTTCTGACCATGTCGACGATCATCAGGTTCTCGGCCCGGTTCTTCTCCGACGCCCGAAGCCAGTCCCGCAGGCGAGCGTCGTCCTCTCGGTCCACGCCTCGCCGCACCGTGCCCTTCATCGGGCGAGAGACGATCGAACCGTTGCGCCACTCGAAGAACAACTCCGGCGAGGCCGATATGACCACCCAGTCGCCGGCATCGATCAGCGCCCCGTAGCCACACGACTGCGAACGGGTCAGCCGTCGGTAGAAGGCGGCCGGGTCACCGCTCAGCGTCGATCGCATCAAGAAGGTGTGGTTCACCTGGTAGGTGTCGCCGGCGCGGATCCGCTCGTGGATATCCGCCACCGCTCTGGCGTGGTGTTCACGGGTCGTGAGCGTCTCCCATTCGGTCAATTCCTGCGGGCCCTGAGCCGCAGGAGGCGGGGAAGTGCGTCCCGCCGCGATCCCGAACCAGGCCAGCGGAAGGTCGGCGAAAGCCGTCCCGGTCACCTGTTTCACCTGCATCGCCCGATCGAAGGCGGGGGCGGCCTCGTAGGCGACCCATCCCGCCACCCACTTGCCAGATCGGACCGCATCCTCGGCGGCAGCGAGCACCTGCCGTACCTCGGCGGGGGTGTGGGCAACGAGAGTGCCCTCGAAACCGCGGAGGGCGAAGCCGCGTCGTCGCCAGGGACGGAGGTCGTCGAAGCGGGCCGACGGTGTCACAGGAGTCTCAGGAATCCGCCCGGGCACGGGCTAGCACCTCGTCGATCGGGGTGAGGTGCGCTTCGTCTTGTTCCTGGACGTACTCGTAGCCGAACCGGCCCTTGATGCAGAGGTTCCCGCGTGTCACCGAGTGGTCGTCGGGCGACGTGACCTTGACGATCCGGTTGTCCTGCACGTGCAATTCGAGGTTGCAGCCCACACCGCAGTACGAGCAGATGGTCGTGACCACGTCCTGGCGGTCCGGATCCCACATGCCCGCCTGCCGCAGTTCGTACTCGGAGCGGAACATCAGGGCCTCGGTCGGGCACACGGCGATGCAGTTGCCGCAGTAGACGCAGGCCGATTCCGGCAAGGAGACATCGAACTCGGTGGAGATCCGGGCATCGAAGCCGCGGCCCGCCACAGAGATGGCGAAAGTGTTCTGCGCCTCCGGTCCACAGGCCTGCACGCACTTGTAGCAGAGGATGCACTTGGAGTAGTCGCGGACGTACAGGGGGTTGTCGACTTTGACCGGTTGGTGCACCGTCTCGGCGACGTCCCCACTCGGGCGGCGGTGATGGCCGGCATGGCGGCGGTCGCGGTCGTCCGCCGGTGGAGCCGACGGCCCGAACCGTTCCGGCTCGCAGCCGTATTCCTCCATCCACTCCTTCACCGAGTCGTCAACCAGCGAAAGGTCGACCGACGAGGCGAGCAACTCGAAAACCACCTTCCGAGCGTGGCGCACCGCCTCCGAGTCGGTCTCGACGACCATCCCTTCTTCGACTCTGCGGGAGCACGAGGGGACGAGGGCTCGGCTTCCCTCCACCTCGACGACGCACACCCGGCAGACGTTGACAGGCGTCAGGGTGGGCGCCCAGCACATAGTGGGCTGCTCGTCGCCGATCGAACGGCAAGCGTCGAGGATCGTGCTTCCTTCGGGGACCGTCACCTGGCGGCCGTCGATCGACAGGCTCACCAATGCCTCGTTCACCATCTCCGCCGTCATAGGATCCCCAATTCGATCGCCGACATCACCACAGATGAAGCCGTGTGGCCCAGGCCGCAGATGGAGGCGGCTTTCATCGCCCGGTCCAGGTCATCGATGAGCCCGCGGTCGATCGAGCCGTTGGCCCGGGCGACTGCCTCCTCCACCCGGACCGTGCCCACCCGGCACGGCACGCACTGGCCGCACGACTCGTCCCGGAAGAACTGGGCGATGCGGCGCACGACTTCTTTCATGTCGGTGGTGGCGCTGAAAGCCATGATCACACCGGAGCCCAGCGTCAAGCCGGCCGCCCGGCTGTCCTCGAACGTGAGAGGCAAGTCCCAGTGGTCGGGGCCGATCAACGAACCCGCCGCTCCGCCGAGCAAGAGGTACGGGATCTCGGCCAACACCCCGCCGGCCGCCTCGACGGCATCGCCGAGCGTGGTGCCCGATTCGAGTTCGTAGACGCCGGGACGGGCGACATTGCCCGAGAGGCAGAAGAGCCGCGTACCGGGGGAGTCCTGGGTCCCGGTGGCGGCGTACGCCGCCCCTCCCTCGAGGACGATGCGGTTGACGTTGATGAGCGTCTCGACGTTGTTGATGGCGGTGGGTCGCCCGAACAGACCCGCCACTGTGGGGAACGGCGGCTTCTGACGGGGCTCGCCGCGATACCCCTCGATCGAAGCGAAGAGAGCTGTCTCCTCCCCGCAGATGTACGCACCCTGGCCCCGGCGGATCTCGATGTCGAAGCGCTTGCCCGCCCCCATCACGTCGTCGCCCAGGAGGCCGGCATTTCGGGCCTCGGCCACGGCGTGGGACAGGCGGGCGTTGGCGGTGGGATATTCGCCGCGGACGTAGATGTATCCCTGCTCGGCGCCGACCGTGACCCCGGCGATGGTGAGGGCCTCGACGACCGCAAAGGGGTCGCCCTCCATGACCACGCGGTCCTTGAACGTACCTGGCTCGGACTCGTCGGCGTTGCAGATCACGTAGCGGGGTGCAGGCTGTTCGGCGGCGCCCCGCCACTTGAGACCGGTGGGGAAGGCAGCGCCACCGCGCCCGCGCAGGTTGGAAGCGATCAGCTCGTCGATCACCGCCTCCGGTCCCATCTCGATGGCTCTGGCGAGCGCCTCGTAGCCTCCTGCCGACCGGTAGTCGTCGAGCGATGCCGGATCGATGTTCCCGACCCGGGCGAGAAGAGGGCCGGGTGAAACGAACGGCGTGGCCTGCTCGCCGATCTGCCCCTCCAGGGCGGCGAGCACCGACTCGGATGTCGCTCCCGTGAGCACCACGTCGTCGTCGCCGGCCCTCTGGAGGAAGACGGCGGGTCGACGGTCGCACTGGCCCAGGCAGGGGCTTTCCACGAACTCGGGCCCGTCACCGAGTTGCGTCAACAGGTCGTTGCCGCAGGCGATGTCGGTACACACGTGCGCCACCGCCGGCGGTCGGGGCTCGGTCGACACCAAGGCGTAGAAGCTGGCCACGGAGTACACCTCGGCGGGTGGCACCTGGAGACGGCGGGCGATCTCGTCGACGGCGCCAGGGCTGACCCAGCCCACTGCCGACTGCACGGCATCGAGCGCCGGCAACAGGTAGTGCCGCAGGTCACGGCGAATCCTCACGACCCGTCCCGGCACCTCGACCTTCAAGGCCTCGGGTATCGCCGAAGCGATCGCCCTCTTCTCGGCCTCTGTCGCCTGTGCCCCGATCAGCTTGAGGTCCATCTGTGCTCCCCATTGCGGCGGGGCCCCGTGGTCTCGGCGCCTCTGGCGACTCGCCCAGCCACCCCGCCGCTGCGGTGCTGCCGCACCGCGTCGCTGCCGCACCCGCGGGCCCAACTCGTGTGACTCACCGACACTCCGGCCTCCGCCGATGATTGCTGCCCGCCGTCTGCCGCCTTCTCATAGCTTCTCGATCCGTATCGCCGTCGCCTTGAACTCGGCCGTGCCCGACTTCGGGTCCCATGCCTCGATCGTCAGCTTGTTCACGTCCACCTGCTCCGGGTAGTGGATGGCCATGAACGTCAGGCCGGGTCGCATCTCCGCGTCGATTCGGGCCGGGGCGGTCACGGTTCCCCGTCGGGAAACGACCTTCACCGTCTCCCCGTCGACGATACCCAGGCGCTCAGCGTCCTCGGGTGAGATGTCCAGTGTCGTGCCGTAGCGCAGCGGGGAATCGAACCCGCTCGACTGCACTCCTGTGTTGTAGCCGTCGAGGTGGCGGCCGGTGGTGAGTCGAATCGGGTACTCGTCGGTCAACGTGTCGACCGGAGGCACCCAGTCGACGGGGATGAACGGAGCGGGGTCCTTGACGTCGTCCTCCCACAGGCGGGCGTGGAGGAACTTCGTCCCCGGATGCCTCTCGTCCGGGCACGGCCACTGCAGACCGCCCAGTTCGTCGAGACGGCGATAGCTCATCCCGGCGTGGGCCGGGGACAAGGATCGCAACTCGTCCCAGATCTCCTCTGCCGTCGGATTGCCCCAGTCGGTGCCCATCGCCCGGGCCAGGTCGCTGATGATGGCGATGTCGGTGCGGGCTTCGCCCGGGGGCCGGAGGGCGGGGCGGACTCGCTGGACTCGTCGTTCTGACGAAGTGACGGTGCCTTCGCCCTCGACCCAGTCGGCGGCCGCCGGCAACACGACATCGGCGAGTTGGGCGGTTGCCGTCATGAAGATGTCCTGGACGACGAGGAAGTCGAGGCTGCGCAATGCCTCCACGGCGTGGATGGCGTCGGCTTCCGACTGCGCCGGGTTCTCGCCGATCACATACAGGCCGCGCAGCTTTCCGGCCGCCATCGCCTCGAACATCTGGGTGAGGTGCCAGCCCCGCTTGGGAGGGATCGACTTGCCCCACGATGCCTCGAACTTGGCGCGGGCTTCGGGATCCTCCACGTCGTAGAAGCCGGGCAGCCGGTTGGGCAAGGCCCCCATGTCGCCGCCCCCCTGCACGTTGTTCTGGCCCCGGATGGGAACCAGACCCGAGCCGTAACGGCCCACGTGGCCGGTGAGCAAAGCGAGGCTGATGAGGGCGAGGACGTTGTCGCTCGCCGTGTGGTGCTCGGTGATGCCCAGCGTCCAGCAGATCTGGGCGGTGGGGGCGGTGGCGTAGGCGATGGCGACCTCGCGGATCAGGTCACCGGGGATGCCCGTGATCTGCTCCGCCCTGACGAGGTCGTATTCGGCGACCTTCTCGGCGTATGCGTCGAATCCGGTCGTGGCCCGCTCGATGAACTCGCGGTTGTGGAGCCCTTCGTCGATGATCACCTTGGCCATGGCGTTCGCCAAGGCGATGTCGGACCCGACGTCGATGCCCAGCCACACGTCGGCCCACTGCGCCGACTCGCTGCGCCGGGGGTCGACGGCATACATCCGGGCGCCATTGCGCAAACCCTTCAAGAGGTGATGGAAGAAGATCGGGTGGGCATTGCGCGCGTTCGAACCCCACAGAAGGATCAGATCTGTGTTCTCGATCTCTTCGTAGGAGCTCGTGCCCCCGCCTGCTCCGAGCACAGTCACCAGACCGGTGACGCTGGGAGCGTGTCAAGTGCGGTTACACGAATCGATGTTGTTCGTGCCGAGGACGACCCGGGCGAACTTCTGAGCGAGATAGTTCGTCTCGTTGGTCGCCTTCGAGCAGCTGAACAGCCCGAGGGCGGTGCTGCCGTGGCGACTCTTCACCTCACTCAGGCCCCGGGCAGCCGCCTGCAGCGCCTCGTCCCAGCTCGCCGGCACGAAGTCTTCTCCGCGCCGGATCAGCGGGGTCGTCAGGCGAGGACGGCGCTGGGCCCTACGCATCCATCACCTCCTTTCCTCTTCCATCTTGGCATCCCCACCCGGTCAGGGTCGGCCGATGCCGCCCTTCAGATGTGAGGAATGAGCCGGCTCAATTTCTCGGCGGTCTCTACCAGCTTCTCGCCGATCTCATCGGCGGTCCCGGGAGCGGGAAAACGGTAGGAAGGGCCGTGGATGTGGATGGCCCCCACGAGCTTGCCGCGGGAGTCGTGGAGGGCGGTGGCCACCGAGCTCAACCCTTCCGTGTACTCCTCATACGCCCACACGTATCTGTCCTCGTGGACCCGGCGCAGCCGTTTACGGAGCTCCTCCGGGTCGGTGATGGTGGCGTCCGTGTAAGCGTTGAGCGGCCGTTCGAGGAATCTGTCCAGTCGGTCCTCGGGCCAGTGGGCGAGGATCACCTGGCCGGAGGGCACGGCGTGCATCGCGACTCGTTCGCCGGTCCAGTCCCGGACCTGGATGTCGTTTTCGGAGCTCACCTGGTCGATGTAGTGGACGCGATGACCGTCGGGCACGGAAAGTCCGGCGTCCTCGCCGGTCATCTCCGCCAGTTGTCGCAGGTAGGGACGGACGATCGAAACCAGGTTGGCGGTGGGGCTGGCCACGCCGGCGAGCTTGACGATCTCCGAGCCGATCCGATAGCGCCCGTCCTCGTCGGCCCGCTCGACGGCGCGGATCCCCTCCAGCGTGCGAACCAGGCGGGCGACGGTGCTCTTGGGCAGGTCCGTCCGTTCGGCCAACTCTGTGATCCCGAGATCACCGGCCATCAGCGCCTCCAACAGGCGGAACGCTCGAACCACGGACTGTACGTTGGGCATCGGCCCCTTCCCCTAGAGTGCAGCCTCAGGTTACTTCGCGGAATCGTTCCGTATGGCGGAACAAGGGGCATCGTTGACCAAAGAAGAGATCCGGCGCCAGATGAAGGCTCAGCCCCATCCCTCGCCCGATGTGAGGAGGCGGGTGGTGGAAAACGTCGAGCAGTGGCTGCGGGAGCGCTCTCCTTCGGTGGTCGTCGGGTTCCTGGCCATGGGCGACGAAATCGACATGAGCCCTCTGGTCGGGGCGCTGCCCGACATCCGCTTCGGCCTCACCCGCACCGCTCCCGGCTCGATGCTGACCGTGCACACATTCGACGGGCCGCGCGAGCAGCACCCGTATGGCTTCGAGCAGCCTCGCTCCGATGCCCCGGTCATCCAGTCGGACGAGATCGATGTCGTGTTGGTGCCGGGCCTCGCCTTTTCGCCCGACGGTCGTCGCCTGGGTCGCGGTGCCGGCTACTACGACCGTTTCCTCGCCACCATCGAGGCCATCAAAATCGGGTTGACGACGTCCGATCGCCTCCGTCCGGACATTCCCCTCGAACCCCACGACGTGACCATGGACTGGATCGCCACCGAAGACGGGGTTTTCGAGGTCGAGCGGCCTCTCGTTTGAGACTCCCGGCCCATCCCCTGTGGCCGTCGACTCGATAGGTTCTGGGACACGGTCGAAGGGCCGGGAGGGAGTGGTTCAAAGGGTGTCTGGGGCTGGGCGAGGCTCAGTTCCAGCCCCGCTGTTTCCTACCGGTGCTCGAGTCCGATGGAGGCTTCCCTCCGGCCTTGACTCGGGGCCGGAGGTGAAGGGCGACGGTTTCGGTTCCTGCCGCCGTCGTCTTGCTTGCCGATCGAGGGGTGGCCTTCGGGCCACCCTTCGGTCGTTTGCGATGGCGGCGGGGGCTGCCGCCTGCCGCCTAGAATTCCTCCCGTTACCTCACCGGACGGATCGTCCGCTGGCTCGGGCGCCGCGACTTTGCGCTACTTCGCGCTTGTCCGTATACTTGCCAACCGTGGTTTTCGCCACCTCTCCCCTCTCCTGAACGGGGCCAACGGCTGCGAGCAGGTTGATCTCCCGGGGGGTGGTCACCTTTTCGCGTAAGGAGTGAAATGCCGACGATCGAGCAGCTTGTCCGTCAGGGCAGGAAGCCGAAGAAGAAGAAGACCAAGACCGCTGGCCTCGCCGGCGCTCCCCAGCGCCGGGGTGTCTGCACCCGCGTCTACACCGTCACACCCAAGAAGCCGAACTCGGCTCTTCGGAAGGTGTGCCGCGTCCGTCTTTCTTCCGGCGTCGAGGTGACCGCCTACATCCCCGGAGAGGGCCACAACCTCCAGGAGCACTCGATCGTCCTCGTCCGCGGCGGTCGTGTCCGCGACCTCCCCGGTGTCCGCTACAAGGTGATCCGGGGTGCTCTCGACGCGGCCGGTGTGGCGGATCGCAAGCAGGCTCGTTCCCGATACGGCGCCAAGAAGGAGAGCTGAGATGCGCCGCGCCCCTGCCCAGAAGCGGCCGATCGAGCCGGATCCGGTTTTCCGCAGTGTTCTCGTCTCCCAGGTCATCAACAAGGTCCTGTGGAGGGGCAAGAAGAACACCGCCCGCTCCATCGTCTATGACGCCCTCGAGCTCGTCGAGCGGCGTGCCAACCAGGATCCGGTGACCGTGCTCAAGCGGGCCATCGACAACCTGAAGCCCCAGGTCGAGGTGCGTTCCCGTCGAGTCGGCGGCTCGTCGTACCAGGTTCCGATGGAAGTTCCGCCCCGCCGTCAGAACACCCTGGCGATCCGGTGGCTGGTCGACTACGCCCGGCGCCGCAAAGAGCCAACGATGGCGCAGCGTCTGGCCAACGAGATCCTGGACGCTGCGAACAACACCGGAGCAGCCATCAAACGGAAAGAAGACGTCCACAAGATGGCGGAGTCCAACAAGGCGTTCGCCCACTACCGCTGGTAGCGGTTCCGGCCGGGTGAATCGCCGGCCCGCCTCCCGGAGTATCGAATCATGACCCAACAGCTGTCACGCCTGCGGCAAGTGCCCCTGGCCAGAACCCGGAACATCGGGATCATGGCCCACATCGACGCGGGCAAAACCACCCTCACCGAACGCATCCTCTACTACACCGGCCGTTCCTACAAGCTCGGCGAGGTCCACGAGGGCGCGGCGACGATGGACTGGATGGAGCAGGAGCAGGAGCGCGGCATCACCATCACCTCCGCCGCCACAACATGCGTCTGGCACGACCACCAGATCAACATCATCGACACCCCCGGTCACGTCGACTTCACCGTCGAGGTGGAGCGTGCTCTGCGCGTCCTGGACGGTGCCGTGGCCGTCTTCGACGGCGTCGCCGGCGTCGAGCCGCAGTCGGAGACGGTGTGGCGTCAGGCGGACCGCTACCGGGTTCCGCGTATCTGCTTCATCAACAAGCTCGACCGCACGGGCGCCGACTTCTTCGCCGACGTCGAGTCGATCCGCGACCGCCTCGGAGCGAGGCCGCTCGTCATGCAGCTGCCGATCGGCCGCGAAGCCGACTTCACGGGTGTCGTCGATCTCGTCGAGATGAAGGCCCACATCTGGAAGGGCGACGACGGCAAGCACTGGGATACCACCGACATCCCAGAGGACATGCGCGCCCAGGCCGACGAGTACCGAGAGGCCCTGGTCGAGGCTGTGGCGGAGACCTCCGAAGAGTTGCTCGAGTCCTTCCTCGAGAACGGCGACCTCTCCGTCGACGAGCTCAAGAAGGGCATCCGGGCCGCCACCATGACCCAGGAACTGGTGCCCGTGTTCTGCGGTTCGGCCTTCAAGAACAAGGGTGTCCAGCCCCTTCTCGACGCCATCGTCGACTACCTGCCGAGCCCCATCGACATCCCCGCCATCGAGGGCTTCAAGCCCGGCGACGAAGAGGTTCCGATGACCCGGGAGCCGTCGGACGACGCTCCGTTCTGCGCGCTGGCGTTCAAGATCATGTCCGATCCCCACGTCGGCAAGCTCACCTACTTCCGCGTGTACTCGGGCCACGCCTCGGCAGGGGACACCGTCCTCAACACCACCACGGGCAAGAAGGAGCGCCTCGGGCGTCTCCTCCGGATGCACGCCAATCACCGCGAGGACGTCCAGGACGTCTTCACCGGCGACATCGTCGCTGCCATCGGCCTCAAGAACACCACCACCGGTGACACGTTGGCCGACGAGCGGAACCCGATCCAGCTCGAGTCGATGGAGTTCCCCGCCCCGGTGATCTCCGTCGCCATCGAGCCGAAGACGAAGTCCGATGAGGAGAAGCTCTCCACGTCGCTCCAGCGTCTCGCCGAGGAGGACCCGACCTTCCTCGTCCGCACCGACGAGGAGACCGGCCAGACGATCATCTCCGGGATGGGCGAGCTCCACTTGGAGATCCTCGTCGACCGTCTCGTCCGGGAGTTCAAGGTGGAGGCGACGGTCGGCAGCCCTCAGGTGGCCTATCGGGAGACGATCCGTCGTCCCGTGGAGAACGTCGAGGGCAAGTACGTCCGTCAGTCGGGTGGTCGTGGTCAGTACGGCCACGTCATCATCAACCTCGAGCCCACGGGCCCGGGTGGCGGCTACGAGTTCGTCGACAAGATCACCGGTGGCCGTATCCCCAAGGAGTACATCCCCGCCATAGATGCCGGCATCGCCGACGCGCTCGAGAACGGCGTTCTCGCCGGGTATCCGATGGTCGATGTCCGTGCGATATTGGTCGACGGCTCGTATCACGACGTCGACTCCTCGGAGATGGCCTTCCGCATCGCAGGCTCCATGGCCCTCCAGGAGGCCGCCAAGCGCGCCGGCGTGAAACTGCTCGAGCCTGTGGCCGACGTCGAGGTCACGACGCCCGAGGAGTACATGGGCGACGTGATCGGCGACCTGAATGCCCGCCGGGGTAAGGTCGAGGGCATGATGCAACGGGGGAACTCTCAGGTCGTGAGAGCCCAGGTGCCGATCGCCGAGATGTTCGGCTATGCCACCGACCTACGCTCCAAGACGCAGGGTCGGGCCGTGTACACCATGCAGTTCAACTCGTATCAGGAGGTCCCCGACGCGATCGCTGAGGAGATCGTGTCGCGCCGTGGCTCGCGCTGAACAGTCGACACAGGTAATCGCACGTTCCTGAATAGGAGGAAACTCAGAAATGGCCAAGGAGAAGTTTGATCGTTCGAAGCCGCATGTGAATGTGGGGACGATGGGTCATATTGATCATGGTAAGACGACGTTGACGGCGGCGATTACGCGGGTGTTGGCTGAGCGGGTTGGGGGGTCGAATCAGGC
>DASVDX010000081.1:0-3858 GCA_036380875.1 Acidimicrobiia bacterium
ATCAAGCGGTGGCATCCCACCAGCATCGCGGAACCACCTCGTCCCAACCGCCGCCGACACCCCCGCCTCACCAGCAGCGTCCTCGGACGACAACCCTCGAGCGATCCCCTCCCAGAACCGAACCCGATCCTCCCGCCGCGCCGTCGACGGCCGACCCGGCGACCACTGCTTGCCGCGCATCGCCCGAACCGCCTCCACCCGCTCCTGCTTGCCAACCATCCCACAACACCTCCATCCTCGAGGTGTTGCGACCACCAGTTGAATCCACCTTGGACTCCGAGGTCGGAGTGGTGGATGAGTCCGGTGAGGTCGGCGCCGGCGCGGCGGCGGTTGAACATGGCCATCTCCAGGGCGTCGATGGCCAGGTCTGCCCGCAGCGACCGCGACGCTTGCCAGCCGACGATCTTCCTCGAGTAGGCGTCGATGATGAACGCCACATACACCCACCCTGAGTGCGTCTTCACATAGGTCAAGTCTGCCAACCACAGCCGGTTCGGAGCAGTGACGGTGAAGTCACGGTCGACCAGGTCCGCAGGCCGTTCCGTCCCGTTGTCTGTGATCGTGGTGCGCACCCAGGAGCGGCCTCTGCGTACTCCTGACAGGCCCATCTGGGACATCAGACGCTCCACAGTGCAGCGAGCCACCCCGATCCCCTCAACCTGGTTGAGGTGGTCCCACATCTTGTCGGCGCCGTAAGCGACCAGGTTCTCCTTGTGGACCCGCGCGATCACCGGACGCAACTCGGCGTCGCGGACCGCCCGGGCTGACGGGGGTCGGGTCTTTGAGGCGTGGTAGGTGGATGGGGCGACGCCAAGGGTCTTGGCGATCGGCTCGATTCCCCACCGCAGCCCTGCGCTGCACCTGTGCTTGTGCTCGTCGATGAACCGGATCACTTCTTCGACTGGCGGTCGAGCTCCGCCCCGAAAAAAGACGCCGCCGCCTTCAAAATGTCGTTGGCTCGGCGCAGCTCGGTCCCGTCCGGGGACGTGGTGTATGAGTGATGCCGCGTCGGCCTCTGTGTGGTTGTTTCTAGCCGGTTGCTTCTAGGGCTGCCACCTCCTGGTCGTCTTGTTCGGTTTCGAGCATGCGGATGCGAGCTTGGGCGAGTGATTCGAGGCTCATGTAGCGGCGGGTGATGGCCCACTCGTCATCTTGTTCGGCCATTACCGCTCCGACGAGGCGGATGACAGACGCCCGGGTGGGGAAGATCCCAACTACGTCGGTGCGGCGCCGTATCTCCCGGTTGAGCCGCTCCTGGGGGTTGTTGGACCAGATCTGACGCCAGTGCTCTTTGGGAAAACCGGTGAACGCCAACAGGTCGGCAGCGGCCTCGTCGAGGTGGGTGGCGGCGTCGGAGAAGCCGGCTGTCTCGAGCTGGTCGACGACGCGGCGGTGCTGGGCCCACACCGAATCTGGGTCGGGTTGAGCGAAGATGGTCCGGACCATGGTCGCGACCATCTGCTGGGCGGCTTTCGGCACTTTGGTCAACAGGTTGCGCATGTAATGCGTCCTGCATCTCTGCCACGCTGCTCCCGGCAGCGTGGCCCGGATCGCCTCCACAAGCCCGGTGTGGTCGTCGGAGACGACCATCTGCACACCCGAAAGGCCCCGAGCGACCAGCCCCCGCCAGAACGAAAGCCAGCCGGCGCCGTCTTCTGCGGTGGACAGCTCCAGCCCAAGTATTTCCCGGTGCCCGTCGCCGTTGACGCCCACCGCGTGCAAGAGAGCGACGTTGACCACTCGGCCACCCTCCCTGACTTTGAGGAACAGAGCGTCGGCCCACACGTACGTGTAAGGGCCCCTGTCGAGACGCCGGTTTCTGAAGTCGTCGACCAGCTCGTCGAGGTCCTTGGCGATCTCCGACACCTGCGACTTGGACAAAGAAGCGATCCCCAGGGTCTCCACCAGACCCTCCACCCGCCGAGTCGACACTCCCCGCACATAGGCTTCGGCGACGCACTGCACGAACGCCCGCTCCGCCCGGGTGCGGGCATCCAACAGCCAGTCGGGGAAATAGGTGCCCTCCCGCAGCTTCGGGATCCGCAAATCGATCGTCCCCACCCGGGTGTCCCAGCGGCGGGTCCGATACCCATTCCGACGATTCACCCGATCCGGCGACACGGTGCCGTACGGGGCGCCGCACACCTCGTCCGCGTCCGCCGACATCAGCGTCTCCGCGAAAGACCGGACCATCTCCCGCAACAAGTCCGGGTCCGCTTCTTCCAGCTGCTTGCGCAGCCACTCATTCACGTCCATCCTGTCATTGATCACCGCGTTACTCCTCACGGTCGCTTGCACGTGCTCGTGAGGCTGGCGCGGTGATCACCTATATGGAAGGACCCTCAAGTTCTCCTTGAACAGCACCCGGTTCGTTGGACAGCGTTCGTGTCTGTTTCATGCTGCCACCTCGCCTTGGGTTGAGGTGAATGCTTCTCGTGGGGTCTTGTGGCCGTGGCGTTGGATGAGCCATTCGTTGTTGTAGGTCTCGGTCCAGGACGCGACAGCCTGGCGGAGGTCGTCGACGGTGTCGTGCAGTTCGGCCCAGAGGCATTGCTCTTTGAGGGTGCGGATGAACCGTTCGGCGCAGCCGTTGGTTTCTGGCTCACCAATGAAGGCGGCGTCGTCTCCGATACCGAGCCAGGCGATCGACCCCAAGAAGTGCTTCGAGCGGTATTGAGGGCCCCAGTCATGGCGGAGGCTTATGCCTCGAGCCACGTCGGGTCCGAGCCCGCCGAAGCGGTCGATGACGGCGTCGTAGACCGGCTGCAACGCGGCGATCCGGTCGCCTGTCTTGGCGACGTGGGTCCACGCTTCGGCTGACCAGTGATCGACGTTGGCGAACACCCACACCCATCCGTCGAGGCGGGTCCAGGCCATGGTGGCGTCGGTTCCCCACCGCAGGTTCGGGCCGTCGGGGATGATCGTCCCGTCGTGGGGATGTGGTCGACGCCGCCCCCTGGCTCGTTGGGGAGCCAACAGCCCATGGAGTCGCATCAGCCGCAACACCCGCTTCCCGCCGACTCCGATGCCGTGCTGGCGGCGGAGCCGGGCCCGCACTTTGCGGTATCCCTCCCCGGCGAACGGCGAGTCGGCGATCACCCGGCGGATCAGCTCTGTCAGCTGGTCGTCGGCAATGTCGGTGAGGGGGCCGGGTCGGCGACCCAGGGCGTCACCACGGAGACGACGGTGATACACCGTGGACCGGGACGCTCCCAGCACCTCACACACCCGAGCTAGCGGGAAGGGGCCTTCGGCGGCTATCTCGGCCGCCTCGGCGGCGGGATCTGAAGCCCCCTTTTTTCGGCCGCCCGCCGCAAGATCTCGTTCTCCATCGTCAACTCGCCGATCTTGCGTTCCGCCTCCGAGAGGCGCCGGTCCCCCTCGGCCCGGGGACGCTTCTGTTTCAGACCCTGCTTGCCCGACTCCAAAAAGTCGTCCCGCCACGCCGCAAGGCGATGCGCTTCCACCCCCACCTCCCGGGACACGTCCTCCAAAGACTCGCCCCGCAACAGCCGCAACACCACATCGATCTTGCGGTTCGCTGACCATCTCGGCTTCGACCGGAAATCGCCGGCCTCGTCGTTGGATACCGACATGAGCACCATGCTCGCTCCTCTCTATCGGCTGTCCAATCACTCCGGGTGCGGTGGAGCTGAAAGTAGCGCAACAGGGCCTCACGGCCACGACTGGAGCAGCGGACCGGTAGGCCGATGATGGCTGCGCTGTAGCCTTTCGGTGGCTCCGACCGTGGGAGGCGCAGATGACTGAGCCCGGCCAGGCTCCCCATGTAACGCAGAACCCGCCACTGAAGGATCAACTGGCTCCGTGGAAGCCCGTACTGGCTCTTTCCTGTTGCTG
>DASVDX010000082.1:0-14649 GCA_036380875.1 Acidimicrobiia bacterium
GACGCCGAAGCACCCGAGGAGTCGTTCGAATCCGTTCTCGACACGCTGCGCGGCCAGGGCATCAAGCTGACAGAGGAAGGGCCCGAGGTCGAGGTGGATCTCAGCGAGGTGAGCGAGTCGGCCGTCTCCGATCCCGTTCGCATGTATCTCAACGAGATCGGCCGCTACAAGCTGCTCACCGCCCAGCAGGAAGTGGAGCTGGCGATGGCTCTCGAGGCGGGGCGTCGGGCGCAGGAGCGTCTCGAGAACGAGGACCTCTCCGACGAGGACGCCGCCGTCCTCCGACACACGGTGGAGGAGGGCGAAAAAGCCCACCGTCGCCTCGTGGAGGCGAATTTGCGGCTCGTCGTGTCCATCGCCAGACGCTACGTGGGCCGGGGCCTGGCGATGCTCGACCTGATCCAGGAAGGGAACATGGGCCTGATGCGGGCCGTCGAGCGCTTCGACTACCGCAAGGGCTTCAAGTTCTCCACCTACGCCACCTGGTGGATCCGCCAGGCGATCTCCCGGGCGATCGCCGACCAGGGTCGCACCATCCGCATGCCGATCCACGTCCTCGACGTCGTCAACAAGCTGCGGCGGGCTCGTCGTGACCTCGCTCAGGAGCTGGGCCGCGACCCGACCGTGGATGAGCTGGCGGCCGATCTAGACCTGCCCACCGAGCGGGTGGAGGAGTTGATGCGGTTCGCTCAGGACACCGTGTCCCTCGAGACCCCCGTCGGTGAGGACTCATCGGGCACTTTGGGCGACCTGGTCGAGGATCCCGACGGCGAAAAGCCGATCGATGCCGCCACCTTCGCCAGCCTCCAAGACCAACTGGCGCTCGCTCTGGAAGGGCTCAGTGAACGGGAGCGCGAGGTCCTCATCATGCGGTTCGGCCTCGCCGACGGAAAGATGCGCACGCTGGAGGAAGTCGGAGCGGCTTTCAACGTCACTCGGGAGCGGGTCCGGCAGCTCGAGATGAAGGCGCTCGCCAAGCTGCGGCATCCCGACAAGTCCCAGCGCCTGGCCAGCTTCCTCGAAGAGGGCTGACCCGCCTGTCCTGAGCGGATCCCCATACGGCCATACTGCCGGCATGCGCGTCAACGCCCACGGCCTTCGCATTCCGCTGTTCGACCGGGACACGTATCGGCGCCGTCGTGAGCGCGCCGTCGAGACGATGCAGGAAGGCGGCCTCGAGGTCCTGGTCGTCACCGCTCCCGAGAACATCTATTACCTCACCGGGCTGGATCATTTCGGGTATTTCGCCTTCCACATGCTGGTCCTCACTGCCGACGGCGACCCGGTGCTCGTGGCGCGCCGGATGGAACAGGTGACGATCGGCCGCGACGTTCCTGAGATCACGTTCCACGGGTACGGCGACAACGACGACCTGCCCGGCCGCTGCGTGGAGGTGATCCGCTCCGCCTGCCCAACGCCGCAGAGGATCGGGCTGGAGTCGAACAACCTCTATCTGGTTCCCAACGTCCTGCTGGCCATCCGCGAGCAGTTCTCGGGCGCGGAGATCGTGGACGCCACCGAGTTGGTCACGTCTTTGCGGCTCGTCCAGTCGCCCGAGGAGCTGGAAGTCACCCGCCGAGCAGCTGCCGTGACCGACGCCATGATGCGGGCTGCCATCGACACCGCAGGGGTCGGCGTCAGTGAAAGGGAGATAGCAGCGGCGGCACTCCAGGCGATGATGGAGGCGGGTGGGGAGCCGCCAGGGTTCTGGCCCTTCGTTCGCTCCACCAGCCGCCTCAACGAGGACCACACCACCTGGACCGACTACGAGTTGCGGTCGGGCGACGCCCTCTTCCTGGAGATGTCCGGCTCGGTCGGCCGTTACCACGCCCCGATGGGCCGCATCGTCTTCATCGGCGAGGTGCCCGACGGGTCGGAGTTGGTCGCCGGCGTCTGCCTGGAGGCGTTCGAGGCGGCCCGTCGGGCGGTCCGGCCCGGTGTGGAGGCAGGTGAGGTGTACGCCGCCTGGCAGGCGGTGCTCGACGCCAAGGGCCTGTCCCACTACCGCCGCCACCACTGTGGGTATCTCACCGGCATCGGATTCCCACCCAGTTGGAGCGGAAACGGGATCCCCAGGGCCCTGCGCGACGGCTCCCGCTCCAGGCTGTCCGAGGGAATGGTCTTTCACCTGATGTCGTGGATGATGGAGACCGGCCAGGGCGACTACTTCGTCTCTGACCCGGTGGTCATCACTCCCGAAGGGGGAGAGCGGCTGAGCAGAACGCCTCAGGGTTTGGTGGTCAAGTAGGCGTTCGGTCCTGGCATGATTGCGCCATGAGGTTTCGAGCGGGACTGATCATCGGCGGGGCGGTCGGTTATGTCCTGGGTGCCCGCGCCGGCCGTGAGCGGTATGAGCAGATAATGCGGGCGACGAAGCGCTTGCGCGACCACCCTGCCGTGGCTCAACTCACGGACCAGACCGTGGGCCTCATCGACGCCGGTCGTCACGCTCTGGCCGGGAGTCTGTCGGCCGGCGGCAGAGGCCTACGTGCGGTCGCCGACGGGGACCGTTCGGAGCGACGCACCTCCTAGCCCGGTTCTGGCCGGCCGCAGGTGCTGGTACGCTGGGCGTTCCTTCCGGGGTAGCTCAATCGGCAGAGCAGCGGGCTGTTAACCCGTTGGTTGTGAGTTCGAGTCTCACCCCCGGAGCCTCTCCCGACCTCTCGGCCCTCCTGGAGTCGTGGAAACGCCAACTACGAGCGGCTCGACTCTCCTTGAGGACGATCCCGACCTACGACCTGGCAGCGTCCCAACTCATCGCCCATCTTCGGATGGAGCAACGGACTCTCGTCGTCAGAGAGATCACTCCAGACGACATCCGCTCCTACCTCGCCTCCCTCTCTGACCTATCGGCGGTGACGGTGAGACAGAGGTATGGATCGCTCACGCATTTCTTCAACGAGCGGAGGGGGAGATCTATAAGGACCCCTTCGAGTGCATCAAGCCTCCCCGGCCAAGACGCCACCGGTCCCAGTGTACGAGGACCAGATGCGTTCCTTGCTTGCCGCTACCACCCAGGCGCGGGACAGAGCGTTGCTCCTGGTCGTCCGGGACTGTGGCGTGCGGCTCGGGGAACTCATCTCCATGAAGGTGGGGGACATCAACTGGTCTTTGCAGGTCATCTACGTCGATGGCAAGACGGGACCGAGGACCGTCCCCTTCGGTGCCAACGCCGCCAGGGAGTTAGACCGCTGGCTGAGGAAGCACACCCCAAGCCCCGATCCGACGCGCCCCTTTGGGTGGAAGGGAAGGCCACTGACGGGCAGTGGAGTGGCCCAACTGCTTGCTTGACTCTCCAAGAGGGCGGGGATCGAGAGGGTCCACCCCCACCAGTTCCGCCCCACCTCGGCGCACAACTTCCTCTCCGCAGGCGGGAACGAGACGGAGCTCATGAGGCTGGCCGGATGGTCATCCCATCAGATCTTGGCCCGATACGGAGCCTCAGCGGGGATGGGAGAGCCATAGCGGCCCAAGGTAGTTCTTGCCTGGAGACCGCTATGACGCCCAGATGAGATTTCGGGGGCCGGCACTGTCCAACTGGCTCAAACTCCTGCACAAGGAGTGAAGGAAGGGTGCGTTTGCAGCCCACGAGGACAAGTAGAAGCGGATGAGGCCAGAGAGCAGGCCGAGGTGTTCCTCGACTCCACTCTCCGTCCCGAACACCGGGAGCGGATAGCGATCTCATAGAACGGATCGAATGAATCGACTTCTCTGGTCGAAGTTGGCGTGACGCTTTGCCGAAGCTGAGGTGGCTAGCTGACCTCGCGCTCCGCCTCGACATCGATGTCGGGAGGTAGCTCAAGGGCTGCCTGAACAGTATCGATGAGCCTTCGGCGTTCGGAGCTACCTTTGTCCCCTTTGGGCAGGTCTTCTGATTGAAGGCCATCAAGGAGTGGCGTTTCGTCCGCGTCAAACTCGTCGTCCACAGCCTTGGCAAGCGTGCTTGCTGTATCCAGTTCGAGTTGACGCCGCTTCAGCATGTTATCGAGTTCAATGCCTTGTTTCTCAGCCTTGACCTTTCCGCCTTCGTGCCAAGTTTTCCGAATCTGAGCAAGCTTCTCCAGAAGCTTTGTGACGGCGAATACGCCACCATAGAGTGCGCCTACGAGTTGTATATCGATTGGGTTCTCGAGCGTCAGATGCGACACTCGAACCAAAGATGGCGACTCACGCCGGCTCGCCAGAAATAGCAAGCGCTCCAACTTCAGCAGGAGGTCGCTGAGTGCGACCACACTGTGGGACTCGTCGGGCAGACGGAATATGAGTCTGGCTCGTTCGGCTTCGTCGGCCGATGCGAGCGGCACGCTCGTGTAGGGATCGAAGGCTATGTGATATAGACCTATTCTCGGATCAGCCCGGACAACCCTCCCGACTCTCTCTATGCCGGTGGCGGATAGCCGGAGAACTACGTTGGCGTCGGCGGGAATCTTGGCATCGGCACGGACGGTCGCTGTCGATGTGCCGAGTCCTTCGACGTTCGCGGGGTCACTTTCGCCCATCCATATGATCTCGGCGGCGACCGGTTGTCTTATCTCGGGATACCTTGCTCGCAGGTCCTCGGACCACGCGTGGTCGGATGCGACCGCGATGTCGAAGCGATTGATTGGCACATACGTTTCGTATCCATGTTGCGCCATCCGCCGATAGTGGAGGTACATCCTGGGGGATACGGGGCGCAGGCCCATGCCCCGAAGGGCTTCGTTAATCTCATCCAACTCGATGGCACCGCCATATGCGCGGTAAATGCGATAACCCTCAGCGGCATCTATTGGTCTGGCGGCCATGGCGATCCTTCGCTATCGAATTGGTCTGGGATCGGCGCGTCACCGTCGCATCTTCAGCAGATTCTCAGGCGAAGATAGAGGATGCGCGGGCCTATCAGGATCGTTTAGCGCAGATGCACCGCCCTCAAGAGCAACGTACTCGCTTCATAAATGTCCCAAGTTCCCGGTCGGGGACCGTCAACTAGCGGGTAGCTCAAATCGGCAGAGCAGCGGATTGTTGGCCCGTTGGTTGTGAGTTCGAGTCTCACCCTCGGAGCGTCGAACGGATCACACTCAGATACCGGACGCGACGATCCCGATCGCGGCAGGTCTTCTTCGGTCCAGGTTCAAGTGTTGGCGTAGCGCTGGGTTCTCGACCAGGTCGGCGCTGACCTCTCGTGCCGCTCGGCGGTCGCCGGGATCGAGCGGACGTCGACGGCTGGGGTCTCTGAGGGCGCTCCGATCGGAGAGACATCGTTCCTCGGTGCGATTCCGAGTTCGGCGATCGGGAGCTCGATAATCGATCGCGAGACGGAACCCTCGGACATGTCTCGAGAACGAGGAGGATTCGTGGGTTACGACTACGGGATCATCGGCGCCGGTCGACAGGGATTGGCGGCCGCCTACGACCTCGCTGTGCGCGGTGAAGCCGCTTCGGTGACGTTTGCTGACCAGGACGAGACGGCGGCGCAGCGGGCGTGTGAGCTTCTGACGTCCCTGACGGAGGGCGTGAAGACGGACCTAGTCGTGCTGGACGCGACGGATCCGGGGGAGGCCCGTCGATTCATGGCCAACCAGGATGGAGTTCTGGGGGCGGCGACCTGGCGTCTCAACGTCGGGCTGACGGACGCCGCCATCGAGGCGAGGACTCACTTCGCCGATCTGGGCGGCAACTCCGAGGTGGTGTGGGCCCAGTTCGAGCGGTTCAATGCCGCGGCGCGAGCGGGGGTGAGCATCGTCCCGGACTGCGGCCAGGTCCCCGGGACCGGTGCCAACCTGCTGGCCTTGGTGGCGAGCCGGTTCGATGTGGCCGACTCGGTCGTCCTGTACGACGGCGGTATTCCGCTCCATCCCGAAGAGCCTTGGAAGTACAAGCTGACCTTCAACATGGACGGGCTCACCAACGAGTACTGGGGGCACGCCCACTACCTGATCGACGGCGAGGCTGTCGACGTGGAGTGCTTCGATCCAGCGGAGTACGAAACCGTCGAGTTCGAGAGGTTCGGCACGCTCGAGGCCTTCCCTACCTCGGGCGGCATCACGACCTTGTCCCGCACGCTGCGAGGGAAGGTGCGGACCCTCAAGAACAAGACCTTGCGCTACCCGGGACACGTCGCCCAGTTCAAGGCATTCCGAGACGCCGGGTTGTTCGACGAGACGCCGATCGAGGTGGACGGCGTCCAGGTCGTGCCTCGGCACGTTTTCCACGCCCTGATCGAACCGAAGATCCGGGCGCCCGAGGGATTCCGGGACGTGATCGTGAACCGCGTCGTGGGAACCGGGGTCAGAGATGGTCGTCGTGAGCGCATCACCCTGGACGTGATCGTCGACAAGCCCGACGACCTGCCCTTCACGGCGATGCAGGTGGCGACAGGATGGCACGCGGCGATCATCCTCAATCGGATGGTGCGGGGGCTCTGTCGGTCGGGCGTCGTCGAGGTCGAGAATGCCATCGACGGTGACGTGCTCCTCGACGAGTTCCGCCAACGGGGATACCAGATCGAAGAGCGGGCGGAACCGCTGACCTGAACCGAAAGGGAACAACGCCCCTTCACCCCTGTGACCGGGCAAGGTAGTTACCGAGTCGACACCTCGCGGGGTGAGGAGAATGAAGCTCGCACTAGCGGGAGACACGATGCTCGGCCGGGCGGTGGGCGAGGCCATCGAGCGAAGGTCGGCCGCATCGGTCGTCCATCCCGGCGTGATCGAAGCGATCGGCGACCACGACCTGTTCGTCCTCAACCTCGAGTGCTGCATCTCCACGCGGGGTGAGCGCTGGCCCGATCCCCGAAAGCCCTTCTTCTTCCGCGGCCCGCCCCAAGCCGTGGAGGTCCTGACGGGGCTGGGTGTCGACTGCGTGACCCTCGCCAACAACCACGCCCTCGACTACGGCTACGAGGCACTCGCCGACACACTGGAGTACCTGGCAGCAGCTGGCATCGTGGCGGTGGGTGCGGGGGAAAACGAGCAGGCTGCGCGCCGACCCAAGACTCTGGAGGTGGGCGGTTTCAGGCTGCGGATCGTCGCTTTCGCCGACCACCCCGCTGATTTCGCCGCCGGCCCCGACTCGCCCGGAATCTCCTATGTCGACCTTTCCCACCGCCTCCCGGACTGGGTGCGGATGGCGGTCTCTGCGTCACCCGACCCGGTGCTCGTCACTCCTCATTGGGGGCCCAACATGACGGAGGAGCCCGTTCCATCTGTCCTTCGGGCGGCACAGGCGCTCAGGGACGCGGGAGCCACGCTCGTGGCGGGCCACTCCGCTCACGTCTTCCATGGCATCGCCGAGAGGGTCATCTACGACATGGGTGACTTCGTCGACGACTATGCCGTCGATCCCAGACTCCGCAACGACCTCGGCCTGGTTTTCATGGTCGACCTGACGCCCTCTGGCCCGCGGCGAATCGAGGCGATTCCGATCGTGCTCGAGTTCTGCCACACACGTCTGGCGGTCGACGACGAAGTGGACTGGATCGAGCGGCGCCTACGCCGTGCCTGCGGCGCCATGGGGACCGATGTCACCCGAGTCGGCGACCGGTTCCTGGTCGAGACGGCGTGAGCGCCGTCAGTCCTCGGTCAAGTCGGCGGTCGTCGGCCCAGCCAGCGACAAGTAGTGCTCCAGGCTCATGGTCATCGTCTCTTCGTGGCAGCCCGCAGGGAAGGTGATGTTTTCGCCGGCAAGGCCCCGGTCGACGACGGTTGGAATGCCGTACAAGTAGCCAAACGGGGGCTCCGCGCCTGGCTCGCAATCTGGGAAGGCGGGGACGAACTCGTCTTCGGGGGCGAGTGTCACCGACGTCGCGTCCAGGGCCTCCTTGGCCTTGTCGAGGTCGACCCTCTTGTCTCCAGGCACCACGGCCATCACCAGCTGATCGTCGACGTCCAACATGACGACCTTGGCGATCTGCCGAGGAGGCACACCCGTCACCGCCGCCGTTTCGCGTGCCGTGAAGGCGCCCGGGTGCTTGCGGGTCTCGAACGGCACACCCTTGTCGTCGAGGTGGCGACGAACCGTCTCTGCTGTCATGGGCTCCTCCCGGTTCTCTCCCCGATCCTCTACGTCGCGAGATACGGTTACTAGGGAAGAAGGTCACAGCGAGCCGGGCGCCGGGTCGGAGCTTCCTCAGCTCTGGAACGAGTACCGCAGTATCGCCGCCAACTCGCCCCCGCCGGGGATGTCCTCGCGGCGTACCGCGAGGATTCTCCCGCCGTTCGCCCACACGCGGCGAGCGATCTCATCCGCCACCGAGTAGGCGGCGGCGTCGTCCACTTCGGCGAACTCCACCGCTCCGTCATCGTCCACGAACCCCGGCACGACCGAATCGATGTCGACGAAGAGTGTGTCGACCATGCCGAAGGTCGCCGCGCGGGCGATGTTGGCCACGTCCGTGCCGGCCCGGCCTTCGGCCATCCTGCGCTCGAAGATGTCGACGAGGGCGGCGAGCTGGATGGCATAGAGCTCGTCGAGGATCGCCCGGGCCCGCTCCGCGAGCTCGGTGTCGGGGGTGTCTTCGGGATTCCCCTCTATCCCCGTGGCGGCGAGGAAGGGATAGCGGCTCACCGAGCGGTATATCGACTGCAGCGGTTCGGCCGCGGCGAGGATCAACGGCACATCCTGGCCGGCGGTCGCCGATCGCACCGCGTCGTCCACGCGACGGCAATAGACGCGCAGGTGGCTCCGTTCGGCCATGGAGCTCTGGGTCTTGCCCCTCGGCGCACGGTCGTCGACATGCGCTATCGGCACCGAGTCGGCCACTCCTTCCGGCAGCTCGGCCAGTTCGACCTCGGACGGGCCGCCCTCCGGCAGGACTTCCAGCAGCCTCACCGAGTTCTGGGAGAAGGCGAGCACCAGGGCCACCTGGGGGAAGGTGATCGACCGGAGTAGGGGACCGAGGTGGAAGCGGTCGGCGACGTCGACGATCTCGGTGAGGCGGTTCGGCAACCGGTAGGTCACCAGCCATCCGGGCGTCGCGAACACAGCCAGGCTCCTCGCCTGGTACCGCCAGAAGAAGTCGTCCTCGAGCAGGTCGGAGAACTGCTCCTCCACGGCGGCGACGACGCGCTTTTCGGTCCCGGCCTCTTCGAGCTGGCTGACCGCCTCCCCGACGAGGTTCTTGAGTGCGATCCGTTCCGCCTGCCCCGGGCTGACCGGGTCGGTGGGCAGGTAGACGGACACGCAAGTCTCGCCGACCGTGTCGAAGAGCCGGCTGACTTGGTCGTGGGTGGGTATGTCGACGTGGAGTGGCATCACATCTCCTTGTTGGCGTGTGGCCGGGTCATGATCGGACCAGCACCCCGGCCTCGGTCTGTTCGGTGGCCAACCCCGAGCGGAAGAATTTGCGCAGGACAGCCAGGTTCGTTTCGAAGTGGGAGGTGGACGAGGAGGTGAGGAACCGGCTTCCCGGCGCCCGCACCAGAGGGAGCAGCAGCTGGTCGGCGAGGTGCACCCCGACTGGCGCTCCCGTCTCCAGGTACCGTTCCACCTGGTCGGCCACCCCCGCAGCCACCTCCTCAGCGGGTAGGCCGCGGCGGCCGAAACCGGTGAACACTTCGGTGATGTGGTCGCATTCGACGACCACCAGGACCGCGTTCCCGGGGCCGTCGGCTTCGACCTCCTCGGTTGTGAGCGACGCCGAAGGCAAGGCGAGCCGCCGCTCCAGAACCGCCAGCTCCCGATGGGCGATCGACAACGGCAGTCGAGAGACGACCGCCCGCGCCCGCACCGAACGCACCGAGCCCCGCTCGGTCAGATCGAGAGGTCTCCAGCCAGCCGGCCGAATGGTGGCGATGATCCGCCCACCACCCGCCGGATGGAATCCGGGCCTCTCCAGCTCGACGTCGACGTCCACCCCCATCCGCCGCAACAGCGGCAGGTACACCAACTCCAGGAACTCGTAGGGAGGGGCGCCGAGGTTGTGGGTCCCGCCGGTGACCGTCACCGTGGAGGGCCCACCGGCTTCGGCGAGCGGCAAGAGCACGGTCTGGAGCACGAGTGTGGCGCTTCCCGCGGTGCCGACGTCGAAACCGTATTCTCCCGGCTGCACCCGTCCGGGATGGAAGACCATCCGCTCCGAGTGGAGGCGAGGCCCCTCCACGGATGCATTCGCGATCTCGGCGGCGGCGCGTACGGCGGTGAGATGCTGGGCGAGCAGGCCGGGGCGACGCCGATTCGCCCGGATCCTCGTTATCTCGAACGGGGTCCCGGTCAAGAGCGACGCCGCCAGGGAGGTGCGTAGGATCTGGCCACCTCCTTCGCCCATCGACCCGTCGATGAGGATCGGTCTCACAGCGGGCTCTGGCATCGTCATCGCTCTACCCAGCGAATCACTCGAGCATCGAGATTCGTGTCGCTTCTTCGATCCTTTCCCCGGTCTCGGGGTGAACGGCGTCGCAGCCGCCGTCGACGACGGTGACGGCCTTGCCCTTGGCCGCAGGGTTGCCTACCAGGTAGGGAGCGTCGAAGAGGCCGGTTCGCACGACTGCGGCCAACTCCTTCGGGTCGCCTTCCATCGCTCCGGGGTAGCGGTCGGCGATCGTGTCGAGCAGATACCCGGCTTGCTCGACCAGCCAGTCCCTTCTTGTCGCGACCTTGGGATCCGCCAGCGGATCGGGCAGTCCCAGCAAGGCGTCGTCGACGACCTGTCGGGCCAGGGTGCACGAGGTGATCAGTTCTTCCGCTTCGATGGCGTGGTCGGCTTCTGTGTGCCCCACCACGTGGAGGATGTCCGGTTTCAGCGCCATGGCCGTGCGCGTGGCGGAGCTCAACTGTCCGAGAGCCCGTACCGGGTCGGAGGGAAGGGAGAACAGGCCCGCCCGGAGCTCGCGCAGGACGGTCAACCCGGGCGCGCATCGCTCGACGACGGCATGCATCGCCTCCATCTTGGCGATGTCCATCGCCGGCGAGATCCCCGCCGGGGTGTTGAGCATCATCTGGAGTACGTACGTCTCCACGCCGGCGAGGGCCGACAGCCGGGCCGCCAACCCCGCCGCCGCCACCTGGATCGTGTCGTGGGCGGCGCGGAGGCCCCACTGGTTCTGGTCGTTGCGTTCCACAGGGATGCCTTCGGCGGAGCTCCAGAGGACGAGCTCCTGGTTCTCGGCGATGGCATCCTCGAGCGAACGCGCCGAGCGGCCGTCGAGTTCCGAGTACCAGAACACCGGGATCGCGCACCAGGCGTTCCGGATCGTCTCCTGCAACATCTCCCCGAACCGCACCAGATCGTTGGTGCCGGAGTAGCAGCGGAGGAGGGGCCGGTTTCCCCGCTGGGCCGCCTCGTAGAGGCGACGGAAGTCGTCGGGTGTCCGGACGGGCACCCCGCCGGCACCGTCCTGGGATGGGTCCATTCGGTCAGGGTGGAAGAAGTGCTCCTGGGCGTTCTGATCGGGCGCCAGGGAGATGACATCGATGACGCCAGCCTCGGCGATCCGACGGATGCCTTCGACCGTCCGCTCCAGAGACGGCAGCCCGAAGTGGTGCCGGATCAAGGGACGCCGGCCGCTCAGTCGGCGTCGGGTAAGCAGGTCTTGGGGGCCTTCCGCCAGCGCCCGTGAGGCGCGCGCTTCGCCGGTGAGCCATTCGTCGATGTCTTCGTCCGGCCGGTCGCCGAAGACCCTGTCGAACACCCCGGAGCGACGGGCTGCCTCGGCCACCGGCGGCGGTCCCCCGAACCACGTGCGGATTCCGGTCAGCCCGGACCTCTGCAGCGCGGAACCCAGATCCGAGAACAGCTTCTCGGCCGCTTCGGGCGAGAGCCGGTAGGAGACGGCCAGTACGTCCGGTTGGTGCCGCTTGGCCTCGTCGATCACCCGTGCGATCGGGGTGGCGGGGCCCAGGAACACGGTCCGATACCCGTGCCGGCGGGCAGCGGCGAGGAAATTGAGGATGCCGGCGACGTGGACGCAGTCGCCGATCGCGGCGCCGAGAACGAGCCTTTCGGTCATATCTCGTACCCATAGCTGGCCACTCGCCGGATCTCGGCCGGACTGAGCCCGGCGAGCCCGAGGCTCTCGAGCGTCCGCCCCCTGCTCCAGAAGTTCGTCTGATGCACGATCCCGGCGAGTTCGATCACCGAATCGATCGCCCGAGGATTGAGGCCGAAGTGGCGCCCGGCCGACGCCATCGGGACCATGCTCATGGGGACGTCCTCGAGCATGTATCGGTTCTCCATCGTCGGCGGGGCCGTGATACCCCGATATCCCTCGTTGGCCTGAATCGCCTCGTACAGGTCGCGTCCTTGGGCTCGATACGCCACCATCAGCCAGTCACGCATCGAGCGGACCTCCACTCCAAGCAGGCTGGCTACGGCCAGGCGTTCCCGGTCGACCGCCTCGAGGACGTGGGCGACCCCCGGGCTGACTCCGTCGATGTAGAACTCGAACCGCCCCTGAGTGTTTTCGATGCGAGCGGTGTTGAAGAGCGTGATCGCCGGATGGACCACGGCACCCACGTTGGCGAAGCTGGTGTCGAGGGTGCATTCGGCGGGGGTGAACTGCGGATACCACGGCTCGAGTTGGGCGATCACATCGGCCGTCCGGTCACCGGGGATGGCAGCCACTGGAACGGACCGCTTCACCCGCATCACCCGGGACTGGGCAGGCCCGGAGCTGCGTGAGGCGAAGATGAACGTGCCCGCCTCGGCGACGACCACGCCACCGGGAGCACCCTGTGAGATCAGCTCGTGGAGGAACTCGATGGCGCCGAACGTGCGGCCGGGGTTGAGAACGACTTTCTGGCCGCTGCGGAGATAGGGCGCGCACTTGCGGGCCACTTCGCGATGCCCGAAAGCGGGCACACACACCATGATCAAGGAGGCGTCGGCGAGAGCCTCGCCGATATCGGAAGTCACCAAGCGCAGCTTCCCGAAGCCCTGGATCTCGCCCTCGAGATCGATCCCACCGCGGTCGGCGACCTCGGCGACGTGTTCCGGGGTCCTGTTCCAAAGGATCACATCGGCGCCGAGCCGGCCCAGGTCTCCTGCCAGAGCTCGGCCGGCGTGCCCAGCGCCCAACACTGCTATGGATCCGTTGCTCATCTCGATCCTTTAACTGCGCTGGGGGCTCGATCTCGGCCGCTGGATGCGGTCAACCGGCCCCGGACCTCGGGGGTCCCACAGCGGACGCCTCCTCTTCCGATTCTCGAGCCGTGAACGGATCGAATGGCTGGTTCCGGGGGTGTCCCTCGGCGTTTGGAGATTTCGTCGCCGTCTCGCCGCTCACAGCCTCTTTCTCACGACTGTGCCGCTGAAAGAGGCGTTTGTTGAGGGCCTAAGGTCCCGCAGCGCGGGGGCCTTCAGCATTTCGAGCCCCTAGGGTCGAGAGAAGGGGCTTGTGCCCCTGGTCGAAGCGATGGTCCGATGCGACATTCGATGAGCGAGAAAGGCCATGTTCAGAGACAGGGAGGAGGCCGGTCGCCAACTGGCGAAACACCTCGAGCATCTGAGAGGTGAGGACATCGTCGTGCTCGGTCTGCCCCGCGGCGGTGTCCCCGTTGCCTATCAGGTGGCTCGATCCCTGGACGCCCCTCTAGACGTGATCGTGGTCCGCAAGCTCGGGTTCCCGTCCCAGCCTGAGCTGGCGATGGGTGCTATCGGTGAGGACGGCGTCCGAGTGATCAACGAGGAACTCGTCACTCCTGATGCCGTGTCTTCAGGGCCTTTCGCTGAGGTGGAACGGAGAGAGCGAGCCGAGCTGGAGCGTCGGGTGGAGCTCTTTCGCCGCGGCCGGCCCCGAGTCCGGTTGGAGGGTCGTGTCGCTGTCATCGTCGACGACGGCATCGCCACCGGCTCCACGGTCCGCGCAGCCGCAGAGGTGGCACGTGCCCTGGGCGCTCGCCGCGTTGTGGTGGCGGCACCGGTGGCGCCACCGGGAGTGGAGAGTCGGCTGGGCCCCGGCGTCGACGAGGTCGTCGTCGTGGACGAGCCGGAGACCTTTTTCGCAATAGGGCAGTTCTACATGGACTTCCACCAGGTCTCGGACTCGGAAGTCGCTGACCTCCTCCACCGAGCAAGCTCTGGGACCCAGACCCGCTCGGCACCAGGAGTCGACACGGAGATCGAAGTCGACGGAGAGGGCCGCCGCCGCGGCCATCTGGTCATCCCGCCGGACGCCGTCGGAGTCGTCGTGTTCGCCCATGGCTCGGGAAGCGGCCGACACAGCCCTCGGAATCGCAAGGTGGCGGAGCTACTCAATCGAGCGGGTCTGGGGACGTTGCTCTTCGATCTGCTCACGCCGGACGAGGGGATGGACCGAGCTCTGGTCTTCGACATCGGTCTCCTCGCCGAACGACTGCTCGCGGCCGCGCGGGGGCTCGCCAGGACGTGGCCGCGAGTGAACCTCGGGTTCTTCGGAGCGTCGACGGGTGCGGCCGCGGCGCTGGTCGCTGCTGTCGAAATGGGAAGCCAGGTCCGGGCGGTCGTTTCCCGGGGAGGGAGACCCGACCTCGCCGCCTCGCATCTGAGTCGAGTGGAGGCGCCGACCCTGCTGATCGTGGGCGGGAACGATCCTCTTGTGCTCGATCTCAACCGCAAGGCCCAGGCCGAGCTGCGGTGCGAAAACCGTCTGGAGGTCGTACCCGGGGCCGGTCATCTGTTCGAGGAGCCGGGAACGCTCGACCGAGTCGCGGAGCTGGCCCGCGACTGGTTCCTCACTCACCTGGGCGGCTGACCGC
>DASVDX010000083.1:0-117337 GCA_036380875.1 Acidimicrobiia bacterium
CCCTTGGTGGTAGATGAGGCCCCAGCTGATCAGCGGGATGCCGGCGGCGAGGACGATGGGGAAGTAGGACGGGCGGGGGAGCGGGATCGACTCCGGAGGGTTGAGCCCCTCGAGCTCCAACTGGGCGATCAGTTGGTCCGCCTCGGGGCGCCTCACCGCCCGTCCTTCTTCGTCCTCGGTGTATTTGCGATGCCAGAACTCGTCGAGAGACGACACGACCGGCGGCACTGCGAAGTTGTATTCGGGGGTCGGGTTGGGGGTCATCCAGTCGACGGTGCGGGCATCCCAAGGGTCGAGGCCGGCCACGTCGCCCTTCTTCTTCGAGCGCCACCAGTTGAAGATGAACACGAGGACCGCCAGGGCGATGATGAAAGCCCCGGCGGTCGACACCTGATTCCATCGCTCGAGGCCGAACTCCGGCGCGTACTTCCACGTCCGCCGCACCATCCCCTGCAGGCCGAGCCAGTGCATGGGGGCGAATGTGAGGTTGAAGCCGATGAACGTGAGCCAGAAGTGCAGCTTGCCGATCTTCTCTGACATCAGCCGGCCCCGCAGCTTCGGGTACCAGTAGTAGGCGCCGCCGAACAGGGCGAAGAGCGACCCGCCGAATATCACGTAGTGGAAGTGGGCGACGATGTAGTAGGTGTCGGTCTGCTGCCAGTCCGAGGGCACCACGGCGTGGGTCACGCCTGACAGCCCGCCGATCACGAACATGGCGATCATCCCCATGCAGAAGAGCATCGGGGTCTTCAGCCGGAGCCGGCCGAGCCACATCGTCCCCAGCCAGTTGAAAATCTTGATCCCGGTGGGGATGGCGATCGTCATGGTGCCGATCCCGAACGCGGCCTGGGCGGCCGGCGGGATCCCGGACGCGAACATGTGGTGGGCCCACACCCCGAAGCCCAGGAAGGCGATGGCGATGGTGGAGAACACCATGGCGGCGTACCCGAACAGCGGCTTGCGGCTGAACACCGGCACCACCTCGGAGACGATCCCGAATGCCGGGATGATCAGGATGTAGACCTCGGGGTGGCCGAACAGCCAGAAGAGGTGCTGCCACAGGATCGGGTCGCCTCCCGCGGCCGGGTCGAAGAACAGTGCCCCGAACTGGCGGTCGAAGGTGACCATGAACAGGGCCACGGCCACGATCGGCAGCGAGAAGAGCAGCAGGAACGCCGTGACGAGGGTGGTCCACGAGAACACCGGCATCCGCAGCAGCCGCATCCCCTTGGCCCGCATGTTGAACACGGTGACGATGAAGTTGACCGCCGAGATCAGCGACGCCAGGCCGAGGACCTGCAGGCCGAACGCCCAGTAGTCCAGCACGGTGCCCTGCGAGAAGTTGGGGCCGGCGTTGGGCTGGTAGCCGAACCAGCCACCGTTGGGCGCCGACGCCAGGAAGTCGAACGCCCCCGGACCGCCGTTGATGGGCATGTTCCCGACCGCGCTGCCGTCGGGGTAGGCGGGCGGGAACGTCGTGCCGAAGAAGAACGACGAGTAGAGGAAGACCCCGCCGAAGAGGAAGATCCAAAACGACAGGGCGTTGAGGCGGGGAAACGCCACGTCGCGGGCGCCGAGTTGGAGCGGCAGCAGGTAATTCATGAACGCCGACGACAGCGGCATCACGACGAGGAAGATCATCGTCGTGCCATGCATGGTGAAGAGGGCGTTGTAGGCGCCGGCGGTCAGGAACTCTGAGTTCGCCTGCGCGAGGTGGATGCGGAGGAGGAGGGCCTCGATGCCGCCGATCAGAAAGAACGTGAAGGCGGCGTACCCGTACATCACCCCGATGCGCTTGTGGTCCACGGTCGTGAGCCAGGACCACAACCCGCGCTCCCCGCGGGGGAGGTGGTAGATCGTCGGGACCTGTTCCGCCGTCGTCGCCATGCAATCCCTCCTTATCCACGGCCAACATAGTAAAAACGGCAGTGGCTGGAAAAACCGATGGCGTCAGACGCGAAGTAGCCCGCCGTGTCGAACGGCGGGCTACGAATCGGGTTGGCTCGGCTTCAGTTGCTCTGGCTGAGCAGGCGCCGGTTCTTGACCTTCGCCTTGGCGTAGTCCCGGTTCATCAGGGCGATGAAGTCGATGGAGATCCCCTTCGGGCACGCCTTCTCGCACTCGCCGTGGTTGGTGCAGGACCCGAAGTACTGCTCCATCGTCTCCACCATCGCCTCGGTGCGGGTCCACCTCTCTGCCTGGCCCTGGGGGAGGAGGTTGAGGTGGGCGATCTTGGCGGCGGTGAAGAGGTTGGCGGCCCCGTTGGGGCAGGCGGCCACACACGCCCCGCAGCCGATGCAGGCGGCGGCGTCGAAGGCGGTGTCGGCCACGTCCTTCGGGACCGGGATGAGGTTGGCGTCGGGAGCCGAGCCGGTGTCCACCGAGATGTAGCCCCCGGCCTCGATGATCCGGTCGAACGCCGACCGGTCCACCACGAGGTCCCTGATCACCGGGAAGGCGGCTGCCCGCCACGGCTCCACCACGATCGTGTCGCCGTCCCGGAACTTGCGCATGTGGAGCTGGCAGGTGGCGGTGCCGAGCTGGGGGCCGTGGGGAAGCCCGTCGATCATCACACCGCAGCTGCCGCAGATGCCCTCCCGGCAGTCGTGGTCGAAGGCGATCGGCTCCTCGCCCTGGGCGACGAGACGCTCGTTGAGCACGTCGAGCATCTCGAGGAACGACATGTCCGGCTCGATGTCCGTCACCTGATAGGTCACGAACCGGCCCGGCCGGTCGGCGTTCTCCTGTCTCCAGACTTGCAGCGTGATGTTCATTGGTGGACCTTGGCTCCCGACTTCAGATCACTTGTAGCTACGGGTCGACGGGGTGACGTACTCGAACTCGAGGGACTCTTTGATGAGGGCCGGTGACTGGGGGTTGCCGGTCCAGTCCCAGGCGGCGACGTAGGCGAACTCGTCGTCGCGGCGCAGTGCCTCGCCTTCCTCGGTCTGGTACTCCTCCCGGAAGTGGCCGCCGGCCGACTCCTCGCGGTGGAGGGCGTCGAGGCACATGAGCTGGGCGAGCTCGAAGAAGTCGTCGACGCGGCCCGCCCGCTCCAGGCTCTGGTTGAGGGACTCGTTGGTGCCCAGCACACGCATGTCCCGTTTGTACTCCTCGTGGAGGGCGGGGATTTCGGCCAGAGCTTTCTTCAGCCCCTCTTCGTTGCGGGACATGCCGCAGTAGTCCCACAGGATCTTGCCGAGCTCCCGGTGGAACCAGTCCACCGAGCGGGTGCCGCCCGTGTTGAGGTAGCCGGAGATGCGGCCCCGCACCTCGTCCTCGACCTCCTGAAAGGCCGGGTCGTCGGTGGGCACCACCGGGTCGCCGAGGAAGTCGGCTAGGTAGTCGCCGATCGTGTAGGGGAGAATGAAGTAGCCGTCGGCGAGGCCCTGCATCAGCGCCGACGCCCCCAGGCGGTTGGCGCCGTGGTCGGAGAAGTTCGCCTCCCCGAGGGCGTACAGGCCGGGGATCGTGGTCATCAGGTTGTAGTCGACCCACAGGCCGCCCATCGTGTAGTGGGGGGCGGGGTAGATGCGCATCGGGACCTTGTAGGGGTTCTCGTCGGTGATGCGCTCGTACATCTCGAACAGGTTGCCGTAGCGGTCGGCGATGACCTCCACCCCGAGCCGCTCGATGGCGGAGGAGAAGTCGAGGTACACGCCGTTCTTCAGTGGGCCCACACCCTTGCCGGCGTCGACCATGCGCTTGGCGGCCCGGGACGCCACGTCGCGGGGGACCAGGTTCCCGAACGCCGGGTACATCCGCTCGAGGTAGTAGTCGCGATCCTCTTCGGGGATCTGGTCGGGGGGACGGTTGTCGTCGGCCCGCTTCGGCACCCAGATCCGCCCGTCGTTGCGCAGCGACTCGGACATGAGCGTGAGCTTCGACTGGAACTCGTCGGACTGGGGGATGCAGGTGGGGTGGATCTGGGTGAAGCAGGGGTTGGCGAATGCCGCTCCCCTCCGGTGCGCCCGCCAGGCAGCGGTGACGTTGGACGCCATGGCGTTGGTGGAGAGGAAGAAGACGTTGGCGTAGCCGCCGGTGGCCAGCACCACGGCGTGGGCCGAGTGGCTACGGATCTCGCCGGTGATCAGGTCCCGGGTGACGATGCCGACCGCCCGGCCGTCCTTCAGCACCAGGTCGAGCATCTCGGTGCGCTTGTGGAGCGTCACCGTTCCCGCCGCCACCTGACGCAGGAGGGCCTGGTAGGCGCCGAGCAGGAGCTGCTGGCCGGTCTGGCCCCGGGCATAGAAGGTGCGGGACACCTGGGCGCCGCCGAAGCTGCGGTTGTCGAGATAGCCGCCGTACTCCCGGGCGAAGGGCACGCCCTGGGCGGTGCATTGGTCGATGATGTTGAGCGACACGTCCGCCAGCCGGTAGACGTTGGCCTCCCGGCTCCGGTAGTCGCCGCCTTTGATCGTGTCGTAGAAGAGGCGGTAGACCGAATCGCCGTCGTTGTGGTAGTTCTTGGCGGCGTTGATGCCGCCCTGGGCGGCGATGGAGTGGGCACGGCGGGGCGAGTCGTGGAACGTGAAGACCTCGACGTTGTAGCCCAGTTCGCCGAGGGTGGCAGCCGCCGACGCTCCCGCCAGGCCCGTCCCCACCACGATGATCTTGAACTTCCGCTTGTTGTTGGGGTTGACGAGCCGGATCGAGAACTTGTGGTTCTCCCACTTGTCCTCCAGCGGCCCGCTGGGGATCTTGGCGTCGAGTTGGCGGGACGAGGTCGTGTAGGTCATTTCAGGCTCCTACGAATCCGAGCAGGACGGACAACGGCATGATCACGTTCGGGACGATGATCACCGCCGTCAGCGCCACCGCGAAGTAGCGGCGCCAGCGGTTGAAGCGGGGATGGTTGACGCCCATGCTCTGGAACATCGACCAGGCGCCGTGGAAGACGTGGGGGGCGAGAGCGATCTGGGCCAGGACGTAGAAGGCGGTCACCCAGGGGCGGGAGAACGTGCCTATGAAGTTGGCGTACACCGCGCCGTGCTGCCACCCGTCGGGGGCGGCCGGCTGGATGCCCCAGGTCAGGTCGGCGAGGTGGAACAGCACGAAGATGATCACGATCACACCCGACCACCGCATCGTCCGGCTGGCGTAGTTGGCGGCCAGGTATTGCCTCGGCCCGGAGTAGTCGAGGGGGCGGGCCCGACGATTCATGATCGTGAGGGCGTAGGCGGCGTGGACATGGAACAGGAAGGCGATGATCAAGCCGACTCGCATGATCCACAGCACCACGCCGTGGGGGGCGATGGGGAAGAAGAGGGACCGCAGCGCCCGGGCGTACAGGTCCAACTCGGGGACGCCGTCGACGGCGGGGAGGAAGACCTTGAGGTTGCCGATCATGTGGGCGACGAGATAGACCAACAGGACGATCCCCGATAAGGCCATCACCCACTTCTTGCCGACGGCGGAGCGATAGAAGTCAACGAACCAGGGTGTACGCCTACGTTCCTGTGTGGCGACCAACTCGTCCTTCCTATCCGGGGCGCCCATTATGGCAAGCGGAATCACCCCCCTTGACGGCGCGCGTAAGACTCCGTAATCTCACGCGTGTAATTACACACGTGTAAGGGGATGCGATGCAGAGCAAGCTCATCGAGGCCCTGGCGATTGGGGAGTTGTCATGGCAGGACTACGCCAATTGCCGGGGAGCGGACGCCGACCTGTTCTTCCCCGAACGTGGCGCTTCCACCCGCAAGGCCAAGGCGATCTGCGCCGAGTGCCAGGTGAGGCAGGAATGCCTGGAGTACGCCATCCAGATCGGTGAGAAGTTCGGCATCTGGGGTGGGATGTCGGAGCGGGAGCGTCGCAAGATCCGCCGCGAACGCCAGATCGCCGCTCGCCGCGCCAGCTGAGCCCGACTCCCACCGTTACCGGTCTCGCCGCCGCCTGTCTGCGAAGATACGAGGATGCCTGTCTTCTTCGGAGAGATGAAGCACGCCGACCACCCGAAGACGATGCCGGCGGTGGTCCACGTCGAAAAGGGCACCATCCGGCTCCAGTCCGGCAGGACCGTCCTCGGCGAGTGGAAGCTGTACGAGGTGCAGATCCAGGAGCGCGACCCCCAGACGATCAGCTTGCGGGTCGACGACGACGAGGTGCTTCTCACTCTCCAGCAGCACGACAGCTTCCTGGCCGAGACCGCCTCGGCCGTCCGCGACGACCGCCAGCTCCGCCGGGCCCCGATCCATGAGGCGTTCCGCAAGCCCGACGAGGGTCCCAGCCTCGGCGAGGAGATCAAAGAGGACGTCACCCGGGAGGTCTCCGGCGTCGTCGACGAGATCAAGGGCTTGTGGGACCAGATCTACGTCGGCACCCCGTTCTGGATCGGCCTCGGCGTGTTCCTCCTCGCCGCCGCCCTGATCCCCGCCGTCCTGGTCGGGATCCTCTTCGTGGTCGGCGTCGTCGCCCTGGTGGTGGGCGCGATCGCCTACGTCGAGACGAAGCTGGCGGTGAAGCTCCCCGGTGATCTGACCCCCACCCGCCTCATTGCCATCGGCGTCGTGGCGATCGGGCTCGGGATCATCGTCACGATCATCCGCTAGAGATACGTCCCGGGCGGCTCGGGATGCTCCTGGCCCCGCTGCAAGGCGCGGCGCTGCATCTCCGCCAACTGGCTCTGGGCGGCCACCTGCTGGGAGAAGAGGGTCGCCTGGATCCCGTGGAACAGGCCTTCCAGCCACCCGATCAGCTGCGCCTGGGCGATGCGGATCTCCGCCTCGGAGGTGTCGTCGGACGCCAGCGGCAGCATCACCTGGTTGAACTCCTCGAGCAGGTTCTCGGAGAGGACGTCACGCAGTTCGTCCAAAGTCTTGCGGTGGATCTCGGCGATCCGGGCCCGGCCCTTCTCGTCGATAGGCGCCTGGCGGACCTCATCGAGCATCGCCCGGGTCATGGAGGCGATCCGGATCAGCTTGGTGGGCTGGCTGATCGACTCCCGGACGACATCGCGTTCTTCTTCCTCGGGTTCTACGACTTCGGGCCTGATGGCTTCTTCGTGGTTGGTCATTGCGTGATCAGGGTACGCCCGCCCCGGGACGTGAACCACTCGGCCAGGGCGCTGCGTACTGGCAGAGGATCGAATCGGAGGAACCACCCTTGAAGAAGCTGTTGACACTCGTCGTGTTGCTCTCGCTGATCGCCGCCTGCGGGGGGTCGAGCTCCGACACCACCGCAGGTGACACAACGCCGGCCGCTGCCACCACCGAGGCAGCCCCCGACACGGCGCCTGCCACCACCCAGGCGATGACCGACACCACCGGCGGAGAGGCGTCCGAGAACCCGAGGATCGTCATCTCGGGCATGTCGTTCAGCGGGCCGTCGACAGTCTCTGTCGGAGACACGATCGAGATCGTCAACATGGATGAAGTGCCTCACACCTGGACCGCCGAAGACGGGCCGTTCGACGTCTCGGTCGGCCCCGGACAGACGGCCACCTACACCTTCGAGGAAGCCGGAGAGTTCCCCTACTTCTGCAAGCTCCATCCTTCGATGACGGGCACCATCACGGTCGAGGGCTGACGCCTACCTTCACATAGGTTCGTCATCCCCATACGATGGCGGTGTACGTCATTGGAGGACGACACATGGCGAATGAGGATCTTCCCCCCATTCTCGACGCAGCGCAGGTAGCGGACCTCTTGGGGATGAACGTGCAGATGGTTCGGCGCTACGCGCGAGAGGGAAGGCTCCCCGCCTACAAGTTGCCCGGGGGACGGACGTTCAAGTTCTTCCGAGACGACCTCTTCCAGTTCATCCGCGCTCACCCCGTGGTCCCGGAGAGCGAGGAAGAGGCTGCGAAGACCGATCGAGCAGAGGCCGAGACGAACTGAACACGAGGGCCACCACACCCAGCGGCACGTAACTCCGCGATCCGCCGCCCCCATCGATCACCAGGTGGTCGGCGGTCACCAGTTCGAGCGAGCCCTCCTCCCTTCCACCGCCAGTCACAACCACCGTCACGCGCGCTCCAGCCTGCTCCAGCTCCCCCAGACGGGCGCGGAAAGTGGCTGCGGCAGGTCTCCCCGACACGCCACCCGACGACCTCCGCTCGACGCGGAGCGTCGCCTGCCTCAGGGCGACGTCGACCACCAGCTCACCGTCGTCGAGTACGAGGTAGTCGTTCCCCACGGCGATGACGGGGTGTACGAGCCGCATCCCGGCGGCCTCCACGGCCACGCGATCCCCTCGGTGCATCGCCTCACGAGCCACATCGGCGAGTGTCTGACCACGGCGGCGCTGCAGCTCCGACAGCTGCTCGTCCGCCGCCGCCTCCTCCCGCCACTCCTGACCGGCCCCTTGGCGCAGGGCGCGAGCCAGCTCGTCGAACTCGTCAGGCATGTTTTTCGCGTTTTCTGGCGTACCGCAGATGTTCAGCGTAGGTTCATCAAGGTCGTGGAGGAGAGGGGATGACAGTCGGGCTTCCCTCGGGGGCACGAGAGGGAATCGGCGAAACTCTGCGAAGCAGGCGAAGGCGCCTGAGCCTGGGCCACCTGGCCGTGGCGTTGGCCGCCATCCTCGCCTTCGTCGCCAACATGGCGTTCCTGCGCTCCCGCGATGACACGACTCCGGTGGTAGTTGCGGCTCGTCCGATCCAGGCAGGCGAGACGGTCGAGGCGGGGGATCTCACCACGACCGAAGTGCGCGCCGACGTCGGGATCATCGCCACCTTGCTCACGTCCGTCGAAGGGCTGGAGGGTCGTGTGGCGCGGCGGCCTATCGCCGCCGGCGAGCTGGTGGGAGCGGCCGATCTCCTGAGTGGGGCGACACCCGATGGTCTCGTGTCCATGTCGGTACCCACCGAGAAGACCCACGCCGCCGGCGGGATGATCCGGGTGGGCGACCGCGTCGACGTCATCGATGTCGACGGGGACGGCAACGCCAGCTACGTCGTGCGGGACGTGCCCGTCATCGCCGTGTCGACCGAAGCGAACGGTGCCTTGGTCGGGGGGAACGAGGGCTACGTTGTCTTGGGTCTCGAGCAGTCGGACACACTGGCAGTCGCAGAAGCGATCGCCGACGGGCGCGTCGACATCGTCGTGACGACGGGGGCGGGGAATGGCTGACATCGAACTCGCCCTGGCGGCGTCGGCCCGGCCCTGGGCGGGCTCCCTCCATCGGTTCCTCGCCGATCACGGCGGCGCCCGGGTGAGGGCGATCGTCATGGGCCCCGAGGAAGCGGTAGCCGAGAGCTACGACGCCTTGATCATCGACGACGTCTGTTCTTTCCTGACGCCCCGGCTCGTCGATCAGGTGCGTCGGCACGGTCGTCTCGTGGTGGGCGTCTACGACGCCCGGGACGGCGCCGACGCCAAACGGCGCCTTCTCGACTGCGGCGTCGACGACGTGATAGAAGCCGACGCCGGTCCTGAGGAGTTCCTCGACGTGGTGCGGGCGGTGCTGGACCTGGCTCCGTACGCCCCCATCTCTTCACCGGCGTCGCCCCCGGAACGGAAGGGGCACGTGATCGTCGTCGGGGCGCCACCCGGCGGATGTGGTGCGTCCGAGGTGGCGCTAGCGCTGGCCGAGACGCACGACGCCCTCCTCATCGATGCCGACGACGTGTCCCCTTCGCTGGCGCAACGACTCGGGGCCCCGCTCCTGCCCAACCTGCGGACCGCCATCGACGTCGTGTACCACCAGTCCGGCTCGCTCGACGACGTCATCGTCGACGCGGGAGTGCGCCTGCTCGCCGGCCTCGCCACCGGCGACGATTGGGGCCAACTCCATCCGGGCGAGGTCGAGGCCGTAGTCGCCGAAGCTGCTGCCCGCCATCTCGAGGTCATCGTCAACATCGGATCGGGGCTGGAGCGCCCCCAAGTCGGCGAAGGCCGCTTCGGTCTCGCCCGGGCCCTGGTGCGGATGGCCGACCGCATAGTCGGAGTCGGCCTTCCCCACCCGGTCGGCCTGGCCAGGCTCGTGCGGTGGGCATCCGAGGCAACCACGCTGGCGCCGGACACTCCGCTCCTCCTGGCGGTGAACCGCATCGATCGTTCGCCCTACCGGCGGGCAGAGATCGAAATCGAGCTAGGCAGCGCGATGCCCGGAATGCCGATCCATTTCCTCCCCGAAGACAAGCGGGTGGCCGAGGCGGCGTGGGCCGGAACGCCGGTTCCACGGGGACCGTTCCGCCGGGCCGTGAGCCGTCTCGCTGCCGAGGTGGCGGCGTGAACGGCGCCTACGAAGACATCCGCCGTCGGGTCGTCACCGCCGTCGACGAGCGGAAACTCGACGTCACCGCCAATCGGGCCGGCGTGCGCACCCTGGTCGTGGAAGCCGTGGAGGACTATCAGCGTCGCGCCCAACTCGGCCAGAACCGGCCTCTGGCCGATCCGGCGGCGATGGTCGAGCGAGTGTTGCGGTCGGTCGCCGACCTCGGCCCTCTGACGTCGCTGCTCTCCCGAGACGACATCGAGGAGGTGTTCATCGAGGGCGGTCGGGTCACCTATCTCGACGCCTCCGGGCGGCTGCGCGCCATCGACGAGCCCACATCCGAGCGTGAGAACCGCCAGGTCATCGATCGCCTGCTCGCCGACGCGGACCGGCGACTCGACGCATCCAGCCCCATGGTCCAGGCACGGGTGCTGGGGGAGTCGGCCCGCCTGACGGCCGTGATCCCGCCCATCTCCGATCGTCTGTCGGCCACGATTCGCCGGTACGCGCTCCGCCGGGAGAGTCTCGACACGATGGTCGAGCGATCAGCGCTGTCGGCAACGGCCGCCCGGTTCCTGTGGGCGGTGATGCAGGCCACGACGTCGGTCGTGGTGTCGGGACCCCCGGGAGCCGGCAAGACGTCCCTGCTGTCTGCGCTGATAGGTGCGGTGCCCGCCTCCCACTGCGTGCGCTGCTGCGAAGAGGTCCGTGAACTCCACGTTCCGCTCGTCCACGGCTCTTTCTACGAAGCGCGGCCGCCGGCACTCGACGGCTCGGGTGAGATCAGCTTGCGGGACCTGGTGAAGTTGGTCCTGGCGATGCGTCCCGACCGGATCGTCGTGGGGGAGGTGCGCGGGGCAGAGGCGTTCGAATTGACGAGGGCGGTCAACGCGGGGTGTGGCTTCGCTTGCACGGTCCACGCCAACTCGGCGCCGGATGCGCTCAACGCGTTGGTCAACGCGGCCCTGATGGCGGGCGAGAACGTCACCGAGTCCGTCGTCCGCAAGGTGTTCGCCTCGGCGATCGACTTCGTCGTCCACCTAGATCGCGACACGGCCGGCGAAGGGCCGGTGCGTCGGCGAGTGATGGAGATCCTCGCCGTGGTTCCGTCGCTGCGTGACGATTTCTCGACCCAGCCGATCTTCGTCCGGGAGCACCTAGGGGCACCTCTCGAGTGGACCGGCGCCCTACCGCCGCAGCCGGTGACCGACCGTATCGAGCGGGCGACCGGAGAGGTGGGTCTTCGCTCCATCCTCGGCGGCCAGCGGGAGGTAGTGGCATGAGACTCCTCGTCGCAGTGCTCAGCGCCCTCGCCGCAGGGGCAGTCGTGGCCGCCGCCCTGGGCCTGCTTCCCGCGCCCCAGTGGCGTCGTAGGAGAACGGCCCGGGCGCAGGAGTGGCTGCGGCAGGCGGGAGTCACGACCACGCCACGCCAGTTCTGGGGGATCTCGGCCGGCTCGGCCCTGTTGACGTTCCTTCTGCTCTCGTGGCTGACGGCCAACTGGGCGATAGCGCTCGTTCCGGCGCTGCTGGTGGGCATGCTTCCCCGCCTCTACTTCGCCTCCCAGCGGCGAAAGCGCCTCGGAGAGCTGCGACAGGCGTGGCCGGACGGTCTGCGCGATCTGGTGGCGTCCATCGCCGCCGGAAGATCTCTGGCGCGGGCGTTGGAGGCGCTCGCAGTAGAAGGCCCTGAGCCGCTGCGAAGGGCATTCGCTCCTTATCCGTTCCTCGCTCGCAGCCTGGGGGTCGCACCCGCTCTCGAGGCGATACGGGACCAGGCGGCGGACCCCACCACGGACCGGGTCATCGAGGTGCTGATCGTCGCCAATGAGAAGGGCGGCGCAATCGTTCCCGAGATCCTGCGCGATCTGGCGGAAGCAACCGCGCGTGACGTGTGGGCGGCCGAGGAGATAGACACGGCGGCGCTCGAGTACCGGCTCAACGCCCGCGTCGTATTCATCCTCCCATGGCTGGTGCTCGTGGCGATGACCGCTCGGGACGGGCCGTTCCGGGAGTTCTACGCCACCCCCCTGGGTCTGGCGGTCATCGCTCTGGGCGGGGTCATGTCGCTCGGAGGTGCCTGGCTGGTCAGCCGGCTGGGCCGAACTCCCGAGGAGCCAAGGGTGCTCGGACGATGACGCCGGTGGTGGTGCTGGCCGCCACGGCTTCGGCGGTCGTCGCGGGAGGGCTGATGTGGCTGCTGATCTCGCCGACGCCGCGTCTCGGGCCACGCCTACGCCCGTATGTCTTCCCATCGGGAGCGCCGATCGCCGCTGAGGCCACCTCCGCCGTGGCGCGCGTGTTCGGTCCAATCGTGAAACGGCTCGCAACCGCCGTCGGGAGACGCCTCGACCCCGCAGGAGAGCAGCGCCTCGCCCTGCGTCTGCGGCAGGCCGGCTACGAGCCGCGGGCATCCGATGAAGAGAGAGTCGCAGCCTTCCGAGTTCGGCAACTGCGCGCTCTCTTCTCCGGGGCGGTGATGGGCGGCGCGGCTGGGATCGCCACGGGCGCCTCCACTCCCGCCGTGCTCACACTGGTCGTGGCGGGAGGCGTTGCCGCCGTGGGTCGTACCCGAGGCCGACTGGAGAGGGCGATCGAAGAGCGGCGACTCCGAATGCGAATCGAGATCTACACGATCGACCAACTGCTGGCTCTCAGGGTCCGAGCCGGCGGAGCGGTTCTCCAGGCGGTGAACCAGGTCATCAGACGAGGCAGGGGTGAGGTGGTCTCCGACCTGGCCGAAGCCGTCCGACTCCATCGGGCAGGGATGACTGTCGCCGAAGCTTTCCAGCGGATCGCCGACGCCACTCCGGAGCCGGCGTGTGCTCGTACCTATCGGCTGCTGGCGATCGCCGATGAGCGGGGCGTGGACCTGGCGGCGGGACTCTTGGCTTTGGCCGAGGACGTGCGAGAGACGAGGCGGGAGGCCATGAAGCGAACGGCGACTCGTCGCCGCGCCGCGATGTTGGTGCCCACGATCGCCCTCCTTGCGCCCACCTTGTTGCTCTTCGTGGCAGCACCTCTTCCGTACCTGCTCACCGGTTGGCGATGAGAAAGGAGCCGCATCTATGTCGGAAATGCTGAGACGGGTGGTCGCCCTCGTCGAGAAGGTCCACCGGGACGACCGGGGCCTGAACACTGCCGAGTTGATGGGCAACGCCGCCCTGGCGATTGCCGCCCTGGTGGTGATCTGGGCTGCCCTGGAGGCACTGGGCCTCGACGTCGTGAATTGGATCAGCACACAGATCCTCGGCGGCTAGAGGGAGGGTTCGCTTCCCTCCAGTTCGTCCTCGCCGCTGCCCTGGCGATGCTCATGGTGGTGGGCCTCGTCCAACTGGTGGCGTACCAGTACACGCGGGGAGCAGTGATGGCCTCCCTCGAGCGGGCGGCGAGAGCAGGAACAGTCGCCGGAGCGGGAGCGGACGAGTGCATGAGCGTCCTCGCAGACTCTCTCGGTTCGGTCGTCGGGGGTCTCGCCGAATCGGTCGGGTTCGAGTGCGAAGACGTCGGCGACAGGGTCATCGCCCGCGCCCAGGGAGTGGTGCCGGGATGGCTCTCATCGATGTCGGACCTCTCCTTCACCCTCGAGACATGGGCGTGGCGGGAAAGCCCCTGAGCCAGCGCGGTTCGGCGGCGCTGGAGCTGGCCCTGGGGATGGGCCTGTTCGTGCTGCCGGCGGTGGTGCTCGTGCTGGCCTTCTCGCCATGGCTCGAGGCGAAGACATTCGCTCGTTCTGCCGCGGCAGAGGGTGCTCGGGCCGCGGTGTTGGCCGACGCCGATCCGGCGGAGGCAGGTATCGCTGCGGTTCAACCGATGGCGGAAGCCCGTGGTTACGACGCCGAGATCGTGATGTGTGGTGGCGGCCCGTGCTCGCTCGAGCGTGGCTCCTACATAACTGTGGAGGTGACCATCGATGTGCCGCTGATCCTCACTCCGTGGGGAGAAGTCGGAGGCATCCCGGTCAGTGCCTTCCACGCCGAACCCGTCGACGCCTACCGCAGCCTCCCATGAAGGACGAGCGCGGGTCGGTCACGCTGTGGATGGTGGGTCTGGTGATGGTCGTCTTCGTGGTCGGCGGGATCGCTTTGGACCTGTGGCGAGGCCTGGCCGCCTACCGGTTCGTCAGCTCGCTCGTCGATTCGGCGGCCGTGGCGGCGGGAAGCGGCATCGACGAGACGGCATGGCGAACGGAGGGGCAACTGGTCCTAGATCCCGATCGGGTGCGAGCTCGTGTCGAGGATGCGATCGCCGCCCAGGCGGGTGTGCCAGTCCATCACGACGTCTTCACGGCGGCAGACGGGGCTGAGGCGACCGTAACGGCGTGGACGTCGGTCGACCTGACGTTGCTGCGGTTGGTCACCGCGGGTCCGATCGAGGTCAGCGCTCGGGCGACGGTGGTTCCTACTCTGTCCCCGTGATGCGCCCTTCCCGGGCCGCGGCTGCGGTGGTGGTGTTGGTCTTGGCGGGCCTGGCGGTATGGGCTTCGCGTTCGGGCACCACCGGTTCATCGGCGCCCAACACCACGACTTCGGACACGACTGATCTCCGCTCGTCGCCGGTCGCCGCCCATACCTCGGTGCCGAGCGTGTCGGGCGACACGACGAGCACCACGAGCGTCGACGACCCCGAGGCCTTGATCCGAGCGGCCCTCGACGGTTGGGGCCGGTTCGCCGTGACCGGCGATCTGGCAGAGGTGGAGCCGTGGTTCGCCAGCGACGGGCCCCAGATGACCCGCTTTCGCGGAGAAGCGCAGATGATCGCCGTCGCCCCTCCCGGTGACCCGCCCTATGAGGTGACCTTCGTCCCCATCGACTTCTCGGGTGACGACCAAGAGCAGCGGATCCAGGCCGAAGTCGTGTTCGTGCGCACCGGTGAGCCGTCCCAGCAGTTCGAATGGGTGTTTGTCGTCCGCAGGATCGAGGGTCGCTGGTGGGTGTGGACGGTGGAGAACGCGCCGTGAGCCGAGTATGACGAATCGCCGTCTGCGGGCTACCATGTAGCTTCCTCCTGCTTCTCCGACTCTGGTTGGAGGAGCCGCGTTCGGGGGTGGTGTAATTGGCAACACGACAGGTTCTGGCCCTGTTATTGAGGGTTCGAGTCCTTCCCCCCGAGCTTCCGGCGCCCCTGTGGCGTCGGCCGCGGCCCCGTCGTCTAGCGGCCTAGGACGCCGGCCTCTCAAGCCGGTAACGCCGGTTCAAATCCGGTCGGGGCTGCCACCCATAGACCCCCGCTTCGTGCGGGGGTCTTCTCGTTTGTGAAGATTTCTGTGGCGGAGAGCGCGGAAGATCTTCACAGAGACTCGGCTCGGGCGGTGAGCAGTTGCCGCTCGGCCTCGTTCTGGGTCAGTTGGGCGGCGCGGGTGAACTCAGCGCGGGCCTCTTCCAACCGTCCGGCCTTCTCCAGGAGATCCGCCCGGACGCTTGCCAGCAGGTGGCTGTCCTCGAGCAGTGGCTCCGTGGCCAGGGCCCCGACGAGTTCCAGGCCGGCCTCGGGCCCCTCGGCCATGCCCACCGCCACCGCCCGGTTGAGCTCCACGACCGGGGAGGGGTAGCGGGCGGCGAGTTCGTCGTAGAGGCGGACGATCTCTTTCCAGTCGGTCTCCTCGAAGGTGTGGGCTCGGGCGTGACAGGCGGCGATCTCCGCCTGGAGCAGATAGAAGCCCGGCTCCGGCGCCAGATCCCGCGCCCGGTCGAGGGCGGCGAGACCGCGCTTGATGTGGAGGCGGTCCCAGCGGCGGCGGTCCTGGTCGGGGAGGCGGACGGGGTTGCCGTCGGCGTCGATCCGGGTGCGAAAACGCGAGGCCTGGATCTCCATCAGCGCCAGCAGGCCATGGGCCTCGGATTCCTCGGGAGCGAGACCGACGAGGATCCGGCCCAGGCGCAGCGCCTCCATGCACAGGTCGGCCCGCAGCCAGTACTGCCCGGAGGTGGCCGTGTAGCCCTCGTTGAAGATGAGATAGATCACCTCGAGGACCGAAGAGAGCCGCTCGGCGAGCTCGTCGGGCGGAGGGGTCTCGAACGGGATCTGCTCTCTGGCCAGGGTGCGTTTCGCCCGCACGATCCGCTGGGCGATGGTCGGCTTCGGGGCGAGGAAGGCCCGAGCGATTTCGGCGGTCGTCAGGCCGCCGAGTAGGCGCAGGGTGAGCGCCACCCGGGCCTCCATCGACAGCACCGGGTGGCAGGCGATGAACATCAACCGCAGGATGTCGTCACCCACGGGATCGTCGAGAGCCCTGTCCCAGTCGGGGTCGTCGACCGAGCCGAGCTCGGCATCGCGCGCCAACATCGCCTGCTTGTTTTCATAGGTGACGTTGCGCCGGATCCGGTCCACCGCCTTGTTGCGGGCGGTGCGCATCAGCCAGGCGGCCGGACGGTCGGGGATACCCGTCTGCGGCCATTGCTCCAACGCAGCCACGAAGGCGTCCTGGGCCAGTTCTTCGGCGAGGCCCACGTCGCGCACGAGGCGGCTGATGGCGGCGGTCACCTTCGTCGACTCGATGCGCCACACCGCCTCGATCGTCCGCTGGATGTCGGTGCTCACCGCAGTGAGTGAAGCAGCGCTCCAACGCAACCGAGCCGGAGGCGAGCAGGCTGCTCACCTCCGGCTCTGGCCCGGCATGGTGTTCAGTCCTGCGGGTGCTGAGCCCGCTCTCTGGCCCGCAGCTCGTCGTTCTTTGCCTGGAGCTCGGGGGTCAGGGCCTCGCCGAAGTCCTCGGGCTGGACGAAGGGGCGTATCTCCACCTCCCAGTCCTCGCCCTCGGGGTTGGGGATCCGCTTGGCGTACTCGATGGCCTCCTCCAGCGACTTGACCTCCCACACCCAGTAGCCCGCGACGAGTTCCTTCGACTCGGTGAATGGCCCGTCGATCACCCTGATGTCGCCGTTCTCCCAGCGCACCCGGGCGCCATTCGAGCTGGGGGCGAGCCCGTCGCCGTCGACCATCACGCCGGCGTCAACGAGTTCCTCGTTGAACTCCATCATCTCGGCGATGACCTGCTCGCTGGGCGACGCTGCCTGTTCCGTCTCCGGCGTGCTCTTCACCAGCACCATCACTCGCATCTCGGCTCCTTTCGCATCTGCGGCCCGCCTTCCGGGCCTCTCACTCAGACGTCGAACGAGAGGCCCGGTAATCGACACGCCGGTCGGATTTTTTCTGCGGGCCGAGATCGACCCCGCGGTCAGTCCGGAGAGATGTTGTGGTTGAGGTGGAACAGGTTGTCCGGGTCGTAGCGGCGCTTGATCTCCTGGAGGCGGGCCAAGGTGGCCGGCGGGTATGCCCGGTGTGCGGCCCGGTCGCCCTCGTCGGTGATGAACCCGGCGTAGCCGGCGGTCTCGCCCGGATACAGGGAGTCGGCCAGCTCGCGGGTCCAGGAGACGATCTCCTCCCGCTGGGCCGGGTCCATGTACATCGCTGCCACGTTGACCATCAGCTTGCGGTCGCGGTGGCCGAAGGCGGTGGCATCGTTGGGGACCCTCGAGAACGCTCCCCCCAGCACCCGGAACTGGACGGCTGACATCGCCGCCGTCGACTCCTCGATGGCGTCGATGACGGTCTTCGCCTCCGCCTCCTCGAAGTGGTCGGCGAACAGATTCACACCTTCCATCACCGGGTGGAACTCTTCCTCGCCCTCGGGCTCCTCGAAGAGAGCCGGGTACTTGATCGGCCCCACCATGTCGGCGATCGGCTCTGCCAGCGCCCGGAAGCGGTCCACCACGGCATTGCCTTCGGCGAGGTCGCCGGAGAACGCCATCAGGCCCAGCAGCACGAACTTGCCGTGGGCTGCTTCGGGCAGGAACGGCAGCGGCGGCGCTTTCATCACGTTGGCGATCGTCGAAAGCTCCTCGGGAGCGGCCTCTGCCTCTGCCGCAAAACCGGCGATCGCTTCGGGGGTGGCGGGCAGGATCAGCATCCCGCCGACGATGTCGGACACCGGAACCAGGCGGTACTTGATCCGGGTGACGACGCCGAAGTTGCCGCCCCCGCCGCGGATCGCCCAGAACAGGTCGGGGTTCTCCTCGGCGTCGACGTTCAGGATGCTGCCGTCGGCCGTCACCACCTCGGCGGCTAGGACGTTGTCGATGGTCAGCCCGTACTTGCGGACTAGGAACCCGATGCCGCCGGCGAGAGTGATGCCGCCGATGCCTACCGAGGCGGTGTCGCCGAAGCCCGTGGCGAGGCCGTGTTCGGCGGCGGCCTTCGTGTACTCGCCGGCGGTGGCGCCGGTCTGAGCCCACGCCGTGCGGTTCTCGGGATCGACGTCGATCCGGTTCATGTCCCCGAGGTGGATGACTACTCCTCCCTCGGTTGAGCTGTGGCCGGCGAGGCTGTGGCCGCCGCTGCGCACGGCAACCTCGAGTCCGTTTTCGGCCGCAAAGGTGACGGTCCGGGCTACGTCCTCGGCGTCGGCCGGCCGCACGACCGCCGCCGGGCGGCGGTCCCAGTTGCCATAGAAGATCAGGCGGTCGGTGTCATAGCTCGGGTCGTCGGGGCCGACCACCCGTCCCTTGACCGCATCCCGGAAGCGTTCGAGATCGACTACTCGGTCAGTCATGTCTCCTCCGATCGTTGAGTCGGTCGACCGCGTCCGGATGCGAAAATCATCGGTGGACGAGCGAATCGACCTGTGCGCAGCACGCTACAGGTTCAAGTTGACTTTAAGTCAAGGGATTAAACGGCCCGTCAGGCGCGGCCGTAGACACGGACCGTCGCCCCGTTCATGACCCGCGATTCCTCGCTGAGGATGAAGGCGGCGACGTCGGCGATCTCCTCCGGAGTCGGCCAGTGGACGTAGTCGGCATAGGGGAGGGCGGCACGGGTGGCGGGGGTGTCGATCACCGACGGCATCAGGCAATTGGCCGTCACGTCGGTGCCCTCGAGTTCCTGGGCGACTGTCTTCGTCAGCGCCACTACGCCGGCCTTGGCGATGTTGAAGGCGGCCTGGCCGGGAGGCGTCTCCTCGACCGCCTTGCTCCCCACGAGGAGGATCCGGCCCCAGCCCGCCTGGCGCAGGTGGGGGACGGCGGCGCGGACGGCGTAGAAGGAGGAGCGCAGGTTGAGGTCGAGCATGCGCTCGAAGCGCACGTCGTCGGTCTCCTCCACGTCACGGCCGCCGGCCCAGCCGCCGACCAGTGAGCAGAGCATGTGGATGGCGCCCCACGTGTCGGCCACTTCCTTCATGAATGAGTTGACCGCTTCGGCGTTGATGGCGTCGACGCGGCGGAGGATCAGCCGGTCCTCGTCGAGGTCGATCGCCTCCTCGAAGGCGGCCGCCTCGTCGGGCACGAGATAGGTGACGGCGAACTTGAGGTCGCGGTCGCGAAGACGCTTCACCAGGGCCGTTCCCAGGCCCCCGGTACCCCCGGTGATCACAGCCACCTTCTCGGACAACGCTCCTCCTATGTCCAAACGCCACCAGCCACGGAACCGAGGGACATGCTAGGTTGAGGGAAGCCCAGGCGGAAGGAGTCCCAACCAGATGGCTTCCATCACCTTCGAGAACGTCGGAAAGGTCTATCCGGGAGGCACCAGGGCGATCTACGACGTGAGTCTCCACGTCGAGGATGGGGAATTCGTCGTTCTCGTCGGCCCATCCGGTTGTGGCAAGTCGACACTGCTGCGGATGGTCGCCGGGTTGGAAGAGGTGACCGAGGGCAAGCTGAGCATCGGCGACCGGGTCGTCAACGACGTGCCTCCGAAGGACCGGGACATCGCCATGGTGTTCCAGAACTACGCCCTCTACCCGCACATGACCGTCTACGAGAACATGGCGTTCGGTCTCCGGCTGCGGAAGATGCCCGACGAGGAGATCGACCGCCGGGTCAACGAGGCGGCCCGGATCCTCGAGATCCACGAGTACCTCGACCGCCGTCCCAAGGCCCTCTCCGGTGGTCAGCGGCAGCGGGTCGCCATGGGCCGGGCCATCGTCCGCGAGCCTGCCGCCTTCCTCATGGACGAGCCGCTCTCCAACCTCGACGCCAAGCTGCGTGTGCAGATGCGTTCGGAGATCGGTCTCCTCCAGGAGCGCCTGGGCACCACGACCCTCTATGTCACCCACGACCAGACGGAAGCCATGACGATGGGTGATCGGGTGGCGGTGCTGCGCAAGATCTCCCGCGAGGGCGAGAGCAACCTGCAGCAGATCGACAGTCCCCGCAACCTCTACGACAGCCCCGACAACCTCTTCGTCGCCGGTTTCATCGGCAGCCCATCGATGAACTTCGTTTACGGCACGATCCAGGAAGAGGGCGGGGAGATCCACGTCAAGTTCGCGGGGCACTCGCTGCGAGTCGACCGGGCTGCGATCGCCAAGCGGCCGTCGCTCGGCAACTACTCCGGCCAGGAGATCGTCCTCGGTCTGCGTCCGGAGGCGTTCGAGATCGCCCAGGCGATGCCCAATGCCTCCGACGACCAGAAGATCACCGTGAAGCCGCAGTTGGTGGAACAACTCGGATCCGAGGCATACGTCCACTTCGAGATGGACAGCCCTCCGGTCATCACCCCCGACATCCAGGAGCTCCTGGAGGACCAGGGGGCCGGGGAGGAGTCGCTCGGCTCCGTGACCAAGTTCACCGCGAGAGTCAACCCAGACCTGGCGCCGGAAGCCGGCCAGGAGACGGTGCTCGTTGTCGATACGAGCAAACTGCACTACTTCGACAAGGACACCGGAACTGCGATCCGATAGGAGAGCGGGCTAACGCGAGTGGAGGGCGGCCAACCGGCCGCCCTCCTCGCGTCTACGGACGGATCAGCCGGAACGCCTCGGCCATGCGGAGGCCGACGGGGCGACCGGATTCGGCGGCGAGATCTGCCAGGCGGCGGGTGAACTCCTCCCGAGCGGCGGGAGACGAGCCGGCATCCCCCATCGTCGTGGCGGACTGGCTGGAATGGCAGAGGAGTGCTTCGATCTTGACGTCGAAGGTGTCGGCGATGTCCTCGTAGTGGTCGGGCTCGTCCGCCTGCCACAACAGGATCGCCTCGGGCCGGTGCCGCTCCAGGTTCTGCTCCGGGAAGAACAGGTGGTCTCGCGCTGCAACCACCCCGTCGATCAGCCCCAGACCGGCGGCGCGATGGTCGGGGTGGAGCATGTACCGCCGCCACGGGTCGTGGCCCAACACCACCTCGGGTCGGACGGTGCGTATCCACCGGCAGATCTCTCGGCGGAGCGCCATCGAGTACTCGAGTTCGCCGTCGACGTGGTCGAGGTGGATCACTTCGGCCGCACCGAGCACCTCGGCAGCCCGCCTCTGTTCCTCCTTTCGGCGGGCGGCCAGGTCGGCAGGTGACACCCCCTCTTCCCAGGTCCCTTTCGAGCCGTCGGTGACGATCAGCATCGTGATCCGGCACCCCTCGTTGGCCCACTTGGCGAGGGTTCCTCCTGCCCCGAATTCGGCGTCGTCGGGATGGGCGCCGATGGTGAGGGCGGACGCCGGGGTCGGCAGTCTGCGGGGCGTGTCCCGGAGGTCGTCGTAGAGGTTGGTCACGGCATGTAGCGGCGCAGCCACCGTCCCTGTGGGAGCGAGGCGGCGGCTTCGAAGTCACGGGGCCCGTCGAGATCGAGGGCCAGGCCGCGGCGGACGATCACCACTGGCTCTACGGCTCGGGCGAGGTGGCGGTGGAAGCTCCCCGGCCCGTAGCTGAACCGAAATGGGCCGTGCCCGCCGATCAGGGAAGTGCCGCCGTCGTCGCTCGGGGCGATGGGAGAGCCACCGTTCTCCAGGACCGCCGCCGCCGTGCGGATGTCCTCAGGTGTGACGAGAGGAAGGTCGGCGTGGACGATCATCCACGGGCGCCCTTCGGACGTGGCGCGGACCGTGGCGTCATGGGCGGCGGCGTCGAGCCCTTCCGCCCTGTCGACCATCGGGCTCCAACCCATGCCCGACAGCCACGCCGCCACTTCCTCGTCGGAGGCGAGGGGGACGACGTCGAGGCCCGCCTTCTCCACGGTGGTGATGGTGTGGGCGGCCAGGTCCCGGCCCAGTCGGGCACGCGCCGCCGCGTCGAGGATGCTGGAGAGCCGGCGTTTGGCCACGAAGAACCGCTTGACGGGAACGGCGGCGAGCACGTTCATCGGCCCCAGCGTATCCGCCCACGCGGAGACGCTGGTATGCCCCCCGGCGACCCAGCGGCCGAATCGCGGATATCGTCGGGCCATGCGCTTCGGTTGCTTCATCCCCCAAGGCTGGACACTCGATCTCGTCGGCATCCCCGTGGAGGAGCACTGGTCGGTGATGACTCGGGTGGCCAAAACCGCCGAGCAAGCCGGCTTCGAATCGGGATGGGTGTTCGACCACTTCCACACCACCCCGGTCGCCACCCAGGAGCCGACCTACGAGGCGTGGACGATGATGGCGGCGCTGGCGGCCGTCACCGACACGCTTCGCCTCGGCCAGATGTGCACGTGCAACGGCTACCGCCCGCCGGCCTACCTCGCCCACGTCGCCGCCTCGATCGACGTCATCTCCGGGGGTCGGCTGGAGATGGGAATCGGCGCCGGCTGGTACGAGGAGGAGTTCCTCGCCCACGGCTACGAGTTCCCGAAGCCCTCGGTGCGCATCGCGCAACTCGACGAAGGCATCGAGGTCATGAAGCGCATGTGGACCGAAGAGAAGGCGAGCTTCGAGGGGAAGTACTACCGCCTCGACGGCGCCATCTGCCAGCCCAAGCCGCTCCAGAAGCCTCACATTCCCTTGTGGGTGGCGGGCGGGGGCGAGCAGCGCACCCTTCGGGTCGTCGCCCGCCATGGCGACTACTCGAACTTCTACGCCGACCTGGAGACCTGGGCTCACAAGTCGAAAGTGCTCGCCGAGCACTGCGCCGAGATCGGCCGGGACTTCGACACCATCACCCGCACGATGAACATCCGAGTGGTCTGCGCCCCCACCGAAGCCGAGGCCTTGGAGCGGCTCGACGAGGTGGCGGCGCGGATCCGGCCGGTCATCGGCGACGACGCCACCACCGAACGACATCTGGCGTGGGCTCGGCGCTGGGCGGGGCCGCCCGACAAGATCGTGGAGATGCTGAAGCCCTACGAGGATCTCGGGCTGTCCTATGTCATCGTGAACTTCCACGACGCCGCCTACGACACGTCGGGTTTGGAGTTGTTCGGCCGAGAGGTGATCGGCGCTATTTGAGTCTCAAGAGTCCGGGGCGACGAGGATCCGGGCGAATTGGCGGCTGCGCGCCACGAGGCGTCCCTCCGAGTCCCAGATGTCGCCCGACTCGTCGTGGTAGCCGCCCTCGACCACCGCGCTGTGGAGCCAAACGGTCACCGGTCCCGGAGCCGGATGGTTCCAGAAATGGATGGTGAGCTCGATCGTCGGCGTCCAGGCGGCGTAGCCGAGGTTGAACGCGGCCGGGGGCAGCCCGTCGGCGAACACGGGCATGGCCAAGAGGTCGGGGTCGCGCCCGTCGGCGAAGGCCATGCGGCCCGCGATCTCTGGCTCTCCGGTGGGCTTTCCGATGGCGCCTCCGGCCAGCCGTTCGGGGATCTCGAAGTGGAAGTTGTTGGGGAAGTTCTGGATCAGGAGGCTCCGCTGCTGCGTGAATGGAGGCTCCAGCTCAGGCGGGTCCAGGTAGCGATGAGTGGGGCCGCTGCGGCTGTCGAGATGGCCGAACGTCGTCAACATGCGGACCCGCTCCCGACCGTCCTGGTGGAGGGCGGCGGCGAAGGTCGAAGTCGACCGGCCCGCCTTCACCACCTCCACCTGCACCTCGACGGGCCCCGGCGAGGTGGGCGACAGGAAGTGGGCTGTAGCCGTCAGCGGGTCGGGGTGCTCTGACGCCTCCTGGCAGGCGCGCAACATGACCGACATCGTGTACCCGCCGTTCGGGACCTGCTCGATCGTCCACCGGTCGTGCAGGTTCGCCGAAAAGACGCCGTCCTCACCGCCTGCCACCGCCGTGTCGGCGTCGAACACGTAGTCGCTCATCAGCGGAGCAGGCTAACCGGAGCGGATGGTTTTCGATCCGGGCCGAGGCGTGGAAACATTCCTTCATGGCTCCACGTGTCGTCGTCGCCGAGAAGATCGCAGAGTCGGGGATCGAGACCCTGCGCGAGACCTGCGAGGTCGATCTGGCCGTCGGTGTCGAGCGCTCCGAGCTGATGGGGCGCCTCGCCGATGCCGAAGGATTGATCGTGCGGTCGGCGACTCAGGTCGACGCCGAGATGATCGCTGCCGCGCCTCGCCTGCGGGTGATCGGGCGGGCGGGGATCGGTGTAGACAACATCGACCTGGCGGCAGCGACGGAGGCGGGGATCGTGGTCGTCAACGCGCCGCAGGCGAACATCATCTCGGCGGCGGAGCACACCCTCGCCCTCATGCTGGCGCAGGCCCGCAACATTCCCCGGGCCGACTCGACTCTCCGATCCGGGGTGTGGGAGCGGGCCCGGTTCGAGGGGGTGGAACTCCACGGCAAGACGCTCGGGATCATCGGCCTGGGCCGGATCGGGTCGCTCGTCGCCCAACGGGCCCGGGCCTTCGGCATGAACATCCTCGGCCACGACCCGTACGTGTCCCAGGAGCATTGGCGGAGGCTCGGGGTGACGATGGTCGACCTCGACACCCTGCTTTCGACGGCCGACTTCATCACCGTCCATCTGCCGCTCACGGCCGACACCAAAGGGCTCCTCGGCAAGGACGCCCTCGCCCGCCTCAAGCCGAGCGCTCGGATCATCAACGCCTCCCGGGGTGGGATCATCGACGAGGAGGCCCTGGCGGAAGCGATCAGGGAGGGGCGGATCGCCGGGGCGGCGCTCGACGTTTTCTCCAAGGAGCCGCTCACCCAGTCCCCACTGTTCGAACTCGACCAGGTCGTCGTCACGCCCCACCTGGGCGCTTCGACGGCCGAGGCCCAGGACAAAGCGGGATCCGACGTGGCCGAGGCTGTCGTGAGGACGCTCCGTGGCGAGTTGGTGCTGTCGGCGGTCAACGTCGACCTCGGCACATCCGTGCCGGAGGAGGTCGCCGAGTACCTTCCCGTGGCCGAGACGCTCGGCCGGGTGTTCACGGCTCTGGCCGAGGGGCTTCCGCAGAGCCTCACCGTCCGGGTGGCGGGCCGGATCGGAATGGGGGAGACCAGGCCGTTGACGCTGGCGGTGCTCAAAGGTGCGCTCTCCGGCGTCTCCTCCCGGATGATCACCTACGTCAACGCTCCTGCAATCGCCGACCAGCGCGGCATAGCGCTCGAGCAGGAAGCCTCCGAGATCGCCGAGCACTACCAGTCGATGGTGACCGTGCGCGGAGTGGTCGGCGGCCGGGAGGTGTCGGTGTCGGCCACCCGCACCCGCAAGGGCCCGACCCTCGTCGAGATCCTCGGCCACGACGTGGAGCTTCCGATCTCCGAGAAGATGCTGATAGTCCGCAACGCCGATGTGCCTGGGGTCATCGGTCGGCTCGGTTCCTACCTCGGTGACCTGGGAGTCAACATCGCCAACATGGTGGTGGGACGGGCGCCCGACACCGGGGACGCGGCGATGATGGGCCTCAACCTCGACGACCCCCTCACCGAGGAGCAGCTCGCCGAGCTGCGGCGCCTCGAGGGGATCGAGGAGGCGCGTTACGTGTCGCTCAGCTGACGGCTCGGACGCTCGAAGACCGGTTTGGAGTCGAACGCAGCCCGGGCGCTGGCCCGTCGCAACGTGCGCAGGATCGTTCCCCCGACGACGAGGATCAGGCCGGCGGTCGTGATCGCCCGCCCGATCTCCCAGGCGAGGGAAGTGACTACCTCGAAGGCCAGGAAGCGTCGCAGATTCGCCCACACCGGGTCTCCTGCCACGAACGAGAGCGAGGTGTCGGGTCCGAGGGTGAATGGCCAGAACGACAGGTTCATCAGCATCCCGAACAGCACCGACGACATCGCTCCGTAGACGGCCAACAACGCCAGTTCGGCGCGGCCCTCCCGCTTCGGCAGGAGCGCGGCGCCCAGACCGACCCACGAGGCCGCCAGCATCTGGTAGGGCAGCCAGGGCCCGACCCCGGCGGTGATCAGCGCCGAGACGGCGAGGGTGGTCGACCCGAGGATGAACCCGAACCCGGGGCCGAACACTCGCCCGCCCAGGACGATCAGGAAGAAGACGAGTTCGATTCCTCCGGCGCCCGCTCCAAGAGGCCTCAGGCCGGCCCCGAGAGCAGAGAGGACCCCGAGCATCGCCACGGTCTTGGCGTCGAATCCGCCGGTGGAGATCTCGGCCGCCGCCACCGCCGCGACCAGAGGGAGAACGAGAGCGAAGAGGAGAGGAGCGGTGTCGCTCCCTGCCACCACGGCGTCGGTCCCGGCGAACAGAGGCCACACGAAGGCGACGAGGCTGGCGACGGCGGCGAAAGCCAGGGTCAGTTTGGCCCGGGGGGACATGGCGAGGGTCGCCGGGCGAGCGCTCATGCCGGCTCCAAAGACGCCGCCACGTCGTCCACCGTCAGCCAGTCGCCGGCCAGCACCTTCGCGACCTGGGGGGCGAACACCGGCGAGGAGACGACGACGGCGGCTGTCCGATCGTCGGCGACGATTTCGCCGTCCGCCATCACGACCACCCGATGGGCGGTCTCGGCGGCGAACTCGACGTCGTGGGTGGCGATCATCACCGCCGTGCCCTGGCCGGCGATTTCGCGGATGAGATCGGAGAGGTGCTGCTTGGCGGCGTAGTCCATCCCTCGAGTCGGCTCGTCGAGCAACACCACCTTTGGCCGGGCGCCGAGTTGGATCGCCAACACCAGCGCCAGCTTCTCGCCCTCGGAGAGATCGGCGGGGTGGAGATCGGGGTCGATTCGACCGAGCAGCCGCTCGAGCCACGCTCCGCATGTGCCGGGGGGCGATCCGTTGGCGGCGTCGGCACGGCGGCATTCGTCGCCGACCGATTCCATGAACAGAAGGTCCGAAGGCTCGTGGGGGACGAGGGCGACGAAGCGCCGCGCCTCGTCCGGTTCGAGGGTCGCCGGATCGACGCCCGCGACACTGACTCGGCCGCCGCTTCGTTTCCCGGCCCCCTGCAGCGCCCAGAGCAGCGACGACTTGCCGGCGCCATTGCGTCCCATCAGGGCCACGACCTCCCCGGCCGCTAGTCGGAGACCTACTCCTCGCACCGCCGGCGAGTCCCCGTAGATGACGGAGACGTCCCGCGCCTCCATGACGACTTCGCCATGGCTCGCGGCCCTGGCGATGGGAGCCTTCAATCGCTCCATGAGCGAAGGTGCTCGCCGACGGGCCTCCCGCACGGACAGCGGCAACGGTGACCACCCGGCCAGCCGTCCCAGCCGGACGACGGGCGGGGCGACGGTGGACCGTTCCATGACGACGGCCGGTTCGCCTGCTTCTACGCGTCCAGTGCGGTCGATGTGGACGACCTGGTCGGCGTATTGGACGACTCGCTCGAGACGGTGCTCGGCCATCAGCACCGTGGTACCGACGTCGTGTACCAGCCGGGTTATGGAAGCCAGGACCTCCTCGGCTGCCGCCGGGTCCAGAGCCGACGTCGGCTCGTCCAGGACCATCACTTCCGGGTGTGCTGTGAGAACGGCGCCGATCGCCACCCGCTGGGCTTCTCCTCCCGACAGGTCGGAGAGTCGGCGGGAGCGCAGGGCGGCGAGTCCCATGAGGTCCAACACCTCCTCGACCCGCTTGCGCATGACGCCCGGGTCGAGTCCCAACTGCTCCATCGTGAAGGCCAGTTCCTCTTCGACCGTGTCGGCGACGAACCCCGAAGCGGGGTCCTGTGGCACGTAGCCGACCAGATCTGCCATTTCCCCGACACTGTGGTCGGCTATGTCCCGCCCGCCGACGACCACTCTCCCGGAGAGCGTCCCGCCAGTGAACCGAGGAACGAGGCCGTTGACCATCTTCAGCAGCGTGGACTTTCCGGCGCCGGTCGGCCCCACCACCAAGGCGAGTTGGCCTTCGCCCACGTGGAGATCGACGTCCACGACGGCGGGACGATGGGTGTTCGGATAGGCGAAGGTGACGCGGTCGAAGGAGATCATGGCGCCGTCTCCGGGATCGACTGCAGGTTCGGCATCGCCGGCACAGGCGGTGCCGCCACGGCCGGGATGGCGGCGATGAGCACCGAGATGGCGGCGAGCGGGGTCAACTGCGGCCACGTGAGCGGTTCCAACTGGGGGAGGAGGATCCCCGGGGTCAGCGCTCCGGTCATGTAGACGCCTGCGGCAGCGGCGACTCCGGACAGGCCGACCAGCCACTCCTGGCGCTCCCATCTGTCGGCTCGGTAGCGAGTTCGATGGTTCTCGCGCCCGGCGCCTGCCAGCCCGACGAGAACGAAAAGGGCTCCTGTGGCCAGCGTGGCGCCGGCAGGGAGGAGTTGCGACCCGGAGACCAACCAGAACGACCCGGCCGCCACCAAGGCCAAGCCGCCGCTTGCGACCGCACCCCACCTTCGATTCGCGGGAGTCGATCGCCCGTAGCCACGGCCTTCCATCGACGCGGCGAGCGATACGGCCCGGTGAATGGTCTCTTCCGCCAGCGGCACCAGCAGTGGGCGCAACGACCGCCATCCCCTTCCGGTTTCTCCTCGCAGCTTCCGAGCCCGGCGGATGCGGGCGAACGACTCCACGAGTTGGGGAGCCATCGACAGCGCGACGACGACGGAAGTGGCGACTCCGGTGAGCGCAGCCGGCAGAGACCGGGCCAGCCGGCGAGGATCGGCGAGGGTGTTGGCTGCCCCGACGCACACCAGGATCGCGGCCAGGCGGAACCCGTCGTAGAGGCCGGCGAGCACCTGCTGGGCGGTGACCGGCCCGCCGACGCTCAAGCCGCCGGGGATCGAGAGGCGGGGGAGATGGAACAGGACGTCCGGGCCCGCGCCGCCGCCGAAGAGCGTCCGGAAGAAGATCCGGATCGCCACCACCACCGCCGCCACGACGAGGTAGGCGCGATAACCGCTGGCCCAGGCGGCTCCGCCGCGGCGGCTGGCGACGACCACCCCGGCGACGGCGACGACCAGCCCGAGGAGAAGCGGGTTGGTCGTCTGGGTCGCCACCGCCATCAACCCGAGGGCCCAGAGCCACCAGGCTCCCGCGTGCAGACGCCGGGGCAGCTGCCTCGTCATGGCTCTCCGGTTTCCCGTCGCCTGCGAGCCAAGACGAGACCGGTCACGCCGAGCACGACCACGAGGGCGGCGCCCGCCACGAACGGTCCCGCCCCTGCTCCGTCCTCGTCGTCGGCCGCCGGCTGCGTCGTCGTGGTGTCGGCCGCCGTGCTGGACGGGGCCGAGTCGGTCGCAGTGGCCGAGGTGTCCTCGGCCTCTCGGGCCGGGGCGGGCGGCACCTCGACAGCCGGCGGCTCGTTCTCCCCGGTGGAGAAGGCCCAGCCTTCCAGGCGTCCTTCGATCGGGTCGGCCGGGCCTGTCGAACTGAACGCCCAGTCGCCTCCGAGCTCGGCGGTCCAGTAGGACCAGAAGGCGTCTCCGGGCGGGAAGCCGGCGCAGTCTTCGGTGTCGGGGCCGGGGAGCCCGTCGATCCGGCACACGAAGGGGCTTCCCTCCACAGTGGCGACCTCGAAGCCGGCTTCCTCGAGTGCTTCGAACCCAGTCGTCGCCGTCGGGGCGCAACCCACCTCGACGGATCCCCCGAATGCCGAGAAGTCAACCACCACGGTGGTCCCTTCCCCGGGGGCACACGCCGCGGCAGCCGAGGTCGTCTCGGAATCCCCCGCGGCGGCGTCGTCCGAGGAAGGAGCCGTCAACTGGTGGTAGGCAGGCCCGCCCAAGGCCAGGACCGCTTGCAGCGTGGCGTACCCGTTCGGCTCCGACTGGGTGGCGTCGAAGGCGAACCCGCCGTCATCGGTCTGCAGCGAGAGGACGAACTCGGCTGCCCTGTCGGCGGCTTCAGTCTCACCGGCGGCCCGCAACGCCTGGCCGGCCAGACCGGCCGTGTTGGCGTTCGGTGGGCCGAAGGGATTGGGCCAGGAGCCGTCGTCGTTCTGGGAGTCGACGAGGAACGCGACCGCCTCGGAGACGCCTTCCGTGGCCCCTGCGGCGAGCAGGGCCTGGAGGGCCAGGGCGGTGTTGTCGATGCTCGACTGCTCGGGATCGAAGTCGTCGGGCAGTGAGCCGTCGTCGTTCTGCCGGCTCACCAGGGCATCCACCGCGTCCTCGGGCACGCCGGCGTCCGTCGCTCCCAGAGCGATCATCGACAGGGCGTGGCGGAAGGTGTCGTCGGCGAAGCTGCCGTCGTCGCGTTGGGCGGCTCGGAGCTCGCCCTCGAGGTCCCTACCTCCCAGGAAGCCGTCAGGCTCCTCGCCGGTCACCTGCACCGCCAGGAGCACCTTCGCCAGGGCCCCGACGTCGATGTCGGCGCCTTCGCCGACGTAGTCGGCAGCAGTCGTACGCAGGTCGTCTGCCGCCTGACGGATCGCATCGGCTCGAGCGCCGAGCGCCGCCAGGGCGAAGATGACGTCGGCGCGAGCCGGAGCCACACCGAACTCGTCGAAGCTCGGCTCGTCGGACGCCAGCTCACCGGCGATCCAATCGGCAGCTGCGAGACCCGGAGAGGCTTCCTGCGCCGACACGTACCCGGCGAGCAGGAAGAGAGCGAGGAGGCTCGCCACGAGAGTGGCGACACGTGTGGTTCGTGCCATGTCGGTTGGGTTTCCTTCCTCTCTCCGGGTCTGCAGGTGAACCCAGTGAGGGAAGGTTCCGCTCGCATGGCGTGTGAGGGATCTTCCGTCCCGGGCTCCCCCCGCAGACCTCGACGGGGTTGTACGGAGCCGCGACCTCTGCCTGGTATCCCGGCTCGCCGCCCCTGCGAGAGAGGCGACCTACGGTTGCGGGTCAGCGCCGGACTTCGACCGGACTTCCCCAGACAGGGCCCGATTCGGTTGTGGCGGCGACCATAGCACCACCGCCAGGTCGGGGTGTTCTCATATCAGGGCGTTGAGCACCCATCCCGCCGCCAAGCCATAGAGGCCGGCCACCAGGTCGTCGGCCGTAACGCCGACGCTGCCAGGCAATCGTTCCGCCTGGGCGACGCCGAAGAAGCCGCGCTTGAAGATGTCGGCGATCCGAAACACGACCCATGCTCCGGCCGCCGGGAGCCCGGTCAAGCCGAGAGTGGCGAGGAAGGTTCCCGCCGCCTCGTCGATCACCACCCAGGCCGGGTCGCCTTCGGTGCTGGCGAACGGTCGCACCGAGAGGAGGGAGGCGACGATGGCGACGGCGAGAGCCGCCGCTTGGGCCAGCGGACCGACCCGAAACAGCGCCAACGAAGCGGCCAGCGCGAACAGCGAGCCGACCGTTCCCGAGCCGCGGTCGGCTCCCCGAAAACGACGCAGGATCAGCCCCGTTCCGAAGAAGGAGGCGATGAATCGTGCCACGACGAGGAGGGTAGGGTTCCGTGGCCTTCGGCTAGGAGAAAAAGAGTGTCTTCACGCCTCCACGGAATCGCCGCCCCATCTGACCCGGTCGTTTCCCCCGACGGGGAAAAGGTCGCCTACGTCGTCACGAAGATCGACGTCGAGGAAGACCGCTACATCCGGGACATCTGGATGGCTACGCCAAAAGGGCATCGGCGATTCACCACTGGCGAGAGCGATGGTTCCCCGCAGTGGTCCCCGGACGGCCGCAGGCTCGCCTTTCTGCGCAAGGTCGAGAAGCACCCCCAGTTGGCGGTGATCGACGTCGACGGGGGCGAGGCCAGGATCCTCACGACGTTCTCCCTCGGCGCGATGGGCAAGCCCGCCTGGAGCCCCGACGGGCAGAGGATCGCCATCGTCGGAGTGGAATGGACAGAGGAGTGGGCCGACCTCGACGACGAAGAGCGTTCCCGTCGCCCTCGTCGGATCACCCGCCGCGACTATCGGGTCGACGGCCTCGGCTGGACACACGACCGCCGTCGCCAGATCTACGTCGTCGACGTGGACGGTGACGAGTTCCCCCGACGGCTGACCGATGGGGACGCTCACGAGAGCAAACCGGTCTGGTCACCGGACGGCTCGACCATCGCCTTCCTGACCGATCTGTCCGATCGCCCCGGCTATCAGCCCACAGGCGACGTCGCCGTCGCCGCGGCGGAAGGCGGATCGGCCCAGCCGGTAGCCCCGCCGGGTTCCTGGTTCGTCCTCGCCTACGACCCCAACGGGGCCCTCCACGCCCTCGGCAACCCGGGCAACGACTTCCCCGAGCTTCCGGGGCTGTGGCGACTCGAGGACGAGCCCCGACCCTGGGTCTCGGAACCGGATCGTGCCTTCTTCACCCTGACCGGCGGGCCCGATCGGTTCTGCTTCGACGGCGACCGGGCGCTCGTTCCGTACATCGACTCGGGTCGGGTGGCCGTTGCCGCCCTCGATCCCGCCGGCAATGTCGAGTTCGTCGTGGACGAGCAGGCGGTGGTGACGGGGTTCGACTTTCAGGCGGGAACGCTGGCCTACACGGTCTCCTCACTCGACGAGCCCGCTCGTCTCGCGGTCCGCCGTTCCAGCGGTGCCGAGTTCCGATCTGACTTCGGCGGTCGCCGCCCGGAAGTCATCCCTCCCGAGCATTTCGTCGTCGACGGTCTCGACGTGTGGGTCTACCTGCCTCCCGGAGAGGAGAAGGTGCCGCTGCTGCTCAACATCCATGGCGGTCCCGCCGCCCAGTATGGATGGGGGTACTTCGACGAGTTCCAGGTCTATGTCGCCGCCGGATACGGGGTCGTCGCCACCAATCCCCGTGGCTCCGGTGGCCGCGATCGGGAGTTCCTGCGCGCAGTCCGGGGAGAGGGATGGGGCAAGGTCGACCTGGGGGACATCGGCACCGTCGTCGCCGCCGCTCTCGAACGGTTCCCGCGCCTCGACGAGGCCCGCATGGGTGTGATGGGCGGCTCGTACGGCGGATTCCTCACCGCCTGGCTCATCGCCCACGAAGACCGCTGGAAGGCGGCGATCGTCGAACGAGCCCTCCTGTCATGGCCGTCGTTCGCCGGCACCTCCGACATAGGCGGATGGTTCGCCTCCAAATACCTGGGAGATCCCGAACTCGAGTGGGACCGGAGCCCTCTGCGTCTTGCCTCCCAGGTGCGAACGCCCACCCTCATCATCCATTCGGAGAACGACTTCCGCTGCCCGATCGAGCAGGCCGAGCAGTACTTCGACGCTCTGCTCCGCAACGGGGTGGAGGCGGAGTTCGTCCGCTTTCCCGGCGAGGGCCACGAACTCAGCCGCAGCGGCAAGCCGCGCCATCGGGAGGAGAGGTTCGACATCGTCCTCGACTGGTTGTCGCGCAAGCTGATGACGGCTACCTGATTGCCGTCTCGGCTGACGGGGCCGCCCGGCGGTGTGCCAGAATGCGGGAATGGAGAAAGCCACCGCCATCTGGATGGACGGCGAGATGGTCCCCTGGGACGAGGCTCAGGTCCCCTTCCTCACCCACGCCCTCCACTACGGGACGGCCGTGTTCGAAGGGATCCGGGCCTACCAGACACCCGACGGCACCGCCATCTTCCGTCTGCGCGAGCACATCGAGCGGCTGGGGCGCTCCGCCCGGGCCTACGGGATCCCGTGGGAATACGACGTAGAGCCGATCATGGAGGCCTGCCGCCGGGTCCTGCGCGAAAACGGCCTCGAAGCCGGGTACGTGCGGCCGCTCGTGTTCTACGAGACCGGAGCCATCGGCCTCAACCCCGCCTCTGCTCGCGTACGCACAGGAATCGCGGCCTGGGAGTGGGGTGCCTATCTGGGCGAGGAAGGCATCCGCAACGGGATCCGGGTGCGCATCTCCTCGTGGCGGCGGATCAGCGGCGAAAGCTTCATCCCCACCGCCAAGGGGAGCGGCCAGTACCTCAACAGCGTCCTCGCCAAGCAGGAGGCGGTCGCCACCGGATACGACGAGGCGCTGATGCTCAACACCGACGGAAACGTGTCCGAGGGCTCCGGCGAAAACCTGTTCCTCGTGCGTGACGGGGTCGTGTTCACCCCGCCGATCTCGGCCGGCATCCTGGATGGCATCACCCGCGCTTCGGTGATCGACCTACTCCGCGGTGAGGGCATCGAGGTCAAGGAGGCGAACCTCACCCGCGGCGACCTGTACGGCGCCGACGAGTTGTTCCTCACCGGCACCGCCGCCGAGGTGACGCCGATCCGGGAGGTGGACGACCGGACGATCGGTCCCGGGAAGCCGGGCCCGATCACCCGCCAGGCGCAGTCCCTGTACTCGGATGCCGTCAGCGGCAAGCTCGAGTCGCGGCGCCAGTGGCTCGACTTCATCTGATCTGAGAGGAGGACGGATGGCGCAGCAGCCGAACGTCGAGATCTCGCCCTGGGACATGCCGGCGCCGGTGCTGGAGCCCCCTCCGGCCCGTCGCCAGAAGACCCGCCGTCCCGGCGTGATCCTCACCCCCGACGACAAGCCGAAGGACCCGCGGTTCGGCACTCCCGGTCCCGACACCGGCTACGCGCTCCGCATCATCAGCCTGGCTGGGGTCGCCGAAGACAACCCGAGGCTGCGCCAGGTGCTGGCGGCGCTCATGGGCGCCCGTGCCTCGTACTTCGGGCGGGCGCCTGTGAGGGGCGACCTGGACGTGGCCCTGGAGTTGGTGGGCCTGGGGGAGAAGCGGTCCGAGGAATTGGACGCCCGCCGGGAGAGGTGGCTCGAGGTGCTGGCCCACGAACGGCCGCCGGGGCGCACCGCGGTCGCCGAGGCCGGTGACGAGCTCTACCGACCCTTCGAGCGATAGTGGCGTTCAAGTACCTGACGGGGACGATCGTCCCCATCGCCGACCGTGAATGGGCCGAGTCGATGCCGCGCGAGCACATGCCGACGTGCTTCGGCTGCGGCTCGGAGAACCCCGATCGGCTGGGGATCGAGCCCCGCATCGAAGGGGACAAGATCGTCGCCGAATTGGTCTTCGAGAAGAGATTCGAAGGCGGGCCCGGTCTCGTCCACGGCGGCGCCACTGCCGCCTTCTTCGACGACCTGATCGGGTTCGTGGCGATGGCCCACCAGAAGCCGGCCGTCACCGGCAACCTCCACGTCGACTACCTGAAGCCCATCCCCATCGGCGTGACGGTGCGCGGTGAGGCGTGGCTGACCGGGGTCCAGGACCGCAAGCTCTACGCCGAAGCCGCCGGATACCTGCCGGACGGGACCCGCTGCGTGGAGGTGCGCAGCCTCTTCATACAGGTCGGCATCGAGCACTTCCAGCAGGCCGTGCCATACCAGTCCGACGAGTACTACCCGTGAGCTGAGGGCCGCCGCCGCTCGGACAGCGATGATCCTCACCACCCCTTTCCACCCGAGAACCGACGCCGCCAACCGCACAGGCTTGTGGAGCCACTGGCAGGGATACCTGGCGGCGGAGCGCTACCAGACCTCCGAGAAGGCGGAGTACTGGGCGATCCGCAACTCCGCCGGGCTATTCGACACGTCGCCGCTCTACAAGTACCGCATCCGCGGCGCCGACGCCGAGCGCTTCCTGTCCGGTGTGCTGACCCGTGATGTGCGCCGCTGCCAGCCCGGGCGCGCCCAGTACACGCTGTGGTGCGACGGCGACGGACACGTGATCGAAGACGGCGTCGTGTTCCGGCTCGGCGCCGACGAGTTCCTGCTCACCGCCGCCCGCCCCAACTATGCCTACTTCGCCGACCTCGCCTTCGGCTTCGAGGTCGAGATCGTCGACGAGTCGACCACGCTGGCCGGGCTCGCCGTGCAGGGACCTCGTTCAGGCCGCATCCTCGCCTCGCTCTCGCCGGAGGTGCGCCCGCTCCCTTACTTCGGGGTCACGACCACAGAGATCGGAGGGGTGCCGGTGACCGTTTCGAGGACGGGGTACACAGGCGACCTCGGATACGAACTGTGGGTCGGTGCCGACGACGCCCTGCGGTTGTGGGACACGGTGAGCGAGGCGGCGGACGGCCACGGCGTGGTGCCGGTGGGCCAGCAGGCGATCCTCATGACCCGGATCGAAGCCGGTCTGATCCTCATCGACGTCGATTACCGGTCGGCGCGGTTCGCTTGGACAGACACCGACCGCGTCACTCCCATCGAGCTGGGCTTCGGGTGGATGCTCGGTGATCTGGGAGACGACAGGCCGTTCGTCGGCCGGGACGCCCTGCGCTCCCACCAGGCGAACGAGACGGCGCGTTGGCTCCTGACTGGGCTCGTCGTCGACTGGCAGGACTGGGACGATCACCATCGAGCCGCCGGCCTGATCCCGCCGAAAGACCACCGGCCCGACCACTCAGAGCACATGGTCTACGCCGTCGATGAGACGAAGGTCGGCTGGGTCTCGAGCATGATGTATTCGCCCCAGCTCCAGCGTCACATCGCCCTCGCCCGGGTGCGGCCCGACTCGGCTCAGCCCGGCACGCGCCTCTTGCTCGAAGTGACGATCGACCACGACTACGCCATGGTGGGAGCGGAGGTGACGAACCTTCCGTTCTACAACCCGCCCCACAAGACAGCCGAGGTGACCCAATGAGCGACGCCAATCGATACGACGCCATCGTGGTGGGTGGGGGCCACAACGGGCTCGTCAATGGCGCCTACCTGGCCAAGGCCGGGTTGCGGACGCTGATCCTCGAGAAACGCCATCTCGTCGGCGGTGCCGCCATCACCGAAGAGCTATATCCCGGGTTCCACTTCACCACCTTCTCTTACGCCCTGAGCCTGCTCCGGCCCCAGATCATCCACGAACTGGACCTTCCCAAGCATGGGTTCAAGCCACTGTCGATGCCCACCAGCTTCGCTCCCGACGAGGACGGCACCTATCTGCTCCTCGGCCAGGACGAGGGCGAAAACATGCGGGAGATCGCCCGGCTCTCTCCCCACGACGCCGACGCCTACAAGCAGTACAAACACGACATCGCCGAGGTATGCCAGGCGATCAAGCCACTGCTCGACCAGGTGCCGCCCGACCCCTTCTCCGACGACCCCGAGGAGTTGACTCGGCTCGCAGAGCTCGCCGCCCACATGCGCAGCCTCGACAAGCGGGTGCTGCACAACGCCGTCCGGCTCCTCACCGGGAGCGCGGCCGATTTCCTCGACTACTACTTCGAAAACGAGCTCCTCAAGGGCTATCTGGCCAGCTCGGGGACCATCGGGTCGAAGGTCGGCCCGCGGTCCCAAGGCTCGGGCCTGGTCCTCCTCTATCACGTGATCGGCGAGACCGACGGGGCGTTCGGGGCGTGGGCGTTCCACAAGGGCGGCAACGGCGGGTTCACTCAGGTGCTGGCCCGGGCTGCCGAGGCGTTCGGCGCCGAGATCCGTCTCAACTCGCCGGTGGATTCGGTGATCACCGAAGGCGGACGCGTCGTCGGAGTCGCGCTCGAGGACGGCACCGAGTTCTACGCCGACGTAGTCGTCTCCGCGCTCGATCCGAGAAGGACGTTCTTCCAGCTGGTCGACCCCCGGGAGCTGCCGTCGGACCTGGTCGAAGCCGTCTCCCGCCTCAAGTTCCAGGGGGTCTCGTCCAAGGTGAACTTCGCCCTCGACGGCCTTCCCGTGTTCCCTGCCCTGGGTCCCGGCGACTACCTCCGCGGTTTCACCAACATCGCCCCGTCGATGGACTACCTCGAGCGTGCCTTCGACGAGGGAAAATACGGCTGGTATTCGTCGCGGCCGTTCATCGACTGCGCCGTGCAGTCCACCATCGACCCCGACATGGCGCCTCCCGGGAAACACGTCATGTCGTGTTTCGTCCAGTACACGCCCTACGAGCTGCGGGAGAGCGACTGGGAGACCGAACGCCAGAACCTGGGCGACGTGGTCCAGGCGACCATGGAGACCTTCTTCCCCGGATTCAGCGACCTCGTCCTCCACCGGGAGGTCGTCACCCCGCTCGACATCGAGAACGTGGTGGGGCTCACCGAAGGCAACATCTTCGCCGGTGAGTTCCTCGCCCCACAGATGTTCTTCTTCCGGCCCGCTCCGGGGTGGAGCCAGTACCGAACTCCGATCGTCGGCTACTACCAGTGCGGCTCCGGCACCCACCCGGGCGGCTGCGTCATGGGTGCCCCCGGGCGTCTCGCCGCCCAGCGCATCCTCTCCGACCTCCACTCCTGAGGCGGTCCTTCCGACAACCGAGGTGGCGCCTTATCTTGGAGAGTGACACCGTCTTCTTCCTGGAGCCGTCTTCTTGGAGCAGAGAGGAGTGGGGTTGGCCTCGCCGAAGCAGGAGATGAGTCGTTCCGTCTCGAGCGTGGTCGTCCCGGCGGTGATCGAGGAGACGCCCCGGGGGACCCGCTCTCTCGACATCTACTCCCGCCTCCTTTCCGAGCGGATCATCGTCCTCGGGACTCCGATCGACGATGCGGTCGCCAACCTGGTGGTCGCCCAGCTCCTGCACCTCGAGTCCGAGGACCCCGGAAAGGACATCTACCTGTACATCAACTCACCGGGCGGATCGATCACGTCGCTCTTCGCCATCTACGACGCCATGCAGCACGTGCGACCCGACGTGAACACCGTCGTCGTCGGCCTGGCGGCTTCATCGGCGGCGGTGGTGTTGGCAGCGGGTGCGAAGGGCAAGCGTGTGGCGATGCCGCACTCCCGAGTGATGCTGCATCAGCCCTACGGCGGAGCCGAAGGCCCGGCCGCCGATATCGAGATCCAGGCGAGGCTGATCGTGCAGATGCGGGAGCAGATCAACCGGATCCTCGCCGATGCCACGGGCCAGCCTCACGAGAAGGTCGCCCAAGACACCGACCGTGACTTCTGGCTGACCGCCGACGAGGCGCTCGAGTACGGGCTGGTCGACAGGGTCCTCGAGAGCCGGCGCTCCCAGGCGGCCTGACTTACCAGTACTTCTCGGTGTGGATGTTGCCGACGAAGTCCTGACGGTCGAGTTGGAAGCCCCGCTCTGTGAGCAGCTGACACACGCCTTCTGTTTCGGGGAAGATCGGCGTATCCCCTTCCCAGCGCGGGAGGCCGATCATCGCCGGGTTGCCGCACAGATAGACGTGGGTTCGCGCGGGGTCGAGCGCCACGCCGAAGTTCTCGGCCAGGAGATCCCGTTTGATCACGTCCTGGATGTAGAGCTTTTCCGTGTCCGGTTCCCGGGTGACCAGCGGCAGGTAGTGGTAGTTGGGGAACCGCTCTTCCAGCCGGCGATGCGTGTCGAGATAGGCGAGGTCCGCCCGGTACCTGACGCAGACCACCGACACGATCGGGCCGTGATGTCCCTTCCGGAGGAGCTCGGTGACCATGGCGTTGTGGGGCGCCTCGCCGGTGCCGGTCGCCAGGAAGACGACGGTCGACTCGGGATCACGGACCGGCGCCAGCGTGTAGCGACCGACGATGCGAGGGCCCACATAGATGCGGTCGCCGGGCCCGCACAGCGCCAGCCGGGGAGTGAGCCCGGGGATGTGGTCGGCCGTCGGCGGAACCAGGACGATGTAGAACTCGAGGGTCTTCGACGTGGCCGGGTCGTGTAGATACCCGTCCTCGTCGAAGATCGGGCTCGAGATCGAATACGAGCGGCGGACGAGGTTCTCCCATTTCCGCTCCAGGCCGGGGTCGCGGGCGCCGTCGACCCGCGGCTCCCAGTAGCCCAGGCCGAGCGAGGCGTATTGGCCGGCCTGATAGGAGAAGTCGGGTTGGTCGGGCTCGACCCGGATGACCCACAGATCGGAGTGGGTGCGATGGAAGTGGGTGATGGTGGCGTTGTAATGACGCTTCCGCAGCTCCTCGATGCGCTCCTCGTCGTCGGCGCCGATGGAGGGGAGAGTCGGCGGAGCTGGAATCTCCGGGAACGATCCAGCGCGGATCTTCGACCATGCCTGCCCCGGTGGGATGGTCACGTCGCTTATGCGCCACACCGGCCCCTCGGAGTCCGGCCCGTCGACCGAGGCGTCGTCGACGAGGACGATGTCGTCGAAGACCAGGTCCGGCGTGCGGATGTCGTCGAAGTTCACCAGCGGCTCACCTTCGATGGCGATGATCTCGAGCGGTCGGGAGTGCCACAGGATCGTGAGACGGCGTTCGGCCTCGCGGAGCAGCAGGGCGCTGCGGGTCAGACGGGAGAGGCGCCTCGGCGAGGCATTGGCCCGGGCCAGGACCACGTTGGCACCCTTGTCGGAGAGCTCGAGGGCGATGCGGGCAGCCTTCTCCGATCCTCCCACCACGAGGACGTGTTCGCCCCATGGGCGTTCCGGAAGGGAGTCGCTGTGGACCCGGTCGGCGACCTCCTCCGGTGCCGGGAGCTGCGGCAGGTGGAGCGGCCGGTCTTCGATCACCGCCGCGGCCCGGGCGAAGATCTCCTCCCCCTCGACCACCACACGGGCGCGGCCGTCGGTGGCGGCCACTTCCGCCACACTTCTCAAGACCTCGATATCGGGGTGGGACTCCGGCGGCGCCGTGAGCTGGCCCTCCGGGTCGACGATCACAACACGTTCCAGTCCCGCTTCGGCCGCATCCATGGCGAGCGAGACAGCTGCCGGTGATCCGCCGACCACCACGAAGTCCACCTCTCTCATGAGAGCGGATTGTGGCAGAGGCGCGAGGCGGCGAGATCAGCGATTCGCTACGGTTCGGCGCGCACGCCTACAGGAGGATTCCGATGGGAACGCCGGTTCCCAGCGACATCGAAATCGCTCGTGCCGCCCGTCTCCGTCCATTGACGGAGATCGCTGAGCGGATCGGTCTTCAAGAGGACGAGCTCATCCCTTATGGCCACACGAAGGCCAAGGTGCACCTCGACGCCCTGAAGCGAATCGGGTCGCGGCCCCGCGGCAAGTACGTGGTGGTGACGGCCATCACCCCCACCCCGCTCGGGGAAGGCAAGACCACGACGACGGTCGGTTTGACCCAGGGCCTGGGCTACATCGGCAAGGAGGCGATCGCCTGCATCCGCCAGCCTTCGATGGGCCCGACGTTCGGCATCAAAGGCGGTGCCGCCGGCGGCGGCTACAGCCAGGTGGTGCCGATGGACGAGTTCAACCTCCATCTGACTGGCGACATCCATGCCATCACCGCCGCTCACAATCTGGTGGCGGCGGCCATCGACGCCCGTTGGTACCACGAGACACGCCTCAGCGACGAGGAGCTGGAGAGCCTGGGGCTCGAGCGCCTCAACATCGACGTCTTCAACCTCCAGTGGAACCGGGTGGTGGACATCAACGACCGGGCGCTTCGCCATGTCGTGGTCGGTCTTGGCGGTAAGGCCGATGGCCGCCCACGGGAGACCGGATTCGACATCACCGTCGCCTCCGAGCTGATGGCCATCCTCGCCCTCGTCGACGGCGACTCGTTGGCCTCCGCTTTGCGCAACCTCCGGGAGCGAGTCGCCCGCGTCGTCTTCGGCACATCCAAGGACGGGAAGCCGTTGACCCTCGAGGACCTCCGGGTGGCGGGAGCGGTGGCCGTGCTCATGAAGGACACCCTCCACCCGAACCTCATGCAGACACTCGAGGGGCAGGCGGCTTTCGTCCACGCCGGGCCGTTCGGCAACATCGCCCACGGCAACTCGTCGATCCTGGCAGACCGCATCGCGCTCCACCTCGGCGACTACGTGATCACCGAGGCGGGATTCGGCGCCGACATGGGCATGGAGAAGTTCATGAACATCAAGTGCCGCACGTCGGGCCTGAAGCCAGACTGCGTGGTGCTGGTCGCCACGGTGCGTGCCCTGAAGACACACGGCGGCGGCCCCAAAGTGGTGCTGGGCCGCCCGCTCGACAAGGCGTACACGGAAGAGAACCTGTCTCTCCTGCAGGCAGGCGTGCCCAACCTCGAGGCCCACATCGCCAACGCCAAGCGGTTCGGAGTCCCCGTCGTGGTGGCGATCAACTCCTTTCCGACCGACTCGTGGGCGGAAGTCCAACTCATCCGGGAGGCCGCCCTCGACGCCGGAGCCGTCGACGCCGTGGTCTCCGAGCACTGGGCGAAAGGCGGTGAGGGTGCGGCGGCGTTGGCCGAGGCGGTGGTCAAGGGTTGTGAGGAGCCGAACGAGTTCTCCTACCTCTACCCGCTCAACATGAGCATCCGGGAGAAGATCGAGGTGATCTGCCGGGAGATCTATGGCGCCGCCGGGGTGGAGTACTCGCCGGTAGCCGCCCGCCAGATCGACGAGTTCGAGAAGGCCGGCTTCGGCTACCTGCCGATCTGCATGGCCAAGACCCACCTGTCGATCTCCCACGATCCCAACCTCAAGGGCGCTCCCAAGGGGTTCATCGTTCCGGTGAGAGAGGTCCGGGCCTCGGTCGGCGCCGGGTTCATCTATCCGATCCTGGGCGAGATGCGGACGATGCCGGGCCTGGGGACGACTCCCGCCTTCATGAACGTCGACATCGACGAGGACGGCAACGTCGTCGGTCTGTTCTGACCATCGGCGGTGTTCGTCGGTGCCTGATGGTCGGCCGGTGCCGTTTACCCTGGCTCGGAGATGAAGATCGTCAGATTCAAGGCGGGGGACGACATCGCCTACGGTCTCGCCGAGTCCGAGGGGGTCACTCTCTACCAGGGGTCGCCATTCGTGGCGTGGGAGGCGACCGAGACCATGATCCCGTGGGAGTCGGTCCAACTGCTCGCCCCGGTGCTGCCGTCCAAGGTCGTCGGCGTCGGGCACAACTTCGCCACCGAGGACGAGGAGACGGACGAGGCCAAGGAACCCGTCATCTATTTGAAGCCCGCGACATCGGTGGTCGGGCCCAACGCCCACGTGGTCAAGCCGCCTTCCAGCGACGAGATCCACCACGGTGCGACGCTCGCCGTGGTCATCGGGCGGGTGGCCCACAACGTCTCCGCCGAAGACGCCTCCCAGTACATCTTCGGTTACACCGCCGCCAACGACGTGACGGCCCGTGATCTCTCAGAGCGCGACGGTCAGTGGACGCGGGCCAAGGGTTTCGACACGTTCTGTCCTCTCGGACCGGCGATCGAAACCGAACTCGACCCGCTGGAGCGACTGGCGATCGTGTCGCGGGTGAACGGCGAAGTGCGCCAGGCCGGGTTCACTCTCGACATGACCTTCGGAGTAGCCGAGATCGTCGAGTTCGTGACCCGGGTGATGACGCTGCTCCCCGGTGACGTCATCCTCACCGGCACCCCGTCGGGCGCCGGCCCGGTGGAGCCCGGGGACCTCATGGAAGTCGAGATCGACGGAATCGGAGTGTTGGCGAATCGTATGGTGGCTGGACGATGACGACGAGACTGCGCGTTGCCCCATCCCCGACCGGCAATCTCCACGTCGGCACGGCACGTGCCGCCCTGTACAACTGGCTGTACGCCCGTCATACGGGCGGCGTGTTCATCGTCCGGATCGACGACACCGACCGCGAGCGCTCCACATCGGAGTTCGAGGCGAACATCCTCGACAGCCTCCGCTGGCTGGGACTCGACTGGGACGAGGGCGTCGAGGTAGGCGGCCCGCACGGCGACTACCGGCAGTCTTCCCGCTTCGACCGCTACCGCGAAGTCGCCGAATCGCTGGTCGCCTCGGGCGCCGCCTACTACGACGACCGGTCCGAGGAGGAGCTCGAGGCGCTGCGCCAGAGGGCCCAGAACGAAGGAAAGCACCCCGCCTACTACATCCGGCGACCCTCCGACGTCCGCTCACAGGGCGCCATACGTTTCGCCGTCGAGGAGTCGGTCGAGTTCGGGGACATGGTTCGGGGCGACATCCGCTTCGAAGCCGACTCGATCGACGACTTCGTGATCCTGAGGAGCGACGGAACCCCCACCTACCACCTCGCCTCCACCGTCGACGACGTCGACTACGAGATCACCCATGTCGCCCGGGGCGAGGACCTGCTGTCTTCGACGCCCAAGCACATCCTCCTGACCCGGGCGATGGGAGCGGAGCCTCCCGTCTACGCCCACCTGCCACTTCTCTTCGGGGCAGACGGCAAGAAGCTGTCCAAACGTCACGGGGCCACGTCGGTGACCGAATTCCGGGACGCCGGGTACCTGCCGGAGGCGATGGTCAACTATCTGGCGCTCCTCGGCTGGTCCCCGGGCGACGACCTGACCATGTTCGACTTGGACCTCGCCGTGGAGCGGTTCGATTTGGCCGATGTGCAGCGCAACCCGGCGATCTTCGACGTGGACAAGTTGAACTGGCTCAACGGCGAATACATCCGGGCCATGGCCGTGGAGTCGTTCACGGAGCGGGTCCGACCCTGGGTCGAGAAGGAGGTCGGCCCACTGAGCGACGCCGACTGGAGGCGGTTCGAGGACCTGGCTCCGCTCATCCAGGAGCGCACGAAGCTCCTGCCCGAGGCCGCCGACCAGGCTCGCTTCCTGTACGTCACCGACCTGACCTACGACGAGACGTCGTGGAAGAAGGTCATGGAAAAAGATGGGGTGAGCGAGGTACTCGAAGCTGCCCTCGGCGCCTTGAGCGATCTGTCCGAGTGGAGCGCCGAGTCCATCGAGGCGGCGCTGCGGGCGCTGCCGGAGCGTCTCGGCATGGGGGCCGGCAAGGTATTCCAGCCCGTCCGCGTCGCCGTCACTGGCTCCTCGGTGAGCCCGCCCCTCTTCGAATCGCTGGCCGCATTGGGAAGAGAAACCTCGATATCCCGGTTGGAAGAGGCCCGTCGCCGCCTCTGACCCCACGTTGGGGGAGCGGGCACCGTGGGATACCATGCGGTTGCAGCCCGGCCCCGTCGTCCAGCGGTCTAGGACGCCGGCCTTTCAAGCCGGTAACGCGGGTTCGAATCCCGTCGGGGCTGCCACCACTGCGCCCAGGGTTCGGCTGCACCGTCAGTGTGCGGCAGAACCCTGTTCGTTGAGTGGGACGCCGGGCTCTGTTCAACGCCGGTAACGCGGGTTCGAATCCCGTCGGGGCGGCTCGAAAGCCCGGCGTCCGCGGATGCCGGGCTTTCTCGTCCTCACGAGGCCGAACCGTCTCCCTCGGTGCGGATGACATCTGTCACCACGACTTCGTGACCCGCTTCACTACACGGCCTTTTCCTCGTTTCGCAAGATTGCCGGCCGCCGGATCACCTCGATTCGGCCCTCACACCGATCGCGAACAGGGAGAACCCGTGACCACTCAGACTCCGGCCGAGCTCGGCTCGCTCGACATCACCGCCATCAAATTCGGCCAGGCGATGACCGCCACCTCGTTGGCGATTGCCTTCGTGCTCGATCAATGGCCACTGGCGGCGGCAATCGGAAGCCTCAACCTGTTCGGCTCTCTGGCCCCCCGACTCAATGTCATGCCGCGGCTCTACGCCCTGGCGACACCGATCCTCAAGTTGCGGCGGCGTCTCATCGTGGACGAGCCCCAGCCGCACCGATTCGCGCAAGGCTTCAGTGGGACCGTCACGCTCGCCGGGTCGGCTCTGGTTGCCTTCGGGGCCACCGTCATCGGATGGAGCCTGGCGCTTCTGGTTTCGGCCCTGGCGATCCTCAACATCACCGTTGGCTTCTGCGCTGGATGCTTCACCTACCTCCAGCTGCGGCGGGCCGGAATCCTGGGAAGAGCCGGATGACGGGGCGACTCGTGCTGCTCGCCTTCCTGACGGCCGGGATCGCGACGGCGTGGTGGGCACTCACCGCGGGTCATCGGCGCCTCTTGCGCCGCCGGATCAGCGGTGAGCCCCGCACGGCCATCTTGTTCACCGCTTCGGACTGTGCCGCCTGTCGCGCCCAGGAACGCATCGTGGCCTCCCTGGAGCCAACGGTCGGACAGCGCATTCGGTCCGTCGATGTCGGCCGTCACCCGGACGTATCGGCACGCTATGGCGTGTTCACGGTCCCCACCACGGTCTTCTTCGATGGGGACGGCGCCGTGGCGGGCATCCAGTTCGGAGTGACCGACGCAGCTGTTCTGAAGCGGGCCCTCGACGTGGCATGAAGACACCTGCCGCAGCGCGGCTCTCCGTGGCCGGCTCACGGTATGGTCCTCGCTTCGTTCCGGAGCTAGGAGGTCGCATGCCGCACATCGATCTGGACCAGAACATCCCTGGGATCCGGGCCTTGTTCGCATACCGTCCCGATACCGGACGGCCCCTCCAGGAGTTGGCCGAAGCCCTTCTGCGAGGGGAGTCGACCCTGGAACGCGGGGAGCGCGAACTGATCGCGGCATACGTCTCCCGACTCAACGAATGCAACTTTTGCTGCTGGTCTCACAGCGCGTTCGCCGCCAGGCAACTGGAGGGCGGTTACGACGTCGTCGATGCCACCCTCGCCGACCTGGACACGGCTCCGGTGTCGCCCAAGATGAAGGCGTTGTTGCGCATCGCGGCCAAGGTGCAGCAGAGCGGTCTGGCCGTGACCGACGAGGACATCGCCGCCGCCCGCGCCGAGGGGGCCACCGACCGGGAGATCCACGACGCCGTCCTGATCGCAGCCGCATTCTGCATGTACAACCGGTACGTCGATGGCTTGAGGGCGGCCACGCCGACAGACCGGGCGGCCTATGACGCCATGGCCGATCTGATCGTGACTGCCGGCTACGTCCGCTGAACGCGCCGGCCCTTCGTGGCCCGCATGGGTGACGGGCCACAGGACGCATGCGTACCCGCAACGTCCTGGCGGCAATAGACTTCCCGCGCCGCCGCATGGACGCTTTCACCTACTCGACGTTCACCGCCACGATGGCGCTCGTCGCCCTCGCCCTGGCCGTCGTGGCTCTCGTCGTACGCTTCACCACGTCGCCCGAGACGAGAGCCGGGCTGGCATCATCGGCGCGTTGGCTCGCCTGGCTGGTCGCCGCCACGTGCATGACGGGGTCGTTGATCTATTCCGAGTATTTCCACTTTCCTCCCTGCCTCCTGTGCTGGTACCAGCGGATCGCCATGTACCCCCTGGCGGCGATCCTCCTCGTGGGGGCGATTCGCAACGACAGCAAGATCCGGACCTACGGACTGCCGCTGTCGATCATCGGTCTGGGCATCAGCATCTACCACGTGCTGATCCAGAACTTCCCGAACCTCGAGGCAGGAGGGGCGTGCGACCCAGCAGTTCCCTGCACGGCGAAGCTCGTGAACATGTTCGGGTTCGTGTCGATACCCTTCATGGCGGGGGCGGGATTTCTCCTAATCACCGTTCTGTTGGCAACCTTTAGCGGCGCCACTGTCCCAGAGAAAGACGCATGAACAACAAGCTGATCCTCTACATCGTCGGCGGAGTCGTAGGACTCGGACTCGTCATCGCCATCGCCATCTCAGCCGTCAGCGGCGGCACCTCCGAAGATGAGGTATATGGACAGGTGACCGCAGAAGGCGAGAACCTGCCTCCGTTCGGTGGCGACCCTTCGAGCGACGACGCCATCGGGTCGACAGCTCCCACCCTCACCGCCACCAACCCCGACGGCTCCACCGTCAGCATCGCCCCAGACGGGCGGCCGAAGGTCGTGCTCGTCATGGCCCACTGGTGCCCCCACTGCCAGGCGGAACTGCCACGGGTGGTCGATTGGCTGGAAGCCGGCAACAAGCCGGACAACGTCGACTTCTACGGAGTCTCGACCCTTCTCCAGAAGGTGCGGGGCAACTGGCCGCCTCAGGAATGGCTCGAGCGGGAAGGCTGGGACATCCCCACCATCCACGACGACCAGTCCAACACCGCCGCGGCGGCGCTGGGCTTGGTCGGGACCCCGTACTGGGTCGTTCTCGACGGCAACAACGAGGTCGTTTTCCGGGCGTCAGGCGAGATCACCCAGGGCAGCCTGGATGTCCTCAACGCCCTCTTCCAGACGGCCGCCGAATCCGCCGCCTGAGGCGAATCAGGACTCGAGGGCCTGGATCTTCTCCAGGCGGCGCCGGTGCCGCTCCTCGCCGGTGAACTCGGCATCGAGGAATTCGGCTACCACCGCCTCGGCCAGCTTCTCGCCGATGACCCGCGAGCCGAGGCACAGGACGTTCACATCGTCGTGCTCCACCATCTGCCGGGCGGTATATGTCTCCTGGGCAACGGCAGCCCGGATCCCGGCGAACTTGTTGGCGGCGATGCACGCCCCGGCGCCCGATCCACACACGACGATCGCCCGGTTGGCGCGCCCATCCAGGACCGCTCTCGCCGCCGCGGCTGCGAAGTCGGGATAGTCGACCGGGTCGGTGGAGTGGGTGCCGAGGTCGTAGACGGCGTGTCCCTGCTCGGTGAGCCATTTGGCTAGATGCTCTTTGAGCTCGTAGCCGGCGTGGTCGGCGGCCAAGGCGATTCGCATCGGCTCAGGCTACCTCTCGCAGACTCGCCTCCGTATCGACTCCCGGGGACTGTCTTCCGTGCGCCAACTCGTACACTGCAGCCGGATGCCCCAGATCATCGTCGAGGGAGGGCAGGCACTCCACGGCACGGTCGGCGTCCTCGGCGCCAAGAACGCGGTGCTGAAGGAGATGGCGGCCACTCTCCTCGCCCCCGGACGCCACCGGCTGACGAACGTCCCAGACATCCTCGACGTCACGTTGATGTCCGAGGTGCTGAGTCACGTCGGCTGCCACGTCGACCGACGCGACCACGAACTCCACATAGTCGTTCCGGAAGACTTGAGACCCGAAGCGCCGCTCCACCTGGTTCGCCAGATGCGGGCGTCGATCGTCGTGCTCGGCCCGCTGTTGGCCCGGTGCGGAAACGCCCGTGTCGCCCAGCCGGGGGGTGACGATCTCGGGGCGCGGCCCATCGACTTCCACCTCGACGGGCTCGAGCGGATGGGGGCATCGTTCGAGCTCATCCACGGCGAGCTAGTGGGCAGCGTCTCCGATCGCCTCATAGGCGCCGAGGTGGAGCTGCCCTTTCCTTCCGTGGGTGCCACTGAGAACCTGCTGTTCGCTTCCGTTCTCGCCAAGGGCAACACCACCATCGTCAACGCCGCCCGCGAGCCCGAGATACGGGACCTCGTCCGCCAGCTGCGCGAGATGGGCGCCGACGTCTCGGGGGAGGGCACCGCCATCATCCACGTGCGGGGAGTGGACGCTCTCACCCCTGCCATCCACCGAGTGGTCCCCGACCGCCTCGAAGCCGGAACCTATGCCATCGCCGGCGCCATCACGGCAGGCGATGTCACGGTCACCGGTTGCATTCCCGACGACTTGCGGATGGAGCTGCGCAAGCTGGAAGAGGCCGGTGTCGGCGTGGAGCGTGGCGACGGATGGCTGCGGGTGATCGGGCCCGAGCGGCCGCGGGCCGTCGACTTCGCCACGCTTCCGTTTCCCGGCTTCCACACTGACATGCATCCGCAGATGGTTGCGCTTCTCGCCGTGGCCGAAGGCACTTCGGTGATCACCGAGAACATCTACGACGCCCGTTTCCGTTACATCGGCGAGCTGAGACGGATGGGCGCCGACATCACGACCGAGTGGCAGCACGCCGTCGTGCGCGGGGTGGAACGTCTCTCCGGGTGTCCGGTGCTGGCCCACGACATCCGCGCCGGAGCGGCGGTGGTGCTCGCCGGGCTCAGAGCCGAGGGCACGACTGTGGTCGACGAGATCCACCACATCGACCGCGGCTACGAAGCGTTCGTCGAGAAGCTCGCTTCGCTCGGGGCGAAGATCCGCCGAACGTGATTCGGTGGGCGACTGCGCTGCTGGCGAGCCTCGTCACCATCGTCGCCGCGGCCTCGCCGGTGGCGGCTCAAGAGTCCGACCCGGAGGTCGTCCGGGCCGGAACGATCGAGGTCGTGCCCGCCGAGGAGGGGTCGGCGGTGTTGGTCAACGGCAGTCGATATGGCGGGAGAGTCCGCGTCAGTGCTCACTCGGCGGGACTGGCGATCGTGGAAGACGTTTCTCTCGACCAGTACCTGGCCGGAATCCAGGAGGTGCCCTTCGATTGGGAACCGGAAGCCTTGAAGGCCCAAGCCATCGCCGCCCGCACCTACCTCGCCTGGACTCTCTCCCGCGGGCGCACCGGGTCGGGACGCGCCTACGACTACGACATCTGCGCCACGGTCGCCTGCCAGGTCTACGCCGGGCTCGAACCCACTCTCACCGAGAACGGCGAACGCTGGCGGGCCGCGGTCGAAGCCACCGACTCCCAGATCCTCTTGCATGGGGGTGCTCCCGCTCAGACGTACTACTTCTCGACGAGCGGCGGCCGCACCCGCACGGTGTCGGACGTCTGGTCCGACATCGACCTTCCCTACCTGGTCGGCGTCGAGTCGCCAGACGAGGACTCTCCGTTCGTCGAGTGGATGTGGCGGCTTCCCCAGCGCCAGATGCAGAGGCTGGCGGAAGCTGCCGGTTTGGTCGACGGGGAGCTGGTCGAAGTGGTGACGACGACCCGTGGCGACGGCGAGGGACCATGGACAGTGACGTTGCGCTCCTCCGGCGGTGATGAGACCGTGGACACGTGGACGCTGAGAGGGATCTTCAACCAGGTCGGCCCAGCCGTCCTCTCTGCGCACCTTCCCGCCCTTCGCCAGGATGGGCCCCGATACCCCCAGACGGTCCTGTCGCCTTCGTACGAGATGAAGACCTACCGGCTGCCGCTTCTCGAACCAGGCGGGCCTCCGGTCTTGGCGATCCACCAGATCCAAGGCCGCGGATGGGGGCACTTGGTCGGGATGAGCCAATACGGAGCTCAGGCCATGGCCGAGCGAGGTGCGACGGCTCCCGAGATCCTGGCCCACTACTACGGGGGCCTGACGCCGGTCGAGGCTCCCGAGTTCGTCCCCGAACGGGTCGAAGTAGCTCTGGTGCTGGAAGTGGACGACTTCACCCTGGAGGTCACGGGGCCGGTCGATGTGTTCGTCGACGGCAGGCCCGCGGCCCGAGCCGAGCTCGGCACGTGGCACATGGCGGCTGACGCCGGATCGATCGAAGTCGAGCTCCCGGCGGGTATCGGTCTTCCGCCTCGGCTCCGTCCGCGGGCCGTCCAAGTCACCCCCTTCGGGATCGTGCTCCGTCTGGAGCTGACGTCGGCCGCCGAGGTGTCATGGGAGACGAGCCGCCGGGGCGAAGTGGTCGAAACCCATGGACCGGAGCGGCGTGACGCCGGCTTCTTCACGGTCGCGATCCCGTTGGACCCCACCGCCACCATCCGGCTGAAGGCGGTCAACGCACACGGTGGCGTCGATGTCGTGCTCGGAAGCGACAGCCCCGGTTAACCTGATGGGAACACGGCCGAGGCCGCGGATGTTGATATGAACGACATGGCTGACACCACCACCGAAGAATCGACGCCGGTCCACATCTCCACCACCCAGGACACGGATGGGGAGATCGACATGCAGTTGCTGGAGTCGACGCTCGATTACATCCGCCCCGCCATCCAGATGGACGGAGGCGACATCGTCCTCCAGAGCGTCGAGGACGGCGTCGTCACACTCCAGATGGTGGGTGCCTGCGGCGGTTGTCCCCTGTCGATGATGACGTTGAAGGCGGGCATCGAGCGGATCCTCAAGGATCGGGTCCCCGGTGTAGTCGCCGTCGACGCGGTCGCCTGACCGACTCTCGCTAGCCTCTCGGCGTGGACCCGACTGACCTGTGGCAACGGGCGCGCCAGGGCGACCGTCGCGCCCTCGCCCGCCTGCTGCGGATCGTTGAAGACCGTCAGGACGCGGCCCGGGGTGTTCTCGCCGACGCTTGGCGGCTTCGGCCGTCGTCCCACCTGGTCGGCATCACGGGGGCACCCGGGTCGGGAAAGTCCACACTCACCAACGCGCTGATAACCACGTGGCGGGCGTTGGACCGCCGCGTGGGGGTGATCGCCGTCGACCCTTCGAGCCCTTTCACGGGCGGGGCGCTGCTCGGAGACCGCATCCGGATGCAGGAGCACGTCACGGACCCCGACGTCTTCATCCGTTCGATGTCCAGCCGGGGAAGGCTGGGCGGGCTCGCCGACGCCACCGCCAGTCTGGTGACACTCCTCTTGGCCGTCCGCTTCGACCCCGTCGTGGTCGAGACGGTCGGCGTCGGCCAGTCGGAAGTGGAGGTGGTCCACCACGCGGACACCGTGGTGGTCGTCCTCACTCCCGGTTGGGGAGACGGCGTGCAGGCGGACAAGGCCGGGATCCTCGAGATCGGGGACGTGTTCGTCGTCAACAAGGCCGACGTCTCCTCCACCGGCGAGACCCGTCGCTGGCTGGAGGCGATGCTGGAGATGGCTCCCGACTCCGCCTGGCAGCCGCCCATCATCGACACCGTCGCCACCGAAGGCGCAGGAATCGACGAGCTCGTCGACGCCATCGACCGTCACCGGCGGCATCTGACGACGAGCGACGAGGGCATGCGCCGACGGGAGCGGCGAGCCCGAGGCTACGTCGAGGCGGCGGTCGCCGAGGGGATGCGCCGGAAGATGGCGGGACCCGACCTAGACGGAGTGCTGGCCGAGGTGACCAGCGGGGCGCTCGACCCTTGGACCGCCGCCGACCGACTCCTCGGAGCCTGAGGCGTCAGACGTCCCGGCGTTCCTGCTTGCCCTTTGAAAGCGCCGCCTGCGCCGCCGCCAGCCGAGCACCCTCGACCCGGGGCGGGCTGGCGGACACGTAGTCGAGACCTACCTCCATGCAGAAGGCGATCGACGCCGGGTCGCCGCCATGCTCGCCGCACACGCCGACCACCAGGTTCGGGTTGGCCGCCTTCCCCTCCTCGGTTCCGATCCGGATGAGCCGGCCGACACCGGCGGTGTCGAGGGTCTGGAACGGGTTGAACGGGAGGATCTGCTGCTCCAGGTAGTCGCCGAGGAACACCCCCTCGGCGTCGTCCCGGCTCAGACCGTAGGTCATCTGTGTGAGGTCGTTCGTGCCGAAGGAGAAGAAGTCGGCCGACCGGGCGATCTCACCGGCGGTGAGGGCCGCCCGAGGCAACTCGATCATCGTGCCGATAGGTACGTTCAGCTCCAGGCCGGCCTCGGCACCGACGGCGGCGATCTCTTCCTCGACCATCTCCCGCATTCTCTCCAGTTCGGGCGCCGTGGAGACGAGCGGGATCATGATCTCGAGGTGCGGGTCGCCACCGGCCCGGATGCGCCGGACCAGCGCCTGGGCGGCGGCTCCGGCCTGGAGGCGGTACAGCTCGGGGAACATCAGCCCGAGGCGCACACCGCGCAGGCCCAGCATCGGGTTGTCCTCCTCCCAGCGGGCCACTTCCGACCACATGCGCTGGAGCTCGGCGACCGACCTGCCGGCCCAGACTCGCCGAAGGATCTCGTGCTCCAGTTCCATCCGATTGGGCAGGAACTCGTGGAGGGGCGGGTCGAGGAGGCGGACGACGACCGGCAGTCCGTCCATCGCCGCGAGGATGCCCTCGAAGTCGTCGACCTGCTGGCGCTCCAGCCGGTCGAGAGCGTCCTGGCGAACCTCGGGGTCCTTGGAGAGGATGATCGTCTGGACGATCTCCAGGCGCTCGCCCATGAACATGTGCTCGGTGCGGGCCAGTCCGATGCCTTCGGCGCCGAGTGCCCTCGCCTTGGCGGCGTCCTCGGGGGTGTCGGCGTTGGCCCGGATCCCGATCACTCTCACCTCATCGGCCCAGCTGAGCAGTTGGGCCAGCTCCGGTGTCTCTTCCGGTGCTACCAGCGGTACCTGGCCGAGATAGACGGTGCCGTTGGTGCCGTCGATGGTGATCAGGTCGCCCTCTTTGAAGTCGTGCTCTCCGCACAGGGCGGTTTTGGCCGAGTTGTCGATGACGAGGCCGCTCGCACCGGTGACGGCCGGCTTGCCCATGCCGCGGGCCACCACGGCGGCGTGGGAGGTCTTGCCGCCCTGGGCGGTGAGGATCCCGGCCGCGGCCGCCATGCCGTGGATGTCGTCGGGAGTGGTCTCGGGCCGCACGAGGATCACCGGCCCGCCACCGTCGGCGGCCATCTCGACGGCGCGATCGGCGTCGAATGCAACCCGGCCGACGGCGGCGCCGGGGGAGGCGGCTACGCCGGTCGTGATCGGGACGACGTCGGAGGAGGTGTCGATCTGCGGTCGATGCAGCTGCTCGATCGAGTCGGGGTCGACCCGCATGATCGCCTCGTTGCGGTCGATCAGCCCCTCCTCGACCATCTTGACGGCCAACCGGACCGCCGACTGGGCGGTGCGCTTGCCGACCCGGGTCTGGAGGATGTAGAGCACGCCCTTCTCGATCGTGAACTCGATGTCGAGCATGTCCCGGTAGTGCTGCTCGAGGCGGGCCATGATGTCGAGCAGTTGGGCGTGCGGACCGGGATGCATGCTGGCGAGCTCGTCGAGCGTGTACGTGTTGCGGATGCCGGCGACCACGTCCTCGCCCTGGGCTCGAGGGAGGTAGTCGCCGAACGGCTCGGCGGCGCCGGTGCCAGGATCGCGGGTGAAGCACACGCCGGTCCCGGAATCCTCTCCGAGGTCACCGAACACCATCATCTGCACGTTGCAGGCGGTGCCGAGATCGTCGGGGATCCCGTGGATCCGCCGGTAGTCGATGGCCCGGCGGTTGTTCCAGGAGTGGAACACAGCCTCGATGGCGCCCCGTAGCTGCTCGCGGGGGTCGGAGGGGATCGGCCGGTCGGCGTGCTCACGGATCAAGGCCTTGAAGCGGTTGGCCGCTTCCCGGAGGTCCTCGGCGGTCAAGTCGGCGTCGCTGTCGACGCCTCGCTTGCCGCGAAGCTCGGAGAGGACGGCCTGGAAATGCCGGTCGGGGACCTCGAGCACGACGTCGCCGTACATCTGCAGGAAACGGCGATACACGTCCCAGGAGAAATGCGAATCCCCCGACCACTCTTCGAGCACCCGGACGACGTCGTCGTTCGTCCCGAGGTTGAGGACCGTGTCCATCATCCCCGGCATCGAGAACACGGCGCCGGACCTGACGGACAAGAGGAGAGGCACCGGGCCGGCGCCGAAGGATCGGCCGGTCTTCTCCTCGAGGCGGGCGATGGCGTCGTCCACCTCTTTCCACATCTCTTCCGGGAGCTCGCCTTCCTTGAGCATCACCCGGCAGGCTTCGGTGGAGATTGTGAACCCGGGCGGCACGGGTAAGCCCAGCTTGGTCATCTCCGCCAAGCCGGCGCCCTTGCCACCCAGCAGATGCTTGTCGCTCTCAGTGGCGCCGAAATCGAAAACGTAAGGCACTGTCGTCCAATCTCCTGATCGTTCCCGCCCGAACGCTATCAGACACATCACAGGCCGCCTCCGGGCGAAAGTCACAACACCAGGAGACGGACGACATTGCTCGTCCGGGCGGGAAGGCCCGGACCTTCAGTTCACCGAGGAATTTCGCCGGTTACGGGCGCCGGAGGGCGGGTCTCGTTCCAGGGCTCGCGGCGATTCACCTCTGGGTAACTTTGTTCGTTTTTCCTGCTGATCGCTTTCACCAGCGCTGCCCCGACGACCAGGCCGATGAGCATCGCCCAGATCATCCGGCGCCGCGACTTGCGGGCGGTGACGAGATTGAGGCGCTTGAGGGTGGCGTCGGGGAGCTGCTCCATCTGCTCGCCGAAGCGCTCCACCATCAGCTCCCCTAGCTGACGGGACTCCGTCCCCAGCTTCTCGAGGAGATCGTCGGCGCCTTCTTTCACCTTCTCGGCTACCGGGCTCATCTGGTCCATCAGCCCGACAGCCGTGGCCCCGAGGGTCTTCAACACGTTCACTTGTTCCTCCATGTGTCGACGTCTTCGCCCGGGTGGACGCTTAGACCCCTACCCCGAACGTAGTCCGTTCAAAGCGGAGAAGTTCAAAACGCCGAGTACCCGCCGTCTACGACTATCTCAGTTCCCGTCATGTATGCCGAAGCCGGTGAGGCGAGGAAAACGGCGACTCCTTCGAAGTCTTCGGCCGTGCCCCATCGTCGCAGCGGCACCCGGAAGCGCAACGCATCCTCGAACCGCTCGTTGCCCTGGAGCTCGTCGGTCATCTCGGTGGCGACCCAACCCGGGGCGATCACGTTGACCCGGATGTTGTGACGGGCGAGGCGCACCGCCAGCGCCCGGGCGAAGGCCGTGGCCGCTCCTTTGGACGCCGAGTAGTGGGGTGCGGTCGGGTTGCCGCGATTGGCGGCGATCGACGAGGTGATCACGATCGAACCCGGGGCGTCCCGGGCGATGAGATGGCGGGCGACTTCGCGGGCGACGAGGAACACGCCGCCGACGTTGACGTCGAACACGTTCTCCAGTTCGGCCAACTCCATCTCCGGGAACGCCACCCCGGAGGTGACCCCGGCGTTGGCGAAGACCGAGTCGACCTTGCCCATCTGGTCGACCGTTGCTGCCAGAGCGTCGATCACCGATCTCTCGTCGGTCACATCACAAGCGACGGAGATGGCCTCGCCTTTCCCGAGCCCGGACAGCCGCCCAACGGCCTCGTCGGCCTTCTCGAGGTCACGTGCCCAGATCGCCACCGAAGCATTGGCCCGGGCGAGGCCCCGGGCCAATCCGAACCCGATTCCCCGGTTGCCGCCGGTGACGATGCTGACGTGTCCGGTCAGATCGAAGAGTTCCACCTCGGGGAGCCTAGAGGTCAGCCGCCGACCGCGGCGGCCAGGCCGAGAGCGGCTCCGGTCCAGAGTTCGAGGCGGGCGGTCTGGGACAAGACCGGGATCAGGGCCACGCCTTCGGCACCCGATGAGATCGTCCGGTTGGGGCCGATGGCGAACGGCGCCAGGAAGGCGGCGAGTCCTGTCAGGCGGGGGGTGACCCCGGCGATGGCGGCGACAGCCACGACGAGGAACGCTCCGTAGGTGAGCACGGCGTACATCCGCTCCGTGCCCCCCCGACCCAGGACCACGGCCAGGGTGCGTTTTCCCACCCGCGCGTCGGTGTCGATGTCGCGGCGGTTGTTGGCGACGAGGATCGCCGCGGCCAGCATGCCCATCGGGATGGCCAGGATCCAGGCGCTGAGCGGGGCGGTCATGTCGTGGACGTAGCGGCTGCCCACAGTGGCGACGAGCCCGAAGAAGACGAAGACAGCCAACTCGCCGAGCGCCCGGTAGCCGTAGGGGAGAGGGCCTCCGACATAGGTCAGCATGGCGATGACAGACGCCACGCCGATCGCCGCCACCACCCATCCGGCGATGGCGATCAGCCAGATCCCCGCCGCCACAGCGACCGCCACGGCGAGCCAGGTGGCGGTCCACATGGCGCGCGCCGACACCCGCCCGGAGGCGACCATCCGCGGCGGGCCGACACGGTCGGCGGGGTCGGCGCCCCGGGCGGCGTCGGAGACGTCGTTGGCGAAGTTGGCCGCTACCTGGATGGCGAGGGCGCCGACCAGCGCGGCGATGAAGGCGTCGGCTCGGAAGACTCCGTCGCCGATCGCCAACCCCGTGCCGACGAGGACCGGCGAAGCCGCCGCCGGCAACGTCCGCGGCCTCGCCGCTTCCACCCACGCCTCGAACGTGCTCATGGGCTAGGCGCGTGTTGCAAGTCGCGAGTGGTAGGTCGCGAGTCGCGAGTCTCTGAGCAGTCAGCGTCTGCCCACTGCCGTCCGCCGACAGCCGTCGGCCGTCTGCCCACTTCCGGCTTCCGACTTCCGACTTCCGACTCCATCAATACATCCACGGGAAGCGGTGGAAATCCGGTGGGCGCTTCTCCAGGAAAGCGTCCCGGCCCTCTCTCGCCTCTTCGGTCATGTAGCCGAGGCGAGTCGCCTCTCCGGCGAAGATCTGCTGGCCGACGAGGCCGTCGTCCACCAGGTTGAAGGCGAACTTGAGCATCCGCTGGGCCATGGGCGATTTGGCCGTGATCTCCCGAGCCCACTGCAGGGCGGTCGCCTCCAACTCGGCGTGTGGCACCACCTCGTTGACCATGCCCATCTCCTTCGCCTCCTGCGCCGAGTAGGAGCGGCCGAGGAAGAAGATCTCCCGGGCCCGTTTCTGGCCGACCATGCGGGCCAGGTAGGCAGACCCATATCCGGCGTCGAAGGAGGCGACGTCGGCGTCCGTCTGCTTGAAGACGGCGTGCTCGGCCGAGGCGATCGTCAGGTCGCAGACCACGTGGAGGGAGTGGCCACCGCCCACCGCCCATCCGGGGACGACGGCGATCACGACCTTCGGCATGAAGCGGATCAGCCGCTGCACCTCGAGGATGTGGAGACGGCCGAGGCGGGCGGTATCGACCGTGTCGGCGGTTTCTCCTTCGGCGTAGCGGTAGCCCTCCGGTCCCCGGATCCGCTGGTCCCCGCCGGAGCAGAACGCCCAGACACCGTCCTTGGGGGAAGGGCCGTTGCCGGTCAGGAGGACGCAGCCGACGTCGGGCGTCTGGCGGGCATGGTCCAAGGCGGTGTACAGCTCGTCGACGGTGTGCGGCCGGAAGGCGTTGCGAACCTCGGGGCGGTCGAAAGCCACCCGGACCGCTCCCACGTCCCGCGCCCGGTGGTAGGTGATGTCGGTGAAGTTGAAGCCGGGCACCGGTTCCCAGGCATCGGGATCGAAGATCTCGGAGACCATGCAGCGAGATTAGATGGGGTCCGGTCTCGCTACAGATCAGTTGTCTTGCCGCCGTAAAGTAACCAACATGTGGCGGGCGGCGACTCTGGCCGCCGGCTAACGACCTCGAAGGGAAACCCCAGATGATCTTTGCCTATCTCGATCCGGGTTCTGGAAGTCTGATCCTGCAAGCGGTGCTGGGCGGGGTGGCCGGGCTCGGTGTGGCCGCCAAGGCGATGCGCAGCCGGTGGCGTTCCCGAAAGGCCGAGGAATCGGCTCCCGAGCAGACGTCAGAACAGGCCGACCCGGTACCGGCCGAGGACGCCCAGGAAGGCTGATCCCATTTGAACCGGGCCGATCCCGGGTCGTTTCGGGACCCGGCGTCACATGTCGTCCTGGGCGACACAACGGTCACGCGGATCCTGGATGAGCGCGGCCTGGCGGACTGGCGCGCCCTGCAACAGACCGAGTTCTTTCGACGGGCGACCGCCGACGGTCGCCTGATCGAGACCTCCGAGGTGGAAGCCCCAGAGGGCGCTGCCGGCGCCCTCGAGCACCCTCGGCTCCGCTTCATCACCTATCCCTACGAGTGGACCTTCTCGATGTTGCGCGATGCCGCCGTCCTCCAACTCGACCTGATGCTGGAGGCGCTCGCCGAGGGAATGATCCTGAAGGACGCCACCCCTTACAACGTCCAGTTCGTCGGCGGCCGTCCCCAGTTCATCGACATCGGCTCGTTCGAGCAGTACCGCAAGGGTGAGCCGTGGATCGGCTACCGCCAGTTCTGCCGCCAGTACCTCCATCCGCTGCTGATGGAGGCGTGGTGTGGGGTTCCCTTCCAGCCCTGGCTCAGAGGTGACCCTGAGGGGCCGACCAGCGCCCAGATGTGGCGGCTGCTGCCCGCTCGCCGCAAGGCGTCTCCGGCGGCCATCCTCCACATCGGGCTCCAGGCTCGGGCCGAAGCTCGCCTCGCCGGTCGGGAGGTGCGGCGGTCCCTCGCCGAAGCTGGATTCACCGCCGACCTGATCCGCGCCAACGTCGAGAAGCTGCGCGCGTTGGTCGAGTCACTGGAGTGGGAAACCGCCGGCGGAGCCTGGTCCACCTACCACGGGTGCGACCACGTCGCTCGGGACAGGAACCTGAAGACCGAGTTCCTGATCGAGGCACTGGAAGAGGTCTCACCAGCGACCGTCCTCGACCTGGGTGCCAACGACGGTCATTTCAGCCAGGTCGCCGTTTCCCGGGGCGCCGACGCCATCGCCGTAGACGGCGACGAAGTCGTGCTCGACCGGCTCTATCGATCGCTGACGCCGGGCGTGTCCATGACTCCGGTGCTGACCGACCTCCAGAACCCGTCCCCGTCCCAGGGATGGGCAGGGGTGGAGCGGCCTTCGCTATTCGAGCGGGCCCGTCCCGACCTCGTCATCGCCTACGGCCTCATCCACCACCTGATCTACACCGCGTCGATCCCTCCGGCGAACGTAGTCGAGTGGCTCGCCGGATTCGGCGTGCCCGTCGTGGTCGAATTCGTCGCTCCTGAGGATCCGATGGTCGCTCAGCTCACCGCCAACAAGAGGCCGGAGGAACTCCATGCCGACAGGGACAGGGAGGCCTTCGAACGGCTGGTGCGCCGCCACTTCGAGGTGGTGAGGGAGGCCGATCTACCCGGAGGTACGAGGCGTCTTTACCATCTGGCTAGATGAGACGGACTTTCGAGCGGGCTGGAGAGATCCGCCCCCTGGCCGTCCTGGCATCGATCGTCGGCTTGGGCACATTCGCTCTCGGCCAACCACTGCTCGACCTGCTAGGTCGCAACCCGGAGTTCTTCGTCGCCCGTCGGTTCCCCGTCCCTGACATCTGGCTCCTCGCTGCCGGATTGTTGCTCGTCCCCTTCGTCCTGGCAGCTCTGGTCCTGGGCGTTCGAGTCCTCCATCGCCCGACAGGGACTTTCCTGCACCTACTGACGATGGCGATTCTGGCCAGCGTGGCGCTGACGGCGATCTTCGTGAACGCGGGATTCGAAACCTGGCACCCGGCGTTGTTCTATTGCGTCGCCGCGGCGATGGGCTTGGGTCTCGTCGCCCTCTACGCCCGGTTCCCGCTGGTGCGCACCGGTGTCTCGTACCTGGGTTTGGCCCCGCTCGTTGTGATCGGCTGGTTCGCCTTCGCCACCCCGACCAGCGACGTCTTGTTCGCCGCCCGCGCCGATGTACCGGAGGCAGTCCACGTCGGCAACCCGGCGCCCGTCGTGATGATCGTCTACGACGAGTTCCCGCTGGCATCGATGGTCCTCGACGATGGCTCGCTCGACACCGAGCATTTCCCCTCGTTCGGCCGCCTGGCCGCCGACGGGGTGTGGTACCGCAATGCCGTCGGGGTGCATCAGCAGACCGAGGAGGCGGTCCCGGCTCTGCTCACGGGGCGAGTCGTGCCGGAGGGCTCCATCCCCACGACCGCCCACCACCCTTTCACCATCTTCTCCCTGCTCTCCGGCGAATACGACGTCGAAGCGATCGAAAACGTCACCGAGCTCTGCCCCCCGTACATCTGCGGGAACGTCAGCCGACCTGTCGCTCCGCCAGCGGAGAGATGGCAGTCGGTACTGGGTGACCTGGCGGTGGTCTACGGACACCTGATCACCCCCGAAGCCGTCGCCGCCTCCCTGCCGCCCGTCGATCAGGGATGGGGAGGCTTCACCGACGAGGACACCGCCGACTTCGACATCATCGACCGATTCCTCACTCAGGTTTCCAACGACCGCCGGCGTGACCTCAGCCGCTTTCTCGAGTCTGTCGAACGGATCGAGGGGCCGGCGTCCTTCCGCTACGCCCACTTCCTCTATCCGCATCACCCCTGGGACCTCACCGCCGACGGAAGGCTCCACAACGCTCCCCGTCCTCCGGGTCGGGACAACGTCGGCTGGGGCGACGATGCCTATCTGGTCGCCCAGGGATGGCAACGTCACCTCATCCAGGCACATTGGGCCGACGCCATGCTCGGGCAGGTCCTCGACCAGCTCGAAAGCCAGGGCATGTACGACGAGGCGATGATCGTCGTGGCGGCCGATCACGGGATCACGATCCGTCCCGGCACCGAGCACCAGCGGACCGTCACCGACGGCACCGTCGGGACGATCTCTTTCGTGCCGCTCTTCGTGAAGTACCCCGGCGGTTTCGGCGACGCTCCCGAACCGGGCACCATCGACGATCTCCGGGCGGAGACGGTGGACGTGGTCCCGACCATCGGAGACGTGCTCGAGGTCTCGATCCCCTGGCAGACCGACGGCGTGTCACTGCTCGACGAGCGACGCCGGGCGGAGAGGACTGCCTCGGTGATGCACGGCACCAACGGCGACGTCGAGATCCCGCTGGATCTGGCGCCGCTCATGGAGGTGGTCGAAGAGCAGGACAGCTGGTTCCCCGGCGGCGACCCCTATCTGCTGGCACCGCCGCAGTGGCGGGACCTTCTCGGCCAGTCGGTCTCCGAAGGCATCGATCAAGCCGGAGTCGACCTGACCTTGTCCCAGGCGGAAGAACTCGCCGCCCATGAGCCGGGCTCCGAACCGATCCCGTCGTACCTGTCGGGGACCGTGACGGTCCCGGAGGGAGCGACAGGCCAGGAGATCGTGGCGGTGACGGCCGACGGTGAGGTGGTAGCGGTCACCCGTTCCTACGAGCCGGAGGGGAGTTCGGCGTTGTGGGAGGCGATGGTGCGGCCCGAGATCGTCGACGGGGGAGCGGAATTCGAAGTCTGGCTGGTGAGGGGCTCGGCCAGCCAGCCGTCCTTCTTCAGGTGAGGCGGTTGTGCTGACCGAGTGGATCCGCTCCCACCCGCCCAGCCGGCCGTTCCTCATCAGTGGCGAAGGCACATTGACATACGGGGACCTTCTCGCCGCAGGAGCCCCCGACGGCCCCGGTCAACACGTCGTCGTGCCCGACGGGACCCTGGAGTCGGTGGTCCGGTTGATGACAAGCCCCGGAAATGGGCGGCAACTGGTTCTCATAGATCCGTCCTGTCCTGTCGAGGAGAAGCGCCGCCGACGGGAGGTGGCAGCGAGCGCTGCAGGCCAGGCCGCGGCCACCATCCTCTTCACCTCCGGAACCACCGGTCCGGCGAAAGCTGTGCGGCTCACCGCGGGCAACTGGGAGGCGGCGGCTCGGGCTTCCGCCGCCCACCTCAACCACACGCCCGACGACGTGTGGCTGGCGGCCATGCCTCTCCACCACGTCGGTGGCCTCTCGATCCTGTACCGCTCCGCCTTCGTCGGGGCGGCCGTCAGATGGCTGCCCCGCTTCGAGGTCACCGCCGTCGCCGAGGCGATGCGCGGGGATGTGACGATCGTGTCGGTCGTGCCCACGATGCTGAGGCGCCTGCTCGACCACGACGATGGCCTATATCGGGACCTGAAAGCAGTCCTCGTCGGTGGAGGGCCCATCCCTCCCGGCCTGCTCGAGGAGGCCCATTCGCGTGGCATACCGGCCCTTCCCACCTACGGGATGACCGAGACCTGTGCTCAGGTCGCCACCTTGCGTCCCGGGTCGCGGCCTCGTTATGCGGCTCATCCGCTGCCCGGCATCGACGTGCGAGTCGTGGGGGAGCGGATCCACCTGCGAGGAGCACAGATCTCACCCGGCTACGTTGGGGAAGCCGACCGGTCGCCGGAGGACTGGTTCGTCACGCCGGATCGAGGAGTACTCGACGAGGACGGCGCGCTGCGGCTACTCGGAAGGGTCGACCGGGTCGTCGTCACGGGAGGCGAGAACGTCGACCCTGGACGGGTGGAGTCGATCCTCGCCAGCCATCCCGGGGTGGAGGCCGCGGCCCTGGTCGGCGTGCCTGACCCGGAATGGGGAGAACGCCTGGTCGGGGTGTACGTCGGGGCGGCCGAACCTGCCTCGTTGCGGGCTTGGGCGGCAGAGCGCCTCGCTCCGTACGAGGTGCCTCGCGATCTCAGGAGGGTGGAAGAGATGCCTCTCGCCGGAGGCGGCAAACCCGACCTGGACGCGGTGCGGGCGCTGTTCTGACGTCTACGACTCCGGGGGACGGCGGAGACGTTTCTTCTCCGACAGCCGTCGCTTCTCTTCCAGGCGCCGGCGCCGGGCTGCCATCGTGGGCCGGGTGGGCCGACGAGGCTTAGGCCGTTCCATGGCCTCCAGCAGACGGGCAGCGAGCCGTCTCCTCGCCGCCGCCCGGTTCTGCCATTGCGATCGTGACTCCGAAGCCCTCACCGTCACCACCGGCCCCAGCCGGGAGACGACACGGTCGCGTACTTCAGGAGGAAGGGCACGGGTGGCGGCCACGTCGAATCGAAGCTCCACTGCCGTCTGGGAGCGGTTGGCGTGCTGGCCACCCGGGCCGCCCCAGGTCGTGAAGCTCTCGTTGATCTCCTCGTCGGGGATCGTGAACGAGCCGACCTGGAGGCCGTCTTCCATCCCTACTTCTCGTAGTACTCCGTGCCTAGGTGGGTGATGAGATCCTCACCCATCATCTGGCGCAGGTTGTTCTTCAGCTTCGTCAGCTGGATGAACAGGTCGTTTTCGGGATAGATCTCCGGCGCGTGCTGCGGGGTCTTGTAGTAGAAGGACAGCCACTCCTGGATGCCCTTGCGCCCTGCCCGGTGGGCGAGGTCCATGAAGAGGGCCAGGTCCAGAGCCAGCGGAGCCGCCAGGATCGAATCCCGGCACAGGAAGTCGATCTTGATCTGCATGGGATAACCGAGCCATCCGAAGATGTCGATGTTGTCCCATCCTTCCTTCTCGTCGCCCCGCGGCGGGTAGTAGTTGATCCGCACCTTGTGGTACAGCTCGCCGTAGAGCTCCGGATACAGCTCGGGCTGGAGGATCTGCTCGAGCACCCCGAGCTTCGAGACTTCCTTCGAGCGGAAGGAGTCGGGATCGTCGAGGACCTCACCATCGCGGTTGCCGAGGATGTTCGTCGAGAACCACCCCTTGACCCCCAGCATCCGAGCCTTCAGGCCCGGAGCGACGATGGTCTTCATCAGCGTCTGGCCGGTCTTGAAGTCCTTGCCGGAGATCGGCACACCGCGCAGTTCGGACAGTTCGACCATCGCCGGTATGTCGACGGTGAGGTTGGGGGCGCCGTTGGCGAAGGGAACGTCGGACTGCAGGGCGGCGTAGGCGTAGATCTGGGACGGGGCGATGTCGGGATGCGATTCCTTCAAGCCCTTCTCGAAGGATTCGAGGTCCATGTGGACATCGCTCGGATCCCGGTAGGTCTCGGTCGAGCCGCACCAGACCATCACGACCCGCTCCACGCCGTGCTCTTCGCGGAAGCGGTCGATGTCGGCCATCAACGCCTCGGCCTGGTCCATCTTCGTGCCCCCGAGGCCCTTGACGTTGTCCACGCCGTTCAGGTTGCGGACCCAGTGGTGGTCGAAGACAGCCTGCATCGGCTTGATCAGGCGCAACTCTTCGCCGACCGCCTCGATGTGGTGCGGCTCGAGCACGCCGGCCTTCATCGCCGCGGCGTAAGCATCGTCGGAGTAGGCGTCCCACCCGCCGAAGACGAGATCGTCGAGAGAGGCGAGAGGGACGAAGTCCTTGATCAGTGGGTTGCGAGCGTCGTCGCGGCGACCCAGGCGGATGTGGCCGATCTGGGTCAATGACCCATAGGGTGCGGCCAGTCCTTTCCGCGCCGCCAAAACTCCGGCATAGAGCGTCGTGGCGACGGCTCCCATTCCCGGGGTGAGGACCCCGAGTTTGCCGGTGGCGGGTGCGATGTCGACGGGTTTGGACACAGCAACACCTCCTGGACGAGGAACTTCGTGACCCAACGATACGGGGATGGGGCCGAGTCTCCGAACTCCGGTGCCGTTTCTCGGGCCGGTAGGGTGAAGCGGTGGACTTCGGTGACGGGACGCTAGAGCCCTCCGTGGACATCGCGCTCCTGGCCGATGCCGTGCAGGCGAGCCAGGGAAAGCTCTTCGTCCTCGGTGGGGGGTGGGACGTCCTCACCGTCCGTTCGCTGCCTGCCCGGCACCCCAGCATGGGCATCGGCTTGCGCGTGCGGGTGCCGTGGGGTTGGCCCGGCGAGACGGTGGTCCTCGAGGTCGAGCTCCAGGACGAGGACGGCCGGTCCGTCCTGCCGGGAACGCTCAAGGCGCCGGTTCCGGTTCGACGACCGCCTCACCTGCCCGAGGGTCAGGACCTCACGGTCGTGCGCGCCCTCACCTTCACCAACATCGTCTTCAGGGAAGCGGGCGCCTACTCGTTCGTCATCTCCATCGATGGCGACGTGAAGGAGCGTCTCCGGTTCATGGTCCGCATGCGGGAGACGCCGATGTGACCATCCGCATGCCGATGTTCCCGCTCCAATCCGTCGTCTTTCCCCACACGGCACTCCCTCTCCGGGTGTTCGAAGCCCGCTATCAGCATCTGATCGACGACGTCTCGGCAGGGGATAGGACCTTCGGGACTGTGCTCATAGAAAAGGGATCGGAGGTCGGGGGAGGGGATGAGCGATTCGACGTCGGCACGGCTCTCCGCATCGCCTCCATCAGCCGCCTGCCCGAAAGCGACCACCGGAGGGTCATCGCCGCCGCGGTGTGGCGCCTGCGCATCTCCCGGTGGGTCGCCGAGGAGCCCTACCCGATGGCGGACGTGGAGCCCTGGCCCGACGAGCCAGAGGACGTTCCCCCGGCCCTCCTCGACGAAGCCGAGTCGGCGATCCGCCGGGTGCTGGCCCTGGCCAGCGAGTTGGGAGCCGACACCTCGGCGATTCGAGTGGACCTCGCCACCGATCCACTCACGGCCAGTTACCAGATCGCAGCCCTCGCCCCCGTCGATCCCCTCGACGCCCTGGCGCTCCTCTCGTCGTCCGGGCCGGCGAGCCGGCTGCTCCTGTGCCTCGAGCTGCTGGACGGGGTCGCCGATTCGCTCCGCGACCGCCTCGGCGGCTGAGCGGGGAAAAACCACTCAAACTCCTGGGCGTGTACGCCGATACACAGCGCACAACCATCCTGTAGCCAGGGAGTGAGCTGCTGTGATGGCACGATGTGAGGCCGGGTTCGAGCGACCCGGCCTCACACTGGTTGTGGGGCGACAGGGGCCGCATCCGCGTTTGGTGTCCAGCGACCCATGGTCCGCCCGGGATTTGTGAACAGAATCACGAGCGGTCTAGGGTCGTCTCCGCTTCCAGGCCAGACGGTCGATTTCCACCATCCCCGTTCCTCTGGAGTTCCCCATGAAATCCAAAGCTATTGCCGCGCGCCTCGTGGCGGTCTCGCTCGGCATCCTCTCGCTCGCCATCCCCGCTTCGGCGGCTCCCGACTTCGAGCTGACCTTCCCCCAGGAGGCGGAGGTCACCGAGTTCACGAGCAGCTGGGGCGCGGCCCGAGCCGGTCACAGCCACAAGGGCAACGACCTCATGGCTCCCAAGCTCACCGAGGTGTACGCCGCCGCCGACGGCGTGGTCGTCTGGATCAGAGACCGGGGATCGGCCGGCCGGTACATCGCCATCGACCACGGCGACGGCTGGGAGACCTGGTACATGCATCTCAACAACGACACCCCGGGAACCGACGACGGCGCCGCGCCCTTGGAAGCAGGCGTTGCGGTCCGCGTCGGTGACCGGGTGAAGGCAGGCCAGGTGATCGGCTGGGTGGGCGACTCGGGCAACGCCGAAGGCTCCTCGTCCCACACCCACTTCGAGCTCCACTACAACGGCAGCCCGATCGATCCGTATCCCTACCTGATCGACGCCTTCGAGCGCGCCTTGCGCCAAACCGAGCCGGCGCCGCATTCCATCTTCAGCCCGATCTGAGACAGCCGATCAGATGTGGGCGGCCTGGTCGAGGGCGTACACCGCTTCTGCCAGGTCGGGACGCGACCGGTCCACGGTGGCGACCTCGGCGATGGCGGTCTCCGGCACGGGATCGTCGCCGGCCACCCATATGACCCGTCGCACCGCCGCTGACTGGACGGCGCGACTCCAGCCCTGGAGCACCTGGTGTGGCGTGGGAGCGAACGACCGCTGCCGGTGGTCGGCAGCCGCTTCGGTGACGAGGACGGCCGAGAAGCAGTTGAGGCAGGCTCCGGCGATGTGGGAGTCGTCAGAGACGTCACCCAAGGCGACCTTCACTCCCATGCCCCGCAGGGATTCGGCTGTGTCGGGGTCGGTGACGAAGGCTCGCACCTCGCGGTCGGGTGACAGCAGGCGTTCGATGATCTCCCGCCCCGAGGGAGTGTCGGCTCCGATGACGATCACCGGCATGGCCCGCAACCTAGCGTCGTTGCCGAGGTTTTCTGTTATGCGCATATGCGTATCGCGGCCCCGGAATCGTGTTGTAGACTCTCCACCCCTTTCCCGATCGATTGGAGAGCCCGCTCCGTGACCGCCGTGCCCCCTCTGTACGACCCTCGATTCGAGCACGATGCCTGCGGCGTGGGCTTCATCGCTGCTCGTGACGGGTCGGCCTCCCATCGTCTGACGAGGCTGGCGGTCGACTGCCTGCGTCACCTCGATCATCGGGGAGCGAAGGCGGCCGACGGGACGGGCGACGGCGCCGGGCTCCTGACTCAGATCCCGCTGCGGATCATCCATCGTGACATGGCTGCCGCCGGGGTCACGATCGACCCTTCCCGTGAGCTCGGGATCATCGTCTGCTTCTTCCCGCCCGACGAAGCCGAGGAGTTGCGTCGGCAGGTCGAGAAGGCCGTCGAAGCCGAGCGGGCGACGGTCGCTTTCTGGCGGTCCGTTCCTATCGATCCCTCGGTTCTCTCCACCCGGGCGCGGGCCAGCCTGCCGCTGATCCAACAAGCCGTGGTCGTGGCCCCGGAGGGAGTCGAGGACGAGGCGTTCGAGCGTCTCCTGTTCCTCGCCCGCAAGCGGATCGAGCGGGAGGCGACATCCGAGGAGTTCTCGATCCCGTCGGCGTCGTCTCGCACCGTCGTCTACAAGGGCCTGTTCACCGCCGCCGACATCGCCGCGTTCTACTGGGACCTCGTCGATCCTGAGTACGAGACCGCCTTCGCCATCTTCCATCAGCGGTACTCGACCAACACGTTCCCTTCGTGGCACATCGCCCAGCCGTTCCGGGCGCTGGCCCACAACGGCGAGATCAACACCATCTCGTCGAACCGCTCCTGGACACGAGCCCGGGAGAACGCCGCCATGATGCCGGGCCGCCGGCCCACCGTCTGGGGCGAGCGCATCGAAGACCTGAGCCCGTTCCTCCAACCGGGCCTCTCCGACTCGGGCAGCCTCGACAACATGTTCGAGCTGCTCATCCGCTCGGGCCGCGACCTGCCCCACGTCAAGGAGATCCTGATCCCCGCCGCCTGGGAGAACGTCGCCGACCTCACGCCGCCGCTGCGGGCGTTCCACGAGTACCAGGCGTTTCTCACCGAGCCGTGGGACGGTCCGGCGGCTATCGCCGCCACCGACGGTGTCGACCTCCTCGCCGCCGTCGACCGCAACGGCCTGCGGCCGGCGCGGTGGGCCATCACCCCCAACGTCGTGCTGGTGTCGTCCGAAGCCGGAGTCTGCCCCGAAGAGGAGGCGCAGGCGGAGCGCACCGGCCAGCTCGGCCCGGGCGACATGCTGGTGTTCGAGCGGCGGACCGGGGCGATCCGCTTCGGTGACGACCTGCGGGCGCTGATGGCGGCCCGGGCCCCGTACGAGGACTGGATCTCGAACGAGACGCTGTACGTGCAGCACCCCTTCGACCGGTCGGCGGACGACCGTTTCGACGCCGCCGCCCTCTGCCGCGTGTTCGGCTACACCGCAGAGGAGCGCCGCCTGATCCTCGCCGAGATGGCAGAGGGCAAGACCCCCATCGGCTCCATGGGCAACGACACGGCCCTCGCTGCCCTGTCGGACTACCCGCGGCGCTCGTCGCACTACTGCCACCAGGTGTTCGCCCAGGTGACCAACCCGCCCATCGACCCGATCCGCGAGCAGCTGGTCATGTCGCTTCGCACCTACCTCGGTTCGCGGGGCTCCCTCCTCGACGAGACGGAGGCCACCGCCCACCTGATCGAGCTGTCGTCGCCGATCCTCTCCGACGCCGAACTCGAGTCGATCGTCTTCTCGGGCGACCCCGGGTTCTTTTCCCACTGGATCCCGGCGTTGTGGCCCGCGGCTGAGGGCCCGGCCGGGATGCGGCGGCGCATCGAAGAGGTGTGCGACGAAGCGGAGGAGGCGGTCCGGGCGGGGGCCACGATCATCGTCCTGTCCGACCGGGAACTCGACGCCCAGCAGGCACCCATTCCGATGACGATCATGGTGGGGGCGGTCCACCACCGGCTGATCGACGCCGGGATCCGCATGCAGGCGTCCATCGTCGTGGTGTCGGGCGAGCCTCGTGACTCCCACGACCTGGCGATGCTGATCGCCGCCGGCGCCTCAGCCGTCAACCCGTACCTGGCGATCGATCAGGTGCGGGCGCTCGCCGAGGAAGGCGTCGTGCTCGTGGATCCGGTGGTCGCCCAGGAGAACTACCGCTCGGCCCTGCAGTCGGGTCTCCTCAAGGTCATGTCCAAGATGGGCATCTCCACGGTATCCGCCTACCGGGGTTCGGAGTTGTTCGAGGTGATCGGGCTCGACGCCGAGATCGCCGACTTGGCGTTCCGCAATGCACCGCGTCGCACCGGCGGGCTCGGCTTCGAAGACCTGGCAGAACGGGTCCTCCAGTTGCACGCCGGGTACGAGGGCGGCGAGGAGTTCCCAGGTGGCTTCTACAAGCAACGGCGCGGCGGCACCCATCACGTCACGAGCCCCGCCACGGTTCTCGCCCTGCAGCGGGCCGTCCGGTCCGGCGAGCAGTCCGACTGGGACGCCTACCTGGAGAAGATCGAAGAACGCCCGCCGATGCAGCTGCGTGACCTGTTGCGGTTCGCCGAGCGGCGCCCGGTCCCGTTGTCCGAAGTAGAGCCGGCTGAGCGGATCATGCGCCGGTTCGTGACCGCGGCGATGAGCATGGGGGCGCTGTCGGCCGAGGTCCACGAGGCGCTGGCCGAGGCAATGAACCAGATCGGAGCGCTCTCGAACTCAGGGGAGGGAGGCGAAGCCCCGGAGCGATACGGCACGTCGAAGAACTCCGCGATCAAGCAGGTGGCCTCGGGGCGCTTCGGCGTCACCCCCGGCTACCTGGCATCGGCGGAAGAGCTGCAGATCAAGATGGCGCAGGGCTCGAAGCCCGGCGAGGGCGGACAACTACCCGGCCACAAGGTCTCCGTCGAGATCGCCCGGCTGCGCCACACCGAGCCCGGGGTCGGCTTGATCTCTCCGCCGCCCCATCACGACATCTATTCGATCGAGGACCTCGCCCAGCTCATCTACGACCTGAAGGCGTTCAAGCCGTCGGCTCGAGTGTCGGTGAAGCTGGTCTCGGAACCCGGTGTCGGCACCGTGGCGGTGGGAGTGGCCAAGGCCCTGGCCGACGCCATCCTCATCTCGGGCGCCGACGGCGGCACTGGTGCGTCGCCGCTCGAGTCGATCAAACACGCCGGCTCGCCCTGGGAGCTCGGCCTCGCCGAGGCGCATCAGGTCCTGGTCGCCAACGGCCTCCGCTCGTCGGTCGCTCTCGAAACCGATGGCGGCCTGCGGACGGGCCGGGACGTGGTCATCGCCGCCCTGCTCGGGGCGGAGCGGTTCGGGTTCGGGACACTGCCGCTTCTCGCCCTCGGCTGCAAGATGGTCCGCCAGTGCCACCTCAACACCTGCCCGGTGGGCATCGCCACCCAGCAGGAAGACCTGCGCGCCAAGTTCACGGGCGCTGCCGAACAGGTCGTGACGTTGTTCCGAATGCTGGCGGAGGAAGTCAGGAGGCATCTCGCTTCCTTGGGCGCCCGCACGCTCGGCGAGGTCATCGGCCGAGCCGACCTGCTCGTGCCCGTGGACCATCCGATGGCAGAAGGCCTCGCACAACTGCTGGTCCGCGCCGAAGGCCATCTGCAGCATCCCGGGTTCCGCCGGCCGCCCATCTCCCGGCTGTCGCAGCGCCTCGTCGAGGAGGCCAAGCACGCCATCGACACTGCCACCCCGGTGGAGCTGTCGTTCCCGGTGACCAACGTCGACCGCACGGTCGGCGCCGGGTTGGCCGGGGCCATCGCGACCCGCTACGGAGACGCCGGGCTCCCCGACGGCACCGTGACCGTGCGCCTGTCGGGCACCGCCGGCCAGAGCCTCGGGGCTTGGCTGCCCGAAGGCGTCGACCTGCGGCTGTCGGGCACGGCCAACGACTACGTCGGGAAGGGAATGGGAGGCGGTCGAATCGTCGTCCGGCCCCGCCGTCACGGCGACCACGTGCCGCATGCCGGCGGCAACGCCGTGCTGTACGGCGCCACCGGCGGGGAGGCGTACCTCGCCGGCTCGGTCGGCCAGCGTTTCGCGGTCCGCAACTCGGGCGCCCACGCCGTCGTCGAAGGCTGCTCGGACCACGGGTGCGAGTACATGACGGGCGGGGTCGTCGTCGTGATCGGGCCGGTCGGGCGCAACTTCGCCGCTGGCATGACCGGTGGTGTCGCCTACGTGTGGGATCCCGACGCCCGGCTCAACCGGTTCGTCGCCGATACCTCGCCGGCGATGCGCCGCCCGGTGGAGATCGAAGAGCTCGAGATCAAGACGCTCATCGAACGCCATCTCGAGTTCACCGGATCTCCGGTGGCGAAGCGGATCCTGTCGGAATGGGAGGCCGCCCGGGAGCGTTTCTGGGTGTTGCGGGCGTCGCGTCCACAACCACTCCCCACCAGGCTGGAACTGGCGGACACCCGCGGCGGCTGACCACTCGAAGCGGCCGCTTGGGGAAGGGGGCGCCGTCGCCTACAATTGCACTATCAGGATGGTGAAAAATCCAGCCGGTCGGAGTGCGGTGGCAGACCGCAGGGCTGATCTCTCTGGGTCCGACCCCATTCTCGAGTTTCCGAAGAGGTGAATTGACCGATGGCCACAGTCGATATCGATCTCGGTGCATACAAGCTCGGATGGCACGACGAGGAGGACTACGTCTTCAAGCCCCAGAAAGGGCTGAACGAGGACATCATCCGCCAGATGTCGGCCATGAAGGGCGAGCCCGAGTGGATGCTCGAGTTCCGACTGAAGGCCTACCAGCGGTTCCTGCGCAAGCCGATCCCGCAGTGGGGCGGTGGCGGTCTGCTCAACACCATCGACTTCGACGACATCTACTACTACGTCAAACCCACCGAAGAGCAGGCGAAAGACTGGGACATGGTTCCCGAGTCGATCAAGCAGACCTACGAGAAGCTGGGCATCCCCGAAGCGGAGCGCAAGTACCTGGCTGGCGTGACCGCCCAGTACGAGTCCGAGGTCGTGTATCACCGCAACCGCGAGGAACTCGAGAAGATGGGTGTCCTCTTCATGGACATGGACTCGGCGGTGCGCGAGCACCCCGACCTGGTCCGTGAGTACTTCGGCACCGTCATCCCGCCCAACGACAACAAGTTCGCCGCCCTCAACTCGGCCGTGTGGTCGGGCGGCTCGTTCATCTACGTGCCGCCGGGCGTCCGGGTGGAGCAACCGCTCCAGGCCTACTTCCGGATCAACTCCGAGAACATGGGCCAGTTCGAGCGGACGCTGATCATCGTCGACGAAGACGCCTACGTGCACTACGTCGAAGGCTGCTCGGCGCCGATCTACTCGACCGACTCCCTCCACGCCGCCGTGGTCGAGATCGTCGTGAAGGCAGGCGGACGCTGCCGCTACACCACGATCCAGAACTGGTCGAACAACGTGTTCAACCTGGTGACCAAGCGGGCGGTGGCCTACCGCAACGCCACGATGGAGTGGGTCGACGGCAACCTGGGCTCCCGCCTGACCATGAAGTACCCGGCCGTGTACCTCATGGAGCCAGGCGCCCACGGCGAGGTGCTCTCCATCGCTTTCGCCGGCGAGGGCCAGCACCAAGACGCCGGCGCCAAGATGGTCCATGCCGCCCCCAACACGACCTCCACGATCGTGTCCAAGTCGATCTCGAAGGGCGGCGGCCGCGCCGGCTATCGCGGGCTGGTGCGGGTCGAGCCCGGGGCGGAGAACGCCAAGAGCATGGTGCGTTGCGACGCCCTCATCCTCGACGAGCAGTCCCGCTCCGACACCTACCCGTACATGGAGATCGAGGAGAACGACGCCGAGATCGGCCACGAAGCCACCGTGTCGAAGGTGGGCGAGGAGCAGCTCTTCTATCTGATGAGCCGGGGGCTGACCGAGGACGAGGCGACGTCGATGATCGTCGCCGGCTTCATCGAGCCGATCGTGAAGGAGCTGCCGATGGAGTACGCGGTCGAGATGAACCGACTCATCGAGCTCAACATGGCCGAAGCCGGCGCCATCGGCTGATCGATCAGCGGAACTCCGGAAGCACCCGTTCGCCGAGTTGGGTCACCGCGGCCTCGGGATCCGGACCGAGGGGCGGCCCGAACGACAGGTGCCGTGCCCCGGCCTCTACGAGCCCTCCACAGCGGCGTGTGACCTCGTCCGGATCGCCGGCGATCCCGATCCTCAGCATCTGCTCGGTCACGAGCGACGCCGCCCGATCGAGAGAACCGGCTCGCAAGGCCGCCGCCACCTGGTCGAAATCGGCCGGTGTGAGGCCCAGCCTGGCCAGCAGGTCCGGGGATATCGACGGCCCGTAGTAGGCGATCTTCTCGGCGAGCGGACGGCGGGCCCGCTCGGGGTCGGCGTCGATCGACACCCAGACGCACGCCGCCACATCGACCTCGTTCGCATCTCGCCCTGCGTCTTCCGCCCCCCGACGGATCTCCTCGGCGATGTCGGGGAAGATCTCGGGTGGGAAGAGGAGAGGGAGGACGCCATCGGCGATCTCTCCGGCCAGGGCGCGCATGCGCGGGCTCATCGCCCCGATATAGATCGGCGTACGGCGAGCCGGGACACGAAGGAACGCCTCGTCATCCCAACCGAAGCCGGAAGTCGCCTCCGGCTTGCCGCCCTCGAGCAGAGCCCGCAACGCCTCCACCGCCTCGCGGGTGCGTCGCAGCGGTTGCAGGCGCTCGATCCCGGCCCAACCGAGGAACTCCTCGGCTCCGGCGCCGATGCCGAGGAGGAATCGCCCCTCGGAGACCTCCTGCAGCGTCGCCGCCATCATGGCGATCTCGGCCGGATGGATGGAGTAGGGATTGAGGATCCCCGTGCCGAGTCGAATCCGTTCTGTCTCCTTGGCGGCGGCGGTCAACAGCACCGGGGCAGAACGGAGGAACAGGTCGTTGCTCACCCACAGCTGGTCGAAGCCGTACCTCTCCGCCAGCCTGGCGATCGCCACGAACTGCTCGACCGTGACGTCGTTGTTCAGCCGGAGGCTGAACCTCATGGCGACACTTCGGCATCGACCTCGACCTCCACGAGCAGGTCGTCCCCGATGAGCCCGGATATGTACAGGGTGGTGTTGGCCGGGGCGACGTCACCCAACAACTCGGCGTGGGCCCGGGCCGCCCGCTCCCAGTCGCTGCCCAGGACGAGGAAGATGCGCGTCCGCACGATGTCGGATTTGGCCCCGCCCAGCGCCTCCACTGCGGCGATGGCCCGGCTCAAGGCGTCGCGGGTCTGCCGATAGACGTCCCCCGGGTAGAGGGCGGACCCGTCCTCAGCATGCGAGGTGGTGCCGCTGACGCAGATCCGCGAGCCGCGCCGCACGGCGCGGGAATAACCCGCCTGCTCTTCCCAGAGGCTGCCGTCGCGGTAGTGCTCGGTCAATCCTGGCCGAAGGTGAAGGTCTCCAACGTGGAGATCGCCGACCCGTCGAACTCCCAGACCTCGTAGATCGCCGATCCGGGATCTCCGTTCTCGTCGAAGTCGATCGGGCCCCACGCCCCTTCGTAGTCGATGTCCTCGCCGGCGGCCAGTGCCCGGACCGCGTCGGCCAGGTTCTCGTACGTGTACTGCTCGCCTTCGGGGCCGGACACGGCCTGCAGCTCGGCGGCGATCGCGGCCGGGTCCGACGATCCGGCGGACAACGCGCCGAGGAAGGCGAGGATCGTGGCGTCGAAGGCGGAACCCTCGAAGCCGGTCAGCGGGACGTCGGGTGCCAGCTCGGTGAAGAGCGCATCGAACGCCGCCCGAGCGGGAGCGCCTTCGGAGGTGGGGGCGGTGCCGCGCAAGCCGGCGAGCTGTTCAGCACCGATCTCGGTGAGGCTCTCCTCGTTCCGCATCGCCTCAGTCATGAAGGTGCGCGTGGGATCCCAGGCGCCGGTGCGGACGAGAGAAGGTCCGAAACGGGCGAACGTCTCGGGAAAGTCGATGATCACCCAGCCGTCCGGCTGGCCGGACGCCAGTTGCTGGGCTTCCGTGTCGAACGTGGGCGCCTCCGGATTCCAGGTGAGGCTCTCGCCCACGACTCCACCGAGCTCGGTGAAGCGAGCCTCGAACAGGTCCTTCAAAGCCGTCCCGAAGGCATCGTTGCGGGCGCCGACGTTGACCGTGGCGCCTTCCCCGAACTCGGCGAAGACGGCGTCGCCCAGCGCCTCGCCCTGCAGGACGTCCGAAGAGAGGATCCGGTAGACGAGGCCGTCGTCGGCGAGGTCGGTGATACCGGGTGCCGTCGAAGTCGGTGTGATCATCAACACACCGTTGGGGATCGTGACGGACTCGGCGATGGCGATCGTCACATTCGACGCCATCGACCCGATGATGACGTCCACGTCGTCCGACTGGACCAGCTTCGTCGCCGCCTCCACACCCGGCGCCTGCGACGTCTGGTCGTCCTCCGTCGCCACGAGTTCGACAGTGACGCCAGTCAACCCGGCTTCCGCCACCGCCTCGTTGATCACCTCCACGGCGATGCGCGTCGCCTCCGTCAGCGAAGGCCCGTAGGCGGCGAGGTCGCCGGTGAGTGGGAGGACGGTTCCGATTCGGAGGTCGAATGAGATGTCTCCTTCTCCCGTCGGCTCCGTACCCGCAGTGGTCGGTGCCTCAGTCGTGGTGGGCGCCTCCGCCGTCGTGGTGTCGGCAGCTCCCGCGGTCGTGGTCGCTTCGCCCGATGTGTCGCCACCACACGCGGCGAGGACCAAGGCGATCACGATCACCAACGCCAGCCGGACAGAAGACTTCCTCACATCGACTCCTCGGGTCGGGCGTCGGGAGTCTACTGCAATCGGTTGGGGCGAGCCGAGGTGCTATCTTTCGGCGCCCCTCCCTCCGCAAGGATCAATCGGTGACCAGCTCCTTTCACGAACCGGAATTCGACATGGAGTTGTACGACCTGCGGGTCACCGTGGAGAGGATCGAGGGCCGTTCCGTCTGCGGCCTCCAGGTGGGTGACTACTTCGAGCTGACCAACAGCAACGAGCTCCGCATCCCGCCCGATCGCCATTTCTGCATCTACGCCCTCCAATCCGTCATCCCCCTGCTGCCGGCAAAACAACGCGAGCTCCCTGACGACGACTGGCTGGCGAAAGACTCGCTCGTGGCCTGCCCCGACCCGGACGAACGGGTCGTCATGCGCATCGAGCGCATCGGGAAGAGCTGGCTCCGCTCCGACGACCTGACATGACCCCCGCCGTCGGTCTGGCCTTCCAGAGCGACAAAGACCCGGACGACTATGTCCGTCTCGCCCGCTTGGCGGAGGACGCCGGCGTCGACGTCCTCTCCGTCTACGGCGACTTCGGCTACCAGCCTCCGATCGTCGCCCTGACCCTGATGGCCACGGCCACGAGGCGGGTCCGCCTCGGGCCGGCCTGCCTCAACCCCTACTCGCTGGCTCCCTTCGAGATCGCCGGTCAGGTCGCGGCGCTGGACCTCGTATCTGACGGCCGCGCCTATCTGGGGATAGCCCGGGGTGCCTGGCTCGACTCCGTCGGCATCGCCCAGAAGGCCCCGGCGACCACGTTGAGGGAAGCGATCGAGGTCTGCCGTCGCCTCCTGTCCGGTGACACCGAGGGGTTCGAGGGCGATGTGTTCCGACTCGCTCCCGGAACGCGCCTCACCTATCGATCGGTCCAGGAGCAGGTTCCCGTCATGGTGGGGACGTGGGGCCCCCGCACTCTCGAGCTGGCGGGCGAGGTCGCCGACGAGGTGAAGGTAGGGGGAAGCGCCAACCCCGACGTCGTGCCGTGGGTGCGGGAGCGCATCGCTAGGGGAGCGACCCGCCGGGGGAGACCGCTCGACGACATCGGTGTGTGCCTGGGGGCGGTGACGGTGGTCGCAGAGGACGGGCAGGAGGCGCGGCGGCTGGCCAAGCGTGAAGTGGCTCTGTACCTCGCCGTGGTCGGTGAGCTCGATCCGACGACCGAGCTGCCCGACGGCTTGCTGGGCGAAATCCGAGAGTCGCTCGAACGGGACGATCTCGACACAGCCGCCCAGCTCATTCCCGACGACATCCTGGCCCGCTTCGCCTTCGCTGGGACCCCCGCCGAGGTGGCGCGACAAGCGATCTCGATCTTCGAGGCGGGCGCCACCCGGGTGGAGTTCGGGACACCGCATGGAATCACCCCCGACGAGGGTGTGCGCCTCATAGGCGAGCACGTGATTCCCCGCCTCCGCCAGAGGGAGTGGAGCCGATGAGCGATCTGCCTCAACTGGTGCTCAACGGCCTCATGACCGGCTCGATTCTCGCCATCGGGGCCGTCGGGGTGACTCTGGTCCTCGGCGTGCTTCGGCTCCTCCACGTCGCCCACGGCGACACGATGGCCTTCGGGGCGTACGCCGGCCTCTTCTTCACCGGTCTCGTGGGGGACAACCTGGCGGTGGGGTTGGTCGGGGCGGTCGTCACTTCGGCAGCGTTGGCGGTGCTCGTCGAGTACGTCCTCTGGAGGCCGCTCCGCAGACGCCGGGCAGGAATGGTGGGATTGCTGCTCTCGTCGATCGGGGTGGCGCTGGTACTCCGCCACGTCCTCTTCTGGGTGGCGGGCGCCGACCCGAAGCAGTACCCCGTCGACCTGATGCGCGTGTACGAAGTGGGGCCGTTCCGATTGGCGCAGAGCCAGGTTCTCGCCTTGCCGGTGGCCGTCGTCAGCATCCTCTTCGTCGGCTGGCTCTTCTCCCGGACCGCGATCGGAAAACAGATGCGGGCGTTGTCCGACGACGGGGCCCTGGCGGCAGTGGCGGGGATCGACGTCAACCGCACCATCGTGGTCATCTGGATCCTCTCGGGCGCCCTCGCCGGCCTGGCGGGCGTGCTGCAGGGCCTCGTACAGAACTCCTTCAACCCGAATCTCGGGTTCCAACTGTTGCTGCCCGTGTTCGCCGCCGTGATCCTGGGCGGCATCGGCAGCGCCTACGGCGCCTTGGCGGGCGGACTCGTCCTGGGGTTGGTCATGGAGGTGTCCACCTGGCAAGGCTTCCTCGGCGGGGTGCCGGCGAGCTACAAGCAGGTCGTCGCCTTTGCCGTCCTCATCCTCATGCTGCTGCTTCGGCCCCAAGGCCTCTTGGGCAAGGCGCGTCTGCGATGACCGAGATCCTCGACCCCCAGTTCTGGTTCTTCGTGGCGGTCACGGCCGGCATCTACACGATCTTGGGGCTCGGCCTCCAGATCCAGTTCGGTTTCGCCGGCCTGCTGAACTTCGGCCACGTCGCCTTCATGGCCATCGGCGCCTACACGATGGCGATCCTCGTCGTGAAGGCGGGACTGAGCCTGTGGGTGGCGGCCATATGCGCCCTCGTCGTGGTGGTCCCGGTCAGCCTGCTGGTCGGCTTGCCGACTCTCCGGCTGCGGGCCGACTACCTGGCGATGACGACCCTCGCGTTCGCCGAAATCGTCAGGTATGTCGCCACCAACGAGGATGGGCTGACCGGAGGCAGCCAGGGGACGATCAACCTGTCCGGGCCGGGGACCACTGCCAGCTACAACCGCGAATGGCTCGATTTCGTCGAAGTCGTCCAGGGCTGGCTCAGCCCGATACTGGGGGACCTCGCCTCCCGCGACTTCGTTTCGATGCTCATCGTGTGGGTGATCGCCCTCGTCGCCATCGTCGTGTTGCAGGTGCTGGTGCGATCTCCCTGGGGACGGGTGCTGAAGGTGATCCGGGAGGACGAGGACGCCGCCGCGGCTTTGGGCAAGTACGTGTTCCGCTTCAAACAGCAGGCGCTCGCCATCGGCTCGCTGCTGGCGGCGGTCGCCGGGCTCCTCCACGCATTCCAGTTCTCGTTCTTCAGCCCGGCCGACTTCGTGCCCCTGGTCACGTTCAACGTCTGGATGATCGTGATCCTCGGCGGCACCGCCCGGAACTGGGGCGTGCCGGTCGGAGCGGTGGTATTCGCCATCCTCTATGCCGGGACCCGATTCCTGGACTTCGCCCCGTTCTCGTGGCTCGACCCCGACGAGCGGGCCTATCTGCGGATGATCGTCATCGGCCTCGCCCTCATCCTGCTGATGGTTTTCCGGCCACAGGGCATCCTCGGACGCCGTGACGAGATGGTGATGGAGTAGCCGTGCTGTCGGTCGACGGGCTCCGCAAGTACTACGACGGAATCCGTGCCGTCGATGGCGTCACCTTCACCATCGAGGCCGAAGCCATCACGACGCTGATCGGGCCCAACGGGGCGGGGAAGACGACGCTGTTCGACCTGATATCGGGCTTCGCATCACCCGACTCCGGATCGGTGGCGCTCGAAGGCACCGATGTCACTCACCTCCCACCGCACGAACGGGCGGGGTTGGGGATGATCCGAACCTTCCAGCAGCCCCGAACCATCACCCGGTTGACAGTTCGCGAGAACCTCGCCGTTGCCGCTCCTGACCATCCCGGCGAACGGCTCGCCGCGCTCCTCATCCGAGGAGGCGCCAGCCGTCGGCGTGAGGCCGCGGTGGCAGAACGCGTCGACGGCTACATCGAGTTGTTCGGCTTGGAGCGCGTGGCCGACGATCTCGCCGGGACCCTCTCCGGCGGACAGCGGAAGCTCCTCGAGATGGCCCGTGCTCTCATGGCCGAGCCCCGGCTGCTCCTCCTCGACGAGCCGCTCGCCGGAGTGAACCCGACGCTGGCCCGCCGCCTGGAGGAGCTGATCCTGCGTCTCCGCGACGAGTTCGGCCTCACCGTCCTGCTCATCGAACACGACTTGCCCGCTGTCATGCGGATTTCGGATCGGGTCATCGCTCTCGACCAGGGGCGGGTGATCGCCACGGGTTCGCCCGGCGATGTCAGATCCCATCCCGCTGTCATCGATGCCTACCTGGGATCGGACCGCTGATGGAGCAGAGCCCGACCATCCTCGAGGTAGAGGACCTGGCTGCCGGCTACGAGGGAGTCGAGATCCTTCGCGGTGTCTCTCTGCGTGTGCCGGCGGGGTCGTTGGTGTCGATCATCGGGCCCAACGGCGCCGGCAAGTCCACACTCATCAAGGCGATCTACGGCCTGGTCGGGGTGTTCCGGGGGAGCATCACGTTCCGGCCCGCCCCGGGCACTGCCGTCGACATCCGGAACCTGACCCCCAACCGCATCACCGCCCTGGGCCTGAACTACGTCCCACAGATGAGGAACGTCTTCCCCAACCTCACCGTCGTCGAGAACCTCGAGATCGGGTCGGTGCTCGACCGGGGGAGATTCGCCGAGCGGCTCGAGGTCGTCACCGGGTTGTTCCCCGTCCTGGGCCAGCGCGAGCGGCAACCGGCGGGCACGTTGTCCGGAGGCGAACGCCAGATGTTGGCGGTCGCCCGGGCCCTCATGACCGACCCGAAGGTGTTGTTGCTCGACGAGCCGTCGGCGGGTTTGGCACCGCGTGTGATCGAAGAGATGTTCGAGCGCCTGCTCGACATCAAGCGTCTAGGGGTAACGATCATGATGGTGGAACAGAACGCCCGCCGGGCACTGGCGGCGTCCGACTACGGCTATGTGCTCGAGGCGGGCCGGAGCCGGCTCGAGGGAAGCGGGGAGTCCCTGCTCGCCGATCCCGAGGTCGTGGCGCTGTATCTGGGAGGGTGACAGGTGCCCTACCAACGCGAGTTGGTGACCCTCGTGCAGCGTGAGCTCGCCGCCCGGGGCGATCCGGAGAAAGCCGTGGCGATGGCCGCCTACATGAAGACCGAGATGCCGTTCTACGGCGTGCAGAAACCCGCCCGGGCCGAGATCCTGCGCAGGGTGGCCGCCGAACTGGCCCCCTCGACGGAAGACGAGTACCGGAAAGGGATCGAGGCGTTGTGGGATCTGGCCCACCGGGAGGAGAAGTACCTGGCCATCGCCTACGCCCGTCGCTTCCACCGCTACATCACCCGGGCACAACTCGATCTCTACGAGCGGATGATCGTGGAGGGGGCGTGGTGGGATTTCGTCGATGACATCGCCGCCAACCTCGTGGGAGCACTGCTGCTCGACTACCGAGAGTCGATGCGGCCCGTCATGGAAGCCTGGATAGACGACCCCGACCGGTGGCGGCGGCGGGCGGCGATCCTCAGCCAACTACGCCACAAGGAGCGCACCGACGCCGAGATGCTCTTCGACTTCTGCCGTCGGCGGGCCCACGAAACGGAGTTCTTCATCCGAAAGGCGATCGGGTGGGCCCTACGCGAATACTCGAAAACCGATCCGGAGGCGGTCGCCGCCTTCCTCCGCGCCGAGGGCGACGCGCTCTCGGGGCTCAGTCGCCGCGAGGCGGCGAAGCACCTGTGAGGGGTATCAGGCGGGCCGGTCGTTGCGGCCGACGACATAGGAGAGCAGCAGCCCTCCGCCTGCGCCGTAGATGTAGGAGAAGCCGACTCCCACCCCATAGATCGGGGGAGCACCCGCCATGCGGGCGATGGCGGCGACGGCGATAGCCCCGATGATTCCCATCAGGGCCGTGCCGACGAGGCTGCGGGCACCGGCGAGGAAGCCTCCCACCAGGCCGGCGATCGCACCCACCGCGCCGATCACGGCGAGTCCGGCGAATGCGGGATTGGCGAACATGCGGACAGGATATCCGGGTAACCCCTCGCCGGGAATGACCCACAGATGGGTCTAGAGGACTGTGGTGACGAGTTCCGAGCGGAAGGACGGATGGCGCAATTTGGCCAACGCTCGTCCTTCGATCTGCCGGACCCGTTCCCGAGTGGTGTGCATCAGCTTTCCCACGTCGGTGAGGGTCCATGGCTCCGAACCGTCCAACCCAAATCGGAGCCACAGCACCTGACGCTCCTCTTCGTCGAGGAGCTCCAGCGCCTTGATCAGGCGTTCCCGGGCGATCGACTCCACCGCCCGGGAGAAGGGGTCTACAGCGTCGTCCACGACGAAGTCCTGCAGCTCGGCGTCCCCGTCGTCGCCCACCGGTCGGTCGAGCGACACGGTGTCGCTCGGAGCGTCGATGGCGAGCATCACCCGCTCCGGATCCACTCCCGAAGCTTCGGCGAGTTCGTCGATGGTCGGGGCCCGCTGGAGGCGGTCATGGAGGAGCTGGCGGGTGTCGGACACTGTGCGGACGACGTCGATCAGATGGACGGGGAGGCGAATCGTGCGCCCGGCGTTGCCGATGCCCCGGGTGATCGCCTGACGGATCCACCACGTGGCATAGGTGGAGAACTTGAAACCCTTGCGCCAGTCGAACTTCTCGACCGCCCGTATCAACCCGAGGTTTCCCTCCTGGATCAGGTCGAGCAGGTCGAGGCCCCTGCCCGTGTACCGCTTGGCGATCGAAATGACGAGGCGCAGGTTGCAGCTGATGAACAGGGCTCGCGCCTCTTCGCCTTCCGCTACTTGTCGTTGGAGGCGACGGCGCTCGACCTCGTCGAGGTCCTCGGCGCGCTCGAGGCGGGCGGCCGCCCGGCGACCCTGCTCTATGGCGCGGGCGAGACGGATTTCGTCTTCGGCGGTGAGGAGGCGGTGGTCGGCGACATCGTCGAGGTACAGGCCGACTGTGTCGGCGGTAGCAGAGCGCTTTCGCTTCGTTCCCGCCATCGATCCCCGACTGCTTGCGTGTGTGGAAACTATCAGATGAAAACCCCCGTGACAATTGGTTTTCCACAGTCTGTGGAGAACTCTCGACCGGTAGGTCCGCAAGTCCCGGATCTCGGTAGGCTGATCCCGGCTCGTGTCCCGTAAGACTCAGTTCCGGCTGCTGGTTTTGGTCACGCTCGGCTGGCTGGGCTGGGCGGTCTGGTCGTTCATGGAAGAACCCGAACCGTTCACCCTCCGAGTCGTCGACGACGTGGGTGAGCCGGTCGTGAATGCCGTGGTCGCCGCCGAGGGCCGCCAGCTCGGCCTCACCGGTGATTCGGGCATGCTCGATGTGGCCCCATCGGGGGCGCTGGTCGAGGTTTCGGCACCGGGACACTTCTCGTCGACTTTCACCATCACACCGCCCGACGACGGCGTCTTCGACGTCGTCCTCAAGGCGTTGATGTTGCGGGGACGGGTCGTCGACCCCGACGGAACGCCGGTTGCCGGCGTGTCCGTGGAAGCCGGGTCGGCTGTGGGTCAGTCCGACGAGGACGGCCGTTTCATCGTTCGTGGAGCCGAGCCGGGAACCGTGCGGGTCAACCGGCCGGCATGGCAGGAGGCCACCTTCGAGTGGTCGGGCGGTCCCGGAGAACAGCAGATACAGGTGGAGCCGATCATCGTCAAGGCCGTTCACGTGACCGGCGAGGCCGTCGAGGAGCGCCTCGACGAGTTCCTGGAGATGGCCGACACCACCGAGCTCAACGGCCTGATGATCGACCTCAAAGCCGAGGAGGGGGTCGTCCTCTACGAGTCAGCGGTCCCGACCGTGGCCGAGGTCGGGGCCGACCGTCCCCGCTACGACCTCGCCGAAGTGGTGGCAGCGGCCAAGGAACGCGACCTGTACATGATCGGAAGGATCGTGGCGTTCCAGGACCCGGTGGCGGCCCGAGCCAATCCCGACATCGCGGTGTGGGACGAGCAGACGGGGGAGCCGTTCACCTCCAACGGCCAGTACTTCCTCGACCCGACGGACCCGGATGCCCGCAAGTACGCCTTGGATCTGGCGACGGAAGCCTGCTCGATGGGGCTCGACGAGATCCAGTTCGACTACGTGCGCTTCCCCGATGTCCGCCCGGAGTCCGTACACTTCGACGCCGGCGTGTCGCTCGACGTGCGAGCCGAGGCGATCCGCAGCTTCATCGGGGAGGCAACCGAGGTCCTCCACCCCCTGGGCTGCGCCGTGGGCGTCGACGTGTTCGGCTTCGTCACCACCTCGGTGGACGATGGCGGCATCGGCCAGCGATGGGAGGACATCACCTCCGTGGGCGACGTGGTGTCGCCCATGATCTACCCCAGCCACTACGACTCCGGCTGGTATGGGCTGGAGGATCCGAGCGCCCGTCCCGACGTCGTTGCAGACCGGGCGCTCACCGATGCCGTGGCGCGCTCGGCGGGGAAGGTCGTCATCCGGCCGTGGCTGCAGGACTTCGGCTACAACGCAGCCCAGGTCCGCCAGCAGATCGAGATGGCCGAATCTCACGGCATGGGCTGGATGTTGTGGAACGCGATGTCCGAAGTCACCGTCGCCGCCCTGGAACGGGAGTGACCGTCCACGACGGGCTCACCGAATGCCGGCTGTGCCCGCGTCTCGTGGAGTGGCGGGAACGTAAGGCGACGGTCGAGAAGCGGGCGGCGTTCGCGACCGAGGAGTACTGGGGCCGGCCCGTGCCGGCGTTCGGGTCGCTGGATGCCCCCATACTGGTCGTCGGGCTCGCCCCCGCCGCGCACGGCGGGAACCGCACGGGACGCATGTTCACCGGGGACCGGTCCGGCGACTGGCTCTACCGGGCGCTCCATCGGGCGGGACTGGCCACCTCGCCCGACGACGAAGACCCCAACCTGCAGTTGATCGGGGCGCGGATCACCGCCGTGTGCCATTGCGCCCCGCCCGACAACAAGCCCACGCCGGAAGAGGTGGCGACCTGCGTCGAGACGTGGCTCATCCCCGAAGTGGCGGCGATGCGGCCTCGGGTGGTGGTGACTCTCGGGCAACTCGCCTGGAACCAGGTCCTGCGCTACGGGCCCGGATGGGGATGGTCTGTGCCGCGGCCCCGGCCGCGGTTCGGGCATGGCGCCGAGGTCGATCTCGCACCCGGCCCAACGCTCCTCGGCTCGTACCACCCCAGCCAGCAGAACACGTTCACCGGCAAGCTGACGGAGGAGATGTTCGACACCCTTTGGCGCCGGGCGAAGGCACTCGCCGCCATCTGACGGGAGTTTCGCACTATCGGGATAGTGGAATACCATCGGATCTCCCGTTCCCGTGTCCCGGAGAAGTGGATTTGACCGCGCTGGATCACACTGCCGTCGAGACAATCCAGAAGGACCAGCCCGACTGGCGGGCGTCCCAGATCGCCGAAGCTTTCGCCGCTTTCCAGGCCCAAGAGGTCCCCACCGGCGCCGAGGAGGAGTGGCGCTACGTCGAGCTCGACTTCGACCTCGACGCCCTCACTCTGGCGGCTGATGGCGGTGCGCCTATGGCTCCCGGGCCGTTCCTCGAGACGGCTCTCGGAGGCGCCGTCGGGAAGATCCAGATCATCGACGGGCGAGTGGTCGACGTGGCCCTCGACTCGGCCGATGTGAGTGTGAAGCGCCTGGCCGAGGTGGACAGGATCGAGCTCGCCGCCCCCGTGGATCGTGACAAGTTCGCTGCGGCCCACCTGGCCTTTGCCACCGACGGCGCCGTCGTCTCCGTGCGCCCCGGGGCGGTGGTGCAGGCGCCGATCGTCGTGGACATCCAGGCCACCCAGCCGGGGACGATCACGTTCCCGCACCTGGAGTTCCAGGTCGGCACCAACGCCGAAGCCGCCTTGATCGTCGTCTACCGCAGCCCCGACGGTCTCGAGGCGGTGGCGGTGCCCGACGTCGTCCTCACCGCCGAAGACGGCGCCCAGTTGCGGTTCATGTCGGTGCAGGGCTGGGCGGAGACCACCACCGGTCTCGTCCATCAGCGTTTGCATCTGGGTCGCGACGCCACCGGCCGCATCGGCGAGGTCGGATTGGGAGGCAAGGTCGCCCGCCTCGACCTGTGGGTGGATCTGGAGGGAGCCGGCTCGTCCGCCGAGGTGGTGGGGGTCTACTTCGGCGAAGACAACCAGACGCTCGACTACCGCATGACCATCAACCACATCGGGCGCAACACGACCTCCGACGTGTTCATGAAGGGGGCGGTGGAGGACTACGCCCAGTCGGTCTTCACCGGCCTGCTCCGGATCGAGAAGGACGCGGTGCGGTCGTCGGCGTTCGAGACGAACCGCAACCTCGTCCTCTCGGAGCACGCCAAGGCGCATTCCGTGCCGAACCTGGAGATCCTCTGCAACGACGTCATGTGCGGCCATGGCTCGTCGGTGGGGCCGCTGGAGGACGAGTACCTCTACTACCTCCAGTCTCGGGGCATCTCCCGGGCACGGGCCGAGAGGATGCTCGTCAGGGGCTTCTTCTCTGAGGTGATCGAGCGCTTGCCGATCGACTCCCTCGCCGAGCCCATCGAAGACGCTGTGTTCCGCCGCTTCACCCAGGCGCAGGAGGAGGGCCGCCTGTCGTGAGTTGGATCCAGGTCGTGGAGGCCAAACGGATCCCGCAGGGCCGCGGGCTGCGAGTCGAGATCGGCGAGCATCGCATCGCGCTGTTTCGGATCGGAGGAGACGTGTACGCCATCGGCGACCGCTGCAGCCACGCCGAGGCGTCCCTGGCCGAGGGCGACGTGTTCGGCTTCGAGGTGGAATGCCCCCGTCACGGCAGCGCCTTCGACCTGCGCACCGGCGAGCCTCAGGCTCTCCCCGCCACCCAGCGGGTTCCCGTCTACGACGCCAAGGTGGAAGACGGGTTGGTCTTCTTGAGGATTGGAGAAGAGTGATGACGTACGCCCTCGAGATCGAGAACCTGCATGCGTCCGTAGACGGCAGTGAGATCCTTCGCGGTGTCGACCTCCAGATCCCCTTCGGCGAGATCCACGTGGTGATGGGACCCAACGGATCCGGGAAGTCCACGCTGAGCCACGTGCTGACCGGCAACCCGGAGTACCGGGTCGAAGGATCCGCCAAGCTCGCCGGCACCGAGATCCTCGGCATGGACGTCGACGAGCGCAGCCGACTCGGACTGCTGCAGGCGTTCCAGTACCCGACGGAGGTGCCGGGTGTGCGCCTGGGCGACTTCGTCCGGGAGGCCGCCGAAGAGAGAGGCTTCGACCTCGACGAGGTGGAGAAGCGGATCCAGGAGGCCTCCGAGCGTTTCGGGATGGCCGAGTTCCTCGACCGGTCCCTGAACGACGACCTGTCAGGCGGCGAGAAGAAGCGCTCTGAGATCTTCCAACTGGCGGTCCTCTCCCCGAAGGTGGCCATCCTCGACGAGATCGACTCCGGTCTCGACATCGACGCCGTGCGTCAGGTGGCCGAGGCGGTCGAGGCGATGCGCAGCCCCGACATGGCGGTGATCATGATCACCCACTACGCCCGCATCCTCCGGTACCTGTCACCGGATCGGGTGCACGTCATGCTCGACGGTCGCATCGTGGAATCAGGCGGTCCGGAACTGGCCGAACAGCTCGAGCAAGGCGGATACGAGGCGCTACGCGCCCGCCTGGGGATCGAAGCACCGAAGGCTGAGGAACCCGATATCCCCAAAGCCGCCGACTTCTTCACCGAGACGCCGTTCGACCGCTGACCCGGGGGCTTTGCGCCTTCGGGCCGGGTCTGGGAATCTCCCCGGCGATGGCACCCCGCACCACCGAACGCCGCTGGCTCGAGCATCTCACCGCGATTCCCACCGTGCCCGGCCACGAGTGGCGGGTGCTCGACTGGGTGACGGCGTGGACGGAACGTAGGGCCGACCTGGCATTGCGACGCGATCGTCACGGGAACCTCCTGATCACCCGCAAGGGCCGGAAGAAGGCCGCCCCGGTGGTAGCAGTCGCCCACACCGACCATCCCGGCTTCGTCGTCACCGCCGCCGGCCGCCACGCGGCCGTGGTCGAGTTCCGAGGAGGGGTGCGCCCGGAGTACTTCGCCGGCCGTCCCCGTCTCGAGTTCTTCGATGCCACGGGAGCGCGCCATCCCGCCACCCTGGTCGAGTTCGACCCCGACACCTCCATCGGAACCGTCGAGGTCCCACGGGGTCACCTCCTGAGAGATGGGGACATCGGACGATGGTCGTTCGGGCGTCGGCGCCTCGGCATCCGCGGCGGGGCTTGCCACGCCCCTGCCTGCGACGACCTCGCCGGTGTGGCGGCTGCCCTCGCCGCATTGGACCGCTCCCGGGCGGACCCGGGTCTCAACCATTTCGCGGTGCTGCTCACCCGCGCCGAGGAACTCGGGTTCATCGGGGCGATCGGCGCTGCCCGTGACAACACCCTCCCCGAAGGAAGTCGGGTCCTGTCGATCGAATGCAGTCGAGCCTTCGTCGACTCCCCGCTCGGCGCCGGCCCCGTCGTGCGGGTGGGGGATGCCTCGAGCGTATTCGATCACAGGCTGACCAACCTCGTGTCGTCCGCAGCGAAAGAGAGCGGCATCGCCCACCAGCGCAAGCTGATGGCCGGCGGGTCGTGCGAGGCGACCGCCTTCCTGGCATACGGCCACCAGACCACCGGTCTGTGCCTGCCTCTCGCCAACTACCACAACATGGGCAACCTCGACTCGGTGGAATCCGGGAGCGGCGTGGCCCAACCCGCGCCTGAGGCTGTCAGCGTCGAAGACTTCCATGGACTGGTCGATCTGCTGTTGGTGGCCGCCCGGGCGGCAGACGGCGAATGGGCCCTGACGCAGCGCCTCGACGAACTGTTCGAGAAAGAAAAGGGAGTGCTGTGACCCTTCCGGTCGGTCCAGCTCTTCCCGGGTGGAGGCCTCCACCTCTTCTCGGACCGACGGTCCTAGAGGGTCGCTATGTCACGGTCTCTCCACTCGCTGAGCGAGACTTCGAGTCGCTCTGGGAGTCGTTCGCCGATGCCGGAAGCGACCTGTGGACCTACATGTCGTACGGCCCGTTCGTCGACCGGGCCGACATGGAGCGAACCGCCTCCGCTTGGATCGGTTCAGCCGACCCACTGTTCTTCACGTTCGACGTCGAAGGCGCGGCCCGGGGGTGGGGGGCGTATCTGCGCATCGAGCCCGGTCACGGTGTTGCCGAAGTCGGTCACCTCGTGTTCTCTCCCCGGCTGCAGCGCACTCCGGCGGCGACCGAGGCGATGTACCTGATGATGCGCCACGTGTTCGAGCTCGGGTACCGTCGCTACGAGTGGAAATGCGACGCCCTGAACGCCGCTTCCCGGCGAGCGGCCGAACGGCTCGGCTTCACCTACGAGGGGACGTTCCGCCAGCACATGGTGTACAAGGGGCGCAACCGGGACACCGCCTGGTATTCGGTCATCGATGCGGAATGGCCGAAGCTGCGTGACGCATTCGAGGGGTGGCTCGATCCGTCGAACTTCGACAGCCAGGGGCGCCAGCGGCGGCGTCTGGCCGATTTCCGCTGATCAGTCGATCGAACGGCGCAGGAGTGCCCATCCCTCGCCGAGGCTGAGGCGGGAGCCGTCGGCGATCAACCGCTCGGTTCGCTCCTCGCCGATCTCTGTGGCGATCTCCTTCCGCAGCTCGTCGTGCATCGCCGAACGGCTGAGGGCCACAGCTCCCGACATGTCGATCGATCGAGCCAGTCCGAGGAGGAGAGCGGAGTTGGCGACCTGCCCGCTCTCCAGCAGGACCCGGGTGGCGGAATCGAGCAGGCGCCCGGTGTGCAACTCCTGCATGGGAAGGGTCGGAAGAGCGTCGAGCACGGTCCGGAGATGCTCCTTCGCCTCGTCCAGGTGGCCCAGGTGGGCGCAGGTGGAGGCCAGGATGCGGTGGCCGCTCGCCCAACAGGAGATGTCGCCGCAGTCGCGCAGGTAGCCGATCGCCTCGGTCAGGTATCTCTTGGCGGGCTCGTGGCTGGCGTATCGAGTGGTGAGGAGGGCGCCCAGGAAGACGGCGGCATGCCCCCGCCAGAAGGGGAGTTCTATCCGCTCGGTGAGGTCGAGCGCCCGCACCAGGTTGGTGCGAACCCAATCCTCGTCGGGATCGCCGAACGATTCGGTGAGCGAGGCCGCCAGCAGCGCCTCGTCGCCCAGCGCTTCGAAGGTGGCGATGGCCGCCTCCAGATGTTCCCGAGCCCGAGGGTCGGATGGCGACAGGTACGCCCCGAAGAGGAAATCGACGATGCCCCGTTCCCATTCCGGCTCCCACCATTGCGGTTCCGGGTGGTCGACGAGCAACCGCCGGGCCATTTCCAGATGTTCGGCATAGCTCGAGTCGTCGGTGGAGTGACGGATCGCCGCTCCCAGGACTAGTTCCATGCGGCCGACCAGTTCGGGTTCGCCGACCCGGCGCGCGATCTCGAGGCCCCGCCGTGCGTGATCCACCGACGTCGGCTGCGTTATCTCCGCTCCCAGGAAGGCCGTGGTCCACCAAGCCCTGATCAAGATGTCACGGTCGACGTCGGGCGGATCGACTTCCAGCACGGCCAGGGCGGTTTCGATGGCCTCGACCTGTTTGCCGGTGTGCATCCAGTACAGGAACAGGTCGAACACCATGCGCAGGTAGCGCTCGTGCTCGCCCGCTTCTGACAGTGCCCGCAACGCCTGGAGCAGGTTGGCGTGGTCCTGATCGAGCGATGCCCGGGTGGGGATCTGGTCGGGGCCGCGCAGGCGGGGGGCGGACTCGGCGGCGCGGTCGGCATAGTGATGAGCGTGGGCGGCGAACGCCGCCCTTGCCTCGCCGGAAGCAGTGAGCTTCTCCTGCGCATACTGACGGACGGGCTCGAGCAATCGGTAGCGGCTGCCGTTCTCCGACGGCGAGGCCGCCACCAGCGACTTGTCGACGAGCGAGTCGAGGATGTCGAGCACTTCCCCGGCGGCGATGTCCTCTCCTGAGCAGACATCCTCGGCGGCGGCCAGGTCGAAGCCTCCGGCGAACACCGCCAGGCGGGCGAATACGGTCCGTTCGGCTTCCGTCAGCAGTTCGTGGGACCAGTCGATGGTGGCCTGGAGCGTCCGCTGGCGGGGGAGAGCCGTCTTGGCGGACCCCGAGAGGATGCGGAACGAGTCCTCGAGCCGTTCAGCGAGTTCGGAGGCCGACAGGCTGCGCAGCCGGGCAGCGGCGAGCTCCAGCCCGAGCGGGATCCCGTCGATGCGGCGGCAGATGCGGGCGATGGCCCTCATCTCGTCCGCTCCGGGGTCGAAGTCGGGACGCACGGCACGGGCTCTTTCGAGGAAGAGCCGGATGGATTCGGCTGCGGCTGGGTCGTCGTCGCGGGGCAACTCCAGTGAGGGGACGGGCACGATCGTCTCCCCGATGCCCAATGACTCCCGGGACGTGGCGAGGACCTTCACGCCGGGGGAGGCCTGCAGCAGGTGGTGGATGGCACGCGCCGACCCTTCCAGGAGATGCTCGCAGTTGTCGATGACGACGAGCAGAGACTTGCCTGCCAGGTGGCGGTTGATGACTTCTTCGATGGGGCTGCGCTCTCCGGGTCGCAATCCCCACACCGCTCCCACCGCCGCCATGATCATCGCCGCGTCGGTGATCGGCGCCAGCTCCACGAACCACGCCCCATCGCGAAGGTCGTGGACCTGGCGACGAGCCGTCTCGATCGCGAGACGTGTCTTTCCGGTCCCGCCCACGCCGGTCAAGACCACCAAACGGTTCTGGCGGAGAAGGGCCTCCAGCTCCGCCAGCTCGGCTCGGCGTCCAACGAACGAGCTGGGGTAGGTGGGGAGGTTGTGGCTGGGTCCCACGGTTCGAAGTGGAGCGGTGACGGCCGGCAATTGCGGATGGCGGATCTCGAACAGGTGCTCTGCCTCGGCGAGGTCTTTCAGCCGATGGGTACCGAGATCGTCGAGGTAGGCCGGGTCGATCCCGTGGAGGGCCCGGGCCGTGACAGCAGACGCGAGGATCTGGCCGCCGTTGCCGGCCGTCATGATCCGGGCGGCGCGGTTGACGGCTGGGCCGAAGTAGTTGCCGTCCCGTTCGTCGGCTCGCCCGGAGTGGACTCCCATCCGAACCTTCAAGACCGGACCCGACCATTCCGTCTGCGCCAGTCGCAGTTGGACGGCGAGGGCTGCGGAGATCGCTGCCACCGGTGAGGAGAACGCCGCTCCGAAGCCGTCGCCGGCGGTCGAGAAGATGTGGCCGCCGTTCGCCTCCACGACCTCGCGTACGAGAGCGTCGTGGGCCTCGATGCTTGTCGCCATCCCGGTCGGGTCGGTTTCCCACAGGTGGGTGGACCCCTCGACGTCGGTGAACAGGAATGTGACCGACCCGGTGGGCGGTGTCATGGGAAGAGCGTACAAGCGCGATCGTGCCGCGGGTCGGCTGAGGCGGCGTTCTCTTTACGGGGCTGGCTGTCGGGGTGGCTACCGTCGAGGCGGAAAGGAGACGAGAGTGACGTACCGTATCGAAAAGGATTCGATGGGCGAGGTGCAGGTCCCGGCCGACGCTCTCTACGGGGCCTCTACACAGCGAGCCAGAGACAACTTCCCCATCTCGGGCATCCGCTTCTCCCGCCGGTTCATCTGGGCGCTGGGGCTGCTCAAGGGCTCAGCGGCGACGGCGGCCCACCAGGCCGGATACCTGGATGAGAAGATCGCGCAGGCGGTACGCGCCGCCGCCGACGAGGTGATGTCGGGTGACCTCGACGATCACTTCCCCCTCGACATCTTCCAGACGGGCTCGGGCACCTCGACCAACACGAATGCCAACGAGGTGATCGCCAACCGGGCCACCATCGCCTTGGGCGGCGAACCCGGTTCGAAGCTCGTCCATCCCAACGACCACGTGAACTTCGGTCAATCCTCGAACGACGTGATCCCAAGCGTCATCCACATCGCCGCCGTGGCCGCACTGCGCGAGGACCTGATTCCAGCCCTCGAGGGATTGGCGGGTTCCCTGTCCGCCAAGGCGGAGGAGTTCGCTGATGTGGTCAAGTCGGGGCGGACCCATCTGATGGACGCCACCCCGGTGACGCTCGGCCAGGAGTTCGGCGGGTACGCCGCCCAGGTTCGCAAAGGTGTCGAACGACTCCAGTCGGTCCTGCCGGGCCTCGAGGAACTGGCCCTGGGTGGGACCGCGGTCGGCACTGGCCTCAACGCTCCCGAGGGCTTCGCCGCATCGACCATCGCCCTCATCGCCGAGCGGACCGGCTACCCGTTCCGGGAAGCCGATGACCACTTCGAGGCCCAAGCCGCCAAGGACGCCGTCGTCATGGCCTCCGGCGCGCTCAAGACCGTCGCGGTTTCGCTGTTCAAGATCGCCAACGACATCCGCTTCCTCGGCTCCGGGCCGACCTCCGGGATCGCCGAGCTGCGTATCCCCGACCTCCAGCCGGGTTCGTCGATCATGCCGGGCAAGGTCAACCCGGTGATGTCCGAGATGCTGATGCAGGTCGCCGCCCAGGTGGTCGGCAACGACGCCACCATCACCTGGTCGGGTGCCAACGGCAACTTCGAGCTGAACGTGATGATGCCGGTGATGGCCCACGCCCTGCTCCAGTCGATAGAGATCCTCGCCAACGGGGCGGACACTTTTCGGCGTCGCTGCGTGGAGGGCCTGGAGGCGAACGTGGAGAGGGCTCGAGAGCTGGTGGAGAAGAACGCCATCATCGTCACCGCCCTCAATCCGTACATCGGCTACGACGCCGGGGCCAGGATCGCCAAAGAGGCGGTCCTCACCGGGCGGTCGGTGCGCGAATTGGTCCTCGAGCAGGGCCTGATGACAGAAGAGGAGCTCAACAAGGCTCTCGACATCAAGCGGATGACGCAGGGTGGCGTGATGTGACCGATGCCGCCGCCCGGTCGCCGGCTGAGACGACTCTGACCGTCGCCGAGCTCCACTCTCGGGTGGCGACGGCGGTAACCGGGGCGTTCCCCGCCCCGGTGTGGGTGCGGGGCGAGGTGTCGGGCCTGCGGCGCACCTCCCGCGGCGCTGTGTTCTTTCGTCTCGTCGATCCTGGCGGCAGTGGCGAGGTCGTCGAGGTATCGGCGCGGGGGCGGGTGATGTACGACATCGACCGCACGCTCGACTCCGCCGGCGTGGGTTCGATGCGAGACGGCATCGAGGTGCGTATCCGGGCCGTAGTGGGAGTCGACCCCTCGCGTTCGATCATCAGGCTCACCCTTCTCGGCGTCGACCCCGAGTTCATCGCCGGACGTCTGGCCCTCGACCGCCAGCAGGTCCTCGCCCGGCTGGCGGCGGACGGCTCGCTCCACGCCAACCGCCGCCACCCGATTCCCCTCGTGCCGCTCCAGATCGGGCTGGTCACCAGCCGCGGCTCGGCGGCCCACGCCGACTTCATCGACCACCTCCGGCGCTCCGGCTACCGCTTCCGGGTGCGGACCGTCCATGCCGCCACCCAGGGCGATACGGCGGCGGCGTCGGTCGCCCGGGCGTTGCGACGGCTCGCCGTAGAAGCCCTGGACGTGGCGGTGGTGGTTCGGGGCGGAGGTTCGCGGCTGGACCTTCTCCCTTTCGACTCCGAGGAGGTGGCCCGGGCGGTGGCGGAGATGCCGGTGCCCGTGATCGTCGGTATCGGCCACGAAACCGACAGGTGCGTGGTCGACGAGGTGGCGGCGGTGTCGGTGAAGACGCCTACGGCCGCCGCCGAGTGGCTCGTGGCCCGGGTCGGCGATTACGCCGGTCGGATCGAAACCGCTCGGCGACTGATTCGGGAAGAGGCGCGGGCCGTGTGCACCCGGGCGCAACGCCAGCTCGACCACTCGGCCGCGGTTCTCGGCACTGCGCGGGCCAGCCTCGCTCGCCAGGCCGAGATGCTCGCCGAGCTGAGGTCGTCGATCGCCGACGAGGCCAGGCGCGCTCTGCACCAGCACCGTCAGGTCCTGGACGGGATGGAGGAGATGCTCGACGCCCTCGGGGTGGAGTCGACACTTCGCCGCGGGTTTGCCATCGTCACCGCAGTCGACGGCCGTGTCATCCGCTCGGCGAGGGAGGTGGCGCCGGGTCAGCGGCTGCGGGTCCGGTTCGCCGACGGGAGCGTGAGGGTGGAGGTCGAAGGAGATGCCTGAGCCGAGCTACCGGGAGGCGCTGGAGGAGCTCCGGGAGATCCACCGCCGCCTCCGAAGCGACGACATAGACATCGATCGCGTTCTGGAAGACGTCCAGCGGGCGGCCGAATTGCTTGCCTTCTGCCGGGAGCGGCTCGAAGCGGTGAGCGAGAGGCTGGAAGAGGTGTTGGAGGACTTCGAAGAGGCCTGACTCAGCCGGCCGGACCGAGAGCGTCTTCGAGTGTCTTCCAGGGGAGGGAGGCGCATTTGATGCGCACGGGGTAGCGACGCACACCCTGGAGCGCCTCCAGATCCCCTAGCACCGAACCGGGCCGAGAAGGGTCGAGCCCGGCCGCGGTTTCGTCCTCGGCGGTCATCATGGCGTGGAAGCGCTCGGCGATGGCGGCGATCTCCGCCCGGGTCTTGCCCTTGATCGCCTCCGACATCATCGAGGCCGAAGACTGGCTGATCGAACATCCCTGGCCGTGGACGGCGACGTCCGTCACGGTGTCGCCCTCCAGCTTCAGCTCCACTGTCACTTCGTCTCCGCACAGCGGGTTGACCCCCTCGGCGCGACGGTCCGGGGCGTCCAGAGGCTGACGGTGCCGCGGGTTGCGGTAGTGGTCGAGGATCACGTCCCGGTACAGGTCTTCCAACGCCATCAGATCACTCCGAAAAGCTCGCCTGCGTTCCTCAACGCCGCGACGAGCGCATCTATGTCCTCGATCGTGTTGTAGAGGTAGAACGAGGCTCGGGCGGTGGCCGGGACCGAGAGGATCTCCATCAGTGGTTTGGCGCAGTGATGGCCGGCCCTCACGGCGACGTCGTGTTGGTCGAGGATCGTGGCCAGGTCGTGGGGGTGGATGTCGGCCATCGTGAAGCTGATCACCCCGCCCCGGGACGCTGTGTCGGCCGGGCCGTGGATCTCCAGCTCGGGCACCTCGGCGAGGGCCTCGAGAGCGTAACGGGTGAGCTCCGTGTCGTGGTCGGCGATCGCCTGGCGGCCGATCTTCTCCACATAGTCGATGGCAGCGCCGAGGCCGATCGCCTCGATGATCGGCGGCGTCCCGGCTTCGAAACGATGGGGGATCGGCGCCCATGTGGCGGTGTAGCGACTGACGTTCGAGATCATGTCGCCGCCGTACTCGATCGGTTCCAACTCCTCCAGCCGTTCGGGTCGTGCCCACAGGACCCCGATTCCGGTCGGACCGCACATCTTGTGGGCGGAGAACACGAGGGCATCGGCGCCGAGGCGGGACACGTCGACGGGCTGATGGGGTACGAGTTGGGCGCCGTCGACGATCGAAAGCGCCCCCGCCGACCGGGCGGCAGTGAGGATCACTTCGAGCTGGGGGATCGTGCCGAGGACATTCGACATCCCGGTGACGGCCACGATCTTGGTGTCGCCGTCGATGAGGCGGTCGAGGTCACGGAGATCGAGGCGGTAGTCCTCGCCCAATGGGATGAACTCGAGGCGCGCGCCGGTGCGACGGGCCAGCATCTGCCAGGGCACGAGGTTGGCGTGATGCTCCATCTCGGTGACCACGATCCGGTCATCGGGTCGCAGCCGCAGTGAGCCCCAGCCATGGGCGAGGAGGTTGATGCCGGTCGTCGCACCCCGCACGAACACGATCTCGTCGCTGGAGGAGGCGCCCAGGAACGCGGCCACCTTGTCCCGCACCGCTTCGTATCGTTCGGTGGCGGAGACCGACAGGCGGTAGGCGCCCCGGTTCACGTTGGCATATCCGTGGGCCATGAACTCGGCCATCGCCTCGATCACCTGGCGGGGCTTCTGGGAGCTGGCGGCCGAGTCGAGGAAATGCAGGCCGCGGTCCTCGAACACCGGAAAATCGGCCCGGATGGCGGTCGTGTCGAGGAGGGGCATGCGGCCTACCTGAGGTAACGGGTGCTCGATCTGATCATGCCGTAGCGGCTCGCCGGAAGGCGTCGTAGCCCTCGTCTTCGAGCCGCTGGGCGAGCTCCACCCCACCGGTGGAGACGATCCGACCGTCCATGAAGACGTGCACCGTGTTCGGCGTGATGTAGTCGAGAAGCCGCTGATAGTGGGTGATGATCAGGAACCCGCGGTCGGGGCGGGTCAGTTTGTTGACGCCCTCGGCGACGATCCGCAGGGCGTCGATGTCGAGCCCCGAGTCGGTCTCGTCCATGATCACCATCTCCGGCTCGAGGACCGCCATCTGCAGGACCTCGTTTCGCTTGCGCTCGCCGCCAGAGAAGCCCTCGTTGAGGTAGCGGTCGGCAAACGACGACTCCATCCCCAGCTCTCGCATGGCCTCCATCACCTTGAGGCGCAGTTCCAGCACCGTGTAGTCGACTCCGGTTCGATTGGAGAGAGCCTGGCGGAGGAACTGGACTACCGACACCCCAGGGATCTCCTCCGGGTACTGGAACGCCAGGAACATGCCCATCTGGGCACGCTTCGTCGGGGACTCCTCGGTGATGTCCTCGCCCTTGTAGAGGATGCGACCCTCCGTGATGTCGTAGCCGGGATGACCCATCAACACGTTGGCGAGAGTCGACTTGCCCGACCCGTTTGGTCCCATCAGGGCGACGACCTCACCCTTCTCGACGGCCAAATCGACGCCTTTGAGGATGGGTGTCCCGTCGGCTTCGGCGTGGAGGTTCTCGATCTGAAGAAGCGGAGTACTCACAACACCCATGGTACGGGGACCGTCGGAGGGATCGGAAACCCCCGAAACAAAAAGGCCCGCTGTCGCGGGCCTTCCGGGTCCGGCGCCCTGGGGGGCGCCGGGTGCCGGCTAGATCAAGCCGTGGCTACTTCGCTCTCCTCGGCAGCCTCGGCAGTCTCAGTCTCCGCAGAAGCCGTGAGGCTTTTGGGCTCAGCCGTGGTGATCGGGATCCGGCGCGTCTTCGTCTCTTCGGAGTCGGGGCGGGGAACCTCCACCGTCAACACGCCAGCCTTGTAGGTGGCTGTCACGGTGTCGGGATCGATCTCGAAGCCGAGATCCCAACGCCGGCGGAACCGAGAGGACGTCACCCGACCGTCACGGCTCTCCTCACGGCCGCCCTCCACAGTCAGCACCGTGCCATCGACCTGGACCGTCAGGTCCTCATCGGCGTCGAGACCAGGGGCAACCACCTCGAACCGGTAGGTGCCATTCTCGGTGTGCACCCTGGCTTCGGGCATGACCGTCGTGAAGGACTCGGGCGTCAGTTCCTCGAGACGCCGAAGCAGAGGAGTGAAGCCCCACTCGAACAGGTCATCGAAGACGGGCCACGGGCGAAGGTCGAATAGCCGACGTGTCAGCATCCACATCCCTCCTTTCTTCCTGCTCTCGAGTCCAACATCCATTCTTTAGTCTGTCAGACTGAGATCCTCTCAACTCATCCGTAACAACTTTCGGCCGCACGCCTTTATTCCCGGCCGTCGACGGCAGGTCGACGGTGATCGCCTAGCCTCTCGGGGATGGAGCTTCCCAGAGCATCACAGAAGGTGGTGGCGGCGGCCGCCGAGGCAGGTCTCGAGATCGACGTCACCGAATTCCCCGAAGGCACCAAGACCGCCGCCGATGCCGCGGCCGCCATCGGCTGCGAGGTCGCCGCCATCGTCAAGTCACTCGTGTTCGTGGTCGACGAGGAACCCGTGATCGCGCTGGTCCCCGGCGACCGGCGCCTCGACACCGATCGTCTCGCCGAAGTCGCCGGTGGAAGCGCGGTGCGCCGAGCCAGCCTCGACGAGGTACGGGAAGTGACCGGCTATGCCGCCGGCGGCACCCCTCCATTCGGTCACACCCGGACGCTCCGCATATTCGCCGACAATTGGCTCCGGCGGCACGACCCGGTGTGGGCTGCGGCGGGCACCCCCACCACTGTGTTTCCGATCACCCTGTCCGACCTGGAGCGGATCACCGAACCCGTCTGGGCGGACTTGAGCGAGGGGTGAGGAACCGCTCGGTGGTGGTGAGCGTCGGAATGACATGAAGCATGTTCTCCTTGCGGTTCTCCTCTGCTTGGCGGCAGCATGCGGGGGCGGCAGCGGCACCGCCACCACCGACACCACACCACCCACCACTGCTCCGGTCGTATGCACCGAGATCGGCTGCAACAGCGGCTTACGGGTTGAGCTCTCCGACGTCGATCTGGTCTCCGACGCCACCTATCTCGTCGAGGTGTGCATCGGTGAGCAATGCGTCGACGTGGAGATCGGTCCCGGGCACAGTGGCGAGATCACGCCGGGCGCCGATCCCAACACCCTCGAAGGCGGCTCCATCTTCATCGACGCCGATTCCGACTCCGTGGAGCTCTTCACAGGCTTCGCCGAGTTCGACGCTGTGGAGACGGTGTCGTTTTCCATCACCGACATCGCCACCGATGAGGTCTTGGCTGTCGCTGATGGTGAGGAAGTGCCGTTCGAGCGCAACCAACCGAATGGGCCCGGATGCCCTCCGGTGTGCTTCTTCGGCCGTCTCAGTCTGTAGCTCGCAGCGCCTCGATCGTGCGGGCGAACCCGTCGAGGTCTGAGGCGTCGAACCACTGCACGTAGTAGCGGTCGATGCTGGCCTCCGACAGCGCGGCCAGGGTTTCCGCCACCCGGGAAGGGGTGCCGACGGGGATGCCCCGCTTCACGAGGCGCGACTCCAGTTCCTCGGGTGAGATCCCCCTGGCGGCCGCTTCGGTCTCGAGTCTCTCGGAGTACTCGGCGTCGGTTCGGCCCACCACGGCCGTGCCCATCGCCGTGGCCACCACTTGCCGGTCGCCGGCCGCCTTTCTCATCGCCTCCACTCGGGAGCGGATCTCATCTGGCGGGACGATGAGGGCGTTGTACTCGTCGGCCTTCTCCCCGGCGAGGCGCGGCGTGCGCTGGGCTCCGCTCCCGCCGACGATGATGCGAACGTCCTGCGGCGTGGGCCGAACCTCGGCGTCGAGGCGGTAGAACTCGCCTTCGAAGCGGGCGTGGCCCGGTGAGAAGGCTGCCTTCACATAGTCGAGAGCCTCCTCCAGTCGGCGGTATCTCTCGTTCCAGTCGGGAAAGGGGAGCCCGAAGGCGGTGTGCTCCTCCTCCATCCACCCCGTGCCCAGGCCGAGGTCGAAGCGCCCACCGGACATCTGGTCGATGGTCGCCGCGTTCTTCACGATCACGGCCGGGTGCCGGAACGTGAGTGGAGTGACCAGCACGGTCAGACGAATCCGCTCCGTTTCCCGGGCCATGCCCGCGAGCGTGGCGAAGGCGTCGGTGGCGTCGGGCCGAGGCGACCGGCCGGAGTAGTAGTGGTCGGAGCGGGCGAACGAGTAGAGGCCGTTCTCTTCGGACCAGCGGGCGAGAGCGAGAAGCTGATCGTAGGTTCCGCCCAACTGGGGCTCGGTCATGCAGGAGAGTTCCATGCCGCCGAGGCTAACGGCCTGCTCTCAGCTGACGAGGAGGCCGATCGAGCGGCGGATGTCGTCCGGCGAGTCGAACCCCACCTGGAAGTAGACCCGCGAGATGCCCAGCGCCTCCAATTCGGCGAGGCGCTCCAGGTACTCGTCGCGGGTGGCAACGGGGATCCCCGCTCGAGGCCAACTCGTGCGGATGCGGTCCGGTTCCGTTCCTCGGGCGGCGGCCACCTGGTCGATCCGGCGGTCGAGGTCCGCTCGGTCCTCGCCGACGACGAGGGGGAAGGCGGTGGAAAAGAGGATGGTGTCGGGATCGCGGACGGCGTCGACGGCGGCACGCCGGGCGGCGGTGATACGGGCGTCCATCGGGTGACGGGAGGGGAACACGTTGAACTCGTCGGCGTACGTGCCGGCGAGCTCGGGGGTCCGCCGCGGCCCGGAGCCACCGACTGCCAGCCGCATCCTCTCGCCCCTCGGCAGCGGCGTCGGCCCTGGTGCCAGGTGGTAGTGCCGCCCGTGGAAGCCCGACTCGCTTCCCTCTCGCACCGAAGCGATGTAGCCCAGCGCCTCCTCGAGCCGATCCAGACGCTCCCGGGTGGCGGGGAAGTCGAAGCCGAACACCTCGTGCTCTTTCTCCATCCACCCGGCGCCCAGGCCGAGGGTGAACCTGCCGCCCGAGATCTCGTCGATGGTTACCCCGGCTTTGAGCAGGACCGCCGGGTGGCGAAACGTGATCGGGCTGACCAGCGTGGCGAGTTCGATCGCCTCTGTGCGAGCAGCCACGGCTGCCAAGACCGTGATCTGGTCGAGGGCGCGGAAGTCCCGTTCGCTCGTCAGATAGTGATCCGCCACTGCAAACGCGGCGAGCCCCGCCGACTCCGCCCACTGCGCCAGTTCGAGGCTCCTGGCGACGTCGGTCATCGTCTGGATGGCCAGTTCCACGCTCACCACCCTCTCGCCCGCCACTCACCGAGATGCGGTCGCTCCTCGCCGATCGTGGTCGACGGTCCGTGACCCGGATGCACGATCGCGTCGTCGGGAAGACGGGGAAAGAGCTTCTGCTCGAGGGTGTCCATGATCTGGCCGAAGTCGGAGTAGTCCCACCGAGTCGCCCCCGGCCCGCCCGGGAACAGGGTGTCGCCGGAGAACAGGACGTAGACGTCGCTTTCGTCAGCGGGTTCGAACACGAACGACACCGAGCCAGGTGTGTGGCCGGGGGTGTGGATGGCGTGGAGGGCGACGTCGCCGAATTCGATGACCTCGCCGTCCTCGATGTCCTCGTCGGGTTTGCGGCCGGCGATGTCGACGTCCGCGAGGTGCAGGTGCCACGGAATGTGGAGCGCCGACGTCACCTCGTCGAGAGCCCCCAGGTGGTCGTGATGCCCGTGGGTCGTGAGAATCGACTGCACCTCCCGGCCTTCGCATGCTTCCAGAATGCGATCTGCTTCAGCGGCGGCGTCGATCACGACGGCCCGGCGCGTCCTCGAGCACGACACGACATAGCAGTCGTTGTCATAGGGCCCGACGCTGAGTTTCACCACCTCGATCATCTCTCCACCACCTCGGTCATGAGGCCAACGGTACCGAGGGAAAGAAACTTGCTCAGCAACCGCGGTCTGGCAGACTCCCCCGAATGCGTCGAGTCCTACTGATATTCGCGTTCTTCGTCTTGGCGGCCTCTCCGGCCGCCGCTCAGGAGGACCTGCCGCCAGGGGGAACCTTCTACGACGACCAGGGGAGCGTCCACGAGCCGGCGATCGAAGGCCTGGCCGCTTCCGGCATCACACGAGGATGCCACGACACGAAACCGATCTTCTGTCCCAACGACCCGATCAGCCGCGGCCAGATGGCTGCGTTCCTCGACCGGGCGCTCGACCTTCCGTCGAGCCAGGGGGGCCAGTTCCGCGATATCGACGACTCGATCTACAGGGACTCGATAGAGCGCCTCGCCGAGGCGGGCATCACGAGGGGATGCAACCCGCCCGCCAACGACCTGTTCTGCCCGGAGAAGCCGATCACCCGGGGCGAAATGGCGACCTTCCTCGTGAAGGCGCTCGGCCTTCCGCCGGCGGAGGAGGCATCGGGCTTCAGGGACCTCGGGGACACGGTCCATGCCCAAGACATCGAAGCCCTCGCGGCGGCGGGCATCACCAAAGGATGCAACCCGCCCGCCAACGATCGGTATTGCCCCCACAGCAAAGTGACCCGGGGCGAAATGGCGACGTTCCTCGTCAGGGCACTGCCCGAGCTCCAACCCATCACTCCGCCGCCGCTGCCCGAGATCCAGCGGGTCTCCCGGTTCACGACCTATCACAAGTGCTGTGAGCCGCGGGTCCACAACATCCAGCTCATCGCCCGCACGCTCGACGGATACGTCGTGTACCCGGGGGAGACGTTCTCGATCAACCAGGTCGTCGGCCCCCGCACCAGCGCCAAAGGCTACGTGTCCGCTCCCGTTCTGTGCAGCACCGGGTTCTGCGAGGGCATCGGCGGCGGCATCAGCCAGTTCGCCACCACGATGTTCAATGCCATCTTCTGGGGCGGATATGACGAAGTGACCCATCGACCACACAGCGTCTGGATCGACCGGTACCCGGTGGGCATCGAAGCGACCCTCGGATATCCGAGCCTCGACGTGGCGTTCCGCAACGACACAGTGACTCCGGTCACGATCCGCACCCGCTACACGGGCACATCCATCACGGTGGAGCTGTGGGGCAACGCCGGCGGATGGCAGGTGAGCGGCTACCACCCGATCGGCGCCACCAAGTCGGTGATCGACGTGATCGACGACGGCGGCTCCGACGGGCGCAAGGTCTCAGCCAAGGTCACCGGGTTCCCCTCGGTGAGAGTCGAGCGGACGATCACCCAACACGGGCAGTCCAGGACCGAAACCTGGTACTGGACCTACCGGGAGTGAATCACTCGTTCCCATGAACAAGGCGGTCATCGTCGTCGTGATTGCGGCGATGACCGCCACGTTTGCCCTTCCGGCCGGAGCGGAGTTCGTCGACGACGACGGGCGTCCCGGGGAACGGGCACTCGAGTGGCTCTCCAACCGGGGAGTCATCCACGGCTGCAACCCGCCGGCCAACAGCCAGAGCTGCCCGGAGAGGCAACTCAGCAGGGTCGAGGCCGCCAAGATCCTCGTCACTCTCGCCCAGCAGGAGGGGTTCCTCGCCGTATCCGCTCCCGACGTCACCGACCGGTTCGAGGACGACGACACGATCTGGCAGGGCCGGGCCGCTCCATACATCGACCACCTGGCAGCGGCGGGAGTCGTCCACGGCTGCGACCCGCCCCGCAATCGTCGCTTCTGTCCCCGCGACCCTCTCCAGCTCGGTCAAGTCGTGAAGATGGTCGTGCGCCTCTTTCGGCTCGAGGCGCCCGACTCCTATCGATCGCCCTGGAGGGACACCGCCGGGCAGTACTTCGAAGAGGAGGCGCGGGTGGCGGCCTTCGCCGGTCTGGTCGACTCGTCGTCGGGTGTGTTCGCCGGCCACCGGACGGTGACCCGCGCCGAGTTCGCCCGCCTCGTGGTCGCGGTGTTCGAAGCGGACTTGTGCTCCGCAGACCCGTTCACCGCCGGACGGGTCGACCGTCTGCAAAGCACCCACCCGACCATCGACTTCACCGCTTACGTCTACGACCTCCGAACCGGGTGTGCCTACGCCATGAACCAGCGGTCTCGCCAGCAGGCGGCGTCGGTGTTCAAAGTACTGGTCATGGGCGGAACGTTGCTCGAGGCCCAACGCGCCGGACGCTCGCTCTCATCGAGGGAGATGGCGCTCTTGCGGTCGATGATCACCGAGTCGGCCGATTCCCCGGTGAGGGAGTTGTGGAGGTCGTTCGGCGGCTCCCCGTGGTTCAGTCGGCAAGGCGAGATATTCGAACTGGACGAGACCACGGTCCTCGGCGACCGGCACGGGATGTGGGGCCGCACCCGCACCTCCGCCTACGACCAGGCCCAACTGCTGCGCCAGGTCCTGCTGGGGGAGGGTGGCGTTCTCGAGGAACGGTATCGGAAGGTGGCGTACGACCTCATGACGTCGGTCGTCCCCTCCCAGCGATGGGGCCTCAGCCGAGGGTTGCCACCGGGTTGGACGGTGGCACTGAAGAACGGCTTCGCCGGTCAGATCACCAACTCTGTCGGTGTCGCCTACGACCCCTCGGGGGAACCCGCCTACGTGGCCGCCATCCTCACCTTCGGATGGCCGACCTGGGAGAGGGGAGTGGCGGCTGTCGAGGAGATCGGCGGGTGGATCTCCGACACACTGGCGGACTGAGGGTGTCCTCAGGCCCCGATCTGGAGCAAGCCCCGGGCGTAGCTGCGGAAATCGAACGACGGGTCCAGCAGGCGGTGGAAAGCCATGCCATTGAGTGCGGCCAGGAGGCTCTCGACCCGCTGACGGACCTCGTCCTCTCCCATTTCCGGGCGGGCGGCGCGCAGCGCACGGCCGAACAACTCGATTCGACGCTCGTGATGGCGCAGCATCCGGGCCCGGATCGCCTCGTCGGTGAGGCCGCCGCTCACCGCCACCATGAGGTACACCCGCGCCGTTGCCTCCGAGTTCTCCACGAAGTCCACGTAGGCGTCGACGAGTTCGTGGAGGGTCGCCTCGCCATCGTCCGGCCCGACCGCCCGGATGGCGTCGGCGACCACGGTGAGGATGGCCTCCTCCTTGGACTGGAACAGGTTGTAGAAGCTCCCGACCAGGATCCCGGCCTTCTCACAGATCGCCTTGATCGTCGTCTTCTCCAGGCCCTGGGCCGCGACCAGATCACGAGTCGCTTCCAGGATCCGGGTTCGGGTCTCGAGGCCCACGCGATAGCGCATCGCCGCAACGCTAGTGGGGTTTCTTTGAGTGGATGATCAAATTAGAATGATCACTCAAGATCGCCTGGAAAGGGCCGCGAATGGGTCATTACCGCTCGAACCTGAAGGATCTGGAGTTCAACCTCTTCGAGGTGCACCGTATCCAGGACCACCTGGATGCCTGGCCGGACTTCGATGTCGACACCCTGAAGGACATCCTCACCGAGCTCGACCGTTTCGTGAAAGGCGAATGGTCGGAGTCGTTCGTCGACGCCGACCGCAACCCTCCCGAGCTGGAAGACGGGGAGGTACGACTGCCCGAGAGCCTGAAACGCAGTCTGGCGGCGGCCGAGGAGGCGGGATGGACCAAGCTGGGCTTGACCGCCGACCTGGGCGGGATGGAGGTCCCACCCACCCTGTTCTGGGCCGCCCAGGAACTGCTCCTCGGCTCCAATCCCACCGCGGCGTTCTACGGAAGCGGAGGACTGTTCGCCCGGATCATCTACGAAGAAGGCACCCCCGAGCAGCGTGAGTTCGCCAAGCTGATGGTCGAGCGGAACTGGGCCGGCACGATGGTGCTCACCGAGCCCGATGCCGGCTCCGACGTGGGCGCGGGGACCACCAAGGCCATCCACGTCGAGGGCAACACCTATCACATCGAGGGCGTCAAGCGCTTCATCACCAGTGGTGAGCACGACGCCGCCGAGAACATCGTCCATCTGGTGCTGGCCCGACCGGAAGGTGCCGGTCCCGGAACAAAGGGCCTGTCGCTCTTCATCGTCCCCAAGTATCTGGTCAACCCCGATGGCTCTCTGGGTGAGCGCAACGGGGTCGTGGCCACCAACTTGGAGCACAAGATGGGTCTCAAAGGCTCCACCACCTGCGAGCTGACGTTCGGGATGGACAAGCCTGCGGTCGGCTACCTGGTCGGCGGGATCCACGATGGCATCCGCCAGATGTTCCGGGTGATCGAGCACGCCCGCATGACCATCGGCACGAAGTCGGCCGCCACCCTGTCGACCGGCTACCTCAATGCCTTGGAGTACGCCAGGGAGAGGATCCAGGGCGCCGACATGACCCAGATGACCGACAAGACGGCGCCGCGCGTCCCGATCATCCGTCATCCCGATGTCCGGCGAATGCTGCTCCTGCAGAAGGCGTACGCCGAAGGCCTGCGGGCGCTGTGGATGTATGCCGCCTACTGCCAGCACATGCACGTCCTCGACCCGGAGGCAGGCTGGGACCGTCGCAGCGATCTGCTGCTGCCCCTCGTCAAGGGATACTCGTCGGAGAAGGCCTACGTCCTCCTCGCCCAGTCGCTCCAGGTGCTGGGCGGGTCGGGCTACACCCAGGATTACCCGATCGAGCAGTACATCCGGGACTCCAAGATCGACACCGTCTACGAGGGCACGACCGGCATCCAGGCGATGGACCTGTTCTTCCGCAAGATCGCCCGGGACCAGGGCCAGACACTGGCGGCGCTGGCGGCTGAGATCGGCGAGTTCGTCAAGGGTGGTGATGACGGCGATCCATTCGCCACCGAGCGTTCCACGCTCGGCAAGATGCTCGATGACGCCCAGGGCCAGCTCGGGGCCATGGTCGAGGACCTGATGGCCGCGATGGGCGGCGAGGCGCCGCGCATCTACGAGGTGGGGCTGCACGCCAACTCGCTGCTCGAGTCGATGGCCGAGGTGGTCATCGCCTGGCAGATGCTGCGCCAGGCCGAAGTCGCTTTCCCGAAGGCAGACGAGGATCCTTTCTATCGGGGCAAGGTGGAAGCGGCCCGGTTCTTCGTGCGTGACGTCGCCCCCAAGATCGCCGCCCGGCGAGCCGCCGCCGAAGCCGAGGATGGCTCGCTGATGGCACTCGACGACGCCGCTTTCTGATCGCTCCCGTGGCGGTGGACGCTCCTGGCGGACGGCAGGTACCGTGCCCGACGACATGAGCGGCGTCTTCACCGAAGAGCAAGAGCAACTCCGTCGTTACGCCCGGCAGTGGCTCGACGAGAGAGCCCCGTTGGACACAGTGCGGAAGATCTCCGAGACGCCGGAGGGGTTCGACCTCGACCAGTGGTCCGAGCTCGGCTCGCTGGGATGGTTGGGCATCGCAGTGGGCGAGCCCTACGGCGGTTCCGGCTTCGGGTTCGAGGAACTGGCGGTCCTCTCTGAGGAGATGGGCCGCACCCTCTATCCGTCTCCTTTCCTGTCGACCGTCGTCATCGGGGCGTGGCTCGTCGAGCGCCTGGGAGACGAGGAACAGAGGTCCGAGATCCTTCCTCCGCTCGTCCGCGGCGAGCTTCGCCTCGCCGTGGCCGCAGGCACGGCGGCGGTGCACGATTTCACCGCCCGCGACGCCGGATCGAAATGGGTGGTCTCCGGCCAGGCTCGTTTCGTCCTCGACGGCTGCAGCGCCGACACCCTGATCGTGGAGGCCGCCACCGACGCCGGCAGTCGGCTGTTCCTGGTGGAGGGAAACGCCGAAGGACTCGAGCGACAGCCGCTCAGCGTGATGGACCTCACCCGGCCCCAGGCCGGGGTCACGGCGACCGACGTCGAAGCGGTCCCGCTGGGTGAGGGGCCGGCCGACGAAGTCGTGGCCCGGGCCCTGGACAGAGGCATAGCCGCACTGGCCATGGAACAGGTCGGGGGAGCACAGGCGTGTCTCGACATGTCGGTTTCCTACGCCAAGGTCCGCCACCAGTTCGGGCGTCCGATCGGCTCCTTCCAGGCGATCAAGCACATGTGCGCTGACATGCTGGTGGCGGTGGAGTCCGCCCGGTCGGCTGCCTATCACCTCGCCGGCGCGATCGACCAGAACCCCGACGAGGTGGCCATCGCCGCCCCGGTCGCCAAGTCGTTCTGTTCGGAGGCCTATGAGAAAGCGGCCGGCGACACCATCCAGATCCACGGCGGGATCGGGTTCACCTGGGAGCACGATGCCCACCTCTACCTGAAGCGGGCCAAGTCGTCGGCCCTGTTGTTCGGCGACGCCGGGCACCATCGGGCCATCCTGGCATCCCGCCTCGGCATCGAATGAGCGGCGGCGCGGTCGTGGTGGGGGCGATCCTGTTCGCCTTGTTCTGCCTCATCGTGGGGCTGATGGTGTGGCAGGAGGCGCAGCGCCGGCCAGGGCGCGAGGAGGTCGCCTACGTCATCGAGGACGCCGTCCGGTTCATATCGGGCCGTCTCGATCCCGACGTGAAGCAGCGCCTGGGGGTCCCCGGGGTGAGGCGGGTGATCGAATGGGAGGTCCACTACCTCCAGGGCCTCGCCCAGAAGTCTCGCCGCAACCCCGTCGAGACGGTGGCGGGAGGCATCGACGCCTCCATCGACTACATCCAGACCCAAATCGCGGAAGTGAACGGAGCGATTTACGATCGGGACGACGTAGCCGAGGTCCTTCGTCTCGAGGCCGAGTATCTGCTGTCGATCGGTGCGGTCGGCGAGCCGGTGGACCCCGATGAGATGGATCAAGGAGGCAATCAGGCGTGATCGTCCGATGCGGCGCATGCCGAACCCAGTTCGACGTCCCCGGTGAGGGGCGGTTCGCCTGTCCCGTGTGCGGTTCGGTCAACATGGTGCGGAGCCGTCCCGGCGCACCTGGGCCGGGCGGGGCGCCGCCTCCCGGTTCGATGCCTCCGACCGGTGCTCCGGGTCACGCCGATCCGACGCTCACCGACCAACCGTCGCCGCGGATCCAATGCCCCGAGTGCGAGTTCACTTTCATCGTCGGCGACATCGCTGTGGCCATCTGCCCGATGTGCTCGGCGGAGGTGCCGACCGGGCGCGGCCAACCCGAAGAGAAGAAGGACGAGTGATGGCCCGCCTCAAGCGCTTCGAGGACTTCCGCTATGTAGGAGTCCGCGACACGATGCGGGTCTACGACTGCGACGACCCCGAGCAGTTCGCCCGGCTCGAGCGAAGGGTCGAAGCCGACGACCTGCTCCGTCGCAACCTGCTGATGGGCTTCGCCCCCGACACGGTCGCCGAGGCGGCCAACCGCGGTTTCCGCCCCGCCAGCCCCTAGAAGCCGATCGTCTCGAGCCAGTCGATCACCAAGGCGGTGACGCGCGCCGGGGAGTCCTCGGTGAGGAAGTGGAGACCCGGCACCGACGCCACCTCGGTCTTCTTCCACCGGGCGGCCGTTCCGAGCACGGGCGGAGGGACCAGGAAGCCGGGCACACCGCCCACGACGAACTTGGGGATGGTGCTCTGGGAGCACCACAGTCGATTGTCCTCGACGAGGGCGTCGATCGGGCCCGGGCTCGACTGGAGAGGCAGCTGGCGCAATGCCGAGAGAAGGGCACGACGCGGTTCCCCTGGCTTGGCAAACGGGCGGCGATACGCCTCCATCTCGCCGGCGGTGAGTACCCGCAGAGTCAGGCGGGGCAGGTAGCGCTCGATGAGGATGTTCTCTTGGAGCACGAGCTGCTCACCCTCCTCGCTGCGCGCTCTGAGCAGCATCTCGCGCACATCCGGATCGAAGGTGGCGTCGTTGGTCACCCGGAAGACACCTTCGATCAGCACCAGCGAGTCCACTCGACTCGGGTTGCGGCGGGCGTACTCGATGGCGATCGCCGCTCCGAGCTCATGACCCACGAGGACGACGGGGCGTTCCGGCTCGGTCAGCTCGACCAGTAACTCGAAGCTCTCGACCTGGTCCTCGAACCGATACGAGCCGCTCCCCGACGGAAACTCCAGTTCGGAGTCGCCCATCCCGATGCGGTCGGGGGCGATGCAACGGTGCCGAAGGGCGACGAACGGGATGATGTTGCGCCACATGTACGAGTACGTGACGTTGCCGTGCAAGAAGTAGACGGGCGAGCCCTGTCCGACGTCGACGAGCGACATGGCATGGCCGGCTACCTGGATCTGGCGGCGGGGTAGGTTGTCGGCCTCGTTGATCATGCGGCTCTCACGACGGGTTGGCGGACCTTAGACCAAGAGCCGAGGGCGTCGCATACCCTCGATTCCTGAGATCCGTCGATCCCACTAGTCTCGATTCCCAGCGTTGAGAAAGGTATAGGAGCGTGCACGACATCGTCGTACTGGGTGGTGGGCCAGGCGGATATGCCTCAGCGCTCTACGCCCACAACTTCGGCCTCGACGTGGCCATGGTGGTCAACGAACGACCCGGCGGCACCTGTCTTCTCCGAGGTTGCATCCCCGCCAAGCAGTGGCTGCAAGTGGCAGAGGTCTATGCGACTGTCCAGCACGCCTCCGACTTCGGAGTGGTGACCAGCGCCCCCGAGCTCGACTGGCAGGCGGCGCTCGAGCGGAAGGGCAAGACCGTGGAGGGCCTGGTTCGCGGCCTCGAAGGCCTGCTGAAGAAGCGGAACGTCACCATGATCAACGGGCACGGTCGGCTCGAGGGCCCCAACGCCGTGGTGGTCTCCACGGACGAGGGCGAGCAGAGAGTCGAAGGCCGGCACGTGGTCTTCGCCACCGGCTCCCACGCCCGGTCGATCCCCGGCTACGAGGTAGACGGGGAGAAGATCGTCACCTCCGACCACGCCCTCGACTGGCCGAGCCGTCCGGGTCGGGTGGCGATCATCGGTGCCGGCGTGATCGGATGCGAGTTCGCTTCGATGCTGGCCGACTTCGGCTCAGAGGTCCACGTCTTCGAGGTGATGGACCAGATCCTTCCCGGTACGGACCCGACGATCGCCCGTCAACTGGAGCGTCAGCTGAATCGGCGCGGTGTCCGCTTCTACCTGGGGACCAGCGTGGAGCCGCCCAAGATCGGGGCTTCCACTGTGGTCGTGCCCTATGGCGGCGAGTCCGTCGAGGTGGACGTGGTGCTCGTGGCGGTGGGACGCGGTCCCAACACCGAAGGCGTCGGTCTCGAGACCACAAAGGCCGAGCTCGACCGAGGCTACGTGGTCGTCGACCGTTCGACGATGCAGACCGCCGACCCGACCCTCTACGCAGTCGGCGACGTCGTCGCCGGGACCCCACAGCTGGCCCATGTCGGGTTTGCCGAAGGCATCGCCGCCGTGACGCACATCGCCACCGGCCACCCCGCTCCCGTCGACTACCGGGCGATCCCACGCATCACCTACACCCACCCCGAGGTCGCTGAAGTCGGTTTCAACGAGCAGCAAGCCGCCGAGATGGGCATGGAGGTGGAGACATATTCGCACGGATTCGGCGGGGTCGGCCGGGCGATCATCATCGGCCAGAATCAGGGGACCGTGAAGATCGTGGTGGAAAAAGACGGTCCGATCGTCGGGGCGTCGGTGATCGGGCCATACGCCGGAGAGATGATCCACGAGTTGATGTACGCCGTTGGATGGGAAGCGCTGCCGGCGGAGGCGGCCGCCTTCATCCACGGGCACCCGACGTTGTCCGAAGCGGTTGGAGAGACCTTGCTGACGGCCGCCGGCCGCAGCTTGCACTGAGAGAGGTAAAGGACCAATGGCGACGCGCGTAACCATGCCCCAGCTGGGAGAGACGGTCACCGAAGGCACGATCCTGCGGTGGGCGAAGAACGTCGGGGACACGATTGCCGAAGACGAGGTTCTGGTCGAGATCTCGACCGACAAGGTGGACACCGAGGTCCCATCGCCCGCCTCAGGTGTCGTGCTCGAGATCCTCGTCCCCGAAGGTGAAACCGTCGAAGTGGGAACGGCACTAGCGGTGATCGGCGAACCGGACGAAGCCACGGGAGGCGAAGCGCCGCCAGCCGCCGAGGCGCCCGCCGCAGCCGAGGCTCCTGCTCCTGCTGCGGAGGAAGCACCGGCCCCCGCAGAGCCCGCCCCGGCGCCCGAGGCCCCTGCCGCTCAACCCGAGCCCGCTCCGGAGCCTGCCGCCCCCGAGCCGGCTCCTGCAGCGGAGGCCCCGGCCCAGCCCGCCGAACCGGCTCCTGCGCCGACGGCGGGCGAACCCAGTGGCAACGGGTCGGCGGCCGCCGAGCCGCGTCTCTTGTCGCCGGTCGTCCGAAAGCTCGTTCGTGAGCACAACGTCGACCTCTCCAAGGTGGAAGGCACCGGCCAAGGTGGGCGCATCACCCGCCGCGACGTCGAGGCCTACATCGAGTCGACCCGAGGTGCCGAGGCTCCGCCGGCCGCGGCCCCGGCCGCCGAGGCGCCTGCGGCGCCCGCCGCCGAGGCACCGGCCGAAGCGCCAGCGGCCGAAGCGGCGGCTCCCGCTCCGGCGGCCGCGGAGGCTCCCGCCGCAGCCGAGCCCGCCCCTGCTCAACCGGAGCCGGCCCCGGCTCCGGCGGCCGCGGCTCCCCAGCCGGCCGGCCGTCCCGCACCACCGGAACCGGTGGTCGGCGAGGGCGACGAAGAGGTGGAGCTCGACCGGCTGCGCGTGCGGATCGCCGAGAACATGCGCATGTCCAAGGACACGGCCGCCCACGTCTGGACGGTGGTGGAGGTGGACTTCGAGCGGGTCGAACGGGTCCGTCAGGCGCACCGGGAGGCGTTCAAGCAGCGCGAGGGCTTCTCCCTCACCTACCTGCCGTTCATCGCCCGGGCGACGATCGACGCTCTGAAGGAGTTCCCGGCGGTCAACTCCTCGTTCTTCCTCGAGCAGCGCAAGGCGGTGTATCACCGATCGGTCAACCTGGGCATCGCCATCGACCTCGATCAAAAGGGCCTGATCGTGGCCAGCGTCCGCGAAGCCGACGGGCTGCGTCTGGTGGGTCTGGCCCGCCAGATCTCCGAGTTGGCCAAGCGGGCTCGGTCCAACAAGCTGACACCCGACGACGTCACTGGGGCGACATTCACGATCACCAACCCCGGCCCGTTCGGGTCGCTGATGTCGGCGCCGATCATCAACGTCCCCAACGTGGCGATCCTGTCGACCGACACGATCACCAAGCGGCCGGCGGTGGTGACCGGGCCCGACGGCGAGGACATGATCGCCATCCGCCACATCGGCCACCTCGGTCTCACCTGGGACCACCGGGCGTTCGACGGCTCGACGGCGGTCCTGTTCCTCAACCGGATCAAGCACAACATCGAGAACTGGGACTGGGAGCAGGAGCTGACTTGATAGGTGCCCTCCGCTGATAACTTGACCTCGTGAGCTCGACTCCTCTCCTCCGGGTCCGCTGGCTCGGCCGGCTTCCGTACGCCGAGGCTTGGGACCTCCAGAAGGCGATCCACGAAGGGCGTACCCGGGGCCGCACCGCAGACGACTATCTGCTGTTGGTCGAGCATCCGCCGGTGTTCACGATCGGGCGCAACGGCGACCCAGCCAATCTGCTGGTCGACCGTCAGGCGGTGGCGGAGGCTGGCGCCGAGGTGTACGACGTCGATCGGGGCGGCGACATCACGTTCCACGGCCCCGGCCAGTTGGTCGGTTACCCGATCATTCGCCTGTCCGACCCCAAGCGGATCGTGCCTTATGTCCGGTCGCTCGAGCGAGCGCTGATCCGGGCCCTCGCCGCGTTCGGGGTCGAGGGATGGACCGAGCCCGGCTTGACCGGGGTGTGGACCGCCAAAGGCAAGGTGGCTGCGATCGGGGTGCGTGTCTCCCAGCAGGTGACCATGCACGGGTTCGCCCTGAACCTGGACCCCGACATGAGGTTCTTCCAGATGATGAACCCTTGCGGAATCACCGACCGGCCAGTCACCACCCTGTCCGACCTCGTGGGACGTCGGGTCACGCTCGAGGAAGCGGTCGAGGCGGTTGTCCCCGCGTTCGCCGCCGAATTCGGCTACGAACGCCCGGAGGTCCAACTCGCCGCGTTCACTCGCCGGCAGGCCAAGAAGGCCCCCGATCACGAGGTCGATCGCCTGCTGGCGTCGGGGACGTTCTCGCCCAACCGGGGCGCCGAGCCGGTGTTGATCAACGGGCGGCTGCCCGGCGAGCCGCCCCGGCCGGAGTGGATGAAGGTCAAGGCCCGGATGGACGGCGATTACATCCAGCTGAAGAAGCTGATGCGGGGTCTGTCGCTCCACACCGTGTGCGAGGAGGCGAACTGCCCCAACATCTACGAGTGCTGGGGAATGGGCACCGCCACACTGATGATCCTGGGCGATATCTGCACCCGGGCGTGCTCGTTCTGCAACGTCACCACCGGCAAGCCCACCGAACTCGACGTGCTCGAACCGTTCCGGGCGGCCGAGGCGATCGCCACGATGGGCCTGTCCCACGCCGTCATCACCAGCGTGAACCGTGACGACCTCTCCGACGGGGGAGCGGGGATCTTCGCCCAGACGATCATCGAAACCCGGCGTCGCTCGCCGGGAACCGACATCGAGGTCTTGATCCCCGACTTCAAGGGCGACCTCGAGGCGCTGAAGACGCTGATGGACGCCCGTCCCGACGTGCTCAACCACAACACGGAGACCGTCCTGCGCCTCCAGCGCGACATCCGCACGTCGGCGAACTACGGACGCTCGCTGGCCCTGCTGTGGCGGGCCAAGCAGATGCACCCCGAAGGGCTGACGAAGTCGGGTCTGATCGTGGGGATGGGCGAGACCGAAGAGGAGGTTCTCGGCGCCCTCGCCGACCTACGCGCCGTCGGCGTCGACATCATCACCATCGGCCAGTATCTGCGGCCCACCGCCCGCCATCGTCCCATCCACCGCTACGTGCACCCCGACGAGTTCGCCCGCTACAAGGAGTACGGGGAGTCCATCGGGATCCCGCACGTTGAGTCGGGACCGCTGGTCCGCTCCAGCTACCACGCCAAGGAAGCAACCCGGCAGGCGGTGCCGGTCACCATTTCGACGTCGCGCTGAGAGTCCCCGCTCAGAGGGCGTCGGCGTGGGCGTGGATCTTCGCCAACGCCTCGGCCACCCCGTCCACCTCGTCGAGGGTCATGTCCGACCAGATCGGAAGGGCGACGACACGATCGGCCAGCCAGTCGGTGACGGGAAGGTCACCCGTGTCCACGTGGGCGTAGGCCTGTTGACGGTGGACCGGCGGCGAGTAGTAGGGACGGGTGGGCACGCCTTCGGCATGGAGGGCTGGGACCACCCGGTCCCGGTGGGCGCCGAACTCCTCGGCGTCGACCGTGATGATGAAGTCCTTGTAAGAGCTGCGGGAGCCGTCGGGGACCACCTGCCAGCCGATACCCGGGATCTCACCCAGTCGCTGGCGGTAACGCTCGGCGATCCGGGTGCGGCGCTGCACCCGATCCTCCAGATGACCGAGGGCCACCAGCACCAACGCGGCGTGGAGCTCGGACAGGCGGGCGTTGAGCCCGGCGAAGCGAGTGTCGTAGTCGCCGGGATTGCCGTAGTCGCGGGCCAGTCGGATCCGGGCGGCGAGCTCGTCGTCGTTCGTGGTGACGAGGCCGCCCTCCGCTCCGCTCAGCACCTTGGTGGGGGTGAGGCTGAACACCTCCGCATCCCCGAACCGTCCCAGCGGCACCACGGAGCCTCCGACCGTGACGGTCGACCCGGCACCGTGGGCGGCGTCGAAGATCAGCTTGGCTCCGATCTCCTCGGCGCGGCGCTCGAGGCCCTCCACGTCGCACGGCACGCCCGACACGTGTGTCGCCATGATCAGGGAGACGCCGTCCGGAACGTCCTCCGGCCGTGTCAGCCAGGTGTCGGGAGCGCAGTCCGTGAAGCGGATCGGCTTGTGATTCCACTCCACGGCGTGAGCCGTGGCCGAGAACGTGAACGAGGGGACCGCCACCGGCCCGTCGCCGGCCAGCGCCTGCACCGTGAGCATCAGACCGATCGTGCACGACGACACCGCCACGCAGTTGCGGACCCCGAAGTAGTCGGCGACCCGCTCCTCGAGTTGGGCGACGAGGTTGGCGTTCGTGAGCATGCCCGACTCGAGGGCGCCCCGGATGAGCTCCGTGACCTTGTCGGGCTCCTCCAGAGACGGGCGCGCGAACGGAAGCGGTTCGGCGAAAACGGGGTCTCCGCCCAAGATGGCGGGCTTGTCAGTCATAGGGTGCGCTCCTCAGCCTCGAACGACCGATCACAGTAACTCCAGATCCCCGATTGTCAGGTCCCAAGACGCGAGATCGGTCACGGGACCTATGTCGACCAGGGGCCGCGCCACGAGCAGCATCGCCTGCACCCGCGGGACCGGGATCAGCCCGGCGCGCAGGGCGGCTCTTCGCTCCGGGGTGCCAGGCCGGAAGGATCCGATCAGGTAGGCGGCCCGGGACATCCGCCGGGCGAGGCGTAGGGGTTTGTGGGCGCGGGGCCCCAGCAGCTCCGATACCACCAACTCCGGGCGACCGAACCGATGGTTCTCCCGCAGCACCGCCCACGAGCCCTCGGCCTCGACTGTCCGATACCGGGCGGTGGGATGGGCGCTGAACCGCCAGTGGAGGTACTCGGGCGTGCGGGGGGTGCGCAGCCCGTGTGCAGGACGGTCCGGCACCGCGACCGCCGGGCCCCCGGCGGGGGCGTCGATGAGTGGAGCATCCGACTCCGGCACCGGACGGAGCACCCGCGGGGAGGGCGCCACCATCACCCGGATCGGCCCCACCTCCGACCAACCCATCTTCAAGTATCCCGCCCCCGACTTGGCGTTGGGCGTGTTGAACACCAAATGGACACCGTCGGCGGCGGCGGCCTCGACCGCGGCGAGAGTGAGCGTCCGGAAGATGCCCCGACGTTGGAAGTCTGGATGGGTTGCGGTGTCGACCGCCCGCACACAACGGACCGTCTCCCCCTGGGGGGTGATGAGGTTCCATCGCATGAAGGCCCGCACGCCGGCGATCCGGCCGCCGCTCTCGGCGACGAGGACGATCGACTCCCCGAAGGGGTTGTCGACGTGTTTCCAGTTCCACAACGCCTCGGTGCGCTGCAGACCCGGTGGCTCACCGAGTGCTGCCCGCAGCACGTCGAGGATCTCGGGCACGTCCGCGGCAGACGCCTCGCGGACGTCGATCGTCGAAGTCATTCAGCCTCCCAGCCGACACGGTGAGTATGCGTCGGGGCGGCTGCCTGTCAAGAGGGGAGCCATCTCATCCGATAGGCCTAGAGGTCCGCTCCCCCGTCGGGGATAGACTCGCCCAACCGAGGGGTTCCTGCTTTGAGCGACCGGCATTCTCCACTCCGAGTCGATGTGCTCGTCACCTCCGACGCACGTAGAGGCGCCGAGGTGTTCGGCCG
>DASVDX010000084.1:0-4995 GCA_036380875.1 Acidimicrobiia bacterium
CGGTAGATCTCGCGCATCCGGCGCAGATGCCGATCGAACCGGCCGGTTTCGATCAGGATCGCCAGGGCCTCTTGATCCAGGGCCGGGACTCCCCGGCTGCTCAGCCGTTTCTCCTCGATGATCCCGTCGACGAAACGCGGCGGGGCGAAGAGCCATCCCAGCCGGATCGCCGGCGCGAGCGTCTTGCTCACCGACCCTAGGGCGATGACGCGGTCGGGGTTCAGGCCCTGGAGCGAGCCGACTGGCTGACGGTCGTATCGGAACTCCGCGTCGTAGTCGTCCTCGAGGATCACGCCGTCGACCTCGTCGGCCCAGGCGATCAGGTCTCGCCGACGGGAGGGGCTCAAGACGACACCCGTGGGGCACTGGTGGGCGGGTGTCAGCAGCACCGCTCGGGCGCCGGTCGCCCGGAGCCGGTCGACGTCGACTCCCTGCTCGTCGACCGGCACCGGCACCGGTTCCAGACCGGCCCGGCGGGTGATGAGGTCGTGCTCTCGTGGGCCGGGATCCTCCAGGGCGATGGTGCGGATGCCATGCCGCGCCAGGGTGGCGAGGGTGAAGGCGAGACCCTGACGGAATCCCGAGGTGACGACTGCGTCCTCGGGGAAGACGTATCCCGCCCGCACGCGCCGGTGGTAGGCGGTGACCACATCCCGGAGATGCCGGGAGCCCGCCGGGTCCTCGTCGCCGAGCTCGGCGGTGGTGAGGGTGCGGGCCGCCTCGGCAACGGCCCGGCTCCACTCGGCGAGTGGCACCGAGCCGAGGTCGGGTATGCCGTACTCGAAATCGGCCACGGTCGGAGTCGTGGGAATGGGTGACTCTTCGAGTCGTCTCCGCCCGGCGTCGATGGCCGGGAGCTCGGCCACGCGCGTCCCGGACCCGACCTCGGCGTCGAGATAGCCCTCCGATCGCAGCTGCTCGTAGGCCTCGACGATGGTCCCCCGGGAGACCCCGAGGATCTCGGCGAGGCGACGCGTCGAGGGGAGGCGCTCACCTGCGGCGAGCCGGCGGTCGCGAATGGCATTCCGAAGCTGGTCTTGGATCTGGGCGCCGAGGGGGCCGGCCGCGGGGTCGAGCGCCACCAGCACATCCGGGCCGTCACGGCCCCATTGCACCGTCATCGGGCAACCGTAGACGAAGTGGTCCACTCAGGAAGGCCCCGAGTGGATCTTCCGCCTGTACCGCCCTCGTCGTAGGTTCGTGACCATGAACCCTGGAATCATCCTCGCACTCGGCTCGGCCCTCGCCTATGGCTCCGCCGACTTCATCGGTGGCGTCGGGTCCCGGCGTCACTCCTCCTTGCAGATCGTCCTCATGGGGCAGCTGACGGGAGCCCTGGTCATGCTCGTCGCCGGCGTCTTCATCCCGGGTACCCCTACGAGCTCGGATTTCCTCTGGGCGGTCCTCGCCGGCGTCGGCTCGGCGACCGGCAGCATCTTCCTCTTCCGTGGCCTCGCCCGGGGACGCATGGGCCTGGTCGCCCCGATCTCTGCGGTCGTGGCCGCGGCACTGCCGGTGCTGGTCGGCTCGGCACTCGGCGAGCGCTCCGGTTGGTTCGTGTGGGTCGCCATGGCAGCAGCCCTGGCCGGTGTCTGGCTGGTGGCGCGGGACACGGCGACGGCCGAGGAGCCCAGGGCCTCGAGGTCCGCCCTGATCGACGGGTGCCTCGCCGGTCTCGGTTTCGGCTTCCTGTTCGTCGCTCTCGCCCAGATCTCGAGCGAAGGTGGCCTGCTCCCGATCGCCGTCAACCAGGGGACCGGAGCTGCCCTGACCCTCATCGTCACCATGGCCCTCAGGCAGCCGGTGCGCCCTACGCGTGGCGTCCTGGGATGGGGCGGCGTGTCCGGAGCGCTGGGATCCACGGGCACCCTCGCCTTCATGATCGCCTCGGGGCGAGCCGGTCTCGGCATGACGAGCGTCCTCGCCTCCCTCTACCCGGCGATCACCGTGCTGCTCGCGGCACTCGTGCTCGGCGAAGGAGTCGGCGCCCGGCAACGAACGGGCATCGGGGTCTGCGCCGTCGCCGCCGCCACCCTGGCCCTGGCTTGAACCAGACCGCACCGAAAGGGGACGCCCATGCTGACCCGAGATGGCTCCAAGGGGACTCACTTCGTGACCCTTTGCCCTGTATCCTCGGAGCGGGCGAGCCGTCTCGCCTCACTCGCTGATCGGGTGCCCATGCCACCCGACGACGCGCGGGGGAAGGTGACCTGATGTCATCGGCGGCGGGCAGGTTCTGACGGCCGTCGTCGACGCGTCGTCCTCGGGATGGTGAGCATGGGCCGCCGCCGGGGGCGCGCGCAGAGGAGACGAAGATGACCCGTCAGAGACAGCTCAAGTCCCTGATCCGCTCCCGCATGGAACATACGGGCGAGTCGTACATGGTCGCCCGCCGCCACGTCCTCAACGCCCGACCCGGCTCCGAATACGAGCTCCGGGGTGGTCTCGAGCCCGAGGTGACGTCGATCGCCAACGCCTTCGCCAACCGGGGCATCACCGACCCGTTCACCGGCGAGCCGATCTCGGAGGCCCTGGTTCTCGGTGTCGGCGGCGGTCTCGGTGCCGGCTACATCCTGTGGGAGTTCGGGCATTCCAAGGGTGGTCCGCGTCGGGTCGTGACGCTCGGGTTCCGCAACCAGTGGCAGTACCCGGACCGGTGGATGGTCAAGGTGTGCGAGCGTCTCGGCATCGAGGTAGCTGTCCATGAGACGACCGGGAGCGCCAAGGCGATGCGACAACTCGACGAGGCGCTCGAAGCCGGGATCCCGGCGGTGGCGTTCGTTTCCACCGCCGACCTCCCGCACTGGCACCTCCCGACCGAGCAATCAGGGTGGTGGGGTCACCCGATCGTGGTCTACGGCAAGGAGGGCGACCGCTACCTGATCGACGACCGCAACAGGGCTCGTCTCACCATCGGCGCCGAAGAGCTGGCCGCGGCGAGGGTACGAATCCCGTCGTACAAGAACCGTCTCGTGGTCGCCGACCCGGCGGCCATCGAATTGGAGGCCGATCGCCTGGCCGCTGCCATGAGGGTTGGTCTCGAGGAGCAGGTGGTCCATCTCAGCGAGAAGTCGACCTCCTTCTCCATCCCGGCGTTCGAGAAGTGGGCGAAGATGCTCACGGACACCAGGAACGCCAAGTCGTGGCCCAACGTGTTCGCCGACGGCGACGTGGTGGGGGCACTGGCGTCGGTCGTGGAGCAGATCGACGACCGGGGGATGTTCGGTGGCACCCTGCGACGCCAGTACGCCGACTTCCTCGGCCACGCCGGGCGGGTCCTGGAAATCGACTTGGGGAAGGCCGCTCGAGCCTACGAAGTGGCAGCGGATCGTTGGCTCGACGTTGCCGTGGTGTGCCGGTCCATGCCCGCAATCGAAGAGGCAGCCCGGTTGAGCCTGAAACGACGCGAGGCCGTCGCGGGTGGCGACGCCGGGAATCGGGCGGCCCGTGAGGCCTCGAAGGCCCTGGCCAAGGTCCTCGATTCGGCTCCGGCCCTCGGTTTGGACGAGATGACCGACCTGTTCACCAGCATGGCCGACGCGGTTGAGGCAGCGGTAGCCGCCGAGCGGGAGGCGTTGGAGACCTTGAGATCGCTCGTGACCTGAACGGTCGAAACCACCTGGCCGAGCCGGCGGGCGGATATGGGGAAGATGAAATGGGACTCGAGGTCACCGAGGGTGGCACACGTGTGTGTCTGATTGGTGGCGGCGAAGCCGCGGCCGCACCTCGGGCAGACCCAGAGCTCCCGGTCACTGCGAGGCATGTTCGAGCACCCTGGCCAGCGCGGCCACGTCGCCCTCATCGTTGTAGGGGGCCAGGGAGACCCGTATCCGCCCGCCACGTCCGCTGACCACGATCCCGGCGTCCCTGATCCGGCGGAGGGCTCTGCCCATGTCGATACCGTCACCTGCCAGCGAGACGATGTGCGGTGAGGCCGACGGGTCGTCGGTTTGTCGCCAGGCGTGCCAGCCCAGAGGCTCGACCTGATCCGTCAGGATCCGGGACAGCGTCGTTGCATGCCGCTCCACCTCGGATGACCCCACGGCGAGGAGCCGGTCGATGCTGGCCGTGAGGCCGACCGCCGACACATAGGAGATGGTGGAGAGCGTGTACCGGCGCGCGTCGGGCCAGAACGGGAGTCGTGTTGCGTCGAAGTCGAAGGGATCCGAGGCTGACATCCACCCGGGCAGCGCCGGAAGTTCGTCGAGGAGTCGCCGACCGATCACGCCGACGGCGACCCCGCCATGGCCGCCGAGCCACTTGTACCCGCTCGACACCACCGCATCGGCTCCCCACGACCCGATGGCACGGTCCATGGCGCCGACCTCCTGGGTGGCGTCCACCACCAGGTAGGCGCCGGCCTCCGTAGTGGCTGATCGGAGGCGGGGGATGTCGACGACGGTCCCCGTCGCATATTGGACCGAGCCCACGGCGACGACGGCGGTGTCGCTGTCGATTCGGTCGATCAGCGCGTCGGTGAGGTCCACGTCCGGCTGGTCGTGGACGAATGTGACCCTGTAATCGCCTTGCCCCTCGAGACGGAGCCAGGGCCGAGTGACGGCGGGGAAGTCCGTCGACACCGCCAACACTCCCTTCTTCCCGCCGCGGTCGAGAATCAGGGGGATCTGGCCGAGCAGTTCGCTGGCGCCGGATGTGACGGCCACGTGCTCCTTGTCGGCGCCATAGAGGCTTGCCGCCCGGGAGCGGAGACCGTCGAGGAGTCGGACCTCCTCCTCGTCGGTCAGACGGGTGTTGCCGTGGCGCGCCACGTCCTCGAGGAACTGCTGCATGGCAGCCACCGCAGGCCGGCCGATGAGCCCGAGCGACGCCTGGTTCAGATAGACGACCTCACGCAGGGTGGGGTACTCGGCGCGATCGAAAAGTGCCGATGCCACACCGGGAGGATATGTGGGGGAGACGCCGGGGCTCCAGATGCCATCCTTGAGACGTGAGGTCGCTCCGGTCGCTGGTGGCTCGACTGTTGGCTATCGCCGC
>DASVDX010000085.1:0-7573 GCA_036380875.1 Acidimicrobiia bacterium
ATGGAGCAGGCCGTTGCCATAGATCTTCGAATCGGACAAGGTCATGACCGTGGGCACCGTCCCCTCGGCAAAGACCCTCTTTCCCGTTCCGAGCACGATCGGGTACTGCCACAGGTGCAGGCGGTCGACCAGCCCGGCCGCGAGCAGCGACTGGACGAGGTTCAGGCTGCCGAAGAGGTGCACCTCGTCGTGACGCTCCTTCAGGGTGCCCACACTCTCTGCGATGTCACCGGAGAGGACGTGCGTGCCCTCCCACGAGAGAGGCTCGTCGAGCGTCCTGCTCGCAACGTATTTGGGAACCCGATTGAACAGGCCCGTGAATGGGATCGCTTCGGGAGCGACCGGCCAGTAATCGGCGAAGATCTCGTACGTCTTTCGGCCCATGAGGAGGGCATCCATTCGGGACGCCACTTCGAAGACGACGCCGTCGTACTCGGAGCTCTCGAGAGGCGCCTGCCAGCCGCCATAAGGGAACCCGTCCTCGCGATCTTCGTCGGGAGCGCCGGGCGATTGCCCCACGCCGTCGAGGGTCATGAATTCGGTGACGATGAGTGTGCCCAACCGGGCCTCCTGCGTAGAAGTCCTCTCTTGTTGACCCGGATCGGCGCCGCGAATCATCGGATCCGAGCGGGTCCATTCGCGGGCGAGGCAATCGGGCTCACGAAAGGAGCTGCCCGATCTGCCGGATATCGCCCCGGCTGGCGGGGGTGTTCTGCCAGGGCATCCCGGAGGTCTCCTTCCTCGGATCCTTCGAATAGCGGGGGATCACGTGGATGTGGAAGTGGAACACCGACTGCTTGGCGACCTTGCCGTTGCTGTTCAGGAGGTTGATGCCGTCGGCTCCGAGCCGCACCTTGGCTCGCCGGGCGATCTCCTGGGCGAGTTCGGCGCAGGCGGCGAGGTCTTCGACGCTGATATCGAACAGGTCGTCGGCGTGAGCGCGGGGGACGACGAGGGCGTGCCCGGGCGTAACCGGGTTGATGTCCATGAAGGCGATCGCCCTCTCGGTTTCGGCGATAGTCGTCGACGGTGATTTGCCGGCCACGATCCGACAGAAGATGCAGCCGGCGCGGTTGTTACTTCCGTCGTTTGGCGTCATCACGGCGAGTCTACGAACGGCCATCGCCGAGTCGTCCGGCACCTACGGCCGAGCACTCTCCTTCAGATGCGCCTCGCCAGGCAACCCTGAAGAGCCACGGTCAACTCTCGAGATCGAGCATCGCCGTAGCCTCCCATCTGATTGCTCAGGTAGGCGAAGCCCACCCTATGAGCGGCATCTCCGAACGCCAGTTGGCCACCGGCGCCTGCATGCCCGAAGCTCTCCGGGCCCAGCATCGGGCAGGAGGGAGGCGAGGCGAGTTGGAATCCGGTGCCCCAGCGCGTTCCGTCGTCGGGCGCCCCCGTGAGTTGGGGACCTGCGGACTGGACGCGGATGGCGTCGTCGATCATCTCGGAACGCAGGAGCTGCGGACCGCCGACCGACGAGACACAGGCGGCGTACAGCCGCGCCAGGGAGCAGGCATTGCTGATTCCGTTGGCACCGGGCACTTGAGCCGCCTGGATCTCGGGTGCGTTGAAGGTCACGTACCCGTCCTCTGCGGGGAAGGCGAACGCTCCTCCCATCGTGAAGCTGCGGTCGACCAGGGGGTTCGTGTCACGCACCCACGCCGCCTGACGCGCCGTCTCGGACTCTTCATCGGGTAGCGGCGGCTCCATCCACGCCACAGAGTTCCGCTCGGACTCGGGAAGCCCGATCCAAGTACGCAGCTCGAGCGGATCGCCGAGCGTACGACGGAAGTACTCGCCGGGAAGCATCCCGGTGACTCGGTGGATGATCTCACCGACGATCCAGCCGTAGGTGAGCGCGTGATACATGTGGCCGGCGCCGGGCGGATGGTGAGGTCGCTGCACCTCGATTCCCCGGATGACCGGCTCCCAGGCCAGGACCTCGCCCAAAGTGAAGTCCCGGTCGAGGCTGGCCAACCCCGCACGATGACTCATAGCCATTCGGACCGTCACTTCGCCCTTCCCGCCCTGTCCGAACTCGGGCCAGTATTCGATGACGGGGGCGTCGAGCGACAGGCGGCCCTCCTGCACCAGGAGGCATATGCAGACAGCCAATATCCCCTTCGTACAGGAAAAGATCACCGCGGCGGTGTCGTGATCCCACGGTCGATGGGACCGCGAGTCGGCGATGCCTCCCCAGAGGTCCACAACGGGCGAGCCATCGAGGTAGACGGCGCAGGCCGCGCCGAGGTCGTGGCGACGCTCGAAGTTCTCGACGAACGTCTCGAGCACAGGCTCGAAACCCTCGGCCACGACGCCTTGGACGACTGTCCCATCCGTGAGCTCGATACGGCGAACCTCCAACTCGTCGTGAGAGTGCAGCATTCCCAGACCTCCCTCAGCCTTTCACCGAGCCTTGGAGCAAGGCCGTGACGAGCTGCCGTTGAAGCACGATGAACACCAGGAATGTGGGGAGGAGGATCACGATCGTCCCTGCGCACAGAAGCGGAATGTCGGTCGCATAGTGACCCTGGAAGGCCCCCAGGGCGCCCGCCATGGTCCGCTGAGTCGGGTCCTCCACCAACACCAACGCCAGAAGGAACTGATTCCACGTCCAGATCGACAGCAGGATCGCGAGCGATGCGATCGGACCTCGCGCCAACGGGAGATGTATCCGTCGAAACAGGTCCCAGGTCGAGGCCCCGTCGACCCTTGCGCTCTCGGTGACCTCGACCGGCATGTTCGCGAAGTGGGCTCGCATCCAGAAGACGCCGAACGGCATGAAGAGACCGATCAAAGGCAGGACGATGGCGAAGCGCGTGTTGAGAATCCCGATCTCGCGGGCGAGGTAATAGAGCGGGATGACGATTCCCTCGAATGGAAGGGTCAGCCCGAAGATGAACAGGAGGAGCAGCCACCGAGCCCCCGGGATACGAAGGAGCCCGATGGCAAAGCCGGCCATCGTCGCGAGGACGAGCGACACGGGTACGACGCCGAGCACGATGAGACTGCTCGACACGACGAGTTCTCCCATCTCCGCGACACGGAACGCCTCGAGGAAATTCCCCCACTGCGGCTGGTCGGGCCATTCGAGGCCGCTCGGGAGGGACCCTGACGGATGGAGAGCGGTGACGAAGATGCTGACGAAAGGCAGGACCGTGAAGACCATCAGGGCCAAGAGGAACAAGTGCCCGACGTATTTCTCGCTTCGAGTTGCTATCACGTCCGGTCCTCGCGGGTGAGCCGTTGAACAGGCAGGATCACTGCCAACACCAGGAACACCAGAGCCACAGCCAGCGCTGAGGCGAGACCGACCCGACGCTGGAGAAACGCCTCGATGTAGATCTTGATGCCCGGCACTGTCGTGGCACGCCCCGGGCCGCCGCCCGTCGATACGTAGACGATGTCGAATGCAGCGAGAGCGGCGATGGCGGTGACTGTCAGGCAGACGCCGATCTCGTACCTGATTCCGGGAAGGGTCACCGCCCGGAGCTCTGCCCACCAGCCAGCCCCGTCGAGACGAGCCGCTTCGTACAGTTCCGGATCGATCTTCGCCATCCCGGTTTGGAGCAGGACGGTGCAGAACCCGAGCAACACCCAGATTCCGATCATCCCGACGGCTGGAAGAGCCGTTCCGAAGTCCCCGAGCCAAGCCCGGGCGATCCGCTCGAGCCCGATCGCCTCCAGCACCTGGTTCACGACCCCGGGTCGAGCGAGCAACCAGCCCCAGATGATCCCGGACGCCACCAAGGGAATCACTTGCGGGAGGAAGATCACGGTGGTGGCAGCAGACCCGAAGCGTGACGAGGCAATCCGGTGGATCAGGCTTGCAGCGACCACGCCGAGCGTCACCGGGATGACGCTGAAGAAGATCAGGAGCCGGAACGAGTTGAAGATGGGCCCGAGGAGGTCGGGATCCGTGAATACCCGGACGTAGTTGGCGAAGCCGACCCACTCCCCCGGCCCGACCCCATCCCAGTTGTAGAAGGAGTATTGGATCGTCAGCAGGAGCGGCTGGAGCACGAACAGCCCGTACATGATCAGAGCCGGGGCAGCGAACAACCAGCCAGCCAGACCCGAGCCGTCGAGCCGCCGACGCCGGCCGACCCTCCGACGGGGGAGGATCGGCCGGTCGCTGCTAGCCGGACCTGTCGGCGGCTGTGAGTCGGGTTTCATCCAGGGACAGTTTGTCCTCGGGTTCCTGCGTCAGCGTTCGAGTTGGCTCTCGTACTCCGCCTGGACCGCTTCGAGCAGGCCGGCGGCATCCTGGAGGCCTCCAACCATCTCCTGGAGTTCGGGCGTCCATCCCTCGGCGAAGATGGCGCCGGTCGCGTTGGCGATGAAGTCCATCTGGCCATTCGCCTTCGCCACTTCGGCTCCCGCCGCCAGAGTCTCGTTGGTGATGGGCGCCGAAGCTGGAGGCACGGGCAGATCCGCCGGGCCGCCGGGGTTCGAGCCACCAACGTCGACGTTGATCTGCCGAGCCGCCTCGTTGGTGGCCACCCAGTTGAAGAAGAAGGCGGCGCAGTCGGCGTTCGGCGCCCCGGCGGCGATCCCAAAGGTCAGAGGAGCAGACATCGCAGCCAACTGTCCGCCCTCCTCGAGAGGCGGGAACAGGAAGAAGCCGACGTTGTCGCCCATTTCTCCGTCGTAGACCGCGTTCTCCCAGTCACCGTTGAAGATGAACACGCCCTCGCCCCCACGGAAGCGGGCGTTGGCGTCGGTGTATTCGATCGCGTTGACGTCCTCGGGGAAGTAGCCGGCCTCGATCCAGCGCTGCAGATGTTCTGCGGCGGCGAGGTTCGACTCGGTGTTGATGTTCGCCCCCGGCTTCTGGAAGATCCATTCGTTGATCGGCTCGATCGGGCCGTAGGCGGCCATCAGATGCTGGAGCGGGAAGGCAAGACCGCCGCCGCTGGCGGTGGCGTTCCAGGCCATGATGGGCTGGAGGCCTCGAGCCTTCGCCTCGGCGAGAAGCGCGTCGAACTCCTCGACCGTGGTGGGCGGCTCCGTCATGCCGATCTGGTCGGCCAACTCCTTGTTGTAGAACACCCCGGTGAGGCTGTGGTTCAGACCCATCGCATAGAGCGAACCGGACCCCCGGGTGCCGTCTTCGGCCACGCGGTTCTGGAGCAGCTGCGATTGCGGCCACTGGTCCCAGCCGAACGCGGCTGCGTAGTCGTCCAGGTTCTTCAACAGCCCGTCGTGGACGAGCGACACCATGGACGGCAGCCTGATGAGGTCGGGCGGGTTGTCGCCCGAGAGCAGCCGCGGCGTGGCATTCATCAGATTCGTGAACTGGTCCTGCTTGATGTCCCAGGACACGTTGGGGAACTGGGCGCTGAACTCGTCGGCCAACTCGAACGGCAGGTCGAACCCTGTTTCGAAGTAGGCGTTCAGAACCACTTCCTCTGTGCCACAACTGGGACCCTCGGCCAGCATCTCGGTCGTCGACGGTGAGTCCTGAGTCGTGCCAGTCGCCTCCGCGGCGGTAGTCGTCGGTTGCTCAGGAGCCGACGTCGTTGTCGACTGTGCGCCGGGACCGACACATGCGGCCAGGAGAACGGCCACCAGTGCCAGGATCCCCCTCGAACGAAAAGCGCCACGCCATGCGAGGCGCCTATTGCCCCAAGGCATCTTCATCCTCCTCGTCCTATCGCTTCGATCGAAGCACTTCGATAACTATGCTTGACGACCCGAAGCGTGTCAAGAAGTCTTTGAAAGTGGCCCCGACGATCTATGACGTCGCCGTCAAGGCGGGAGTGAGCATCTCGACCGTCTCGCTCGCCTTCAACGCGCCGGAGCGCGTCAGCGAAGAAACGCTGAAGCGGATCATGGCAACGGTCGACGAACTGGGTTACGTCCCGAAGACCGAGGCCGTGATCCGTGCCCGGCGTGGCGTGGGACGGATCGGTGTGATCGCTCCCTTCACCTCGTTTCCCGAGCCGTTCGGCCTGCGCCTGAAGGGAGTCTTGAACGGCGCGGCCGGCCACAGCCACGAGATCGTCGTGTTCGACCAGGCTTCGGCCGCGACCTCGAAGTTGGTGAGCCTCCCCCTGACCCGGCGGGTCGATGGACTGATCATCATGTCGGTGCCCATCGACGAAGAGATCGCTCAACGGCTCGCCGATCAGGAGATACCAACGGTGATGGTCGAGATCCCTCACGAGGGATTCACGAACGTCCTCATCGATCACGTTGGAGGGGGACGAATCGTCGCCAAGCACTTGCTCGAACGCGGGCACTCACGATTCGCCTACATCGGGCACCGGCAGGAGCACGATTACCCGTCGCAGTCCCTCTTGCAGTTGGAAGGTTTCCGTTCCGCCCTGCCTTCACCCCCGGAGGTGCGCAACATCCCGTACAGCTTCGACGCCGCCGTAGACGAAGGGCTCGACCTCCTCAGGAGTTCCGATCGGCCGACGGCCGTCTTCGCCCACGACGACCTCCTCGCCAGCGGGATCCTCAAAGCTGCGCGGGAGTTGGGGATGACCGTCCCTGAAGAAGTCGCGATCGTTGGATTCAACAACTCCGACCTCGCCAAGGCCATCGGTCTGACCACCGTGGAACAGCCATTCGAGGAGTCGGGGTTGGTGGCGGTCCAGCTCCTCTTCGAGCGCCTGGCTGATCCTTCGGCGACGAGACGCGACGTTTCTCTGGGCGTCTCACTCGTCGTGCGGGAAACTTCCTGATCGCCCGCACACGGTTCGGAACCGGAGGTAGGCGGCGCCGACCTTCGAAGGGTGAACGCGGTGCTTCGAGCGATCCATCGCCCACTGACGTCTGGGCATCCCTTGGCCGTCCCGGCAACGCCCTACACTTGGCCGAAGATGCTGGCGCGTCGGTCGCTTGGCGCAGGAGTCACCGCGAGCAGTCGCCGCATGGGCCTCTAGCTCAATTGGCAGAGCAGCGGGCTTTTAACCCGTCGGTTCAGGGTTCGAGTCCCTGGGGGCCCACCTCTCTCGACGTCACCACCGGCCCTAGTGACGTCGTGACTCTAAGCCGCAGACACTGGCTGAATGCCGACGGAAGGCAGCATCACACGCCGGCGGATAGCGGTCGTGCTGGTCGCTGTCGGCCTGCTCGTGGTGAGTGTCACCCTCAGTGGGCCGAAGCAGGCGACCAGGGGATCGTGGGCGAATGGCTGGGGGCGATGTTGCCCAACGCCGCCTCGGCCTCCCTGATGATCGGCCTCGGCACCCTCCTCGTGATCGAGGCCGACGGGCACCGATTCGGATGGGTCTTCGTCGCGCTGGGATCGAACCAGCACAGTACGCCTGGCCGGTGGCGGCTTCCTCGGGCTACTTCGCCACGTTGATCGGGTCGGCCATCGCGGTGGGCTTGGGAGCGAGTGGGCCACTACGGCTGGGCTTTCCTCGGCTCGCCGTTTCCCATCTCGTTTGCTGTGGCGATCCTCCGCTATCGCCTCTACGACATCGGCCGGCTGGCCCGTCGCTCCATCACCTACGCCGTCGTGGTCGTGATTCTCGGCTTCGTCTACGCCTCGGTGACACTCGCCTTGGGTAGCATCGTCGCCGCCGACGACGAGTTCACCGTGGCCACCGCC
>DASVDX010000086.1:0-148502 GCA_036380875.1 Acidimicrobiia bacterium
GGCTGCTTCGATCTTGCGCTCATCGAGCGGCGTCTCGATCACGTCCGAGATGCCGACTCGCATGGCGGACCGCAGCAGATCGGCGGTCACCTCCGGGGCGATGAGGATGAGGATCAGTTCGGGGGCGGCGTTGTGGATGGCCCGGATGGCGTTCATCGACGCCTCGTTGGCGAACGAAGGGCCGAGGAGCACCATGCGGAGTTGCCCGCCCTCGATCGCAGCGAGCGCGCCTTCGAGCGAACGCTCTACCGGCAGCCGCCCATCGAGGAGGCGCTTGGCCTCGTCGATGAACGTGTCGTCATCGTCGACGACTAGGAGATTGTGCTCGCTGAGTGACATGGCCTTATCAGTTCCCGAAGATGTCCTCGACTAGATCGCCCTCGAACAGGGTGTTGATGGTGATGCCCTCCGTGGGGGTTTCAACGAAGTCCTCCGGCACGAGGGTGAGCCACACCGATCCGTTCTCAAAAGCGTAGACGAATTTCTCGGCCTGTTCAGGGTCGACTTCGAGGGTGAACACCGTCGCCGGAACCGAATCCTCGACCTCGGCGCCCTCTTGAGGCGTGACGGTGACCTCCTGGCGCTCCCCTTCCTTGGGACGCACATCACGGTCGACCGCCAGCACCGGGATGCCCTGGAGCACATAGCGGGTCAGCGTCACCACCTCGGTGTTGTCTTCCTGCTGCTGCTGTCCTTCTTCGCCCTCTTCACCAGACGGGATACCGAAGCCCGGCTGCTGGTCGGGGAGGAGTTCGAACTCGATGTCGATCGTGACGATGGCATTGATGCGGTCACCCGGCTGGATGAACCCGTTGACACCGCGGACCTGGTCGGTGGAGATGGTGATGGCCTGCTTGCCCGATGGAATCTGCTCGGCGAGCGGCGTGATGTCGACCGTCAACTCGACCCACTGGTCGCGGGTGAGGATCTGGTTCTGGGCGATGGGCCCGACGGCCACCTTGCCGCCGATGATCGCCCTCAACTCTTCCTCCGAAGCGATGAAGCCGTCGGGAACGTCGACGCGCTCGTCGGTGCTCTGTTGCCACATCGGGGTCTGGAGGAAGAGGTCACCGTCCTGGCCCTCGGGGATCGGCTGTGTGGCACGGAAGACGACGACCTGCTCGGTGTTCTTTCTCTCCTCTTCCGCGATGTTGTCCACGAACATGTAGACGGAGAACGCCGCCACACCGGCCAGGATCAGTGCAACGAGCAGAACCAGTGCTCTCCTACCCATGAAGTTTCCTCACCTTTGACTCGATTGAGTGAACTTGTCAGACGCTGCTTGCCTAGCGCCTGACAGCGACGGGATGGTATCTACGCCGCTTCGGGGCACTTGGCAGTCGGCTCCTAATGTCGGCGTCTCCGAGACTGGCCTGAACCTTTTTTGTCCGGCCTCTAAGACGATCCCAACCCGCCGGGCAGGATACATGGAGTCCTCTTCCGGACAAGGGATCTGCCGAATCATTGACTAATAGGAGAAGGGGCCCTTGCGGGCCCCAATTCTCAGCGTCGACCGATGCCGCGTTCTTTGAGCTCCTGCAGGATCGCCTCCAAGGAGGCGTCCACCGGCATCGGCGGCGGCTCCTCCTCCTTGGGGCCGAACTCCCGCTCGAACTCACGGCGGGGACGGCTCTGACCCGAGGCGGCCCGGGCGCGCTCCTGGCGCTCTTCCCAGTCGGGCAGCGCCTGCTTGATCGACAGCGAGATGCGCCGCCGCTCGTCTTCCTTCTCGGTGATCTTGGCCCGCACCTTCTGGCCGATCGAGAGCTCGAGCTCCGGGGACTCGACCCGGTGGACGGCGATCTCGGAGACATGGACCAGACCCTCGACGCCTTCCATCACGGACACGAAGGCGCCGAACGGAACGGTCTTGGTGACGGTGCCCTCGACGATGTCGCCGACCTCGTACTGGCGGGAGAACACCTCCCACGGGTCCTCCAGCGTCTCCCGGATGGAGAGGGAGATGCGCTCCCGCTCCCGGTCGACCTCGAGGACCTTCACGGTCACCTCGTCGCCGACGTTGACGACCTCGGACGGGTGGTTGACGTGCTGCCACGACAGCTCGGACACGTGGACGAGGCCGTCCATGCCGCCCAGGTCGACGAAGGCGCCGAAGGCGACGACCGACGACACCACGCCGGTGCGGATCTCGCCTTCCTGCAGCTCGTCCAGGAAGGACTGGCGCTGCTCCGCCTGCTCCTCCTCCAGGTGGGCACGGCGGCTGAGCACGACGTTGTTGCGGTTGCGGTCGAGCTCGATGACCTTGGCCTCGATCTCCTGGCCGATGAACGGCTCCAGGTCACGGACCCGGCGCAGGTCGACGAGGGAGGCGGGCAAGAAACCACGCAGGCCGATGTCGACGATGAGACCGCCCTTGACGACCTCGATCACCGTGCCCTTGACGGTTTCGCCCCGGTCAGCGATCTCCTGGATGCGACCCCAGGCCCGCTCGTACTGAGCGCGCTTCTTCGAGAGGATGAGTCGGCCTTCGTCGTCCTCCTTGTTGAGAACGAGAGCCTCGACTCGCTCCCCCACCTGGACGATCTCGCCGGGATCGACGTTGTTGCGAATCGACAGTTCCTCGGTGGGGATCAGACCCTCGGACTTGTAGCCGATGTCGACCATCGCCCCGTCGGCGTCGACGGAGACCACGGTGCCAACGACGATGTCGCCTTCGTCGAACTCGAGGACGGTGTGGGCGATGGCGGCTTCGAAGTCGTCGATGATCTCGTCGGGCAGATCGGCGATGCTCGGAGCTTCGATCGGTGTGGGGCCGGCGGGCTGACGCGCCGATGTCTGAGTAGGTGCCTCTGGAGTCGACTCGGTGTTCGAAGCCTCAGCGGGAGCCTCTTCCGTCTCCTCGCTGGCGGCGGGAGCCTCGTCGGTCTCCTCGCTCTCTGCTACCTCGGCGGTCGTCTCTTCGGCGGCTTCTTCCGCCGGGGTCTCGGGCGTCTCGTCGACGATCTCTTCGGTCGTCTCCACAGACGCGGTTTCTTGCTCAGTGGACATGAGTGGTTGGGTTACCTCCAGAGGGAATGTCTCCACGCGCGATGGCGCAGGCGAGTTCAGGCTAACAGCAGCCCCGAACGGACCGCAAAGGAAATGGGGTTGCTATCGGTCGGTGACGATACTCCAGGTCCAGCCACGGCGGCCGATACTCCTGACGGAAGCCACATGGCCGGAAAGCACACCGCCTCATCCAGTCCAACCCGTTCGCCGATGCGGACGTGGCTGCTCGGCGTCGCCGTCATGTTCGCCGTGCGGATCGCCGGCGACTATGCCGCCCTGATGGGCGCCACCGGGTGGTTGTGGACCACCAGGCTGTCGGAGTTGTGGCTGGCGGGCGGGCTGCTGGTGTGGGCGTGGAAGGACATGCCGGTCGGCGACATGCTCCGGGGCATCGGAAAGACTCGCGGGGTCGCAGTAGGCCTTCTGTTCGTCGCCGTCGCCGCTGGCCAGTTTCTCGGGCCGGATGCGAGCGCCTACCCGTTCGTCCACTGGAACATGTACACGGCGAGCGCCGATGAGGTCACCTACGGCGAAGTGTGGCTGGTGGACGAGACAGGGAGCCGCAGCCGCCTCGACCTGTCGGCGACCGACCTGGCGACCGAACCGCGGGCCCTGTCCGGGCGCCTTCTCACCGAGGCGGAGGCGGCGGCCGATGGCGACGAGGACGCTCGCCGTCTGCTCCAGAGCACCCTGCTCGTCCTGGCCGGCGACGAGTTCCAGGCGACGGAAGCCGAGGTGCTGCGCTGCGTGGTCGACCAGCCCACCAGCGAAGCGCCTTCTGACTGCGCTGTCGTCACCACGGTGGAACTGGAGGCGCCATGATCCACCGTTCCTCCGGTCCGTTCCATTTGGCCGTCCTGCGGATCGCCGTCTTTCTGATCTGGTTCGTGATCCTCTTCGATTTCGACGCCTCGGCGTTCTCCCAGCTGCCGCCGGGCCTCATCGACCTCCACGCGTTCAGCGGAGCCCTCCGCGCCCTCGCCTCCAGCCCGACGTTGCTTGCGATCGTGAAGGTGGCGGCTCTGGTCGGTTGCGGCCTGTGTGTGCTGGGGGTGCGGCCTTTTGCGGTCGTGGCCGGGCCGACGGCCGTGCTCGTCCTCGTCCTGGACACGGCGATGAAGAGCATCGGCTCCTACACCAATCACGCCCAGATACTCGTGCTGCTCCTGGCACTGCTGCTCCCCTTCTTCCCGGCAGCCGACTCGTTGAGCGTGCATCGCCGGCCCCCACCCGACAGATCTCCCTGGCTCTACCGAGTCCCGCTGATGGTGGCGGCGACGATCATCGTCGCTTCCTACACGTTCATCGGGGCCCGTCGCCTGTTCACGGGCGGCATCACGATCTACCTCGACGACTCGATCGTTCGTTGGGTCGTTGCCCGCACACTCGAGGAGGGTGCCCACGATGTCAGCTTCGGCCTGCGGATCCTCGACTACCCGTGGCTGGCGGTTCCACTGGCGTTGGGGATGGTGGTGACGACGGCCGTCGAGATCCTTTCGCCGCTTGCGCTGGTTAAGCCCCGGTTCCGGTGGGTGTGGCTGGCAGTGATCGTCGGGTTCCACCTGTCGACGCTGTTCCTGATGAACATCTTCTTCTGGGAGAACCTGATCCTCTTGGCGGTGCTCTTCACCCCGATCGTGGACCTTCTCCGACGTCCGGAGCCGAGGGTGCGTCTGGCGGGCGTCTAGTCCTTGACCTCGGCCAGGTTCTTCCCGACCCCGACATCGACGACCAGCGGCACCGCCAGCTCGGCGACTCCCTCCATCACCTCGACGGTCAACTCCTTCAACTCGTCGAGCTCTTCGGGAGGTGCCTCGAGCACGAGTTCGTCGTGGATCTGGAGAAGGAGCGTCGACTGCATGTCTCGCTCGCGGATGGCGGCGTCCAGTTCGATCATCGCCCGCTTGATGATGTCGGCCGCGGTGCCCTGCACCGGGGCGTTGAGCGCCATTCGCTCCCCCATCTGGCGGATGCGGTAGTTGTCGCTCTTCAGCTCCGGCAGGTAGCGGCGTCGCCCGAACAGCGTGGTGGTATAGCCCTGGTTGCGAGCCTGGCGAACCACTCCCTGCATGAACTCCTTCACATCGGGGAACTGCTCGAAGTAGGTCTCTATGTGGATGGCAGCCTCCTCCCGGGGAATGCCGAGACGTGAGGCCAGGCCGAAGGCCTCCATTCCATAGAGGAGACCGAAGTTGATCATCTTGGCCCGGCGCCGCATCTCCGGTTGCACGTCCTCCGGCCGCACGCCCCACACCCGCGCCGCGGTGGCGGTGTGGATGTCGGCCGAGGTCTCGTTGAACGCCTCCAGCAGGCCCTTGTCGCCCGACATGTGGGCCAGCACCCGTAACTCGATCTGCGAGTAGTCGGCGACGAGGAACCACCATCCCTCCCGGGGAATGAACGCCCGGCGGATGGTCCGACCCGTCTCCGATCGCACCGGAATGTTCTGGAGGTTGGGACGGTCGGACGACAACCGTCCGGTGGTGGCGGCCATCTGGTTGAACCGGGTGTGGATCCTCCCGTCTGGACCGATGAGCGGCAGATAGCCGTCGACATAGGTCGAGCGCAGCTTCTCCAGCTCCCGGTAGCGGAGCAGCGCCTCGATGATCGGATGGTCGAGCTTCTCCAGCACGGAGGCGTCGGTGGACGGCTTTCCCGTCGACGTCTTCTTGGTCACTGGCAGCTCGAGCTTGTCGAACAGCACATACCGGAGCTGGTCGGTGGAGTTGACGTTGAACGGCTCGCCGGCGATCTCGTGGATGCGACGTTCCAGATGGTTCAACTCGCTCCGGAGGTCGTCACCCATCTGCTCCAGGTACTCCCGGTCGACGCCGATGCCAGCCAGCTCCATCCGGGCGAGCACAGGCACGAGCGGCAGCTCGAAGCGCTCGAACAACGCCACCTCGTCGCGGGCCTCGAGCTCGCTCCGGAGTTGGTCGGACAGGCGCTCGATGGCGGCCACCCGTCTTCCGGCCGCCTCGAGGTCGGGACCGGAGTCGAAGAGCGTTCCCTGGTCTGGTTCCTCACGGTCTGGCGACTCGAGCTCGATTCCCAGGTAGCGGCCGGCCACTTCCGTCAGGTCGTAGTTGCGGGACGACGGGTTGAGCACGTAGGCGGCCAGTGCCGTGTCCATCTCCAGCCCGTCCACCTCGTACCCCGCCTCCATCAGCGTGCGGACCGTCTCTTTGAGATCGTGGCCGACGATCGGCTTGCCGGGATCGGCCAGGGCCGGGGCGAGTGGGCCCAGGGCGTCCAGGGGCACGACGGCAGCTGCTTCGTGATCGAGCGCCACGGCGAGGCCGAAGGGCTCGCCGTCAGACACAACCAGGTCGACGACCAGGCGGTCCTGGTCGGCGAGTCTGGACACCGCAGAAGGGTCGGTGACGAGGTTCGTCTCCACCTCGAGGACCTCGCCGGGTAGATCGCCGGCCGTCGGCTGCACTGCGAGCAGGTCTTCCCACAGCGAGTAGAACTCGAGGCTCTCGAAGAGGTCCTTGACGATTCCCTGCTCCCATTCGCCACGGCGCAGGTCTTCCGTGTCGATGTCGAGTTCGACGTCGGCGACGAGCTTCATCAGCTCTCGGTTGAGGAACACCTGCTCGTGGGCTTCGGCGAGGTTCTGGCGCAGGCGGGGAGACTGGTCGTCGAGGGCTTCGAAGATCCCCTCCAATGACCCGTATTGCTGCAACAGCTTGGCGGCGGTCTTGTCCCCCACCCCGGGAACGCCCGGCAGGTTGTCGGACGTGTCACCGCGCAGTGCGGCGAACTCGACGTACTGCTCGGGTGTGATCCCATAGCGTTCGATGACGTAGTCCCGGTCGGCGATGATCGTGTCTGTGATGCCCCGACGGGTGTAGAGGACCTTGACGTGGTCGTCGATCAGCTGGAAGGCGTCGCGGTCACCCGTCACGATGAGGACGTCCCAGCCCTCCGCCACAGCCCTGCGGGTGAGCGTGGCGATCAGGTCGTCGGCTTCGTAGCCCTCCATCCTCAGCTGGGGGATGCGGAGCGCCTGCAGCACCTCGTCGATGAGCCCGAGCTGGCTTCTGAAGTGGTCCGGCGCCTTCTCTCGCTGGGCCTTGTACTCGGCGTAACGCTCGGTGCGGAAAGACTCCCGGGAGACGTCCCAGGCGACCACCACCCCGTCGGGGTGGTGGTCGCCGAGGAGCTTGATGAGCATCCGGGTGAAGCCGTAGACGGCGTTGGTGACCTGACCGGAGGTGGTGGCGAGGTCCTCGGGGAGTGCGTAGAAGGCCCGGTAGGCGATGGAGTTTCCGTCGAGAAGAGCGAGCGTCGGCATCGTCAACCGTGGCGCCCGCGGGCGTCGGCGGGTTTCATCGTCTCTCCAGTCTCTCGAGGAGGCGGCGCCGCTGAGCGTCGAGGCGGACACGGCGGCGATCGATCGAGGCGAGCGAGCGTTCGAAGCGGAGAACGTCGTTGCGGGTCAGTCCGGCCTCCTCCCGATCGATGTAGTTGCCCAGGGCGGCGTCGACTTGGGCATCGTCGTTGATCGCCCGATGCATGTCGAGTTCCTGGCGGACGGCCCGTTCCTCCTCGGCGAGTTCCTGGAGCTGGTCGGTGATGCGGAATAGCTTCTTGTGGAGACGGTTCATCTAATCGGGCTCCATGATATGGACGCCTGGTCGAGGCCCTACACTGCCACACGACGCCGGAGTGTTGGAACTGGTAGACAAGGTGGACTCAAAATCCATTGCCCGTAAGGGCGTGCGGGTTCGAGTCCCGCCTCCGGCACTTTTCGACAAGTTGTCGGCACCGGCAACTTGTTTTTGACAAATAACAGTGGCATAGGCACCCATGTCCTATGCTGCAATGCGCAACGGTCACCCCCCGTCCATCCTTTGCCGCATCCCCCCACTCCCCCACTCCCTGGCTCAGGATGACGGAACACAAAGGGTGACCGTTGCGCTCTGCAGGAGTCCCAAATACGGGACCCGAAATCTGAGACGAATCGGCCCCTTCGTTGGTTCAGAGCGCGGCTCTGAGATCCCGAACCGCCTCATGGAGCGACTTCGCCGCGTCCACGGAAGTGGGCGCCTCGAGCACCCGCCGCACGAGCGCCGAGCCGACGATCACCCCGTCGGCTACCTTCGCCGCCTCGGCCGCCTGGGCGGGCGTCGAGATACCCACGCCGAGCACGAGGGGGATGTCTGTCACCGACCTCACCCGCTGGCTCAATTCTACGGCGCGTCCGCTGAGCTGTTCTCGCTCGCCGGTCACACCCATCTCGGCGACGCCGTAGATGAACACGGGATCGAGGGCGGCCACTGCCCTCACCCGTTCCTCGCCGGTGGTGGGTGAGACGAACAGCACCATGCCCAACCCGTGGGCGCGGGCGGCGTCGATCACGGGACTCGCCTCCTCGACCGGCAGGTCGGGAACGATCACACCCTGGGCGCCGGCCGAGGCGATCCGGGAGCAGAACTGGTCGGGCCCGATGCGGAAAACGACGTTGGCGTAGGTCATGGTCAGGCATGGGAGCCCGGTCCGTGCCGCCACCTTCTCCACCACCCGCAAGGCGGCGTCGACGTCGATGCCCTCCTCGAGCGCCACCTGGGACGCCTTCTGGATGACCGGCCCGTCCATCAACGGATCCGAATACGGGATGCCGATCTCGAACCCGTCTGCGCCGGCGTCGGCCATGGCATCGAACAGATCCGGTGAGACGTCTTCCGAGGGAAGCCCGGCCGTCATGTAGGGCAGCAGGGCTTTGTGGCGGGAGGCGAATATCGACCGGATCAAAGCTGACCCTCCATCCACTCGATGATCGTGCCCATGTCCTTGTCGCCCCGTCCGGAGAGGTTGATGAGCACGGTGCGCCCGGCCAGTTCGTCACGGGCCTTGGCGACCCAGGCGACGGCATGGGCCGACTCGAGGGCGGGGATGATGCCTTCGGTGCGAGCGAGCAGCGACACGCCTTCCAATGCTTCGGCATCCGTGACCGAAACGTAGCGGGCCAGGCCCGTTTCGAGGAAGTATGCGTGCTCGGGTCCCACACCCGGATAGTCGAGCCCGGCCGAGATCGAATGCGCCTCTTCGACCTGGCCGTCCTCGTCTTGGAGCATGTAGGTGCGGGAGCCGTGGAGGATGCCCGGCGTCCCGGCTCCCAGGGAGGCGCCGTGGCGTCCCGTCTCGATCCCCTCTCCCGCCGCTTCCACGCCGACCAGTTCGACTCCCGTCCCGGCAAAGGGGTAGAAGATGCCGATCGAGTTGGAGCCACCCCCGACGCAGGCCACGATCACATCAGGCCGCCTGTCGCCGAGCTGTTCGAGGCATTCGTCTCCGATCACGCGCTGGAACTCGCGGACGATCCACGGGAACGGGTGGGGGCCCACCACCGAGCCGATCACGTAGTGGGTGTTCTCGACGGTGCGAACCCATTCCCTCATCGCCTCGTTGACGGCGTCCTTCAGGGTTCCGGCACCGGATGTGACCGGGACGACATCGGTGCCGAGCAGCCGCATCCGGGCGACGTTGAGGGCCTGCCTCTCGATGTCGACTTCACCCATGAAGACGTGGCACTCCAGCCCGAGGGCGGCGGCGGCGGTGGCGGTAGCGACCCCGTGCTGGCCGGCACCGGTTTCGGCGATGATCCGCTCTTTGCCCATCCGCTTGGCGAGGAGGACCTGGCCCATGGCGTTGTTGATCTTGTGGGCGCCGGTGTGGGCGAGATCCTCCCGTTTGAGGAGGATCTCGACGCCCAGCTCCTCCGAGAGACGGGGAGCCGCGTGGAGCGGCGTGGGTCGGCCGACGAAGTCGGTGAGCCAGCGGTCCAGCTCCGCCCGGAACTCCGGGTCGTCCCAGGCGTCGACGAACGCCTTCTCCAGTTCCTCGAGGGCAGACATCAACGTCTCGGGGGCGAACCGGCCGCCGTAGTCGCCGAAGCGCCCGGTGGAATCGGGCCGGTCGAGTCTCTGGGCGGTCATGGTCGGTGGGTTTCCTTGGCGACCTTCACGAAGTCACGGATCCGGGCAGGGTCTTTCACGCCGGGCGACGACTCTAGGCCCGAGGAGGCGTCGACTCCGAACGGTCGCACTCGTTGCACGGCGTCGGCCACGTTGTCGGGGTCCAGGCCCCCGGCGAGGAGGAACCGTCGCTCCAGGTGGGCGATGGCGTCCCAGTCGAAGGTCTCGCCCGTTCCCCCGGGCAAGGTGGCGTGGGGTGTGTCGATGAGGAGGAGCTCGTTGGGGGTTTCCGGAGGAGGCTCCTGGCCGGCGCGGACGGGTTGGATGACGCCCAGACCGAAGCGGCGGGCGGCCGCGGCTGCGACCCCCGAGTGACGCCCGTGGGGTTGCACGGCGTCGACCCCGGCTTGGGTGGCAGCGGCGAGTAGTTCCTGCGAGTCGAGATCGACGGTCACCAGCACCGTCGTCACGGGCGACGCCCCGGCGAGCCGCCGGATGGTCTGCAGGTCGTGGTGCCGGGGAGATGGTTCCCAGAACACGAAGCCGACTGCGTCGGCACCGGCATCGGCAGCCGCTTCGACGTCTTCGGGCGTGCCCAGGCCGCACACCTTCACGAACAGCCCGTCCGCCTCCCACCTGACGCTCATCTGGGTACCCGCAGGGCAGTGACGAGGGCGGCCGGGTCGCCCGCCTTGACGAGGGCCTCGCCCACCAACACGGCGTCGTAGCCGGCGTCGGCCATTCGGCGCGCGTCGTCGGGCCCGAATATGCCCGACTCGGCAACGGTGGTCGACACGCCTTCGAGCAGAGGGGCGATCTTCTCGGCGGTGGCGAGATCGACGTCGAACGTGTTGAGATCACGATTGTTGACACCGACGAAGGTGGCGCCGGCGTCGACGGCTCGCGACGCCTCCTCGGTGGTGTGCACCTCGACCAGAGCGTCGAGACCGGCGTCGGCGGCGGTCTCGATGAGACGGCGGAGTTGGCGGTCGTCGAGGGCGGCGACGATCAGGAGCACCGCGGAGGCGCCCAGCGCCCTCGCCTCCCAGATCTGGACCGCCTCGAGGGTGAAGTCTTTGCGCAGCACCGGCAGACGGGTGGCGGTGGCGACGGCGGCGAGGTCGGCATTGGACCCGGAGAAGAACTCGGGTTCGGTGAGCACCGAGATCCCCGCCGCTCCCCCGGCGGCGTACTGGGACGCCTGGGCGACCGGGTCCAGGTCGAGGTCCAGCGGACCCCGGGACGGCGAGCGACGTTTCACCTCGCCGATGACGGCGAGCCGATCGCCGCTGAGCGCGGCGGCGAACGGAGGCGGTGGCGGGGCTTCGGTGGCCTCGCGAACGATGTCGTCGGTGCGCTCCAGCAGAGCAGGGAGACGTTGCCGGGTCCGGTCGAGGATCTGGTCCAGCATCAACCCACCATCGGCAACTCGGCAGCGGCGGCGGACGCCTCACCACCATCCCAGCGGACCGTCAGGGCGTCGCCGGGTTCGACCTCCCTGCGCAGCAGAGCCAGGCCGACCGGGGAGCGCAAAGTGAGAGACTCCGCCGGAGACGTCAGCTTCCCGACGACCTTGTCGCCCTTGACGATCTCGGCGTTGGGGGGCGGAATGATGTTGGTGGTGATGATCACGCCCATCAGTGTGCGGGGGGCGTTGCCGCCGCGGCTGCCGACCCGAGCGACCAGTTCCTGACCAAGGAAACACCCCTTGGTGAAGTCGACCGTCTGCGGGACGAGGCCGGTCTCGTGGGGCATCGTGTCCGAGTCCACATCGACTCCCATCACCGGCTCACCCGCTTCCACCCTGACTGCCGTCCACGCCAGCGTGCCTACGTGCGGCAGGTCGGGGTCGCCTGTCGTGACGCTGCGAATGTTCCCGGCCAGAGGTATCCCGGCCGTGAACTCACCTTCATCGGACCAGCCTTCGATGGCAGGCGACTCAGGACCCACCACCGTGACGATCGGCCTCTCCTCGGGTGTGATGTCTACTTTCACCCGGATGCGGTAGCGGGCCAGGGTGTCGGCCACCACCTGCCCGTAGCCGGCGTCGGTGAGGAGACCCACTCGGTCTTCGCCGCGGAGAACCCACAGGAGAGCGGTGATGTAGCCGCGGGGCTCCAGGAGGAATGAGCGGCGCACGGTGCCCGGCGGCTGGTCGACGATGTTCTGGGAGAGGAGGCTCTCGAGGAACGTGATGGCGTCAGGACCGGTGAACCACACCAAGTCGTAGAGGCCGTCTACCCGTCCGGACTCCGAGCGTGCGGCCAGGTACTCGGCGGTGACGTCGCCGTAGGAGACTGCGGTCATAGTGCCCTCGCTCGGGCGATGGCGGCGAGGGCCGCCGCCGCCTTGTCCATGGTCTCCCAGTACTCGGCCTCCGGGTCGGAGTCGGCCACGATCCCCGCCCCCGCCTGGATCCAGGCGGTCTCGCCCGCATGGACGACGGTGCGCAGGCAGATGGCGGTGTCGACGTTGCCGGAGAAGTCGATATAGCCGGCCGCCCCGGCGTAGGGGCCGCGGGCGACGGGCTCGAGGCGGTCGATGATCTCGATCGCCGCCACCTTGGGGGCCCCGGAGACGGTGCCGTGAGGGAACGTCGCCCTCAGCACGTCGACCGGGCCGATTCCGGGGCGAAGCCGTCCCGACACCCCCGACACGATGTGCATGACGTGGGAGTAGCGCTCGATGACCATCAGGTCGTCGACCATGACCGTCCCGAATTCGCACACCCGGCCGAGATCGTTTCTGGCCAAGTCGACGAGCATCACGTGCTCGGCGCGCTCTTTCGGGTCGGCGAGCAGTTCCTTGGAGAGTTGGGCGTCCTCTTCTGGGGTGGCTCCCCGTGGCCTGGTGCCGGCGATGGGGCGCGAGTAGGCGACGCCATCGCGGACCCGGGTCATGAGCTCCGGAGACGATCCGGCCACCGCCACCTCGGGATGACGGATGAAGAAGAGGAACGGCGAGGGGTTGATCAGACGCAGCGCCCGGTACACATCGAAGGCGTTCTTGGGAGCTTCGGTGGCGAGCCGCTGCGACAAGACGATCTGGAAAGCGTCCCCGGCGCGGATGGCGGCCTTGGCCTCCATGACGGCCGCTACGAAGCCTTCGGCCGTGAAGGTCGATGTCCACGGCGGCGGCTCCGGCTCCGGACCGACCGGGGTGGGTGTGTAGGGAGAGCCGGCACCGAGCCGCTCCACTGCCTCCTCCAGGGAGGCGACGGCGTCGTCGTAGGTGCCGCCTTGGTCGACGAACACGTTGCGGACGAGCGTGATCGTCTGGTCGACCCGGTCGAAGGCAGCGAGCGACCCGACGAAATGCCACACCATCTCCGGCAGTCCGCGATCGTCGGGGGGCCGGTTCGGCAGGTGCTCGACGTAGCGGACGACGTCGAAAGCGAGGTATCCCACCAGGCCGGAATGGAGCGGAGGAAGGCCGTCGATGACGGGGACGGAGTTGTGTGCGACGAGTTCTTCGAGGACCGACAGCGGGTCGTCTCCTCTCAATTCCAGACCGGGGCGGTCGACGGACACGACGCCGTCCCGTGAGGTGACGGTGAAAGCGGGATCCCAGCCGACGAACGACCAGCGCCCCCAGTTCTCTCCGCCTTCCACGGATTCGAGGAGGAACCCGGGCTCGTCACCGGCCAGCTTCTCGAACGCCGAGACCGGGGTTTCCCGGTCGGCCACGAACGTGGTCCACACCGGCACCACCGTGTGCTCGGCGGCGAGACGCCCGAAATCGGAGCGGCTGGGTCGCACCTGCATGCCCGAAGGGTACCGGGCGATCTCTGTGAAGATTACTGCCGCTGTTCGCCGCGAAGATCTTCACAGAAGGCCGAGGAACTGCCGGATCTCGGTCACCACCGCCTGCGGGTTGCGACGGATCTGCCGTCCGGTGAACCGCCTGAGTTCGATGCCGGCGGCCAGCAGGTCGTTCTGGCGGGCGAGATCCCGCTCCAACTGCTCGGCGCTCGAGTGTGCGCCGACGCCGTCGACCTCCACTCCCTTGTCTCTGTCGGGCCAGCCGAAGTCGACCCGATAGGTGCGACCGGACGGGCAGGTCACCTCCCATTGCGGCACAGGCGGGGGGATGCCGGCGTCGTCCATGTGTCGGCGCAACTCCAGTTCGGCCGGGCTCCCCGTCGGTCCACGCATCTCGAGCAAGTCGATCGCCCGCTCGACTTTTCTCACGCCCCTCACTCCCGGGCCGCCCTTCTCCGCCACGACTCGCATCAGGCGGAGCGGATCGGTGAGACCGAGGCGAACGGCGGAGTCGACGCCCTTGGCGATGAGGTCCTGTGGCAGGACGGCGGCCGAGTCGAGGAGCGTTCGCTCGACCGTGGTGGTCGGCAGGCCGTGGACGACGACCGCCTGCACAGACCGGCGAGTGCGATGGCGGATCACCCCTTTGGGAACCGGAGCATGCGCGTAAGGCACGGTGATCTCGACGAGACCGGTTTGTATGCCGTCGAGGCCCCACAGGGCGAACGCCGCCCGATGGGACACGACCGCTCCTTCCCCCGCAGCCAGGACTGCCGCCTCCAGTCGCTCCAGCCAACGGTCGGAACGCGGGCCGATGCGATAGACGCCGGCGTGGAGCCGCGTCCACCACCCCGCACGGACCCGGCTGGCGATCATCGCATCGGTGCCGCCGGCCGCCAGGACCATGTCCCGGCTGACGACCTCGTACCCTCGCAGACGCTGATCCAGTTCCCCCATGCCCCGGCATGGTGCGGGACGGGAGTGACATCTACGTTCTGTGAAGATCTTCGGCGCTATTCGCCGCAGAAATCTTCACAGACGTTCGTAGCGGACGAAGGCGAACCCGTCACCGGGAGTCCTCGCCACCTCGCGCCAAACATTCGGGTCGATCTCGGGGAAGAAGGTGTCGCCCTCCGGTTCGGCGTCGACTTCGGTGATCTCGAGAACGTCGGCCACACCCATGGCCTGGCGATAGATCTCTCCCCCGCCGACCACGAACACGTCGTCGCCGCCCGCGATCTCGAGCGCCATTTCCAGCGACGGCGCCATCTCCACCCCCTCGATCTCCAAGTCGGGGTTGCGGCTCACCACCACGGTGCGCCGCCCGGGCAGGGGGCGGCCGATCGATTCGTACGTTTTGCGTCCCATCACCAGCACCCCGCCCATCGTCAGCTCCTTGAACCGGCGCATGTCTTCGGGGATCCGCCACGGCAGGTCGTTGTCACGGCCGATGACCCGGTTGCGGGCCACCGCCGCCACGATCGTGACGGGCATCAGACGGCGATCGGCGCCTTGATCGCCGGGTGCGGGTCGTAGCCGAGGACCTCGATGTCGTCGAGGTCGAAGTCGTCGAGCTTGCGCACCTCCGGGTTGAGGCGCAGCGTCGGCAGCGGCCGGGGCTCGCGCTCCAACTGCAGCTTCGCCTGCTCGACGTGGTTGGTGTAGAGGTGGGCGTCGCCGAGCGTGTGGATGAACTCCCCTACCTCGAGGTCGGTCACCTGGGCGACCATGTGGGTGAGGAGGGAATACGAGGCGATGTTGAAGGGCACGCCCAGGAAGACGTCGGCGGACCGCTGATACAGCTGGCAGGAGAGCTTGCCGTCGGCGACGTAGAACTGGAACAGCGTGTGGCATGGCGGCAGCGCCATGTCGTCGAGATCGGCGACGTTCCATGCCGAGACGATGTGCCGGCGGGAATCGGGGTTCTCGCGAATCGAGCGCACGACCCGTTCGATCTGGTCGATGTGCCTGCCGTCGGGCGCCGGCCACGACCGCCATTGGTAGCCGTAGATCGGCCCGAGCTCGCCCGACTCGTCGCCCCATTCGTCCCAGATCGTTACTCCCCGCTCCTGCAGCCAGCGGACGTTGGTGGAGCCGCGTAGGAACCACAACAACTCGGCGATAACGGACTTCAGGTGCACCTTCTTGGTTGTGACCACCGGGAACCCGGCCTGCAAGTCGAAGCGCATCTGGTGCCCGAAGATCGAATAGGTCCCCGTCCCAGTGCGGTCCGACTTGTGGACGCCTTCGTCGAGGATCCGGGTCAACAGGTCGTGGTACTGGCGCACCTTCGCATCGTAGACCGGGGCGACGACGCCGGCGCGGATATCAGATTCGGGCCAGGTTCTCGAGGAAGGGAATGTCGCTGAAAGCCCTCGACAACGCCCCGGACCAGGCGGTGAGGTTCCCGGTCAGCATCACCAACCCGAAGGCAGCGAGGGCGATGCCGGAGGCGATGTTGATGGGCTTGAGCCAGCGCCGGAGACGTCCGAACAGCTTGACGAGGCCCAGGCCGGCGAGGAGGAAAGGCACCCCGAGACCGAGGGCGTAGGCGACGAGCAGCCCGATCCCCCGGGCGACGGTGTCCTGGGTGGCGGCCGTGGCCAGTACAACGGTCAGGATCGGGCCGATGCACGGCGTCCAGCCGAAGGCGAAAGCCATCCCCATCACCGGCGCCGCCCAGCGTCCCAACCGGGAGGGGCGGACCTCGAAGCGTCGCTCGCGCTGGAGGAAACCGAGGATGCCCCGGTTCGACACCGCCATCGCCACTATGAGCACGCCCATCACCACGATCACCGCCCCCGCAACGACGGTCAGTTGGGGCAGGTTGCGGCGGATGACCTGCGAAAGGGTCGTGGCCGACGCTCCGAGGGCGGCGAACACGACGGTGAACCCGGCGATGAACATGAGGATCCGCCCGAGCATCGTCTTCGTCGGGACCGTGCCCGCGGTGACGTCGGCCGTCGAATAGCCCGACATCATCGCCAGGTAGCCGGGCAGAAGGGGAAGGACACAGGGGGAAACGAAGGAGAGGATCCCGCCGCCGAAAGCGACGACCGCCTGGAGGAGGAATCCGGACTCCGCCAGACCTTCTGTCATGGCGACAGTGTCCCACGAAAACCCCGAAAGTCCGCATCGCCTACTCTCCCGCCGGACCGATGCGCGCACCCGCCGTCCTCCGCCCCTTCCTCCCCACCGTTCCCCTGACACGGAACGACAGGTGGATGATCTTCCTCCTGTGGGTCACCGGGGTTGCCATGGGATGGTCGCAGGGCGAGCCATCGAGTCTCGTCCCCTTCACCCGAATCGACCTCGGGGTCAGCCAAGGCGGGATGAGCCTCATCCTGTCCATCGCCCGATTCGCCGCCTTCTTCGCCGTCTTCATCGGGGCGCTGGCTGACCGCATCGGACGACGCCGCCCGCTGATCGGCTCGCTCGCCTTGCTTCTCGTCGCCACCGGGCTCAGCGCCCTCGCCCCTACCGCCTTCCTCTACGGGGCGGCCCAAGCCCTCGCCCGCGTGGGAGCGGCAGCCACGGCGGCCTTGGCGGTGGTGGCGATGGCCGAGGGCGTTTCCCCGGCGGTGCGGGCCTATTCGATCGGCTTCTTCGGCGCCGCCGCCAGTTTCGGCTCGGGCATCTCGGTGATGACGCTGCCGCTCGCCGAGTCGGTGAGTTGGCGGCTCCCCCATGGGCTGCCGACCGTCCTGATCCTGGTGCTGCCCTTCCTGTGGCGTCGTCTTCCCGAGTCACCTCTGGTCGGCGAACGTCTGGTGGTCCTCCCCCGGGTGGAGTTGTTCCAGGGCGTGTGGGCGCGCCGGCTGACCCTGGTGTGTGCCATCGGCCTCCTCTCTTCGGCTTTCACCGCCGTCGGCCTGGCTTTCACGACCGAGCGGCTCATCGGCGACCTGGGTTACTCGGCCGGGACGACGATCCTCGTCACCGTGGGTGGAGGAACACTGGGCGGCCTCGGATTCTTCGTCGGCGGCCGCCTCGCCGACTCGTGGGGTCGGCGCCCGACTTCGATCTTCTCGCTGGCGCTGGCCCTGATCGGTGGCCTGGTCCTGTACGCCGCCACCGACCTGTGGGCGTTGTGGCTGGCGGCGCTGGCCTCGTCGTTCGGGGCTTTCGCCTACATCCCGTCGGGCGGCGCCCACCGCTCGGAACTCTTCCCCACCTCTCTCCGGGGTTATGCCAACACCGCCGCCGGATACCTGGCCACGGTCGGGTCGGCGGTCGGCTTGCTCGTGGGAAGCATCACGATCGACCGACTCGGCCTGTTCGACACGCTGGCGCTGCTCGGGGTCGGCCTCGTCGTGGCCGCCCTCCTCACCGCGCTGCTCCCCGAGACTCTGGGAACGAGCCTCGAGGAGGTCTAGACGGCCTCCGAGAGAGCCCGGGGGAAGGCGGCGACGAGGACGACGAACCTCGCTCCGATCATCGCTGTCACAGCCCACCAAACCGCTTCGAGCCCCCATCCCTGGGCAACGACAACAGCGAGCACTGCTCCCGCTGCCACCGCCCCCGCCGCCGTCGAGTACAGGAGGTATCGCACCCGGAGCAGGCCCAGGTAGACGCCGTCCGCCACGAACACGAGCGCCGCCAGCGGCTGCATCGCCGCCGCCACGACCGCCGCCCGACCGATGAGGTCACTCACCTCCGGATCGGGCCCGAAGCCCGCCGCCAAGATGCCGCGGCCGAGGAGCAGGAGGACCATCAGCACCACCCCGACGGCCAGTCCCCACCAGCCGAGGCGGAGAGAAACGGCGCGAGCGGCTGTCCGGTCACTCTTTCCGATCTCGTCGGCGACCATCGCCTGAGCGGCGATCGCCAGGGCGTCGACCGTCATCGCCAGCAGCAGCCATACCTGGGAAAGGACCTGATGGGCCGCCACCGACGCCGACCCGATCGCCGCCGCCACTGCGGTGGCGCCCGTCAGGGTCAGTTGGAGAAAGAGTGTGCGAATCGTGAGCACTCCCCCGGTGGCGAGCATCGGCCGCAGCTCCGCCAAGCGTGGGATCTGCCAACTCCAGCCGGCCCGATTCCCGTGGCGACGGAGCAGCCAGATGAACGTCACGGCAGCTCCCCACTGCGCCACCACCGTCGCCGCCGCCGCCCCTTCGATGCCCCACCCGAACCCGAAGATCAGGACCGGGTCGAGGACGGCGTTGGTCAGGTTGGCGGCCAAAGTCACGCCCATCGGCGTGCGGGTGTCGTGCATCCCCCGGTAGGCGCCGTGCCCCGCCGTCACCACCAGCATCGCCGGTGCGGCCAGCGCCCGAATACGCAGGTAGGCCATCGCCGGATCGACCACCTCACCGGACGCCTGCATCAGCCGGACGAGGAAGGGGGCGAAGACGATCAGCCCGATGGCGGTGACGACCCCCAAGGCGAGACCCAGGAAGATGGCCTGGGCGACGACCCGCCCCGCCCCCGCGTCGTCCCCGGCGCCCAGCCGGCGAGCGACCATCGGCGTGGTGGCGTAGGCCAGGAAGTTGAAGACGAAGAAGGCAAACGAGAACAGCGCCGTGTCCACCCCCAGTGCCGCCAGTGACACCGTCCCCAGGCGGGAAACGAACACGGTGTCGACGAGGGACAGCAGCGGATCGGCAGCCAGCGCTCCCAAGGCCGGGACCGCCAGCCTGAGGATGCGCCGGTCGACCGAGCTCAGACGGGCTTGTCGGGCCATGGGCAGTACAGGCGCAGCTCGCACGACCCGCACCGCGGGTTGCGGGCGGTGCACACGTCACGCCCGAATTGGATGAACCGCATGGAAATGCCTGCCCACGCCTCTTTGGGGAAGATGGCCTTCAGGTCCTGTTCGATCTTGTCCGGGTCGGTTTCGCGGGTGAGCTCCAGCCGGCGAGTGACCCGCTTCACGTGGGTGTCGACGGCGATCGCCGGCTTGTTCCATGCTTCGGCGAGGAGCACCGAGGCCGTCTTGCGTCCCACGCCCGGGAGCTCGACCAGCTCCTCGATCGTGTCCGGCACAACCCCGTCGTACAGCTCTTCGACGGCCGCCGCCAGGGCGATGATCGACTTGGTCTTCTGACGGTAGAAGCCCGTGGAGAAGATGATCTGCTCGACGTCCTCGGGGTTCGCTTCCGCCAGTTCGGCCGGACCGGGGTACCGCTCGAACAGGACCGGAGCGACCCGGTTGACGTTCTCGTCGGTGGTCTGGGCGGACAGGACTGTCGCCACGAGCAGTTCCCACGGCGACCGGTAGTCGAGGGCGGTGCGGATCGTGGGATAACGCTTGACGAGCCGGTTGAGGATGGCTCGCGCCCGCCCTCTCTCGGTGGCGGTAGGTCGGGTACCGTCGGCTCGCAATCCAGGCACAGGCCGACGATGGTAGAGCCGACCGTCTGAGAGGAGTGCAGAGTTGCTCGACGCCGAAACCGCCGCCTTCGTGGAGGAGATTCGAGCCGAATATCCGGGATGTTTCGCCTGTGGCACCGACAACCCCATCGGCCTTCATCTGCAACCGGCGGAGATGGACGGCGACGAGGCAGTGGCGACCTTCAAGCCGATCACCCATCACGGCGGCGCCGGGGACACGCTGCACGGCGGCCTGGCCGCGACGGTCCTCGACGAGATCATGGTGTGGGCGGGCCTTCTCGCCGAGAAGGTGCTCACGGTGACCGGGACGATGGAGATGCGCTTCCTCCGCCCCATCAGGGTCACGGACGAGGTGGAGGCGAGAGGGAAGGTGGAGGAGCGCAGTGGGCGCCGGCTGCGTTGCTCGGGGGTGCTCCGGGTCGGCGGCGAGCCGGCGGTGACGGCGACGGGCCTCTACCTGGCGGTGCGGTCGTTCGACTGAGGTTCCGCCGTCCCCGGTGGGCCCGACGTCACCTTGTACTCCTCGGATTGCAGCTTGCGGGCGTAGCGCATGATGACCCGGATCGCCGCCACGATCACGAGGAGGGCGACGGTGAGCCCTGTCGTCAGTTCCGGTGCGGCGGTGTACGGGTTGCGGCAGGTGGTGATGCCGTCGGGGCACAGCCCGAACCCGCTTCCCCCCTGCACGAGGCTGAGGAGGACGAGGAGTGGGATCACCGCGATCAGGAGCGCGGCGCCGATGAGGATGTAGACGATGACCCGAAGCAGGTGGACGGTCTTCACTTACGCTGGCAACGGTAATCGGTGCTACCGGGACATCCGGTCATCGCCATCGCCGTGATACGTTGAGACGACCGAAGAGACATGGGGTTTCTGGATGGCTGAGTTCGACGTCGACGCAATGATCGCCCGCTTCGCCGAGCGGGCCGAAGCGGTGAAGGACCGCCCGCTTCCCCCGGTGGCAGGTCCGGAGCGCAAGATCTTCCTCGAGCAGAAGGAGATCGACTACACCGACTTCACCTTGATCGCTGCCGCCAAGTGGTCGGTGGAAGACGACCACCTGGTTCTTCGCATTCCCCTCCGCCCGAACGGGTGATGTGAGCAGCCGGCTCGTCCTCATCTCCGGAAAGGGAGGGGTCGGGAAGTCGGCGGTTTCGGCCGCGTACGCCCTGGCGGCCCGCCGCCGCGGCGAACGAGTGCTCGCCATCGACATGCTCGATGGCAGCGGCCTCGGGGCCCACCTCGGCGAGCACGACCTGACCTTCAAACCCCGTCCGATCGGCGAAGGGTTGGAAGCGTCGACGATCGACCGGGCCGAAGCGCTCCTCGAGTACCTGCGGGTCCAAGTCGGCATCCCCGCCATCGCCACGATCGGCCCGGCGGCCCGCGCCTTCGACGCCCTCGCCTCGACCGCCCCGGCCATCCGGGAGGTCGTGACGATCGGAAAAGTGCTGTGGGAGGTGAAACGCGGCGTCTGGGACCTGGTGGTCGCCGATGCCGCCCCCACAGGCCAGATCGGGAGCTACCTGCGGGCGGCGCGCACGGTTCGGGAGTTGGTCGCCAGCGGCCGCATCCTCGACCAGGTGGAGTGGATGGAGCAGATCCTCACCGACGCGGAGCGGACCAACCTGGTCCTGGTGACCCTCCCGGAGGAACTGCCGACGGTCGAAACCGCCGAGACGATCGAGTGGATCCGCAACGAGGGAGTGGTCGGCGCCATCACGGTGGTGGCCAACCGGGTGCTTCCTCCGCTCGAAGCCGACGTGCCCGAGAGCGACGGGCCAGTGGCCGAGGCCGCCGCTCTTCACCAGTCGCTGTGGGAGGAGCAGCAGCACTGGCTGTCCCAACTGCCGGTCGACACGTCCCTCCCCTACCTGTTCGGGACACACACTCCGGCAGAGGTGGCTGAGCGCCTCGCCGACTTCCTGGAGGCTGAGGGATGACCAAGGCGCTGGTGGTCACTGGCGCCGGCGGTGTCGGAAAGACCACCATCTCGGCCGCGTTGGCAGTCACGGCGGCTCGCTCGGGCCTGCGGACGCTGGTCCTCACCGTCGACCCGGCCCAGAGGCTCAGCACGGCCCTCGGCATCGCCATCGGCAACGAGCCCGAGCCCCATCCCGAGGAACAAGGCCTGTGGGTGGCGATGCTCGACGCCACCGCCTCCTGGCAGGAGGTCGTGCGTCGTCACACCGACCCGGAGGTGGCGGAGCGTCTGATCGACAACGAGTTCTTCGCCGCCGCCACCTCCCATTTCCCGGCGTCGCAGTCGTTCGCCGCCGCCGAGCAGGCCGCCACCTACATCGACGCCCGGGCATGGGACCTCGTAGTCATCGACACTCCGCCGGCGGCGGGCGGCATCGACTTCTTCACCGCCCCGGCCCGTATGGCCGACCTGGTCGGCGGGCGGCTCCTGCGATGGCTGACCGGCGCCCGTCTGCCCGGCCGCCGCTTCCTGTTCGACCGGACGGCCAAGCCGATGCTGCGGCTGGCCGACCAGGTGCTCGGCTCGAACCTCCTGGAGCGAATCGCCGAGTTCTTCATGGACCTGCGAACCACCTACGACGGGGTCGCCAAGCGGGCGCGCCAGATAGAACGTCACATGCGGCGGGCGACGACGATCGTCGTCACGACTTCGGACCCCGCCCCGATGCGGGAGGCGGTCCGCTTCTTCCACGCCCTTCCCGAGGTGGCTTCACCGCCGGCTGCGGTTTTCTTCAACCGCAGCCTCCCGGAGAGCTGGATCGATGCCCGGGCTCCCCGTGGCACCGACGCGGCTCTCGCCGCCAACCTGGAACGGTGGGGCGTGGAGTCACAGAAGCAGCGGTCGGCTCGCCGCGAGCTCGGGGAGCGCCATCGGGTGGCGATCGTCACTGTCCCGTGGCAGCGGCGGCCGCCGACAGACCTCGACTCACTGGCGGAGCTCATCGAGACCGCCGAATCCGTCCCGCAGTTGTGGTGATCAGCTGACGAGAGGCGACGCCAGGACGTACTGGCCGACGATGAACACCGGCGGGACGACGGGCTGAGCTACCTGGGTGCGGCCGATCCATTCCTCGACCAGAGTCAGCGCTTCGGCCGTGACCCGATGCCTGCTCTCCTCGCCGAGTGCCATGGCGACGGCATTGGCGAAGTACTCGGCGGGCCAGGTGACCGGGTCTCCGTCCTTCCACCAGGGCTTCGATGGGGAGATCCCCTGAGCGGCCCGGAACTCCTCGCCCACCGACTCGGCCGCACCGCAGGTGAAGTCGAGGTGATGGGCGAGTTCGTGGAACACAACGAGACGGGGAAGGTCACCGGGCTTTACGTAGAGCGTCCCCGACGAAGGGGCGTAGGCGGCCCGGGGGCCCAAGTCGGGTTTGGCGACGATCCGAGGCGGCGTGGCCAGGAGGCACGAAGCATGTGCCGGGACGCCGGCGACGAACTCCTCCCACAGATCCTCGACGGCGGCAGCATCCGATCCGGACAGGCCGGCGATCTCGATCTTGGCCGGGAAGCGGGTCACAGACACGTGGTCGGTGACGGTCAGGGCGCCCGCGGGTGCAGCCCAAAGAAAGAAGGTGAAGACTACGCCCGCAATAGTGTGCACTCCCCGCACCTACCCACTATCGGCTCGAGTGACTATGGAACTTGATGAAAAATCTACCCGAAAGGACTAGTCACTCGCGGGGCGAAGCGGGCGAGGGCACGCCCGAGGCCATGGATCAGATGACGGCTTTTTGGCCGAGCAGCTCTTTCAGCTCGGCGAACAACGCCGAGCGAGGCTCGACTCGGTGCTGGTCCGACAGTTTCAGCACCTTGTGGCCGTTGTCGCTCGTCATGTGGAGATAGACCGGCGCCGGGCCGGGATGGTTGGCGAGGATCTGCTTGAGGCGGTTCACCACGTCCGGTGACAGGCGGACAGCGGGCACCCGCAGCCGCACCGACTGGTCTTCGCGGATGTCGAGCTCGCGGATGTCTTTCACGACCACCTTGACCTCGTCGCCTCGATGGTCGAGATGCCCGTCGACGATGAGAATGGCGTCCTCCACGATGACGTGACCGACCTCCTGGACGGTGCGGGGGAAGCAGAGCGCTTCCACCGAGCCCTCCAGGGTCTCCAATTGGAAGAAGATCATCGGCTCGCCGTTCTTCGTCCACCGCCGGGTGATACCCGACACGAGGCCGCCGATCTTCACCGGGGCGCGGTCTTTCATGTCCTCCAGGTCGGCGAGCGAGGTCGGGGCGACAGAAGCGAGAGTGTTGCGGGCCCGCAGCAGGGGATGGTCGGAGATGTACAGGCCGAGCATCTCTTTCTCGAACCCGAGCTTGACCTTGGTCTTCCACTCCTCGTCGGGGATGTCGAGATGCCCGTTGGCGGCGGCCACCTCCTCTCCGCCGAACAGCGAGAACTGGCCCATGTCCTCGTTGCGGCGCCGCTCCAGCGTGGCGTCGAGCATGTTCTCCGCCACGAGGAACAGGCCCTTCCTCGGGTGACCGAGGCCATCGAACGCTCCCGCCTTGATCAGTGACTCGACGGTCCGCTTGTTGAGGACGATCGGGTCGACCCGGTCGATGAAGTCGTTGAAGTCCTGGAACGGGCCCTCCCGGCGCGCCTCGAGGATCTTTTCGACGACGCCTTCGCCGACGTTGCGGATGGCAGACAGGCCGAAGCGGATCCGCCCGTCGTGGACGGTGAAGTCCATGCCCGACTCGTTGACGTCGGGCACGAGCACCTCGATGCCCATCTGGCGACACTCGTTCAGGTAGACGGCAGTGCGGTCCTTGTCCCGCTTGGTGGCGGTGAGGAGCGCCGCCATGTACTCGGCCGGGTAGTGGGCCTTGAGGTAGGCGGTCTGGTAGGCGAGCAGCCCGTAGGCGGCGCTGTGGGAGCGGTTGAAGCCGTAACCGGCGAAGTGGGCGATGAGGTCGAACAGCTCGGCGCCTTCCTGCTCCGAGTAGCCGTTCTCGACGCAGCCGGCGACGAACTTCGCCTTCTCGGCGTCCATCACCGACTTGATCTTCTTGCCCATCGCCTTCCGCAGGTTGTCGGCTTCGGCCATCGAGTAGCCGGCCATCGCCTGGGCGACCTGCATGACCTGCTCCTGATACACCATGATCTGATAGGTGTCCTCGAGGAGCGGGGCGATCGCCGGGTGGAGCGGCTCGATGGGCTTGCGGCCGTTCTTGCGGTCGGCGTAGAGGTAGTGCATGTTCGCCCCCATCGGCCCGGGCCGGTAGAGGGCGTTGATGGCGACGATGTCCTCGAAATTGTCGGGCTGGAGGGCGCGGATGAGAGCACGCATGGCCCCACCCTCCAGTTGGAACACGCCCACGGTGTCGCCGCGACGCAGGAGGTCGAAGGTCTTCTCGTCGTCGAGCGGGACGTTGTCGATGTCGATCCGCTCGCCGTGGGTCTCCTCGATGAGCTCCAGCGTCCGCTCGATGATGGAAAGGTTGCGCAGCCCGAGGAAGTCCATCTTCAACAGCCCCAGGGCCTCGACCGCACCCATCTCGTATTGGGTGACGATTTCGGCGCCCTCCCCCTTCTGTTGGATCGGGACGAGGTCGGTCAGCGGCTGCGGTGATATGACGACGGCGGCGGCATGGATCGAGTCCTGGCGGCGCAGGCCCTCCAGATCGCGGGCGGCGTCGACCACCTCCCGGACCGCCGGGTCGCTCTGGTAGAGGTTGCGCAGCTCCTGGCCGTTGGCGTACCAGTCCCGGACGATGGCGTCGGCGGTCTCGTCGGGCGGGTTGAGGACCTGGTCGATGCTCGCTTCCTTGCCGAGGATCGGCGGCGGCATCGCCTTGGCGATCTTGTCACCCAAGCCGTATGGATGACCCAGTACCCGGGCGGCGTCGCGGATGGCCTGCTTCCCCTTGATCGTGGAGAAGGTGATGATCTGGGCCACGTGATCCGAGCCGTACTTCTCGGCGGCGTAGCGGATCATCTCGCCCCGGTAGCGCTCGTCGAAGTCCATGTCGATGTCCGGCATCTGCCGGCGGCCCGGGTTGAGGAAGCGCTCGAAGATCAGCTTGTAGCGGATCGGGTCCAGGTCGGTGATCCGGAGGCAATAAGCGACGATCGAGCCTGCCGCCGAGCCCCGTCCCGGGCCGGTGCGGATCCCCTTCTCCCGTGCGAAACGGATCAGGTCCCACACGATGAGGAAGTAGGCGGGGAACCCCATCTCGTCGATGATCTTCAGCTCGTGCTGGATCCGCTCCCGCACCTCTTCGGGCAGGGGGTCGCCGTACCGCTCCTTCGCACCCGTGTAGACGAGCTCCTCCAGATAGGACAGCTCGGTGTGGCCCTGCGGGACGGGGAACTGGGGCAGGAGGATCTTGCCGAACTCGAGATCCACGGTGGACCGTTCCACGATCCACAGGGTGTTGTCGCACGCCCCGGGGAACTCGTCTTCGGGGAACAGCCTCCTCATGTCCTCGGCCCGCTTCAGGTAGAAGTCGTTTCCGTGGAACTTCAGCCGGTTCTCGTCGGACTTCAGTGAGCCGGTCTGGATGCAGAGCAGGACGTCGTGAGCAGCGGCGTCCTCGGGTCGCGAGTAGTGGGCGTCGTTGGTGGCGAGAAGCGGGGCGTTGAGACGCCGGGATATCTCGAGCAGGTCGCCCATGATCTTCTGCTGGGCGGGGATGCCGTGGTTCTGGATCTCGATGAAGAAGTTGTCCCGCCCGAAGATGTCCTGGAACTTGGCGGCGGCGGCCAAAGCAGCGTCGAAGTCGCGGGGCTTGGCGCTGGAGTTCTCTTCGAGGCCGTAGTCGGGGCCGAGGAGCTGGGGCACCAGGCCACCGAGACAGCCGGAGGTGGCGATCACACCCTCCGAGTGCTCGGCCAGCAACTCGAAGTCCATCCGCGGCTTGTAGTAGTAGCCCTCGAGGAACGCCCGCGAGGACAGCTTCATCAGGTTCTTGTAGCCGGTCTCGTTTTCGGCGTAGAGCAGCAGGTGATAGCGCTGGTTGGCCGCTCCTACCGGCCGGTCGAACCGGGAGCCCTCGGTCAGGTATGCCTCGATCCCGATCACCGGCGTCAGGTCGTGGCTCTTGGCCGCTTTCACGAAGTCGACCACGCCGTAGAGGACGCCGTGATCGGTGATCCCCACTCCCGGTTGCCCGTCCTCGGCGGCGATACGGACCACGTCCTTGATCCGCGCCGCACCGTCCAACATCGAATACTCGGTATGGAGATGGAGGTGAGCGAATGACATAGCTGTGATTCCGTCGACTCTAGCGAGTCGTCACCTCAGGGTCGCCTACCCCCGAAACCGGGCCTTCGCGATCAGAAGGTGACGACCAGGACAGCGGCGGCAGCGGCCACGACGCCGGCGATCAGGGTCCGGATCAGCTCCGCCTGCGGTCCTTTCACCCGAGACCACAGTTCCCCGATCAGGAACCCGGCGATGAACCCGCCGAGGTGGGCCTGCCAGGAGATGCGGGGAAAGATGATCGGGAGGGCGGCATTGATGAGGAGGATGAAACCGAGTTGGCTGAGGAGCGATCTGCCCCACGCCGTGTTGCGCCGGCGCACCGCCAGGTTGAGCCACACGCCGAAGAGGCCGAAGACGGCACCGGATGCCCCCACTGCCCGGAAGCCGCCCGAGGTGAGGAACTGCGCCGCCACTCCGCCCATCCCCGCCGCGGCGAGGTAGAGGGCGAGGAACGCCTTCGAGCCCACGCCCCGCTCCACCTGCGGCCCCAAGACGTAGAGGGCCCACATGTTGAACAAGATGTGAGTGAAGGAGGCGTGGAGAAGGACGGTCGTGAATATCCGCCAGAACTCACCCTGTGCGACCAGGCCGCTGTCGTGGATCAGGAGGCCGCCCACCTGGCCTTGCAGGAAGTAGGTGATGATCGTGACGATCAGGATCCCCTTGGTCACCGGAGGGAGACCCGCGGCCAAGGTCCGTGGACGTCGGGGTGTCGCTCGAGGAGGAACGGGGATCTCGGATTGTTGGCCGGCCTCGGAGACACATTGGGGGCACCGCTGGCCAACGGCGGCATCGATGGAACACGAAGCGCAGATCGGCCTTCCGCATCGAGAACACGAGAGGCGGGTTTCCCGCTCGGGGTGCCGATAGCAGACCCGGGTGGCGGGCTCGACGGGTGAATCTGGCGTCACCACCTGCACGGTAGTGACCACTCGATTTCACGAGAAGGCAGCGGGCGTCAACGGAGCCGGTCGAGCACGGAGGCGAGTTCGCCTGGCAGCGGTGACTCGAAGGTGAGCTGCTCTCCCGTCCGGGGATGGGCGAAGCCGAGGCGCCTCGCGTGGAGGAAGAGCCGGGGCACCTCGACCCGATCGGGGCCGGGGCGATAAACGGGGTCACCCGCCAGTGGATGGTCGATGGCCGCCAGGTGCACGCGGATCTGGTGTGTGCGGCCCGTCTCGAGGCGCACGGTGAGGAGCGACATCTGCGCCTCGGGAAACGACCGCTCGACCTGGTAGTGGGTGCGGGCGGGTCGGCCGGCGGGATCGATGCGGCGGCGTGTGGGACGATTGGGATCCCGGGCGATGGGGGCATCGACGGTGCCGGTGGGAACGTCGAAGAGGCCGTCCACCAGCGCCGCGTACTCCCGCACCATCTCCCGCCGCGACACCTGCTCCCGCAGGCCCGCATAGCCGACCTGCGAGGCGGCGGCCACCAACAGGCCCGACGTGTCGCGGTCCAGGCGATGGACGATTCCCGGACGGTCGGGATCGCCTATGCCGGCGATCTCGGGCCGGCGATGCAGGAGCCCGCCAACGAGTGTCCCCCGATCGCGTCCCGCGCCGGGATGGACCACGAGCCCGGCCGGCTTGTCGACGACGATCACGTCTTCGTCCTCGTAGACGACATCGAAGGTGATCTCTTCGGGTTGGATCCCCTCCGCCTCCTCTGGCGGGGGGAACGACAGCACCTGGCCGGCCGCCACCCGGTGACGGGCCGGCGGTGTCTGCCCGTCTAGGGTCGCCTGGCTCTCGTCGACGATGCGGCGGGCGGCCGCCCGTGACATGGCGCCGAGGACGGAGACGACCTTGTCGAGACGCTCGCCGTCGAGTTCCTCGGGGACCGTGAAGGTCAGTCGTTCACCCATGAGCCGATCAACAGGACCACCACGGCCACCGTTATAGATGCGTCGGCGAGGTTGAACGTGGGGATGAACCAGAGGTCTATCCAGTCGATCACGGGCCCGTCGAGGAGACCCGGTCCGCGGGCGATGCGGTCGACGAGGTTCCCGGCGGCGCCTCCCATGACCAGCCCCATGCCGACGACTTCGATCGTGCCGTGGGGCTTGCGCAGAAACCAGAGAATGAGGCAGATGGCGACGATCGCCGCCACGCCGAAAAGGGCCCCGGCTCCCTGGAACATCGAGAAAGCAGCTCCGGTGTTCTCGACGAACCGGAACTGCAAGAAACTTCCGATGACGTCGACGGGTTCGGAAGTGAAAGTGGCGGACGCCCAACGCTTCGTGAGGGCATCGAGGAGAACCACCGCCGCCGCAATACCGACGGCGATGGCGTACCCGTTTCGGACGGTGAGCCGGTGCCTTCGCCCGGCCCCGCTCATCGACGCGAGGCGCAGTTCACGCAGAACGTGGCGTACGGAAGGACGTCGAGTCGGGCCGTGGGAATGTCCTGGCCGCAGGACTCGCACACGCCGTACTCTCCGCTTTCGATTCGCTCGAGAGCGTGCTCGACTTTGTGGAGCAGGTCGATGGCGTTTTGCTGCATCGACAGCTCCTTTTCGTACTCGAATTTCATCGATCCGGCTTCGGCGTTGCCGGGATCGGGGCTCCGCTCCGCCGAGGCCTCGGTTTGGCGAGCCTCTTCCAGAGCCTGAGCGGCCTCTTCGATCATCTCGGTCAGACGCTCGCGCTCTTCTTCTAGCCGGGTTCGATACTTGTCGAGTGTCGACTGGGCCAGCTTGCGGGCCATCAAACCTCCATTCGGGCGCCAGGACGATAGCAAACACCGGTCGACACCGAACCATTCCCAAACGCCTATGTGCTGGGGTATTTCGGTGTGAGCGCCCCACGGGCATGTCGGTACCATTCGAGGGTGACTCGATCGAACTTCCAGCGGGTCTCTGCCCAGGTCGATTTGCCGTCCCTCGAGATGGAGGTCCTCGACCTGTGGGACCGGATCGACGCGTTCCGCCGCAGCGTCTCCGAGAGGCCTCTCGACAAGGAATACGTCTTCTACGACGGGCCCCCGTTCGCCAACGGCAGCCCGCACTACGGCCACCTCCTCGCCTCGGTCGTGAAGGACGTCGTCCCCCGTTACTGGACGATGCGCGGTTACCGGGTGGAGCGGCGCTGGGGCTGGGATACCCATGGGCTCCCGGTGGAGATGGAGGTCCAGAAGCAACTGGGCCTGTCCGGGCCCCGGGAGATCGAGGAATACGGGATCGACCGTTTCATCGCCGCCTGTCGGGCGCTGGTCGAGGAGACCGCCGACGAGTGGGAGTTCATCGTTCGCCGGCTCGGACGGTGGGTCGACATGGAGAACGACTACCGCACGCTCGACCTCACCTTCATGGAGAGCGTGTGGTGGGTGTTCAAGCAGTTGTGGGACCAGGGACGCATCTACCGTTCCGTCAAGGTCCTCCCCTACTCGTGGGGCGCGACCACACCGCTCGCCAACTTCGAAGCCAACCTCGACTACCGAGACGTCGAGGACCCGTCGATCACGGTCCGCCTCCTCGTCACCGACCCCACCGGCCCGGCCGAGGCCGGCGACTATCTGTTGATATGGACGACCACGCCGTGGACTCTTCCCGCCAACCTGGCGGTGGCGGTCGGAGAGGACATCACCTACGCCCGCGTCGCCGACGACGGCGCCCACTACTGGGTCGCCGAATCGCTCGTCACGACGGTGTTCGACGAGGAGGCGTTGGTCGTGTCGACCGCTCCCGGGTCAGCCCTCGTGGGCGTCGGCTACGAACCCCCGTTCGACTACTTCATCGACCAGCGGGACGCGGGAGCCTTCCGGGTGATCCCCTCGGTCGACGTCACCACCGACGAGGGCACCGGGCTCGTCCACATGGCGCCGGCCTACGGCGAGGCCGACTTCGAGGCGCTGCGCGCCGCCGGCCTCGACCTGCTCGTGGATCCGGTCGACGCCCAGGGCAACTTCACCGACGAAGTGCCCGATGTGGCCGGCGTCAACGTGAAGGAAGCCGACGCCAAGCTGATCGAACTGCTCCGGGATTCCGGCAAGCTCGTCAAGGCGTCGACGATCGTCCACTCCTATCCCTTCTGCTACCGCACGGGCACGCCGCTGATCTACAAGGCCATCCCGACCTGGTTCGTGGACGTGTCGTCGATGGCCGGCCGGCTGGCGGAGCTGAACAAGAACATCCACTGGGTGCCGGCCTACGTCGGCGAAGGGCGCTTCGGCAACTGGCTGGAGAGCGCTCGCGACTGGGCCATCAGTCGCAACCGCTACTGGGGCTCCTGCCTGCCGATCTGGGAGTGCGAGGACTGCTCCCACCAGCTCTGCGTCGGTTCGATCGACGAGCTCGAGGGGTTGTCGGGGGTGCGCCCCGACGACCTGCACATGCACGTCGTCGACACGATCACGATCACCTGCCCCGAATGCGGCGGGAAGATGGAGCGCGTCCCCGAGGTGCTCGACTGCTGGTTCGAGTCGGGCTCGATGCCGTACGGGCAGATCCACTATCCATTCGAGAACAAGGAGCGCTTCGAGGCGACGTTCCCTGCCCAGTTCATCTCCGAGGGCCTCGACCAGACCCGGGGCTGGTTCTACACCCTGCACGTGCTGGCGACGGCGCTGTTCGACCGCCCCGCCTTCCAGAACTGCGTCGTTTCCGGCCTGATCCTCGCCGAGGACGGCCGGAAGATGTCGAAGAGCCTCCGCAACTACCCGGACCCCGAGGCGGTCTTCGCCGAGTTCGGCGCCGATGCCCTGCGCGCCTACCTGCTCGACTCTCCGGTGCTGCGGGCCGAGCCGATCCGCTTCTCCAACGAGGGGATCCGCCACGTCGTCCGCACGGTGCTGCTGCCACTGTGGAACACCCACTCCTTCTTCACCACGTACGCGGTGGCTGACAACCTGACCCTCGACGACCTGCGCCAGGCCCCGCCTCCCCAGGAGCGGCCGCTCCTCGACCGCTGGATCCTGTCCGTCCTCCAGAGCCTGATCGCCACGGTCAACGAGCAGATGGAGGGGTACTACCTCTACAACGTCATCCCCCCGACGCTCGGATTCATCGACGACCTGACCAACTGGTACGTGCGCCGCTCCCGGCGTCGCTTCTGGACGGCGAGAGGCGAGGACGACGCCGACAAGCTGGCCGCGTTCGCCACTCTGTACGAGGTGCTCACCACCTTCATCCGAGTGCTGGCACCGGTGCTGCCGTTCATCACCGAGCGCCTCTACCAGGACCTGGTCGTGGAGCCGGGCGCCGACGGCCCCGACTCGGTGCACCTCGCCGAGTTCCCAACGGCCGACGAGTCGCTGATCGACCGGGAGCTGGAGGCGGCGATCTCGGTCGTCCGCCGAGTGGTGTCGGCGGGTCATGCCCTCCGCAAGCGGCATTCGCTGCGGGTGCGCCAGCCGCTGTCGCGGTTGACGGTGATCACCCACGACGAGAAGGCCGCCGCGGCGGTGCGCACCCATGCCGACCTGATCGCCGACGAACTCAACGTCCACGCGGTCGAGACGTCACGCGACGACGCCGGGCTGGCGGACCTGTCGGCCAAGGCCGATTTCCGCCGTCTGGGGCCCCGGTTGGGCGCCGATGTGAAGACGTGCGCCGCCGCCATCGCCGCCCTCGGCAACGCAGAGATCGCCCGCCTGCTCGAAGGCGAGGCACTGGAGGTGGCGGGGTACCCGATCACCGCCGAGGACGTGATCGTCACCCGCACCCCCCGGGAGGGCACCGTGGTCGAGACGGACGGCGAACTGGCTGTGGCTCTCGACACGCGCCTCGACGACGAGCTGATCGCCGAGGGTCTGGCCCGCGATGTCGTCAACCGCATCCAGCAGCTGCGCCGTGCCGCCGGCCTCGACGTGGCGGACCGGATCCGCCTGCAGTGGACCACCGACGACGAGCGGCTCCGGCAGGCGGTGGAGCGCCACCGCGATTACATCGCCAGGGAGACGCTGGCGACCGAGATGGTCGAGGCAGACGGTCTCGAAGGTCAGCCGACGGAAGTCGACGGCGCGGCGCTGGTGGTGACCGTCGAAAAGGTCTGAGGGTCAGACCGAGCCGCGTTCCCAGGGGCGGCGACCCGAGGCGGAGCTGTCGCCGATGTCGGCCCGCGACGCCTCCCGTGCCATCCGGTCGGCGAGGGTGCCGAAGTCGGTCTCTTCCTCGTGGACGGGCTCTTCCGAGGGGTCTTCCTCGGCCGACTCGCCGTACTCGTCGGTGCTGGCTTCGGGTTCTTCTTCCGTGAAGCCCTCGGCCGTCTCCTCGTCGTCGTCGTAGTAGCCTCCGGGCTCCTCGGAGCTGTCCTCGGCAGGCGACGGCTCGCCGTAGTCGCCGTGCTCTCCCCAGCCGCCTTCGTCCTCTGTCGCTTCGGCGGCGTCTTCCTCCCAGCCGGCCTCCGGCTCGGCGTAGTCGTCGGACGTGGCGCCCCAGTCGCCGATCTCGGCCGCGTCGTCGACGGGCAGTTCCTCGGCGGCGGGCTCCTCCGGCGACCCGATGTCGGTGGCCGCCTCGGCGATCGCCGCGTCCATCGAGTCGAGGTTGGCCTCGGCGGCGGCGGCGAGGTCGACGATCCGGCGCTTCAGGTCGGCGACGGTCGCCCGCATCCGGGCGATTTCCTGGGTGAGGCGCATGCGCTCGGCGTCGCGCTCGGCGAGGAGGCGGTCGGCTTCGCCCTGCGCGCTCTGGCGGATGGTCTCGGCCTCGGCTTGCGCTTCGGCGATGATGGCGTCGGCCTGCTTCTGGGCGGCGACCAGCGCCCGGGAGATGGCGGTTTCTTCCTCGCCGCGTGAGGCCAACTCGGCCTCGAGCGCCCGGATGCGGTCCTGGGCGTCCCGCAACCGCTGGTCGTAGTCCTTCAGGGTCGCGACGACCTCGTCGAGGAAGTCGTCGACTTCGTCCATGTTGTAGCCCCGCAGCTCGGGCCCGAATGTCTTCTGCTGTACGTCGATCGGTGTCAGAGGCATGGAGGGGCTTCTCCCTGAAGCGGCTTTCAGAAACTCGGAATCGGTTTCCTGCAGGATACGTCCCCGACCGGGGCTACCCAAGGATCAACAGATGATCCGCTGGAGGAAGGACAGGCCGATCAGGAGGATGATCGGCGACAGGTCGAGTGCCCCTCCTCCCAGTCGCACCGGGGGGATGATTCGGCGCAGAGGCAGGATCACCGGGTAGATGATCCGATCCAGGAAGACGGTGACCCGGGCGAGGGGATGGGTGGCGGGAACCTGCACCCAGGAGAGGATCACCCAGGCGAGCACGGCGATGGCGTAGAGCCGCAGAGCGACGCAGAGGATTTCCACGTCAGTCGACGTCGTCGAGCTGGTACACGCCCAGATCGGCGAGACGCCGCTTCTCGTCCCGAGACAGCGTCACCCGCGGAGGGAGCACCAGCACCAGGCCATCCCCGACTTTGCGCATCGTGCCGTCGAGGGCGTAGATGAGGCCGCTGGAGAAGTCGATGACCCGCCGCACCAGTTCGGAGGAGGCGCGGCGGAGGTCGAGCACCACCGGGACCTGGTCACGGACCCGGTCGGCCAGGATCTTGGCGTCGCCGAACTCCTCGACGACGAGCACGTCGGACTGCACCTCGACCGGCCGGACCGGGCGAACGGTCTGCTGGCTGCCGGGAATGGCCGCCCGGGTGGGCGGTTCGACCCGACGGCCTTCGACACTGCCCACACCCTCGACCCGCCGCGGAGCAGGCGGAGAAGTGCGGCGCTCCTCGTAAACGGGCTCGGGACGCGCCGGCCGGGGCCGCGGCTCCGGCTCCACGTCGTATGCGGGCTGGTCCTCATCGACCAGTCCGAGATATACGAGCGCCTTGGAAAGCAATGACGACATTGGTTCCTCTATGGGGCAGTGCTGTGTGCGTCAAAGATAGCCCGTCCCACACGTATAACGGTGGCACCCTCTTCCACCGCCACCTCGAAGTCGTCGGTCATTCCCATCGACAAGCCGACCGCTTCCGGCACTCTCGCTGCCACCAGGTCGCGGACCTCGACCATGCGTTTGAAGAACGGCCGGGCGTCCTCGGGATCGTCGACGATCGGGAGGATGGCCATCACTCCGATGATGGGGATGCCCAGCCCGGAGAAGGCCACGGCCGCCTCTATGGCGTCTTCGGGGTCGACCCCGGATTTCTGCGGCTCCCTTCCGATGTTGACCTGGAGGTAAGCCGGCGGGGGCGCCCCGGCGCCCTTCAGCCAGGCGAGAGCCAGCGACTCGCGATCCAAGGAGTGCAGCACGGAGGCGATGGGCCGGACCACCCTCGCCTTGTTGGACTGCAGGTGGCCGACGAAATGCCAGCGGATGTCGGACGGCAGCTGGGCGGCCTTGGCCTGGAGCTCGTCGGCCCGGTTCTCGCCGAAGTCGCGGTGACCGGCTTCGTAGAGGGCGGCTATGGCTTCCGGCGGCTGGCCCTTGCTCACCGCCACGACCGTCACCTCCTCCGGCCGGCGACCGACACGCTCGCATGCGGCAGCGACTCTCTCGAGCACCGACTGGAGGCTCATGGCACCCACCCCAGCGCTGCCATCCGCGCCGTCGTGCCTGTGCGGCGATGACTGAACCCTCCGCCGCAAGCGGTGCAGCGGTCGTCGATCCACACGTCCATGCCGCGCAGGCGCCGGGCAGCGGCGGCCCGCAAGTCGACCGAGCGGGTGCCCCAAGTCGTGGACGACACATCCTCACGGAAGACTTCGGCCACTTCGTCGCCGACCTCGAAGCAGCAGGGGCCGATGCCAGGACCGACCTCGGCTCGGGTCGGCGCCGCACCTGCCTTCTCCATGAGACTGATCGTGCTGTCGAGGACTCCCGCCGCCAGGCCGCGCCATCCGGCGTGGGCCACCCCCACAGTCCCGGGTCCGTGGAGGACGACGCCGAGACAGTCGGCGGTGAACACAGCCAGCGGCAGGTTCGGAACCGTGGTCACGAGAGCATCACCTTCTCCCGCCTCACCGGGGCGATCCACCTCAATCGCGATAGGCCCGTGGACCTGATTCACGGTCGCCCATTCGTCGGGGATCCCCAGACGGGCGGACACCCGCCGACGCACCTCCGGGTCGTGGCGGGCGTCGCCGTCGGTAGGCGAGGTGAACGCCACCCCGTCGAGGGTCATCCCTGGACGAAGGACGGGATGTCGAGGTCGTCTTCTTCTTCGGTGGTGCCGGTATCGCGCACCGGAACGGAAGGACGCTCTCGCTCCGGGGTCCTGCCGGGGGCGGGGCGCCGCGCACGTCCCTTGTCGAAGCCCGCAGCGATGACCGTCACCTTCATCTCCTCGCCGAGGTCGTCGTCGATGATCGCCCCGAAAATGATCTCGGCCTCGGGGTCGGCGTGGTCGGCGACCACCTGCGCGGCCGTCGTCGCCTCATGCAGGGTCATGCTCGAGGGGCCGGCGATCGAGAGGAGCACGCCGCGGGCGCCGTCCATCGACGTCTCGAGCATGGGGCTGTTGATCGCCCGCTGGGCTGCCTGGGAGGCCCGGTTCTCGCCGGTGGCCCGGCCGATGCCCATCACGGCCGAACCGGCGTTGGCCATGATCGTCTTCACGTCGGCGAAGTCGACGTTGATGAGGCCGGGGGTGGTGATGAGATCGGTGATTCCGGCGACGCCGTTCATCAGCACCTCGTCGGCGAGCCGGAAGGTCTCGGTGATCGGCGCCGACGGGTCGCCGACGTCGAGCAGGCGGTCGTTGGGGATGACGATGAGGGTGTCCACCGCCTCGCGGAGAGCCTGGATGCCTTCCTCGGCGTGGACGGCTCGCCGTCGGCCCTCGAAGCCGAACGGACGGGTGACCACGCCGACGGTGAGAGCACCGAGGTTCCGTGCCACCTCTGCCACGATCGGAGCTCCGCCGGTGCCGGTGCCGCCGCCTTCGCCGGCGGTGATGAACACCATGTCGGCGCCCTTCAGGACCTCTTCCAGTTCTTCACGGTGAGCCTCGGCGGCGGCGCGTCCTACCTCGGGGTTGGCGCCCGCCCCGAGTCCGCGGGTCACCTCGCGGCCCAGGTCCAGTTTCACGTCGGCGTCCGACATGAGCAGGGCTTGAGCGTCGGTGTTGAGGGCGATGAACTCCACTCCACGGACGCCGGCCTCGACCATGCGATTGACGGCATTGACGCCGCCGCCTCCGACTCCGACGACCTTTATCACCGCCAGGTAACTACCGGTCGATCCGGCGCGGTTGTTCATCTCAAACCTCCAAATGTGAGCTCCGGTTGCCTGAAGCTTTACACGAGGTTGAGGTTTACGTAAACCCCTTGAGTTTTACCCTCAAGTAGAGGTTTAGGGTTGCTTGGTCTGGGTGGTGTCGCCGCCTTCGGCGTCGTCGGTCGGTTCCTGGGAAGACTCCTCCCCCGCTCCGGGTGGCAAAACAGCCGGATTCGCCGGTGCCATCACCGTGAGTATCGACCCTTCCTCCACCCCTCGATCGAGGATGGCGGCTGTCACCCGGGCCTTTTCCGCCCCGTCGAATGGACGGCCGATCCGGACCATGAATCCCGCCACGGTCCCTTCGAGACCTTCCTCCCCCATTGTCACGATCGCACCTTCCCGGTATTGATCGGGCAGCGCCGCCAGATATTCGATCGCTCCCACCACATCCAGATTCCCCTCAGCGTCCTCCGAAGTGAGGTGGGTGAAATCCGCCAATGGCAGGGCTTCAGGGCGTTGCTCGACCGCGTCCAGCAAAACGGAGTCGGCGGCGGCCAGCCACCATCCGTCGGCGAGGCGGATCCCGACAGCCGGAGTGCGTTCGGTGATCTCGACGAGGACGGTCGTGGGCCAGTCTCGCGCCACCGTCGCGTCCGCCACCCAGGGATCCTCCAACAAAGCGTCGCGGGCGCCATCGACGTCGAGCAGGAGCAAGGGACGGCCGGGGTGGATGCCGTGTTGGGCCAGGACCTTCTCCACGTCGACCCGACGGGCGCCCTCGATGTGGATGTCACCCACCGACATGAACGGCGACTGCATGAACCAGACGATCACCCCGCCGACGGCGAGGGCGATGAGGAGGCGCATGAGGCGCCCCAGGTTGGAACGAGCCCTGTCTTCCGCCACCCGGCGACGTCGTTCGGCCAGGCGGCGATCCATCTCAATCCCCATCCTCGAATCCCACGAACTGGATCTCCGGTTCGAGGTGGATACCCGTCTCTTCCTCCACCCGCCTCTGCACCGCGTCGATGAGGCGGCGCACTGCCTCGGCAGAGGCACCGGCTTCCGCCTCGATGAAGTTGGCGTGGCGGGGCGAGACCCGCACCGGTCCGAGGGCGAACCCTTTCAACCCGAGGCGGTCGATGATGGCTCCGGCCGCCTCGCCCGGCGGGTTCTTGAAGACCGACCCGGCGTTCAGTGTGCCGCCCGGCTGATGTTCCTTCCGCCACCGGGTGATCCTGCGCATCTCGGCCGCCGCCTTCTCGGGCTCCACGGACTCGGTGTGGAAGCGAGCGGCGACGACTACGTCGGTGGAGGCGATGGCGGAATGGCGATAACTCAGATCGAGGGATGCCGCTGGCACCCAACGGTCGCGGCCGTCGGCGAGGGACACGACCCGGGCCTCGACCAGCACGTCGACCACTTCCCTTCCGAAACAGCCGGCGTTCTGGCGGACAGCTCCCCCCACCGACCCGGGGATCCCGACTCCCCACTCCAGGCCACCCCGACCTTCGGCGGAAATGCCCCGGGCCACGCGGGGCAGGGAAGCTGCCCCGCCGGCGTCGACGATGCCCTCCGAGTCGATGCTCGCCTCGGCGAACTCGTTGCCCAACCGGACGACGACCCCGCGGAAACCCTTGTCGGCGATGAGTAGGTTCGATCCTCGACCCAGCACCAGGACCGGCATCGGCTCGGCTCGCAAGGCCTCCCCGACTTCCTGGAGTGTCTCGATGCGGTCCACCACGACGTAGAGGTCGGCGGGCCCGCCCAGCTTGTAGGTGGTCATCGGCGCCAGTTCCACGTGGCGGCGGGCGCGGCCCGAGGAGACGAGGCGCTCCCAACTGGTCACGCCGGGCCCTCCGCCATCTGCAGCTGGAGCGCCTGGGTGAGCTCGGAGGCGGTGAGGGTGATGTCACCGGCTCCCATGACGACGACCATGTCTCCCGGTTCGGCGAGTTCCGCCACTCGCGGGGCGACGTCGGCGCGGTGCGGCAGGTACTGGACCCAGGCGGCGCCGGCCCGCCGGGCGGCGGAGGCGACGAGCTGGCCGGTGACGCCGGGGATGGGGTCCTCGCGAGCGCCGTAGACGTCGGTCACCACCACCCGGTCGGCGAAGGCGAGCGCGGCGCCGAACTCACGGTGCAGGTCACGGGTGCGGGAGTACAGATGGGGCTGGAACACGGCCCAGAGACGGGTCGGCCTGAACTCGGCCGCTTCCCGCAGAGTGGCTGCGACTTCTGTGGGATGGTGGGCGTAGTCGTCGATCACCCGCACGCCGGAGATGGTTCCCTTCGGCTCGAACCGGCGCCTGACCCCGGCGAAGTGCTCCAGACCGGCGGCGGCGGCTTCCACGTCGTGGCCGAGCTCCCCGAGCAGGGCCAGTGCCCCGGCGGCGTTGCGGGCGAGGTGGAGGCCGGGCCGGGGGAGCTTCACCTGGACTTCGCCGGTCGGCCCCGCCAAGCGGAAGCGAGACGTGCCGTCGCCGGGGGCGAACCCGCGGATCCGCCAGGTGGCGTCGGGCGAGGTGCCGTAAGTGGCGGCGCCCACCCGGGCGGCGACGCCGGCCGCCCCGGGGTCGTCGAGGCAAGCGATGACGGGCCCGTCGACGGAACGCGCCACCCGGACGAATGCCTCCTCGAGCTCGTCCTGGGAACCGAAGTGGTCCATGTGGTCCTGCTCGACATTGGTGACCACGAGGCCGCGGAGCCGGACGTGCTCGAAGGTCCCGAACGCCTCGTCTACTTCGAGCACGAGCAGGTCGTCGGCTCCGAGGTGGCCGTTGGTCCCGAAGGCGACCAGCTCCCCTCCGACCACGAACGACGGGTCGAGGCCGGCGGCCCGGATTCCCGTGACGAGGAGAGCCGTCGTGGTCGTCTTGCCGTGGGTTCCGGTGGGCCCGATCACGGGCCACTTCTCGGTGATCACCTCGAGGAGCTCCGGGCGCCGCCACACCGGCAAGCCGGCGCGGCGCGCCGCCTCCAGCTCCGGGTCGCGGTCGGGGACCGCCGACGAAGCTACGACGAGATCGGCCTCGCCTATTCGTTCGGGACGGCTCCCTTCCCACACCTCGATCCCGAGCGCCGACAGGAGGTCGGTCGTCGTTCCGGCTCGCAGGTCCGAGCCGCTGACGCGGTGGCCGCGGCCGGCGAGGATCTTGGCCAGGGCGCTCATGCCGGCGCCGCCGATACCGACGATGTGGATGCGCTCGGGGAGATCGGTCATGTCGATGCCATCTCGATCAAGGCCTGGGCGATGACCGTCGCCGCCTGGGGCTTGGCGATCTTCCTGGCGGCGTCGGCCATTCGCCTGCGGGCGTCGGAGTCGGACATCAGAGCTTCGACCTTCGGGGCGAGCTCATGGATGCGGTCTTCGGTGACGACGACGGCCGCCCCGGCTTCGGCCAGGGCGGCGGCGTTGAGGGCCTGATGGCGGCCGGAGCCGAAGCCACCCGGGACGAGGATGGCCGGCGTGGCGGTGGCGGTCAGCTCGGCCACCGATCCCCCGGCTCGGGCGACCACGAGGTCGCAGGCGGCGAAGAACGCATCCATCTCGCCGATGAAGTCCAGCACCACCCATCGATGAGGGGAAACCGAAGCGGCGGCCGACACCTCCTCGTAACCCTGGCCGGCGAGGTGGAGGACCTGGAGCGACGGCCCGTCCCACGCCGCCAACATGTCGATCACAGCCCGGTTGATCACCCCCGCCCCGAGGGACCCTCCGAACACCCCGAGGACCGGAACGTCCGGTTCGAGCCCGAAGCGGACGAGGGCGTGGGGACGCAGCCGCTCCCGGTCGAACTCGGCCAGCGGCCGCCGGAGCGGGTTTCCCACCCACTCGGCTTTGGGCAGGCGGTGGGTGATCGGAAAGGAACCGAAGACGCGGGTGGCGAAACGTGACACGACTCGGTTGGCCAGACCCGCCTCGGCGTTCTGTTCGGCTACCGCGACGGGCACTCCCACCGACCGCGCCGCCAGACCGGCGGGGACGGTGACGTAACCCCCGAGCCCGAGCAGCGCCTTCACCTGGCGGGCGACCAGCTCGGCACGGATCGTGCGGACGGCGGCCATCACCACGCGGGGGATCCCCAGGTTGCGGAGCGTGAGCTGGCGGGAGAGACCGCGCAACTCGACGGACAGGAAGGGGAACCCGGCCTCGGGGTACACCTGGGCCTCGAGGCGCTGGCCGCCTATGTAGAGGATCTCATCGCGGGAGACGCCGAGGTCGACGAGCGCCTCCCCCACCGCCAGCCCCGGGTAGACGTGACCCCCGGTGCCGGCGGCAGCGATGGCAAAGCTCACCCTCTCCCGCCTTGCTGGCTTATGTTGACGAGCACGCCCAGCGCTCCCATCGACGCGACCAGCGCCGTGCTCCCAAAGCTCACGAAGGGCAGGGCGATGCCGGTGATGGGCAACACGCCGAGCACGCCTCCGATGTTGATCAGCGCCTGGAAGGAGATCCAGGCGGTGATGCCCGTGGCCAACATCTTGCCGAACAGGTCCGGAGCCCGGGAAGCCACCGCCCACCCGGCGACGGCGAGGGCGCCGAACAACCCGATGACCGTCATGGCGCCGATCAAACCGGTCTCCTCGCCGATGATGGCGAAGATGAAGTCGGTGTGGGCGTTGGGTAGGTAGAACCAACGCGCCCGGCTGGCGCCGAGGCCGACGCCGAATATCCCGCCGTCGCCCAGGGCGTAGTAGCCCTGGATCAGTTGGTAGCCCTCGGCCGAGGCGTTCGACCACGGGTCGAGGAAGCCGACGATGCGGTCCATGCGGTAGTCGGCAGCGACGGCCAACAGCGCTGCGGCGATGGCCCCCATCAGCCCCATCAGGATGACGCGGTGTCCGGGGGCGGGGCTGACCCACAGAACGGCCATGGCCACGAGCCCGATGAGGATCGTCGTCCCCAGGTCGGGCTGCTTCATGAGCAGGACGGCGACGGTCCCGACGACGAAACCAACGGGGACGACTAGGTGTCCCCAGGTCTGGAGGTTCCGGGCCTTGCGTTCGAGGAGGGCCGCCAGGAGGGCGATCACCGCGAACTTGGCCAACTCCGACGGCTGGAAGTTGACTGGGCCCAGCACCAGCCAACGGCGGGCGCCGCCTTCTTCCGTGCCCATCATCAGAACGGCGATGAGGCCGACGATGGTGAGGGCGAACAGCGGCAGGGCGACCCGGCGGTAGAACGAGTACGGGACGCGGCTCGCCACCACGAGTGCGACGAGGCCGAGCCCGACGCCTATCAGCTGTCGCTTGAAGAAGTAGAAGCGGTCGGCGGCCTGGTCGATTCCCACGGTCGACGATGCCGACATGGTCTCGCCGAGGCCGATCACCACCAGCACCATCGCCACCAGCAGCAGGACGGTGGTCGTCCGATTGTTCGACTTCGCCCGTTCGGCGCGGGCGCGGGCGGCCGTCCTGATCCGGGCGATCGACGTGACGTTGCTGGTCATGAGCGGAGCTCCTCCTTCTCGAGGCGGCCGACTGCGGCCGAAAACGCCTCGCCTCGCTCGGCGTACGACTGGAACTGGTCGAAGCTGGCGGCGCCGGGAGCGAGCAACACCGTGTCACCGGGCTGTGCCAACTCGGAGGCGATGCGGACCGCCTCGTCGAGCGTCTCGGCCAGATGTCCCCGGTCGCCTGCCTCCTCCACCAGGGTTGGCCCGGCGGTGCCGATCCCGATCACCGCCTTCACGTTGTCGGCCTGGGCCAGGGGCCGGAGGTCGAGGCCTTTGGCCAGGCCGCCGGCGATGAGCACCACCGATGGGTAGGCGGCGACTGCAGCGAGAGCGGCGTGCGGGTTGGTGGCCTTGGAGTCGTCGACGTAGTCCACCCCGCCGACGCGAGCGACGACCTGGCGGCGGTGGGAGCCGGGCTGGAACTCTCGGAGCACGGCCTCCACTGCCGCGGGGTCGGCGCCCCGGTCGAGGGCGAGGACGGCGGCGGCGGCCATGTCGACCACGTGGGCCGGGTCGGCGGAGCCGAGTTCCTGGAGCGGCACCGAGATCCCGGGCAGGTGCAGGCGCCCGCCTTCCACACCGGAGCCTCCTTGGGGCAAGAAGGACGCCGACACCGGGTGGAGCACCGAAAGGGCGGTGCGGGCGATCCTCGCCGCTCCGGGGTCGTCGGCGTCGTAGACGAGGAGGTCGTTTTCGTCCTGCCGTTCGAAGATCCGCGCCTTGGCGGCGGCGTACGCCTGTGGGCTTCCATGCCAGTCGAGGTGGTCCTCGGCGATATTGAGGATGGCAGCGGCGCGGGGATGGAAGCGGTCGATGAAGCGCAACTGGAAGCTGGAGACCTCGACCACCGCCACCTCCCAATCGCCGTCGACGGCGTCGGTGAGCGGAGTGCCGATGTTTCCGACCGCCACGGCCGAGACACCGGACTCCTGGAGCATGCGGGCGCAGAGGGTGGTGACCGTGGTCTTGCCGTTCGTGCCGGTGACCGCCACGACCGGCCGGTCGTCGAGGAGGCGCCACGCGTATTCGATCTCGCTCCAGATGGGAACTCCGGACTCGAGCGTCTCGACGATGGGAAGCGACCGCTCAGGGAAACCAGGGCTCGTGACGACGAGGTCGACTCCTTCGAGCAGCCCCGAGTCCCAGGCACCCGACACGGCACCCGCCCCCATCGACAGGATGTGTCCCGGTTCGAGCGGCGACTCGTCGTACACGGTCACCGCGTGCCCCTGCTGACGCGCCAGTCGACAAACCGCCGTCCCCGACACCCCGGCCCCGAGCACGAGCAACCTCACGAGCCCCTCCCTGAGACCGAGGCGGGGAGCTTCCGACTTCCGACTTCCGGCTTCCGACTCATTGCAGGATCCCTTCGACGGCCAGGAAGTCCCCGTAGAACAGCCCCAGGCCGAGGGCGACACCCAAGGCGGTCAGGATCCAGAAGCGGATGACGACGGTGGTCTCCGGCCAGCCTTTGAGGTCGAAGTGGAAATGGATCGGCGCCATGCGGAAGATCCGCTTTCCGGTCAGCCGGAAGCTCGCCACCTGCAGCATCACCGACAGGGTCTCGGCGACGAAGATCCCGCCGACGATCACCAACAACAGGTGAGTGTTGGTGAGGAGGGCGAGGGCGGCGAGCAGCCCGCCGATGGCCTGAGAGCCGACATCTCCCATGAAGATCCTCGCCGGCGGTGCGTTCCACCACAGGAAACCGAGGAGGGCGGCGAACATCGCCGCCGACAAGGTGGCCAGCTCGAGGGGGTCGACGGCCTGGTAGATCCCGGTGGGAGCGGCGTTGCGGAACTGCCAGAAGGCGATGATCGTGTAGGCGCCGACGACGAGAGCTCCGGAGCCACTGGCGAGGCCGTCCATCCCGTCGGCCAGGTTCACACCGTTGGCGGCGCCCGTCAGCATGATCAGGACCCAGATGAAGAAGAAGGCGCCGAGGTCGATGCCGAGCGGCCGCACGAACGACACCTCGGTCACGACGTCGGCGGCGGACGCTCCCGCTGCGAAGAGGATGGCGATGACGAGCTGGGCGGCGAACTTGGCCCCCTTGCTCAGCCCCAGGGACCGCCGGTTGGTGAACTTGATGTAGTCGTCCACGAAGCCGACGATCGCCATCCCGACCAGTGCCATCCCCGCCAAGAGCCCGCCGGCGCCGAACGGGACCAGCTGGAAGGAGAACCCGGTAGACGGGGTCCACACGCGTACGTGGGCCATCACGTAGCCGATCAGACAGGCGAGGACGAAGACGACCCCGCCCATGGTCGGAGTCCCCTGCTTGTGAGCGTGTTGGCGCTGGATGTCGTCCTGGATGAACTGGCCGATTTGACGGCGGCGCAGGAGGCGGATGGCATAGGGGGTGCCGAAGATCGACACGAGCAACGAAACGGCGGCGCCGATCAGAAGCGAGATCACGGGGCCATCCTCCCCTGCTCGATGAGCGCCTCTCGGGCGACCAGGCGGTCGTCGAAGGGCAGGATGCGGCCCTGGACCTCCTGGCCCCGCTCGTGGCCCCGCCCGAGGATCAAGACGACGTCGCCGTCGCGGGCCAGCTCGATGGCGGCGGCGATCGCCTCCCGCCGATCCACGATGCGACGCACTCGCTCCGTGTCATCGATGCCGGAGACCACCTCGTCGATGATCACCTCCGGGGGCTCGCTGCGCGGGTTGTCGGAGGTGACGATCACCTCGTCGGCGGCCATCGCCTCCCGCCCCATGTGCGGGCGCTTGGCCCGGTCCCGGTCGCCGCCGGCCCCGAACACGACGATCAGCCGGCGGCTGCCGCCGTCGGACACCCACTCCCCTTGCCCGGTGCGGCGCACCGAGGCGATGGCGTTGGCGATGCTCGCTGGAGTGTGGGCGTAGTCGACGAGGACCGTCACCGGGGCGTCTCCCGAGACGACCTCGAACCTGCCGGGCACCCCTCGGAACTGCCTGAGTCCGGCGGCGATCGCCTCCAGGGGGATCCCGAGGGACAACGCACAAGCGGCAGCGATCAAGGCGTTGTCGATGTTGAAATCCCCGCCCAGAGGCAGCTCGATGTCCACTTCCCCTTCGGAGGTGACCATCACGAACGAGGACCCGTCGACTCCCACGCTCCGGTCGCGGGCCATCACGTCGGCGTCGGTCCCGACCGTGAGGTACGGGATCGTCATCGAGCGAGTGAGACGCTCCCCGGCCGGGTCGTCGATCCACACGACCGCCCGCTCGGACAGGTCGGGCTCGAACAGACGGGCCTTGGCGGAGAAGTAACTCTCCATGTCGCCGTGAAAGTCGAGATGGTCCTGGGAGAGGTTGGTGAATGCGGCCACGGCGAACCTCGCCGCATCGACTCGATGCATGGCGAGGGCGTGGGACGACACCTCGGAGGACACGATCTCGGCTCCCATTCGCACCATGGTGGCGAGCAGGCGCTGGAAATCGGTAGCTTCGGGGGTGGTGCGGGTGTTGGGGATGCTCGTGGCGCCCACCCGGGTGTGGACGGTGCCGATCAGCCCCACCTTGCGGCCGGAGGCGATCCCGATCGACTCGACCATGTGGGTCACGGTCGTCTTCCCGTTCGTGCCGGTGACACCCACCAGGGCGAGGCGGCGGCTCGGATGGCCATGGACCTCCGCCGCCACCGGGCCCATCGCCTCCCGCACGTCTTCGACGAGGAGTTGGGTGGCTTCCGTGGGGCACTCCCGTTGCACCAGCACCGCCGGGCTGCCGGCCGACACCGCCGCCTCGACGAAATCGTGGCCGTCGACCCGGCTGCCGACCACCGCGGCGAACATCGTCCCCGGCCCGGCTTGGCGGCTGTCGTGGGTGACGTCGCGGACGGTCACGGTGGGATCGCCGAGGACCCGGCCCCCGACCACCTCGGCCAGTTCGGCGACGGAGCTATTCCTCGAGGCCATCGGGAGTCACTCCGAGACGGTGGAGGGCCTGCTGCATGATCTCGGCGAAGACCGGCGCCGCCGCCTGGCCTCCGGTGCGGTACTCCCACGCCGGCTCGTCGACCATCACGGCGACCACGAGCTTGGGATCGTCGATGGGTGCCAGGCCGACGAAGCTGGCCCGCGTGACGTCGGTGTAGTTTCCATTCTCGTCCAGCTTGTCGGCGGTCCCCGTCTTGCCCCCCACCCGATATCCGGGCACGGTGGCGTTCCCGCCCGTCCCCGACTCGACCACACCCGCCAGCAGCTCCCGCATGATACGGGCGGTCTCGGGTGAGACGACCCGATGCGTCTCCTGCTCGCTCTGGGTCTCGTTCCCGTCGACGTCGATGATCGACGACACCAAGCGGGGCTCCGTCCACACTCCGTCGTTGGCGATGGCCCCGTAGGCGGCGGCCATCTGCAGCGGCGAGACGGCGAGCGAGTAACCGATTGCGGCCGACAGCGGGCAGGTGGAGCATCCGGCGGGCATGTTGAGCAGGCCGCCCGACTCGCCGGTGTAGTCGATCCCTGTCGGAGCGGTGAGGCCGAAGCGCTCTATGTAGTCCTCGATGAGGCTCGGAGGCATCTTCTGGGCGATGCGGATGATCCCGACGTTGGAGGACACCGTGAAGATGTCCCGCACCGTCATGTCCCGGGTCTCGTGCTCGTCGAAGTCCTCGTAGCACCCATAGATGTCGTCGGTGTCCGACTTGCAGGCGCCCGGATGGAGCTCGATCTGGTCCGCCACCGCCCCGAAGACGGTCCCCACGTCGACGATTCCCTCCTCGATCGCCGCCGCCACCGTCACGGTCTTCTGGATGGAGCCGGGTTCGTATGGCTCGCGGACGACGGCATTCGAGAACGGCGCCCCGTCCGTGGTGGTGCGGGCGACCGGGTCGAAGACCGGCGCTCCCGCCATGGCGAGGACGTTGCCGGTCTCCGCTTCCAGCACCACAGCCCAGCAGCCCTTTGCCTTGGTGCGCTCCAGGGCCGCGACGCAGGCGTCCTGGGTGGCGTATTGGAGCGGGAGGTCGATGGTGGTCACGAGGTCGGCACCGGGGACGGCGGGGATCTCTTCCCGCCGGCCCTGAGGGATCGGGGTGCCCGAAGGCGACTTCTCGAATATCTGTCGGCCCGGCGTCCCCCGCAGGAGCTCGTCGTAGTAGAGCTCCAGCCCTTCGAGACCGTTCCCATCGATGTCGACGAACCCGACGACATGGGCGGCGACCGAGTCGGCCGGGTAGCTGCGGGTCATCTCCGGCTCGAAGAACACGCCGTCGAGCCCGAGTTGGCGGATCTTCTCTGCGGTCTCGTGGTCGACCTGCCGCTTTAGGTAGACGAAGTCGGAGTCCGACTCGAGAGCGGCGAGCAGCTTCTCCTGGTTGGCGCCCACCAGGCCTCCGACCTGCTGGGCGATGTAGAGGGGCTCGGTGACGAGGTCGGGGACGGCGTAGATCGTCTCCGCTTCAACGGTCATGGCGAGCAGGTCGCCGTTGCGGTCGTAGATGCGGCCGCGATCGGGGGCGAGGACCCGTTCGACGAGGCGCTGGTCGAGCCCGCGTTCGCGCAACTCGGCAGCCTGGACGACCTGGACCTGCACGAGGCGATAGGCCATGCCCAGCCAGGCAAGGACCAGGAACAGGCCGAGGGCCGCCAGTCTCAGCCTGCCGGGTGCGAACCGTCTGCCAGCACGACGGGGCGCCACCGGGTCACCTCCCGGCGGGATTCATGAAGACGGCCCCGGCGTGTCGGCGGCGACAGTGGCTGCGTAGTCGGGGTCGGTTATGCCGTCATCACGGCCGACTCCCTCGACCAGCAGCTGCTCGCGCTCCTGCGGGATGACGAGCCCCAACTCCTCGGCTAGCGGTGCGATGCGGGCCGGGCTCTCGAGTTCGGCGATCTCCACGCGGAGCTTCTGGTTGATCGATTGCTGTTCGGCGATCGCGGCGTTGAGCTCGGCGAGCTCGAACGCCGCCCGGTCGAGCGCCGTCCTCGCCAGCACCAGGGCCAGGAAGGCGGCGATGGTCACGAGCGAAACCGCCAGCCATGGGGCCATCGACAAGCGCCGGGCCTGCTTTCCGGCGATGACGCGAAGCCCGGGAACGCGAGCAGGAGAACGGAGTGGGCGAGCGGTCATGAGGCCTTCCTCTCGAGCTTCTCCGCTGCACGCAACCTGGCCGACCGGGCTCGGGGATTCCGCTCGACTTCCTCGGGCGAAGGTTCGATCGGGCGGCGGGTGAGGATTCGCAGCTCGGATGCCTCCCCGCACACGCAGACGGGAAGGTCGGGCGGGCACACGCAGCCGCCCGCACCGAGTGCGAAGCGGCGCTTGACGATGCGGTCCTCCAGGGAGTGGTAGGAGATGACGGCGCACCGCCCGCCGGGGGCGAGCACCTCGAGGGCCTGATCGAGCCCGGTGCGCAGCGCCTCCAACTCCTGGTTGACGGCGATCCGCAGCGCCTGGAATGTTCGCCTGGCGGGATGGCCCTTGCGGCGGGCGGCGTGCGGCACGGCCGACGCCACGACCTCGGCGAGCTGCGTGGTGGTTCGGATGGGCCGGTTGGCGACGATGGCATCGGCGATGCGGTTGGCGTACCGCTCCTCGCCGTAGCGGCGGATCACGGCCGCGAGTTGGCGGCGGTCCCACGTGTTGACGATGTCGGCCGCCGACCGGGCGGTGTCGGGGCCCATCCGCATGTCGAGGGGACCTTCGTGGCGATACGAAAAACCCCGCGTCGCCTCGTCGAGTTGATGGCTGGACACACCCAGGTCGAAGAGGATTCCGACGGGGGCCTCGACCCCGGCTTCGTCGAGCAGGCGCCCGAGGTCGGCGAAGTTGCCCTGCAGGACGGTGACGTCGGGGTGGCCGGCGAGGTCGGAATGGGCGAGCGCGTCGGGATCACGGTCGATTCCGACGAATCGTGTTCCTTTCTGCATCTCGTCCATCAATCTCCTCGTGTGCCCCCCTCCGCCGAACGTGGCGTCGACCACCACGCCGGCGGGGAGGGGCTTGAACACCTCCGCGACCTCGGAAGCGAGGACCGGCTCGTGGTAGCTGTGCTCCCCCCGATCGGTTCTCGGTCCCTGGGTCATGGTCAGCCCCCCGGGCGCTGGCACCAATAGGAAGCGGGCGGAGTCAGGGGCCTTCCTTTGGTTACCGGGGGGCTGACCATGAACCAGAGCCAGCCGTTGTCTCGTCGGGGTCGTCAGAAGCCGGGTGTCTCCTCGCTCTCGCGGTACAGGGCGTCGGCAGCGGCCTGCTCCTCCTCGAACGCAGTCACGTCCCAGATCTCGATTCGGTCGAACACGCCGACCACGGCGACCTCGCTGGCGTTGTGGATCCCGGCGTACTCGCGCAGGCGCGGCTTGATCACGATCCGTCCCTGGGAATCCATCTTCTGGAGGTCGGCCGCGGCGAACTTGGCCCGGATGTCGCGGCGGGTCTCGCGGACCCGGGGGCGCTGGATCTCCTCTTCTGCCACCTGACGGAACTTGTCTTCGGTGAACACGACGAGGTTCCCGTCCGGGCCCTTGGTGACCACCACGTTGCCGCCTTCCTCCTTGATGACGGCGCGGAACGGGGCGGGCATCACGACCCGCCCTTTCTCGTCCAACGTGTGGATGTAGTCCCCAAGGAACACTCGTTCGCTCGCATGGTCAGTTGCTCGTCCTTCCACCCCCTGCGGGGTGAGTGCGTGCCACTATGCCCCACTTTCCCCCACTTTGTCAACCTATCCCCCCACAACAAGGGCGCGAGACCCACCCAGGGGGGCATCGGAGGACGCGACGAACCGGTCGCGAGTCGTAGGTGGTACGTGGTAGGTCGGCAGAGATCAGGAAGGCGCGACTCGCGACCAACCACCCAATCCCGGCGAGCGAAGCGAGCCGGCGACGACCGAGAGCTGGCGCCTGCCAGGCGGCAGCTCTCTAATCAGCCGGCGGCTTTGAGATAAGGCTGCCAGGCCGGGTCGAGTGAGTAGCCGGCGGAGGCGTAGATCCAGGCGTAGTTGCGCGGCGCCTGCGGTTTGACCTGGAGGACGAGTCCCGCCTCTTGGGGCAGGCGGTCGCCTTTGCGCATGTTGCAGGTCCGACAGCAGGCCACGACGTTCTCCCAGGTGTGCTCACCGCCCCGGGACCGAGGGAGGACGTGGTCGATGCTCTCGGCCTGACCGCCGCAGTATTGGCAGGTGTACCCGTCCCGTCCGAAGACGGCCCGTCGGGTGACAGGCACGCTGTGGCGGTAGGGCACCTTGACGTAATAGGTGAGGCGGACGACCGACGGCACGGTGATCGTGGCCTTCTCCGACGACCACGTGATGTCCCGATCGACAACCGAGATCGCCCGGCCACGCATCACTAGGACCACTGCCCGTCGACTTGGAACGACCGACAGCGGCTCGTAGGTGGCGTTGAGGACTAGAGCCCTGGCCATCGGCTACCTATCTTCGTCGGTAGCCGCAGACTACCGCCTATCGGCGCTTCTGAGCACGCTCTTCGAGCATCTGCGACGCCACTTCCAAGAGTGCGGCCGGCCAGTTGCTCTCCACGACGCTCACCGTCGAGACCCGTGGGGTGGTGCCCTCGTTGCCGGCGATCACGGTGAGGACCCGCACTCCTTCGATCGCCGACAGGTTCAGTCCGATGACGCTCATCGGCTCCCGGCCGGACGTCTCAGAGGCCATGTCGAGCACGGCCTGGACGATCGCCCGCGCCGAACTGGGCACCTGGCGGGTGACCGTCCTCTCGCCTTTGGTGAAGACGACCTGGGCGACCGAATGCTCCCCTGCGGGCGTCACGGAGAGCTCGACCCTCTCTCCCGCCGGAGTGATGAGGGCGGCCGAGGCAGTGCCCGAGGAGACGACCCGCACCGGTGTCGGAGGCACCACGATCTCGGACGGCGACTCGTCGACGTCGAGGATCTCGTGCCGCGGCGGCTCGTCGTGATAGTGCGAGTTGCTCGACGTGGGCGGTGCCGCCACGCCGGCGGTGGCGAGCACCCGGGGGGACCGGGTGCCGTAGGCGACGAGGAGGCGTCGTACTCCCTCGAGGACGGCCAATTCGTCGGCGTCGTCGGTGAGCCGGACCGTTATTCCTTCGAGGCCGTCCTCACCCAGCTCCAGTTCGATGCTCTCTACCCCGGGAACCGATTCGAGTCGAGACTTCAGACCGTTCATCTGCTCCTCCGCTGCACGGCGCGGAGCTGCCGCCGCCATTCGAGAAAATGTACGAGATCCTCCACCTGGACGGATGCGTCAGGAGCGCCATAGGCCGTTGCGATCCGCCAACGGATCAGAGGCCGGGAGGGAAGGATCCCCCGGCGAGAACGAAATGCCCAGGCCGTTCGCAGCGCCTCCGCGGCCAGCAAGGGACGCGCGGCCAGCTCGACCCATTTCACCTACGCCTCCTTTCGATTGAGCCACCCCGAGGACCATCACCCTACCCCCGGATTGCGATCTGTCGACGGTAAAGTCGAGGGACGTTCGTCCTATCGGGAGTGAGGTTTGTCCAGCGCCGAAATCCAGTGGTTCTCCCGGCGTTTCCACGAGATCGCCTCGAACGTAGAGCGGGTGATTCAGGGGAAGCGCGCGGTGATCGATCAGGTACTGGCATGCCTCGTCGCCGAGGGTCATGTCATCGTCGAGGACGTCCCCGGAGTCGGGAAGACGCTCCTCGCCAAGTCGCTCGCGCGATCGATCGAGTGTGAGTCGTCCCGCATCCAGTTCACTCCCGACCTCCTCCCCTCGGACGTCACCGGGGTGTCGGTGTGGGACCGTCAGCGGGGCGAGTTCACGTTCAAGCCGGGACCGATCTTCTCCAACATCGTCATAGGCGACGAGATCAACCGGGCCAGCCCCAAGACACAGGCGGCGATGCTCGAGGCGATGGAAGAACGCCAGGTCACCTACGACGGCGTCACCCGGCCACTCGAGGCACCCTTCATGGTGATCGCCACCCAGAACCCTCTCGAGCACGAAGGCACCTACCCCCTCCCCGAGGCGCAACTCGACCGGTTCATGATGAGGGTGGAGCTGGGCTACCCCTCTCACACCACCACCCTGGAGATCCTCGACACCCACGGCGTCCGCTCCACCTACCTGGACCTGATGCCGGTGGCCTCGGCCAAGGACGTGCTGGCGATGGTGGAGGTCGCCCAGACCGTCAACGTCTCCGAGCCGGTGAAGCACTACATCATCGATCTCGTCGAGGCGACCCGGAGCCATCCCGACATCTACCTCGGGGCGTCGACTCGTTCGGCCCTGTTCCTGCTGCGAATCGCCCGGGTGTGGGCGGCGGCCGCCGGTCGTGACTTCGTGCTGCCCGACGACGTGAAGACGCTGGCTGTCCCCGTGCTCGGCCATCGGATGGCACTGCGGCCGGAGGCAGTGATCCGGGGCTCGGAGATGGGACAGATCGTCGCCGAGATCCTCGATCACCTCGAGGTCCCCGGGACCGTCCAGCGTTCCACCGCCAGCTGATGCTCACCCAACGCGGCTGGGGAACGGCGGGCGCAGGCACCGCACTCGCCCTGCTCTGGTTTCTTTTCGGCGAACCGGAACTCGGCGTGGCGGCACTTCTCCTCCTCACCGCGGTCGTCGCGGCTCTCGTGTGGATCCGACGCGGGCAGCCCCACGTCGAGATCCGCCGACATACCTCCCCTACCGCCGTCCACGACGGCGACCACGCCTCGGTCACTCTCCACATCACCAACGAGGGAGTACCGCTGCGACAGCTCACCGTCACCGACGAGGTCGCCGGGCTGGGGACGGCAGAGTTCGCCACCGCCAGCCTTCCCCGCAACGCCACGTACAGGGCGACGTACCGGGTGCTGTGTCGGCCCCGGGGCGTCTACCCGATCGGGCCGACCGGCCTGACCGTCTCGGACCCGCTCGGTCTGGCGTTTCTGTCGACCAAGGCCGGGCGCGTCGACACCCTGGTCGTCTACCCGGCGGTGGAGGATTTGACCGAGCTCCCGGAGGTTCTGGGACGCAACATGGCGATCCGGGCCCACCGTCCCGAGCACAGCCAGCGCGGCGGTGAGGACTTCTACACGCTCCGCGAGTACCAGCAAGGAGACGACCTCCGCCGGATCCACTGGCCGTCGTCGGCCCGCCACGACCGGTTGATGATCCGCCAGCTCGAGATCCCCTGGCAGGCCCGCTCGCTCGTGATCCTCGACGTGCGCGCCGAGGCGTACTCCAACCCGTCTGCCTTCGAGGCAGCCGTGTCGGGAGCGGCGTCGGTGATCCACCATCTCATGAACAACGCCTTCGACACGCAGGTGTGGATGGGCGGGCCGACCGTGACCGTGAGCACCGGATCCGGCTACGCCGTGGCCATGGAGCGCCTCGCCCAGGTGAAGACCCAGGAGGGTCTCGAGTTGGCGGCGGCGGCGTCACGCCTCCGCTACCAGGGCGGCGGCGGAATGCTGGTGATGGCCACCGGCTCCCCCGACGCCTCGCTCCTGGGCCTCGCCCGGGTGCTGGCCCCCGAGTACCCGACGGCGGCGATCCTGGTGGCAGACAACGGGGCGGCATCCTCGGTCACCGACTTCCAGCGGGCCGGGATCCTGACCGTGACCCTCGACAGCGCCGGAGGCTGGGCGCCGTCTTGGAACCGAGCAATGAGGACGACATGGCACGCCGTCTCGGCTGGTTCGTAGGCGTCGGAGCGATCCTCCTCGTCCTCGCCCGGCTCACACAGGTGCTCGAGCCGGCCGTGGACACGCCCGACTGGAGGCTCATCGTCCCCGCCGCCGCCCTCGGCGGAGTCCTCGTCACCTGGGCCACGGCCCGTCTCAGCCCCGACCGCCAGGTGGTCATCCACGTCGTCGCCCTGTTGGTGCTGGTGCTGCGGATCACGGTGTCGGATACGCTTCGCTTCGGGATCCTCCCCACGGCTGACACGATGCCGGCGCTGGCGGAGCGGATGGCCTACGCCCTCGACATCATCCGCTACGGCGCCCCTCCGGTGCTGGCGGTCGTCGGGCTGGTGGCCTTGTCTGCGGTTGCGCTCTGGGTGATCGGAGCGGTGTGGGCGTGGTCGGTGACCTCGGGCCGAACCTGGGCGGGGATCGTGGCGCCTCTCGGCTTCTATCTCTACCTCGCGGTCGTCGACCGCGACCCATCCACCTTGGTGTGGCACATCGCCTTCGCCGTGGTGGCCGCGCTCGGTCTCGTGGCCACGTCCAACGCCGTGCCGTCGGGTGCGGGCCACCTCCGCTCGCCCGACGAGAGTGCACTTCCCCGCTGGGAGCCGGCACCGGCCGGCCGCATCGCCTCGGTGACGGCTGTGATCGGTGTCGCCGGCGTCCTCGTCTTCGGCGGTTTCGTGCCCGAAGGGGGCGCCATCAACTGGAGGGCTCCGGGAGGGGAAGGGTTCGGCGCCGGCAGCGGCTTCGCCTCCAGCCGCTTCGTGAGCCTGCGCCAGAGCATCCTGTCGCTCTCCGATGAGCCGGTTTTCGTGGCCACGGTGGAGCCCGACCGCCCCGAGGGAACCGCCGGCTATTGGCGGCTGCTGACACTCGACCAGTACACCGGCCAGGAGTGGATCGCCCGCGGGCAGGCGTTCTCCGAGCCGGGGAGCGGCGACGTCGAGGTCCCTGCCGACCAGACGCAGACGATCACCCAGACGATCCGCATCGAGTCGCTGCGCGACGACCGCCTGCCATCCGTCTACCTGCCCCAGCGAGTGGAGTCGGCGGATCCGGTCATCCGATCCGGCACCGCATTGGCCGCCGACGGCAGCCTCCGCCTCAACGCCCTCACGTTCCAGGGTCTCGCCTATCGAGTCGAGTCCACCGTCCCGGTTCTCGACCTCGACACCCTGGCCAGCGAAGACGGCCAACTCACTCCCCTGTTCGCCGAAGCCGTCGAGGAAGGACTCCTCGACATCGAGCCCACCGACCCCGACGTCCCGACCCGGCCGGCCGAGATCGACTCGTACCTGTCGCTGCCGGCGATCGACCCGGCCATCACCCGGTTGGCAGCAGAGGTCACCGCCGGGGCGTCGTCGCCTTTCGAGCGAGCCTTGATGCTCGAGGACTTCCTCCGGACGTTCGAGTACAGCACCGACGTCTCCACGGGACATTCCGCCCTCGACCTGGCCGCCTGGTTGACGGACCCGGAGAGCCCCAACTACCGCACCGGCTACTGCGAGCAGTTCGCGGCAGCGATGGCGGTGATGGGACGCGTGGTGTCCTTGCCCACGCGGGTGGTGATCGGGTTCACCGGCGGCGAGGTCATCGAGACGGCCGACGGGCCGCTCATCGTGGTTCGGGAGCGAAACGCCCACGCCTGGGTAGAGGTCTGGTTGGACGGCCACGGCTGGGTCGGGTTCGACCCCACCCCCCGATCCGACGGGGCCACGACGCCGCTGGCTCGGACCCTGGGACTAACGAACGTCGACCAACTCACCGAGCGGATCGAGTTCGGGGAGGAGGGCTTGAGCGGGAATATCCCGGACTTCGTCGACGATCCGGGAATGGTGGGTGTGGACATCCGGGAAGGAGGCCTGGGAGGCGCAGGGGGCGGGCCGCCGCCGCTGATCCTGATCGCGGTGACGGTGGTACTCGCCGCCGCTGCGACGCTGCCGGCGCTCAAGGCGTGGCGCACCGGGCGGCGCATGCGTCGTGCCCGCCACGGGGACATCACCGCGGTGTGGGAGGAAATCGTCGACCGCCTCACCGACTTGGGCCACGCGCCGGCCCCCAATCAGACGCCGATCGAGTACGCCGAAGCGATGGCGCCGGAGCTAGTCCCGCTGGCATGGGCCTATTCGGCGGCGTTGTACGGAGGACGCCAGCCCGCCGACGTCGACGCCCACCTCCATGCGGCCGGGCAGTGGCTGGACGAGGCGTTCGAACGGTCGGAGCGGACGCGCGCAGTCTTTTCGCTCAGGTCACTGCGTAGATAGTCGGCAGACGGCAGACGGCAGACGAGGCGACAGCCGACGCGAACCGCGCCAAGTCGAGGCGCTCAGACGGGCGCGACCCGATCAGACGCGAGTACGCCGACGCGCGGGGGGTACGGGGGGTCGCCCCCCCGCCCGAGCGAAGCTCGGGAGAATCGTCACTGCGCTTCTTCGCGGACGTCGTCTTCGACGCGGCGCAGCACCTCGAGGAACTGTTCCCGGTCGAGCTCGAAGCGGGTGACGTCCTCTTCCACGTCACGGGCGATCTCGTCGATGGCGACGAAGAACGCCAACTGACCGTTGCGGAGGGCGTCGAGCAGTTCGCCGTCGCTGCTGGCCACACTGAAGATCGACTTGCCGTCGGTGACCAGCTTGACCGAGGCCAAGTGGTCGTCGAAGGGGGCGTGGCGACGGAGATACTCCCAGGCCCGTCGCACCCTCTGCAGTGACATTCCGTTGTCGAGAAGCCCCTTTACCACCCGGAGAGCGACCAGGTCCCGAAAGGAATAGAGGCGCCGCACCCCAGGTCGTCCCCCGCTGCTCTGGATCGAAGGCTTCACCAACCCGACCCGGTCCCAGTACCTCAACTGATGTGGCGTACAGCCCGTCAACCTGGATGCCTGGTCGGCAGTGAATGCCTGTTCCGACAATGCTTCTCCCAACGTCTCTCAGCGCCGGAGAGGAAACCGGCGAAACTTCCTCACACTTGCTTCCGCCACGAGACGACGGAAGGATCGGTCACTCTAGCCGACCGAATTCAGCGGCGTCCGAACGGCCTCCGGGGCCAGATCGAACGGTCCTCCGAACCCGAATCGGGATCGCCGAGTGACCAACCGCGCCGATGGATTTCGTGGGCGAGCGCGGTCGCCGAGACCACCATGAGAGTGAATCCGGCCAAGGCGACGAGGGTCTGGCTGGTGAAGAACGCCACCACGATGGCGAGTCCACCGATGAGCCCCACCAACGGGAGCCGAATGCCGATGCCGCGCGAGCGGTCGATGTTCTTGACAGCCTGCACGAGGTCGGGATCGTCCTCGTAGAACTGCCTTTCGATCTCCGCCAGAATCCGTTGCTCTCGATCGTCGAGCGGCATCCTCTTCGTCCTCGCGATGGGGGTTCCCTGCGACCCCGTCTTGGCGCCCAGTATACGAAGGCCGGAAGCAATGCGACATGGCCGCTGCGAACGATTTTGCGCCTTTCCCCGGCTTCCAGCTTGAAGGCCCGAATCACTACCCTCGCGGGCGATGGCGGCCCGCATCCACCTCGTCCGTCACGGCGAGGTCCACAACCCCGACCACCTCGTGTATGCGTCTCTGCCCGGGTTCAGGTTGTCTCCCCGGGGCGAGGCCCAAGCACGCGCCGTGGCGCGTTATCTCGGCCGACAGCCGATCGTCGGCGTGTGGTCGTCGCCGCTCGAACGGGCGCTGCTCACCGCCGAGCCGCTCGCCCAACGGGTAGGGCTTCCCGTGAAGACCGATGACGCCCTGACTGAATGGCAGCTAATGGCCCGCTGGGCCGGCATCAGCTGGGAGGACATACCCAAGAAGTTCCCCGGCGAACTCGAGGCCTTCCTCGATGATCCGACCCGGCTTGACTTCTCCCCCGAGTCTTTGGACGACCTCGCGCGTCGCATCGCCGGCACGGTCCAGCGGCTCCACGAGTCGCACCCTCACGGCGACATAGTGGTCGTGTCCCACTCGGCCCCGATCCGGGCCGGTGTTCTCCGTCTCACGGGATCGTCTCTGAGCGACTTCTGGGCAGACGAGCCCGGTCACGGCGCCGTGACGACACTCCGACCGGGAGCACCATGGGAGATCGAGACAGTCTGGGTTCCGGAGACGGAATGAGGCGCCTCACGTTCGTTTCCCTGGCGCTGATCGTCTCCACCGCGGCGTGGACGATCCAGTTGGCTGTCGGTGCCGAGGGCTATTCGGGCGCCTCGGTGGTGCTGATGGCGCTCTCGATGTGGGTGTCCACGGTGGTGTCCCTCACCGGCATGCTCGTCGCCCGCGCCCGCTGGGCCCGCCGGTTGGGTGTGGCGGTGACGGCGGCCCACGGTGCGCTAGCGGTCGTCACCAGCCCCGGGATCGTGTGGGGCGTCGCCCTGGCGGCGAGCGCGGTCACTGCGGTGAGTGTCGCCGGCCCGTGGCTCGACGGAATCGTCAGGGGAAGACCTTCGGCGTCCGGGCCACCCGAAAGAGTCGTGCTGATCGCCTTGTTGCTGTTGGGAACGCCATTCGGTCTCGGCGTCATCGGAGCGGCGGACACACCCGCGCTCGTCGTCGGACTGGCGGCGCTGGTGGCGGCGTTCTGGTTCGTTAGGACGATGCCCGCTGCCCTCCTCGTGGTGCGTGTCGTGTGGCCGCTGCTCGCCGTCGGATTGTCCTATCCGATGGGCTGGCCAGGGACGACGGTGTCGCTTTTCGCCGGGATCGCCGTCGGGGCCCTCGCCTGGCATCCGAGCGTGCGGAACTCGGTCCATCCGCTGGTCGAGCCCGGCTCCCGGGTCCCCATCCCGCCGGAGCTCACCCCGCGTGAGGTGCTCGACGCCGCCGAGATCGATGACAGGGGGCGGCCACTGTGAAGCGCCGGCCCAACCCCTGGATCGTCGTCCCCTCTCTGGTGGCCGCCGGGATCGCGGCGTGGCTGGGAGGAACGGTGGCTGCCATGTCGTGCCGCTACGGCGAACTCGAAGGGACGTTGGTCACCTTGTGCGAAGTGGGCGGCTCGAACCTGGGATGGACAGTGGCAGTGGCCGTCCTCTCTTTCCTGATCGTCGGTTTCGGCATGGCCGTGGTGCTGGCGCTGGTGTTCCGTTCCATCGCCGAATGGCGCGACCACCAGGAGCGTTCGACCGGGCCGAAGGAGCGGCCCGAACCGTCAAATGCGGCTGAGGACCAATGAGACGTTGTGGCCGCCGAACCCGAACGAGTTCGACACGGCGTGAGTCACCTCGGCTTCTCGAGCCTCGTTGGGTACGTAGTCGAGGTCGCACTCGGGGTCGGGCGTCGCATAGTTGATCGTCGGGGGCAGCACCCCGTGACGGATGGCCTGGATGCAGGCGATCGCCTCCACCGCTCCCGCCCCGCCGAGGGTGTGGCCGGTCATCGACTTGGTCGATGAGACGGGCACCCGGCGGGCCGCCTCCCCGAAAGCGATGTGGATGGCAGCGGTTTCGGTGGCGTCGTTGGCGGGGGTCGACGTTCCGTGGGCGTTGATGTAACCGACCTCGTCGGGTTCGATCCGAGCGTCCTCCATCGCCAGCGTCATCGCCCTCGCCGCCCCCGTGCCCCCAGGCCGGGGCAGGGTGATGTGGTAGGCGTCGGCGGACATGCCGTAGCCGGTCACTTCGGCCAGGATCTCGGCGCCCCGCGTCTCGGCGTGCTCCAGCGATTCGAGCACCAACGCACCTCCCCCCTCCCCCATGAGGAAGCCGTCACGGTCCTTGTCGAAGGGCCGTGAGGCGTGCTCGGGATCGTCGTTGCGGGTGGTCATGGCCCTCGCCTGGGCGAAACCGGCCATCGCGTAGTCGGTGATCCCGGCTTCGGCACCACCGGCCACCATCACGTCGGCCGCTCCCCGGCGGATCAGCTCGGCGGCATCGCCGATGGCGTTGGCCGACGCCGAACACGCCGTCACGACGCAAGTGACCGGGCCGAGGAGATGGTGCTCGATGGAGGCGATCCCCGCAGCGATGTTGGGAATGATCTTCGGGATGCCGGTGGGGGTCACCCGGTCAGGGCCGCGTTGACGCAGCAGGTCGATTTCGTCGATGAAGGACTGCATGCCTCCGAAGCCGGCGCCGGCGACCACCCCGGCCCGTGCCGCAGCCGGATCGTCCTCCTCGTACGAGATACCTGCCTGGGCGAGTGCCTCGCGGACGGCGATCAGGAAGAACTGGGTGTAGCGGTCGAGCCGACGCAGTTCGCGCGTGTCGAAGTGCTGGGTCGGGTCGTAGTCCGACACCTCCGCCGCGATCCGCGTCTTGTGCTGGGAGGCGTCGAACAGAGTGACCGGCCCGGCCCCGGACCGTCCGGCCACCAGACTCTCCCAGAAAGGACCGACACCGATCCCGATGGGGGTGATCGCCCCCATCCCGGTGACGACCACCCGCCGCCTGTCGGAGGACACGGTCAGAGCTTGGAGTGGACCAAGTCGACGGCCTGGCCGACCGTGTGGATGTTCTCCGCCTCCTCGTCGGGGATCTTCACGCCGAACTCGTCCTCGAGTGCCATGAGCAGCTCAACGACACCGAGCGAGTCGACTTCGAGGTCTTCCTCGAACGAGGCGTCTTCGGTGATCTTGTCGGCATCGAGGCCGAGTTCGGTGACCAGTACTTCCTTCAGACGCTCCGCAACCTCGGCGCGATCCATCTCTGTTCCTTTCTCTCTCGTGGGTGACCCGTCCGACAATCGCCTGATGGGGCCGGAATCGAGTCAGGCAATCTACCTAGATGGCGAGTCCTCCGTCGACCATCACCACTTGTCCCGTTATGTACGAGGCCTCTTCGGAGGCGAGGAAGCCGGCGAGGGCGGCCACCTCCTCCGGGCGCCCGAAGCGACCCAATGACACCGCCGCCAGGCTGGCGGCCTTCACCTCTTCGCTCAGGGCGTCGGTCATGTCTGTCTCGATGAAGCCGGGGGCGATCGTGTTCACCGTTATGCCCCGGGAGCCCACCTCCTTGGCGACTGTCTTGGCGAAGCCGATCAGTCCCGCTTTCGAGGCGGCGTAGTTCGCCTGACCCGGGTTGCCCGCCACTCCCGCCACCGACGCCACGCAGATGATCCTGCCCCACTTGGCTCGGAGCATCGAGCGCAGCGCCGCCTTGGTGCACAGGTATGCCGAGCGCAGGTTCGTGGCGATGACGGTGTCGAAGTCCTCGGTCGACATCCGCAATAGCAGGTTGTCGCGGTTGATGCCGGCGTTGTTCACGAGGATGGCCACTTGGCCGAGACCCTCGGTGACGGCATCGAACATCGCCGACACCTGGCCTTCGTCCGAGACATCGGCTTGGACGGCCATGGCCTTCCCGCCCATCCGCTCGATCTCGGCTACGACCTCTTCGGCGGCGTCGGCGCGGGCTGCGTAGTTGACCGCCACCGGGTGCCCTCGACGGGCGAGCTCGAGGCAGATGGACCGTCCGATTCCCCGAGACCCTCCGGTGACGAGGGCTACGCGACTGCTGGCGTCGGCTTCGCTCACTGGTCCCTCGGAAGCTCGGGTCTGCCGTAGAACTCGAGGTTGGGCTGGAGGAGGTCGAAGGCGTCCTTGTCGCTGGGCGGGAGCTCGGCGTCGCTCGTGCCCAGCGGCGTCGTGCGATCCCCCCAGCGCAGCACTGCGGCCGCCCACGACAGGCCGGCACCGAAGGCGGCGAACACGATGACGTCTCCGGGCGACACGCGGCCCTCTTCCAGCGCTTCGGTGAGAGCGACAGCGATCGTCGCCGCCGAGGTGTTGCCGTAGGACCCGATGTTGACGAAGACCTTGGAGTCGGGCAGTCCGAGGCGCTTGGCTGCGGCGTCGATGATCCGTACGTTCGCCTGGTGGGGGATGAAGAGGTCGACGTCTTCCAATTGCAGCCCGGCGCCTTGGATGGTGCGGACGGCGGCCTCGCTCATGGTCGTGACGGCGCGACGAAACACCTCGGGACCGTTCATGCGGATGCCGCCCTCTTCGGGGCGGACCGGCCCGGGGTCGCCGGCGTTGCCGTCCCTGGGGACACGGAGGATGTCCCACACCGAGCCGTCCATCCCCAGCTCGGAGTTGAGGAGGCCCACGGGCTCTTCGGTGGCCTCGAGGACGATCGCTCCGGCGGCGTCGCCGAACAGGACGGCGGTCGAGCGGTCGGTGAAGTCGAGGTGGTAGTGGAGCTTCTCGGCGCCGACCACGAGCACCGTGTTGTGGGTGCCGGCCCGGATCATGTTGGAGGCGACGACGAGGGCGTAGATGAAGCCCGAACAGGCGGCGTTGATGTCGAAGGCGGCGGCGTTGTAGGCCCCGAGCTTGTCCTGCAGGATCGAGGAGGTGGAGGGGATGATCGAGTCGCCGGTACAGGTGGCGAGGACGATCAGGTCCACGTCGGTGGGTTCCTTGCCGGCGGCAGCGAGGGCGCGGCGGCTCGCCACCTCCGCCATGTCCGATACCTCGACATGCGAGATCCGGCGTTCCTTGATCCCGGTGCGAGTGGTGATCCACTCGTCACTCGTGTCGGTCAGTTTCTCCAGGTCGTGGTTGGACAGAACCGCGGGCGGCAGGCACTTGCCCCAACCGGTGATTTCGGCATTCGGCACGTTCACCTCCTCGGGCTCAACTGATGCTACCCAGGGCGTCGGTCGCAACCCCGACATCGTCGAGCGACGACACGGCGATCACGTTGGAGCCCCGCACTGTGCGGCGTGCCAGGCCTGCGGTCACGTCCCCTGGGCCCACGTGGACGAAGGTGTCGATGCCCGATGCGGCCATCTTCTCGAGTGTTTCCGAGAACCGGACCGGCGAAACGACCTGGTCGACGAGGGTCGGGACGAGATCTTCGCTCGTGACGGGACCTGCCGTCACGTTGGAGTAGACCGGGAAGCGTCCCTCTGAGATCTCGACACCTTCGAAGGACGCCGCCAGCCTGTCCGAGGCGGACTGCATGAAGGGGGAATGGAAGGCGCCGGCGACCGCCAGTCCGACCACTCGGCGCAGCCCGAGCGCGGATGCCTTTTCCTCCAGCCATTCGATGTCGTCGACACCTCCGGCGACGACCACCTGACCGGGAGCGTTGATGTTGGCCACCCACAGGCTCCCGCCTTCCGACCGGCGCACGGAGCAGGCGGCTTCCACGACTTCCAGGTCGGCCCCGATCACCGCCGCCATCGACGACGGGTTGGCATCGGAAGCGTCGGCCATCGCCCGTCCTCGCTCGGCGACGACGGCGAGTGCGTCCGAATACGAGAAGACTCCGGCGGCAGCCAATGCCGTGTACTCCCCCAGCGAATGCCCGGCGGCGGCGACCGGAGGAGGAACGTGAGCCGAAAGCTCCTCCCAGAGGGCGTACGAGAGTGCGAACAGCGCCGGCTGGGCGTGTTCGGTGCGGGTCAGCCGCTCCTCGGGCCCTTGGAGACAGACCTCACGGAGTGAGAAGCCGAGCACCTCGTCGGCGGCATCTCCCAGGAGGTCCGGGCGCGCCTCGAAGAGGTCGGCACCCATGCCCACGAACTGACTCCCCTGGCCGGGGAACAAAACGGCATAACCCATCGGATTGCTTGGACTCGGAGGCACCGGCGGAGGTTACCTGGCGCCGTTCCGACCGATATCTCGTCGCTCGTGCGTCGAAGATCGCTGATCATCGAGCCAGTTCGTTCTTCGGCCACCGTCGTCCTCTGAGCATTCTTGTCCCAGCCGCGTTGTACGGTCGAGGCATGTTGGGGGAACGACGAGGAAGCACCCGACAGGTGCTCCCCGAGGGGATCGAGGATCAGGCACCCAGCACCGAGCTCGCCGTCCTCGTCGAATCCATCGACGACACCGATCTGAACGGCTACGAGCTCGTCCTCTATATCCAGGCGATTTGGAGGCTGTTGGCCCACTTCCAGGCCAAGGCCTATCACGCCATCGTCGAGCTCGCCCACACCCCACCCTGCGACCCCGACGATCCACCAGACCGCACTGAGGTACCCGACGAGTTCATCCCCGACGAATTGTCGGCTGCGCTCCGCCTGACGAACAAGGCATCCCACATGCACCTCGGCCTGGCCTTCGCCCTGGCACGTCTGCCGGCGGTCTGGGAAGCATTGCACTCGGGGCGCATCGATATCGCCCGGGCCAAGGTCATCTGTGAGGAGACGACCGAACTCGATGTCGAAGCCGCCCGGAAGATCGTCTACTGGATCCTCGATCGAGCACCCGAACTGACGACCGGTCAGCTCGGGCGAACGCTCCGCAAGCGAATCATGTCCGAGTATCCGGATGCAGCGCGCAAGAGGTACAGGCGGGGTGTGGAGGACCGCAAGGTGGAAGCTCGCTCCAACCCCGATGGCACCGCGGACCTCCTTGGCCGCCAGCTGCCGGTTGAGCGGGTGGGCGGCATCATGAACCGCATCGACGACATCGCCCGGAGGCTCAAACGACAGGGCGACCCGCGCCCGGTCGACCAGATCCGCGCCGACATCTACTGCGACTTGCTCGAAGGTCGGAACCTCCCCGCCGTCCGACGCGGCGGCGGAGGCGTCAAGATCAGCGTCGACTTGGAGACCCTCATCGGCTTGGCCGACGACCCCGGAGAGGTGGACGGTTGGGGCCCGGTGGTGGCCGACCTCGCTCGTTACGTCGCCCGCCAGAACACCAACGGCACTTGGGAGTTCGAGATCACCGACCCCGACACCGGTCTCCCCCTCGTCACCGGCACCACGCGGCGGCGACCCACCGCCGAACAACGCCGCTACATCGAGGCCCGAGATCGAACCTGCGTGTGGCCGACTTGCCCCGTCCCGGCGCACCGATGTCATATCGACCACACCCGCGACCACCATCTGGGCGGGCCGACGCACACTCGCAACCTCGACCCGTTGTGCCCCCATCACCATCTCGGGTCGAAGCACCGGGCCGGTTGGAAGCTCGAGCAGCCCGCACCGGGAATGTTCGTGTGGACCAGCCCGAGGGGCCACCGGTACGTGGTCCGGTCACCGCCCGGGGTAGTGGCCCCTTCCCGGGGCGTTCGTACCTAGAAGACGTCCGCCGCTTCGACGACCTCGGCGTTGTAGAACGTCGTGAGATAGGAAAGCGCCTCGCGCTGGAACCGGTCGTATTCACCGTCGGTCAGCGGTTCGAACACGCAGGTGCCGTCCGAGACCACCGCCAATTCGATCCCCCGGCGAAAGGCGTCGTAGCTCGTGTGACGGCAACAGCAATTCGTGTGTTGACCGACGATCACCATCCGCTCGATCTGCTGGACACGGCACGTGGCATCCAGGTCGGTGTCGGTGAACGCCGAGTAGAACCGCTTGGGTACGACGATGTCGCCTTCCGCCGGTGCCAACTCCGGGATCACCTCGGCGCCCGTCGAGCCGGCCAAAGCGTGCTCACCGAACACGGCGAACTCGAGGTCGTTGGGCTGGTGGGCGTCGTTGGCGTAGACGACGACCCAGTCGTCCCGGGTACGGGCTTCTTCGACGAGATGGGCGATCGGGTCGATGATCTCCTTGGCGGCCGGATTGGCCAGGGTCCCGTCGACGAAGTCGTTGAGCATGTCGAGGATCACGAGTGCCGTCTTCATCGGCTTCCTCCAGTAGTGGGCATCCGAGGCCATTGTCGTCGCTGGCCGGGGACTGCGCACAGGGACCGATGAAAAACGGTCAGTCCTGCGAGATCCCCGCCACGAGACGATCGACGTCCGCTCTGTCTACGTCGCGATGGGTGACGAGGCGCCACCACCCCGCCGCCGGAGCCCCGGTGATCACCCCGTTGTTCCCGAGCCGCTCCCGTATCGCCCCGATGGAGTCGGGCAGACCGGCCACGTCGACCCGCACCATGTTCGTCTCGACGGTCGTGGGGTCGACCGCTTCGGGCCAGCGTTCCGCCAACTGCTCGGCGAGATAGCGGGCGAGCTCGTGATCCTCGGCCAGCCGCTCCCGGTCCCGCAGGGCGATCCGGGCGGCGGCGGCGATGACTCCCACCTGCCGCATGCCACCCCCGAGGCGCTTGCGGAGGTACCGGACCTCGTCCATGAGGTCGGCGGGTCCGCAGACGATCGACCCGATGGGAGCACCGAGACCCTTCGAGAAGCAGAACTGGATGGTGTCGGCCGTCGCCGCGAACTCGGCGGCCTTCGTGCCGGTGGCCGCTTCGGCGTTGAAGATGCGGGCACCGTCGATGTGGACCCGCAGGCCGCGTTCCCGGGCTCTCGCCGACGTCTCGGCCATCACCTCGAGAGGGATGACTCTCCCGCCGGACAGGTTGTGGGTGTTCTCCCAGGCGAGGAGCGAAACCCGGGGGAACATCGAACCGGCGAGCTCCATCACTGTGTCGACCTGCTCAGGGGTGATCTGGCCGCCGTCGGTCGAAACGGTGCGCCAGCCGATGCCGGCGTGGGCTGGGCCCCAGCCTCTTTCGACGTTGCGGATGTGGGCGAACTCGTCGACCAGTACCTCCTCACCGGGACGCGTCTGGGCCATCACTGCGAGTTGGTTGCCCATCGTGCCGGTGGGGACGAAGACCGCCGCCTCTTTTCCGACCACCGAAGCGGCATCTTCCTCCAAGGCGTTGGCGGTCGGGTCGTCGGCGTACACGTCGTCGCCGACTGCCGCCTCGGCCATGGCCCGGCGCATGTCCTCGGTCGGGCGTGTGACCGTGTCGGACCGGAAGTCGGCGGTGCCGTCAGAGAACGCCATGAGCGGCGATCAGAGCCCTTGCAGGGCCCGGCGGAGGGAGCGGCAGGCCTGTCCGATCCGGTGCTCGTTCTCGACGAGGGCGAAGCGCACGAACCCCTCCCCTGCGTCGCCGAAGCCGATACCCGGCGAGACCGCCACCTTGGCGTGTTCTAGGAGATGGAAGGAGAACTCGAGGGAGCCCATGTGGACGTAGGGGTCGGGGATCGGCGCCCACACGAACATCGTGCCCTTGGGCGGCTCCACCTTCCAGCCGGCCCGATCGAGGCCTTCCATCAGGGCGTCGCGTCGACGGCGGTAGATCTCGTTGACTTCTGTGACGTATTCGTCCTCTTCGTTGAGGGCGATGATCGAGGCGATCTGGATCGGCTGGAACGTGCCGTAGTCGAGGTAGGACTTGAGCTTTCCCAACGCGGCTACCGCTTCGGGGTTCCCGACGACGAACCCAACACGCCAGCCCGCCATCGAGTGGCCCTTGGTGAGCGTGTAGAGCTCGACGGCGACCTCCTTCGCCCCCGGCACCTCGAGGATCGACGGGGGCACGTACCCATCGAACGCCACGTCGGCATAGGCGAAGTCGTGAACCAGGAACACCCCGTTGTCGTGGGCGAAAGACACCAGTCGCTCGAAGAACGGCAGGTCGACGCAGATCGTCGTCGGGTTGTGCGGGAAGGAGATGATGATCACCCGCGGTTTCGGCCACGAGTCCCGGAAGACCTTCTCGAGCAACTCGAAGTAGTCCTCTTCGGGCGTGACCGGCACCTTGCGGATCTCGGCCCCGGCCAGCACCGGCGCATAGATGTGGATCGGATACGAGGGGTCGGGGACGATGGCGGCGTCCCCCGGCTGCACCAGCGTCCACATCAGGTGCGCCAAACCTTCCTTCGCTCCGATGGTGTTGATGACCTCGGTGTCCGGGTCGAGCTCCACCCCGAACCGACGGGCGTACCGGTCGGCTACCGCCTTGCGCAGGTTGGGCAGCCCGCGGGAGGCCGAATAGCGATGGTTGCGGGGGTTTCGGGCGGCTTCCACGAGCTTCTCCACCACCTTCGGCGGGCTCGGGATGTCGGGGTTGCCGAAACCCAAGTCGACGATGTCGTCACCCGACCGGCGAGCGGCGAGCTTCCGTTCGTTCACCAGCCCGAAGACATAGGGCGGCAGGTGCTCGATCCGGCGAAATTCCATCTCCACCAGAGTAGAACGCTCACCCAGAAAGCCGGTCGACCCACCGCTTCAACGGAGGCGGCACCAACTGGGCGGTGGCGTCGAGCACGGTCTGGACCATGTCGAGCAGGTCGGCGGGACCATCCCAATGGCTCATCACCACTTCCTCCCCTGCCTTCCGGAGGAGGTGGTCGACGGCGAAAACGAGCAGCAGGACGTCGTCGACCTTGCCCAACCCAGGAATGAAATCGGGGATGAAGTCGACCGGCGAGACGAGATAGGCGAGCATCCCGCCTACGAGCAGCTTGGAGCGCCGTGGGACCCGCGGGTCGCGGACCAACCGGGTGAGGAGCTTCACCAGGTTGGGAATGAGGAGCACGATGTCGGCGAGAAGTGACTTGAGCTGCAGTCCCCCGCCTCCTTCGGGAGGGATGATCTCGTCGGGTCGGATCGAATCACTCATTGGGTTTCCTCCAGAGCAGCAACGGCGGCTCCGATGGCGCCTGCTTCCTGTCCCAAGGCACTGGGGACCATCTTCGCCAGGGGACGATGCCCGGCGCCTTCCGTTACCGACAATCGACGGCGTACCGGGTCGAGGAGGAGGTCGCCGGCCCCTGCCGCCGCTCCGCCGACGACGATCACGTCGGGGTCGAGGGCCAACACCAGTGTCTCGATGCCGACGGCCAGCCACTCCCCGGCCTCGGTGATCCGGGCGATGGCTTTTTCGTCGCCACCGAGGGCGGCTTCCACGAGGTCCTCGGCCTTGGCTTCGGGGCCGAGCAGTTCCCGGGCGTCGGCGCCGAAGCGGGTGCCGGAGACCTTCGTCTCCCAACAGCCGCGTCGGCCGCAGGCGCATTGGTCGCCGTTGGTGTCGATGGTGATGTGGCCGACCTCGCCGGCATGGCCACGGCCCCGGTACACCTGGCCGCCCAGCACTGCGCCCATGCCGATGCCGGTGCCGAGCGTGATCATCAGCATGTGCTCGGCACCCTTCCCGGCCCCCAGCCGGTGCTCGGCGAGCGCCGCCATGTTGGCGTCGTTGTCGACCGTGACCGGGACCCCCAGCTTCTCCATGAGCGGCCGGCGGAAGTCCACGGCCGTGCCCGGCAGGTGAGGGGCCCACACGAGCTGGCCGGCCTCGTGGTCGACGAGCCCGGCCAGGCCCAGCCCGAGAGGGAGGCCGGCGCCGAGTTCGGTGGCGACGGAGGCGACGGCTCCGATGATCTCGGAGGGATCGGCAGGCGTCGGCCGCCGCGTCCGTGACACGATCTCCCGGTTGGAGTCGAGACGCACGGCCTTGACGAAAGTCCCTCCGACGTCGACCCCGACGGCGCTCATTCGATCTCGATCCGTTCCCGGCGCGGGGCGCCGTCGTCGGCGGGCTCATCGGAGTCGTGACGCAGGTGGGAGAGTTCCTCGATCACTGCTTCGAGGGCCCTGACGCTCTCGATGCCGGCCTTGAGCAGGTGGATCATCGCCCGCTGGGCAGCGCGCTTCAGGGCTTCGACGGTTTCGGCATCGGTCATGACACTTCTCCGAAGCGTATGGACAGCACGCCATCGGCCAGCTTCGCCCCCTCCACCTGCCTGCGGTGGAGGCTGTCGGGAAGCACGAAGGAGCGTCGGTATGGGCCGACCTGGATGAAGAGCTCGTTCCCGTGGCGGTAGACGTCGAGTTCGCCCTTCTCTGCGAAGGGCACCGTCATCTCGAGGACCACCGCCCTGTCGAGGTCCTCCACGCGGAACGGGCTGCGGGCCTGGAAGTCCCGGATCGGGTCGGCGTCCCCGTAGAGCTCCTCGGCCATCGTCCTCAGCTTCGTCACGCCCACCATCTCCTCGTCGAAGAGGCGGAGGCGAAGCCGGGGGACGTCGGCGAAAGCGGCGTCGACCGTGTCGAGATGCGATTTCTGGATCGTGCGCCAGCGGGAGAAGTACGGGTCGGAGACCTGGTCCGGAAGCACGCGGTTCACGATCACCCCGTCGACGCCGTAGCCGAACAGGGACAGGTACGTGTATGTGCGGCGCGCTTCGTCGATCACCATCTTCTCGGGGTTGACGACAAGCCGGGCCGAGGTTACTTCGGGATTGGCGAGCAGTTCTTTGACCTGTTCGATGCCGGTGAAGACGGTGGTGGCGGCGTCGAACACGCCCTCTTCGGGCACGGGCAGGTCCGTGACTCGGGTCAGCAGGGGTCGGGCGGCGCGAAGGATGCGCCTTTCGGTGGGCAGGATCCGCTCGAAGTACCAGGAGAGCACCTCGGGCAAGGACAGGAGGCGAAGCGTTTCGGCGGTGGGGGCGCAGTCGACGACGACGGCGTCGTATTCACCCGACCGAGCGTGGCGGTTGACCTCGAGCAGGGCGAATAGCTCGTCCATTCCCGGGAACACCAAGAACTCCTCCGCCTCGAGACCCGACACACCACCCCAGTCGAGGACGTTCATCAGCTGGTCGCGGATGGCCCCCCAGTACCTGTCGAGCTGACGTTGAGTGTCGATCTGCTGGCCGAACAGGTTGGGGGCCACCTCGATCGGATCGTCAGCCAGGCCCACGTCGAAGGCGTCGGCGAGTGAGTGAGCCGGGTCGGTCGACGAGATGAGTGTGCGATGTCCCGCATCGGCGGCAGCGAGGGCGGTGGCGGCGGCGACGGTGGTCTTGCCGACTCCACCTTTGCCCGTCACCAGGACGATGCGCACGGACATCGTCAGGTCGAGCGTTCTTGCACGCGTCTGCGCAGTCCTCGCAGGGCGGTGGTGACGATCTGCTTCTCGGCTTGGCGACGGACGAACCCCGGAAGCACGAAGGACGGGACGACGGACAGTGCGTAGACGACCTCGGTCACCCCGTCTCCGGTCTCGGTGAACGTGTACGAGCCTTCGAGCATGGCGATGTCGGGGCTCGGATCAGCCTTCCACGACATCCGGTGGGGCGGGTCGTAGTCGTAGACCAGCTCGTAGGAGATCTCTTTGACGAAGCCTTCGAGCACGAACGCCGCCCTGTGCGGCCGGCCCTCGGAATCCCTCTCGAGAACCTCGACCCGCTTCACACCCGACGCCCACTCGGGATAGGACTCCACGTCGGCCGCCACCTCGAAACAGGCGGCGGCGGGGGCGTCGATCTCGATCGAATGGACTGTGCTCTCTGCCATCGCCGGTTGCATTCCTCCTAATCGTACTCTCTGCTCGCGAGTTGCTAACGGCTGTATGCGCCGCGCAAACGGGGCGGTCAGCTAGCGATGGCAGCTGCCGGATCGAAGCGAAACGCCCGTCGCGTGGCTCGAAAGTAGCCGACGTTCAGGCACAGGGTCGACCCCACTCGCCACCGGGTGGCCTGCGGCTGGTGGATGTCGCCGAACAGGTGGAACCGGGGGCGATGCTCGAGGATGTAGTCGAGGATCGGCCGGGACGAGCGTTCCAGTCGACCGGTTATCACGTCGTAGTGGAGGGGGCGGACGGCGGGCGACAGATGGGTACAGAGCACGTCCACCGAACCGATCCGGGAGAGTTTCTCGGCCATCTCCTGGTCGGTGACCTCTCCCCGGCCCCGGCTGGGCGTTGCGATCCCTCCACCGGCGAATCCGAACGTGAAGCCGTCTATCTCGACGACTTCCCCGTCGACGAACCGCATCCCCTCGGGCAGAGATTCGGCCAGCAGGTCGGGCGTGTCGACGTTGCCATACGTTGCGTATCCGGTCGCTCCGGCGATGGCCTCTCGGAAGGCGGCGTATTGCTTCTCGATCTGGTCCCTCATCGCCGCCCGCAGCTCTTCGGCGCGGCCCGCCATCCCCTGCTCCCACAGCTCTCGCATCGCCTCGTAGTCGGAGTCACCCCGGTGCTGGGAGACCCGCCGGCCGAAGTCCTCCCCCATGACGTCGGAGATGATCCCCTCGCCGGTGCGGTAATCGATGAGGTTGATGACGTCGCCGAGGATCAGAAGAGTCTCGCCGGTCGCGATCAGCCGGGCCAGGGCGTCGAACTCGCCGTGCACGTCGGAGACGACGAGCACGCCTAGCCGGTCTCCGTTTCCGCGGTGGCGGCCGCCGGGTCGTCGTGGCCCGTCCACCCGACGTACCAGACGGCGGCAGCCGCACCGATGAGCGCCAACACCAGCGCCAGCGGCCAGGGGATGCCGAGAGGCGAGAACTCGGCGGACATTCCGGCCATCCCGAAGCCGACCATGCCCGCCACCACCCGGCGGCCGACAAGCCCGAACCTCTCCTCGGGATCGATGGCGGGACGCTCGATGTTCACCGCGAACGACCGAGCGATCAGCCAAGCGAACAAGGCGACTACCCCGACGACGAGGACTGAGGCGTAGACCTTGACCACGATCTGAGCTTAGGACCGGGCGCGGCCGGAGCCTGCCTCAGCTCGTGACGGCGCCGTGCTCGGCCGAACCCACCAGGCGGGCGTACTTGGCCAGCGCCCCTGTCGTGTAACGCGGCTCGTGGGGCTTCCAATTGGCACGCCGCTCCGCCAGCGTCTCCTCGTCGACCATCAGGTCGAGTGTGCGGGTCGAAAGACGCACTCGGATGGTGTCCCCGTCCTGCACCAAGCCGATGGGCCCGCCCACCTCCGACTCGGGTGCCACGTGGCCGATGCACAGGCCGGTCGTGCCGCCAGAGAATCGCCCGTCGGTCACGAGCAGCACCTCTTTCCCCAGCCCGGCGCCTTTGATGGCGGCGGTGATCTGGAGCATCTCCCGCATGCCAGGGCCGCCCTTGGGCCCTTCGGTGCGGATCACGACCACGTCGCCGGGCCGGATCTGGTGGTTGAAGAGCGCCTCGAGAGCCGCCTGCTCCCCCTCGAAGACCCGGGCCGGGCCTTCGAACTCGTCGAGTTCGATGCCCGCCACCTTCACGACGGCGCCCTGCGGAGCGAGCGTGCCCCGGAGGACGGCGATCCCGCCCTCGGAGGCGATCGGGCTCTGCGGCGGGTAGATCACGTCCTGATCTTCGGGGAACACCACGTCGGCGACGTTCTCGGCGAGCGTCTTGCCGGTGACGGTCAGGACGTCGCCGTGGAGCAGACCCTCGTCGAGCAGCGCCTTGAGCACCACCGGCACCCCGCCGATCCGGTCCAGATCGACCATGTGATAGCGGCCGAAAGGCTTCAAGTCGCCGATGTGGGGTGTGCGACGGCTGATGCGGTCGAAGTCCTCTAGCTCCAACTCGACGCCGGCCTCGTGGGCGATGGCCATCAGGTGGAGGACGGCGTTGGTGGAGCCGCCGAGGGCCATGACGGTGGTGATGGCGTTCTCGAACGCCGGGCGGGTCATGATCTGGCGGGGACGGATCCCCTCGTCCAAGAGACGCATGGCAGTTTCGCCGGACTGACGGGCATACTCCCGCAGCCGGTGGTCGACCGCCGGGACCGACGCCGACCCGGGAAGCGACATGCCGATCGCCTCACCGACCGAGGCCATGGTGTTGGCGGTGAACATGCCGGCGCAGGACCCGGCGCCGGGGCAGGCGCTTCGCTCCAACTCGAGCAGGTCGGATTCCTCGATCCGGCCCTCGGACAGGGCGCCGATCCCCTCGAACACGTCCACGATGGAGATGTCGCGTCCCCGATAGCGGCCGGGGAGGCTGGACCCGCCGTAGAGGAACACCGCCGGCAGGTTGAGGCGGGCCGCCGCCATGAGCATGCCGGGAAGCGACTTGTCGCAGCCGGCGATGGTGACCATGGCGTCGAACCGCTCGGCGTGCATCACCAGCTCGACCGAGTCGGCGATGACTTCCCGGGACACGAGAGAAGCGCGCATGCCTTCGTGTCCCATCGAGATGCCGTCGGACACGGCGATGGTGGCGAACGTGAGGCCCACTCCCCCGGCCTCGATCACCCCTTGTTTCGCTGCAGCCGCCAACTCGGGGCCGCTGAGGTTGCACGGCGTCACCTCGTTGCCGGCCGACACCACTCCCACCTGCGGTTTGGCGAAGTCCTCGTCGCTGAGGCCCACCGCCCGGAGCATGGCTCTCGCCGCGGCCTTCGCAGGACCTTCGGTCACATCCTGGGAGTGGATCTTGTGGGTCATGGACGTGATGATATGGTGCCCGGACGGAGTGCGGTCCGCCGCGACCCTATCCTCGGGCTTTCGACCATCCATCACCTCTTTTGCTGTCACACATCCCTGTCCTGAACCACCTCGAATATCCCGTGCCTCGATCTTTCGATCGGGTAGTCGACATCGCCCACAACCTGTGGTGGACCTGGCACGACGCCGGGCAGGCGCTGTGGTCGGCCATCGACCCCGACCAGTGGGAAGAGACCCACAACCCGATGGACATCCTCCACCACACCGAGCGCCACCGCTGGATGGAACTGGAGAAGCGCGAGACCGTTCAGGAGCGTTACCGGGAAGCGGTCAGGCGCTTCGACGAGTACCTGACCGATGAGGACACCTGGTACAACCGCCGCGGCGGCGGCCTCGAGGGGCCAGTCGCCTATCTGTGCACCGAGTTCGGCGTCCACAACACCATTCCTCTCTACTCGGGAGGGCTGGGGATCCTCGCCGGCGACCATCTCAAGTCGGCGTCCGATCTCGGTATCCCCCTCGTCGGCGTCGGCCTGTTCTACCGCCGTGGCTATTTCCGCCAGGAGATCGACGCCGACGGCGATCAGCAGCACATCTCGCCGGTCCTCGACGAGCACCGCCTCCCGATGGCGCCCGTGGCGGCGCCAGGTGGCGGTCAGCTGCAGGTCGAGATCGAACTGCCAGGACGTTCGCTCACGGTGGCGGCGTGGCGACTGGCCGTGGGCCGGGTGCCGCTGATCCTCCTGGACACGGACCTCCCCGAAAACGATCCGGCCGACCGGCCGATCACCCACACGCTGTACGTCCGGGGCCGGGAGATGCGCTTCCTGCAGGAACTGGTGCTGGGTGTCGGCGCCGTCCGGGTACTCGACGCCCTCGGACTGGAGCCGGCGGTGTGGCACGCCAATGAGGGTCATGCCGCCTTGTCGGTGATCGAACGGGCCGCCCAACTGGTCGAAGGTGGCTCCACCCTCGAGGAAGCCCGGGAGACGATCCGCCGCCGGACGGTCTTCACCTTGCACACCCCGGTGCCGGCCGGCAACGAGACGTTCGAGCGGGCGATCCCCGACAAGTACCTGCCGCCTTGGGCGGCCCGGCTGGGCGTCGACATGGCCGGCCTGGGCGAGCTCGCCCGGTCCCACGATCCCCACTACTTCGACATGGGGGCGCTGGCCATCAGATTCGCGTCCTTCGTCAACGGCGTCTCGCAACGCCACGGCGAGGTGGTCACCCGGGACTGGTCGTGGCTCATCGGCCACGGGGCCGAGGCGATCACCAACGGTGTCCATCCGCCGACGTGGATGGGACGGGGGGCGTCACGTCTGCTCCGCAGCCGCTTCGGCGACGAGTGGGCCGAGTACCTGCTCGAGAACCCCGAGGAGCTGAAGCTCATCGACGCCCTCTCGAGCGACGAGCTGTGGAACCTGCACCAGGTGCGAAAAGAGGTGCTCGTGACCTTCGTTCGGGGCCGGCTCCAGCGACAGATCGCCCGTCACGGCGGAAGCCCCGACGATCTGCGAGCCGTGGAGCGTCTCCTGTCTCCCGACGTGCTCACGCTGGGTTTCGCCCGCCGGTTCGCAACCTACAAGCGGGCGACGCTCATGTTCCGCGACGTAGACCGCCTCACCTCGATAGTCGCCAGCGACGCCCGGCCGATCCAGTTGGTGTTCGCCGGCAAGGCCCATCCCGCCGACGACCACGGCCAGGCGCTGATCCGCCACCTGGTCGAACTGTCCCGCACCCCGGGGCTGGCTGGCCGCCTCTTCGTGGTCGAGGACTACGACGCCCGGATGGCCCGCTTCCTCGTGCAGGGCTGTGACGTCTGGGTCAACAACCCGCGCCCGCCGATGGAGGCGTCCGCACGTCGGGGATGAAGGCGGCGATGAACGGAGTCCTCAACCTGTCGGTGCTCGACGGTTGGTGGGCCGAGGGATACGACGGCGAGAACGGTTGGGCGTTCGGGCACGCCGATCCGAGCGACGACTACGAAGCGTCCGACCGTCACGACGCCGACGACTTCTACCGGGTGCTCGCCGACGAGGTGGCGCCGCTCTACTACGAGCGGGATTCCGACGGCATCCCCCACGCGTGGGTGGAGAGGATGCGTCGTTCCATCGCCTCGTCGCTGGTCCGATTCTCCTCCCACCGGATGGTGGCCGAGTACCTGGAGCGCGCCTACCTGCCGCTCGGCCGCGGCTGACGTAGCCGAAGCGTTTCTGTCCCTCCCGTTTCGTAGGTTGGCGGCATGCTCATCGACTGTGAGACGTGCTGCATGCGCAACACCGACGCCTGCGACGACTGTGTGGTGTCGGTGATCCTCGGCTCGACCCCGGTCGAGGTCGACGACGACGAGCTTGCAGCCCTCGACAACCTGGCCGCCCAGGGACTGTGCCCTCCACTGCGCTTGGTGCCCATGGCAGGTTGAGCCGTTCGGCTCGGCGCCGGCTCGGGCATACGCTTTGGGGGTGGATCTTCGGGCACGTGCCATTCAGGCGGGACTCGCCGCCGGTCTCGACCAGATCGGCGTCGCCGGCGCCGAGCCGTTCGACGACGTCCGCCAGGCCTTGGAGGCCCGTCTCGCCAGCGGAGCCGCCGGTCGGCTTCGGTTCACTTTCAAGGACCCGACGAGAGCCACCGACGTGCGACGCAGCTTCCCGTGGGCGCGGCGGCTGGTGGTGGGCATTCGTTCCTACCTGCCCGAGGCGGGCACGGCCCCGCGCCGGCCCGGTCACGGTCGGATAGCCCGTTTCGCCGTCGGCGATCCCTACCCACCCCTCCGTCACGGCCTCGAGGCGATCGCCGAGGTGCTGCGCCAGGCAGGTGCCCAAGCGGAGGTCCTGGTCGACGACGACCGCCTGGTCGACCGGGGAGCGGCGGTGCGGGCGGGAGTGGCGTGGTGGGGCAAGTCCACGATGGCGATCACCCCCGGCCTGGGACCGTGGTTCGTGATCGGTTCGGTGGTGACCGACGCCGAGTTGGACGTCGACGAGCCCATGCGGCGCGGGTGCGGAACCTGCGACGCCTGCCTCCCGGCTTGCCCCACGGGGGCGCTCGTGGCTCCCGGAGTCCTCGACGCCCGACGGTGCCTCGCCGCCATCGCCCAGTCTCCGGGTGTGATCCCCCGCGAGTTCCGGGAAGCGATGGGCGACCGGCTCTACGGGTGTGACGATTGCCTCGACGCCTGCCCGCCCGGCACTCGCCTCAGGATCCGCTCCGCGGCCGAGCGTGGCTCCGTCGACCTGCGATGGGTGCTCGAAGCCGCCGACGAGACGCTCCTGTCTCGGTTCTCCCACTTCTATATCCCCCGCCGGTCGCCTCGTTTCCTGCGCCGCAACGCCCTCGTGGCGATGGGAAACGACGGCGACCCCGGCTTGCTCCAGATCGTGGCATTTCATGCCGGTCATCCCGACTGGCTGCTGCGGGCCCACGCCGTCTGGGCGCTGGCGCGCATCGGCGGCGAGGCGGTGCGTCCTCTGCTGGAGCAGCTGCGTGCCCGCGAGCGGCATCCGGATGTCCGCGCGGAGCTCGAGGCCGAGCTGGCCGTCGCCTAGCGGACGTCGGGTCCGAGGTCCGAGGACGGCAGCCAGGCGACGTCGGGCGGGAACACCAGGTCGACCGCCCAGTCGGTGGCGACCCGGGCCTTGCGCATGAGCGACGGCAGGCGCAACAGGTAGTAGCTGCGGTACAGGAACCAGCCGAAGAACCCGGAGACCGGCAGACCCAGGACCTGGCCGACAGCGTTTCGGTGGCCGAGGGAGACGAGTTCTCCCCAGTTGCGGTAGCGAAACGCGGGGACACGGTGGCCCTGGAGCAGCGCCGGGAGGCGCTTGCCGAGATACTTGCCCTGCCGGAGGGCGAACTGGGCGGTGGGCGGCGAGAACCCTCCCCGCCCGTCCGGCACGAGCGCGGCGTCACCGAGGGCGAAGATCCCCGGTGCGGCCTGGAGGTGGGCGTCGACGACGAGCCGACCCCGCTCGGTGGGCAGGCCCAACTCCTCCACCAGCGGATTCGGCCGGACCCCGGCTGCCCAGACCACGGTCTCCGCCTCGATCTGTCGCCCCGATTCGAGCATCACGCCGTGACGGCTGACGGCCTTCACCTTCTCACCCAAGACCAGGTCGACGCCGCGGCGGGTGAGGGCCTCCTCCGCCTTGGCGGACAACCGCCGGGAGAGGGTGGGGGCGACTCGGTCCACGGCATCGACGAGGGTGACGGCAGGATGCGGGGCCGACGTGAAGAACTTCCGCGACGCCTCCCCGAGCAGGTCGGCGAGCGCCGCCGCCAACTCGGCTCCGGAGTAGCCGGCACCGACGATCACCACGTGCGTGAGGCGACGGTCGCTCTCCTCGGTGGCCGTCTCCAGCAGGGCCAGGATCCGATTGCGGATGCGGAGGGCGTCGGCGATGGTCTTGAACGGGAGCGCCCACTCCGCCACCCCTTCCACCCCGTACGTGGCGGGAACGGAGCCGAGCGCCACCACGATCCCGTCGGCGGCGATCTCGACCGGTTCGAGCCCGAAGGGCCGGGCGACTTTCACGGTGCGGTTGGCGGCATCGACCGATTCGACGGCGCCGGCCACGACCCGGGCCTTCGGGACGAGCTGGCGGATCGGGGTGATGATGTGCCGGGGGTCGAGGTCCCCGGCGGCCACCTCCGCCAACATCGGAGTGAAGAGAAGGAAGTTCTGATCGGAGACGATCGTGACCCTCGCCCTGTCGCCGAGGGCGGCGGCGGCGGTCAACCCTGCGAAGCCGCCACCGAGGATCACGACAGATGGGGTCATGTCGCGATGGTATACGGCGTGCCCGGCGATCCTTTCAGGCGAGGGTGTAGCCCGCATCGATCCAGGCGACCAGGGCCTCCGACCACACGCCCTGGGCGCCCTTCGCCTCAGCCGCCTCCCGCACCCTCCGATCCGAGGTGACGACGACGTCGCCCGGACGGGCGGCGTCGATGATCCACTCGTCCGCCGACCCCTCGAAGAGCACGCGCACACGCCGGCTGGTCGGGATCTCCGCCTGATCGACCGACGAGTCGAAGATCACCACAGCCAGGGTTCCCGGCGGCGACAGGGTGACGAGGCGGCCGGCGCTTTCGACGACCCGGCGCCGAACGCCGGCGCCGCCTTCCGGGGACAGCAGGTGGGCGAGGTTGTAACCGTCGATCAGCCAGCGAACGCGTCGATGGAGCAGCCAGTGGATCGCCTCGATACGGTCCGGCCGGAGGTCCTTCGGGATCCGCAGCGCCTCGGCGGCGACCACCGAAGGCTCCTCGCCGAGCCCTGGAGGGCGACGCAACGCCGCCGTGATCCGATCCAACTCGACCGCCAGAGCCTCGGGCTCGGTCGGGAACCACCCCCGCGTCTCCAGCACCGGGGGACCTCCGCCACTTCTCCGCTCCTTCTCGAGGAGTTGACGAAGGCCCTCGATCCGAGTCTGCAGGTCGGACACTTCGTCTCGCATCCGGTCGAGCTCGGCGGCGAGGCGGGTGGCCTGACGTTCCGCCTCCCGGGCCCGCTGCTCCGCGTCGCGGCGGGCGCGTTCGGCTGCCGCCAGACGGGCGGCGAAGCGTTGCTCCGTCTTCTGCTCGACCCGGGCCAGTTGCTCGGCTTCCGCCTTCGTCGCCGCTTGGAGCTCGGTGATCCGCTTCCGGGCAGCCGCCAACTCCCGCTCCAGAGCTCCCCGATCCCGCTCCTCTGCCCGGGCGGCGGCAGCGGCCGCCATGTCCTCCAAGCGCTCCTCCCAGCCTTCGGGACGACGGATGAACAGATCGGCCGGCGAGTCAGGGTCCAGTTCGGAGTCGGCGAGAACCTCCTCCCGCAGCCACTCGGAGGTGTCGAGCTCGGCGAGAGCTCGTTTCAGGATGGGGGGCGGCAGGCGCCGGTCAGAGCTCTCGGCCAGCCGCCGCAGCGGCGCCGGGACGTCCTCGTCGTCCATCCGTTGCAGCACCTTTCGCAGCCGCTCCGCGGCCGGCCTCAGGAGCTCCATCGTCCGGCGGTCGAGGTCCATGCCCCGACGCTACCGGCTGACAGGCCCTTTCACCGTCCACGAAAAGGGTGTTCGGGCATACCGGGGACCCGTTTAGCGTTGCGTCCGTCTATGGCATCCCTCTGGCGCACGCGCCCGTTTCCCATCATCTGGACGGTCGGTCTCTTCCAGGAGATCGCTTTTTCTTTGATGGTCAACCTCCCCGGGCGCCTCTACGAACTGGGGATCGAGGAGTCGGGCATCGGCATCGCCTACTCGATGTCCGCCCTCGCCGCCCTCTTGCTCCGCCCATGGTTCGGGCGCGTGTTGGACGTCGTCCACCGCCGCACTGTGCTTCGGGTTGCCGGAGTGGGGAACATCGTGGCCATCGCCGCCCTGGCCGTGATCGACGAGTCCGGCCTGCTCCTGTGGGGAGCGTTCCTCTTGCAGCGGATCGTCCAGGTCTTCCTCTACACGACCGCCCTCACCTACGCCGCCGACGCCGTCCCGGTCGGTTTGCGCACCCAGGGACTGGCTCTGTTCGGTCTGTCCGGCCTGATGCCCATCGCCTTCGCCAACCTCATCGGCGACGCCTTGTTGCGGCTCGGCGGCTATCCGGGTGTGATCGCCGCCGCCGGGGTGTCCAGCCTCATCGCCTGGGGGCTCGTCTGGGGGCTGCCGCTCCTCCCGGTCCTGGGCGAACGGCCCCGGCGCAGCTTCTGGGCGGTGGCGATCCAGCGTGACATGCTCCCGTTGTGGTGGATCACCCTGACGTTCTCGATGGGCATGGAGACGGTGTTCACGTTCATCCGCACGTACATCGACACGGTCGGCATCTCCACCATGGGCACGTTCTTCGTCGTCTACGGCGGAACCGCCACCTTGACGAGGATGCTCGGCGGGAGCCGCTACGACGCCCTCCCCCACCGCCCCATGGTCGTCTTCGGGGTCGCGATCCAAGGGATCGGGCTCGCCCTCGTCGCCTTCGCCAACGGCGTCGCCATGGTTCTGAGCGGCGCCCTCCTCATGGGCCTCGCCCACGGCGGGGTGTTCCCCATCCTGTCGAGCGAGGTGGTGTCGCGGGCGCGGACCGCGGAGCGCGGCTCGGCGGTGGCGATGTTCACGTCGCTGTTCGACGCCGCGCTGTTGATCGTCGCCCCGCTGGGCGGGTTCCTCATCGAGTGGGCGGGCTACACCCGGGGCTTTTCGACCGTGGCCGCGATCCTCGTCGCCGGAGCGGCGGTCTACGCTGCCTGGGACCGACGCCTGGTGGCGTCGACCCGTGCCGAGGAACCGGCCGCTGCCGGCGAAGTGGTTTGACCGCTTCGCTGCGTGTGGCATACTTGCCCGACACATGTCCTCGACACTGGTACTTCTTATCGGCTGACGCACACGCCCCCAAGACCGGCGTGTGCGTCACCTTGCCCTCCCCAGCGGGAGGGTTTTTTGTATCCAGAGGACGACCCCACGAGACGAAAACCACAGGCAGAGCGAACGACCACCGAGGCAAGCCATGAGCAGCACAACCGGCGCCCACATCCTCCTGCAATCCCTGGCCTACGAAGGCGTGGACGTGGCGTTCGGTGTACCCGGCGGTGCCATCCTCCCCTTCTACGACTCGCTCTACGGCGGGCCGATTCGCCACATCCTCGCCCGCCACGAGCAGGGGGCCGGGCACATGGCCGAAGGCTACGCCTGGGCGACCGGGCGCGTGGGCGTGTGCATCGCCACATCGGGACCCGGCGCGACCAACCTCGTGACCCCACTGGCCGACGCCCTCGTCGATTCGGTCCCAGTGGTGGCGATCACCGGTCAAGTTCCGACGAGCGCGGTGGGAAACGACGCCTTCCAAGAGGCGTACACGACCGGCATCACGATGCCGGCTACCAAACACAACTACTTCGTCACCGATCCCGATGAGATCCCCCAGATCGTCCACGAGGCGTTCCACATCGCCGCCACCGGGCGGCCCGGGCCGGTGCTGATCGACTTCCCGAAGGACATCCTCAACGCCCCCACGGGATGGACGGAGCCCGACGGGATCAACCTGCCCGGCTACAAGCCGACGGTCGACGGCCACATCCCCCGCATCCGCGAGGCGGCCGAGCTGATCGCCGCCGCCCGGCGCCCGATCCTCTACGTCGGCGGCGGCATCATCAAGGCCAACGCCGCCGGTCCGCTGCGCACCTTGGCCGAGCGCACGGCGGTGCCCGTCACCACCACCCTGATGGGACGGGGCGCCTTCCCGGACGAGCACCCGCTGGCGCTGGGGATGCCAGGGATGCACGGCACCTACGCCGCCATCTCGGCCCTGCAACGGGCCGACCTGATCATCGCCATCGGGGTGCGTTTCGACGACCGCGTCACCGGAGACCCGAACACGTTCGCCCCCGAGGCGAAGGTGATCCACATCGACGTCGATCCGGCGGAGATCGGAAAGGTCCGTTACGCCGACGTGCCGATCGTGGGTGACGCCCGCCGCGTCGTCGAGCAACTGATCGAGGCCTGGGGCGACCGCGAAGTGCCCGACCGCGAACCGTGGATGGAGATGCTGCGCCGTTGGCAGCGGGAGCATCCCCTTCGCTACACACAGGATCCCGACGGCCCGGTGAAGCCGCAGTACGTGATCGAGGAACTGCACCGTCTCACCGGCGGCGACGCCATCCTCGTCTCGGGCGTGGGCCAGCACCAGATGTGGGCCAGCCAGTACTGGAAGTTCGACAACCCGCGCCGCTGGATCAACTCGGGTGGCCTGGGGACGATGGGCTTCGGGGTGCCCGCCGCCGTCGGCGCCAAGGCGGGAAAACCCGACGAGCTCGTCCTCGCCGTCGACGGCGACGGCTGCTTCCAGATGACGTCCCAGGAGCTGATCACGGCCGCCGTCGAGGGTCTGCCTGTCAAGGTGGTGGTCTTCAACAACGGTGCCCACGGCATGGTGACCCAATGGCAGCGGCTCTTCTACGAAGACCGCTTCTCTGCCTCGCAACTCGGCGACGGCGTCGACTACGTCAAGCTCGCCGAGGCGATGGGATGCCATGGCTTCAGGGCCACCACCCCGGACGAGGTGTCGCCGACCCTGGAGAAGGCCTTGTCGACCAACGACAAGCCGGTGGTCGTGGAGGTCGTCGTCGACCGCGAAGAGATGGTGTTCCCGATGGTGCCGGCGGGCGGCTCCTGCGACGAGGTGTTCATCAGCCGGGACGAGAAAGTGAAGCTGGAGCGATGAAGCACACGCTTTCGGTCCTGGTCGAGAACAAGCCGGGAGTCCTGGCCCGGGTCAGCTCGCTCCTCGCCCGCCGCGGGTTCAACATCCACTCGCTGACGGTCGGGCCGAGCCACGAGCCGGGACTGTCGCGCATGACCATCGTGGTCGACGCCCCCGAGCTGGAGCAGGTCAAGAAGCAGCTGCACAAGCTCGTCAACGTCGTGAAGATCTCCGAGCTCGAGAAGAGCCAGTCGATCGAGCGGGAGATCCTCTTGGTGAGGGTCAACGCGCAACCTGCCCGGCGTCAGGAGCTACTGTCCCTGGCCTCCATCTTCGACGCCACAGCCGTCGATGTGGGGCCCAACTCGATCGCCTTCCAGGTCGTGGGCAAGCCGGAGAAGATCAACGACTTCCTCGACCTGGTCAGGCCGTACGGAGTCGTCGACCTGGCGAAGTCCGGTTGGGTGGCCATCGCCCGGGAGACGAAGGGTCGGGGCGCAGCGACGCTCCGAGCCGTCAACTGAAGACAGGGAAAGAGGAACCAGTGGCAACGATCTACTACGAGAAGGACGCCGACCCAGCTCTGATCAAGGAACGGCGTGTGGCGATCATCGGCTACGGCAGCCAGGGTCACGCTCACGCCCTCAACCTGAAGGACTCGGGAGCCGACGTCGTGGTCGGGTTGCGCGAGGGCTCTTCCTCGTGGGATCAGGCGACCCAGGACGGCCTCACGGTGAAGTCCGTCGCCGAGGCCGCCCGGTGGGCCAACGTCGTCATGCTGCTGGTGCCCGACGAGGTGATGGCTCAGCTCTACGAGGAGCACGTCGCCCCCAACCTCGACGAGAACGACGCCCTGATGTTCGCCCACGGCTTCAACATCCACTACGGGGCGATCACCCCACCGGAGGACGTGGACGTGCTCATGGTGGCGCCGAAGGGCCCCGGCCATCTGGTGCGCCGCACGTTCACGGAGGGATCGGGCGTGCCGTGCTTGATCGCCATCCACCAGGACGCCACCGGCTCGGCGAAGGAGTTGGGCCTGTCCTACGCCTACGGCATCGGCGGGACGCGCGGTGGTGTGCTGGAGACGACGTTCAAGGAGGAAACCGAAACCGACCTGTTCGGCGAGCAGGTCATCCTCTGCGGCGGCCTGGCAGAGCTGATCAAGGCGAGCTTCGAGACACTGGTGGAGGCCGGCTACCAGCCTGAGTCCGCCTACTTCGAGACGCTCCACGAGCTCAAGCTGATCGTCGATCTCCTCTATGAGGGCGGCCTGTCGTACATGCGGTATTCGATCTCCAACACGGCCGAGTACGGCGACTACACGAGGGGCCGCCGGATCATCACCGAGGAGACCCGCAAGGAGATGAAGAAGGTCCTGGAGGAGATCCAGTCCGGGGCGTTCGCCAACGAGTGGATGGCCCAGGCTCGGGAAGGCGCTCCTCATCTCCTCGAGCAGCGCCAGGCAAACCGGTCGCATCAGATCGAACAGGTCGGCGCCCAGCTCCGCGGCCTGATGCCGTTCATCGAGGCCAAGCAGGCTCCCTGAGGCCCGGACCGAAGACGCGCACATGACTCTGGCTAGGTGGAAGGTTGTGGGTAGCGGATCCGGCACTTCGTGCGGAGGGCTCCTCGCGCTTCTGTGGCCGGGCGTCTGACGAGGACGACCCGGCCTCCACAGCCCGACCGACCATCACCACCTATCACCTAGAACTGGAGCAAAGTCATGAGCGATCGTCTGATCATCTTCGACACGACCCTGCGCGACGGGGAGCAGGCGCCCGGCATCGCCCTGACCCCGGACGAGAAGGTAGCCATCGCCCATCAGCTGGCGCGGCTGCGAGTAGACGTGCTGGAGGCGGGCTTCGCCGCCTCCTCCCCCGGCGACTTCGAAGCCGTCTCGCGCATCGCCGCCGACGTCCACGGGCCGGTGATCGCCAGCCTCGCCCGAGCCCACCCCGACGACATCGACAAGGCCTACGACGCCCTGAAGGCGGCAGAACGTTTCCGGATCCACGTCTTCATGTCGACGTCGCCGATCCACATGGAGAAGATGCTGCGGATGACGCCGGAGGAGGTGCTCAAGGCATCGGTGGAGGGTGTCAAGCGGGCCCGCAAGTACACCGACGACGTGGAGTTCTCTCCCCAGGACGCCACCCGCTCCGACCCGGACTTCATGATCGAGGTCTGCCGGCAGGCCGTCGAGGCCGGGGCGACCACGATCAACATCCCCGACACGGTCGGCTACGCCACGCCGGCGGAGTTCACCGACCTGTTGCGGCGCGTGTACGAGGAAGTGAAGGGCGACCGGGACGACGTGATCGTGTCCGTGCACTGCCACGACGACCTCGGTCTGGCGGTGGCCAACTCGCTGTCGGCGATCTCGGCGGGCGCCCGCCAGATCGAAGGAGCTGTCAACGGCATCGGCGAGCGCGCCGGCAACACCTCCATCGAAGAGATCATCATGGCGATCAAGACCCGCCAGGACGTCTTCGGGGTGGAGATCGGCGCCGACACCACCCAGATCTACGAGACGTCGCGGCTCGTCTCCCGCCTCACCGGATACCCCGTCCAGTACAACAAGGCGATCGTCGGCCGCAATGCCTTCGCCCACGAATCCGGCATCCACCAGCACGGCGTGCTCCGCGCCCGCGAAACCTACGAGATCATGGACGCTGCCTCGGTCGGACAGCAGGGCGGCCAGATCGTGCTCGGCAAGCACTCGGGCAGAGCGGGATTCGCCGACGCCCTGACGCGCATGGGGATCGAACTCGAGGACGCCGACTTCAACCGGGCTTTCGAGCGTTTCAAGGCCATCGCCGACCGCAAAGTCGAGATCGGCGAGGCGGAGCTGCGGGCCATCGTCGAAGACGAGACCCAGTCGCCGAGTGACAACCTGGTCGAACTGGTGAGTCTCCACGTCAGCGGCGGCAACGACGTCACCCCCACCGCCAAGGTCACCGTCCGGGTGAGCGGCGCCGAGCGCACCTTCGAAGGCAAGGGCGACGGCATGGTCCACGCTTCGTTTGCGGCGGTGAAGCAAGCCTTCGACATCGAAGAGGCCCGCCTCGTCGACTACCGGGTGGTGCCGGTGACGTCAGGCGCCGACGCCATGGCGGAAGTGAACGTGGTGATCAGGGTCGGCGACCAGACCTACGCCGGGCGAGCGGTCGACACGGACGTCGTCGAGGGCTCGGCCTACGCCTTCGTGGAAGCCCTCAACAAGGCTGTGCGGGTGCACACCTCCACCACTGGGTAACCTGCCAGCACGTTGGACGGAGGTAGCTGAATCGACCCCTGGCTAGGCCTGCTGATCGTCCTGGTCCTGGTCGCCGTCTGCGGTCTCTACGTCGCCCAGGAGTTCGCCTACGTCGCCGTCAACCGCAGCCGGGTCGAATCCCTGGCCCTGTCCGGCGACGCCCGGGCGGCCAGGCTCCAGGGACGACTCCACGACCTGTCGTTCGAGTTGTCCGGCGCCCAGCTGGGTATCACCGTCACGTCCCTGATCCTGGGCGCCGTCGCCGAGCCGACCGTGGCGCGGATGATCTCACCTGCGTTGGCATCCGTCGGCTTGGACTCACCCGGTGTCTCCATCGGCATCGCCCTGGCCTTGGCGACGGTGTTCCAGATGATCGTGGGCGAGCTGTTCCCGAAGAACTACGCCATCGCCCGCGCCTACCCCGTCGCCGTGAGGGTCGGGCTGCCGATGTCGGCCCTCAACGCGCTGCTCCGGCCGGTCATCCAGTTCTTCAACCGGTCGGCGAACTGGGCGGTGAGGAGGCTGGGGATCGAGCCCCGCGACGAGCTCGCCGGGCTCCGTTCCCTCCAGGAACTGGAGATGATCGTCCGGGCTTCTTCGGCGGAGGGAGAGCTCGACCCGGCGGAGACGACACTCCTGACGCGAGCCATCGCCTTCGTGGAGCGCCACGCCGCCGACGTCATGATCCCGCGCGTTTCCGTCAACGGCGTGCCCCGCAATGCGACCATCGCCGAGCTGCGGGATCTGGCCCGGCGTACCGGGCACAGCCGCTTTCCCGTCTACGAAGGAGACCTCGACCAGGTCACGGGCATCGCCCACGTCAAGGACACCTTCAAGATCCCCCGCGACGAGCACGACACCGTGACGGTGGCGGCGATCACGTCGCCCGTCGAGTTCGTGCCCGAGACGATGCGACTCGCCAGCCTCCTCCTCGCCCTGCAGCGATCCCGTCGCAGCATCGCCGTGGTCGTCGACGAGTACGGAGGCACCGCCGGGATCGTCACGGTGGAGGACATCGTGGAGGAGATCCTCGGTGAGATCGAAGACGAGCACGACTTCACGGTGACGTCCCAGGTGGGACCGGGCGTGGTCCCCGGCTCCCTCCACCGCCACGAGGTGGAAGAGCTGACCGGGTTCCAGTGGCCGGAAGGCGCCTACGAGACGTTGAGCGGCTTCGTCACCGCCCGGCTCGACCGCTTCCCCCGAGTGGGCGACGTCCTCCAGGAGGGCAGCTTCCGCATCGAAGTGCTCGGTGTCCGCGGCCGAGTAGCAACCCGTCTGCGGATCGTCGAAACGGGGGACGCCGAAGCGTGACCTGGGGAGCGGCGATAGCGAGCGTCTTGCTGCTCTTGGCGAACGGCTTCTTCGTCGCCGCCGAGTTCGCCTTCACGGCTGCCAGCCGCCCCCAGCTCGCGTCCCGATCCTCCCGATCGGCGCGGGCGGCAGTGAAGGCCATCGACGAGCTGTCGTTCACCCTCGCCGGCGCCCAGTTGGGCATCACCATTGCCTCCCTCGTGTTGGCCGCCATCGCCGAGCCGGCGGTGGCCACGGTGATCGAAGCCGGGCTGGAGGTGTTCGGCGACATCCCGTCCGAGGTGCTGCACACCATCTCGTTCATCGTCTCGATGTCGCTGGTCGTCTACCTGCACATGGTCATCGGGGAGATGGCCCCGAAGAACATCGCCATCTCCGACCCTGAACGGTCGGCGCTCCTGATGGCGATCCCGTTCCGGCTGTTCGCCAACCTGGTGCGACCGGTCATCTGGGTACTCAACGAGTTGGCGAACCTCATGCTCCGCGCCTTCCGGGTGGATCCAAACGAGATCGGGGATGTCCACACGGCCGAAGACCTCTCTTCGATGATCGACGCCGGGCGCCGGGAAGGCGTGGTCGAGGACTTCGCCCACCGGCTCCTCACCGGCGCCCTCGACTTGATGACGTTGGAGGCGACCCAGGTGATGGTGCCTCGCCCCGATGTCGTGGCGCTGCCGGTCACCGTGACCCTGGAGGAATTGCAGAAGGTCTTCATCGACGAGGGGCACTCCCGGATCCCGCTCTACCGGAAGGACCTCGACGACCTGGTGGGTTTCGTGCACGTCAAGGACTTGCTCGAGGTGGAGGACCTGCCGCTCTCGAGCCCGATTCCCGCCTCGATGATCCGTCCGCTCCTCGTGGTGCCGGAGAGCGCCCGGGTGGGAAGGCTGCTGGAGGAGATGCGCCGCGAGCGCAACCACCTCGCCGCCGTCGTCGACGAGCACGGCGGCACGGCCGGGATCGTGACGATGGAAGACATCGTCGAGGAGATCGTCGGCGAAATCCGCGACGAACACGACCTGGAGCCGGTGGGTGTGCGCCGTCTCGCCGAGAACCGCTGGCTCCTCGATGGAGCGCTCCGACCGTCCGAGGTGCGCCGGGCTTGCACGGTCGACGTGCCCGACGGCGACTACGACACGATCAGCGGTTTGATCATGGAACACTTGGGCCGCATTCCCGCTCCCGGAGATGTGGTCGACACGGACGGCTGGAGCCTCCGGGTCAGGTCGATGGAAGGGCGGCGGGTGCACCAGGTGGAACTGATTTCCCGACGTGAAAGGACGATCGAATGAGTGAGCATCGGCTGGCGGTGATTCCCGGAGACGGGGTGGGGCCCGAGGTCATGTCAGCGGCGTTGGCGGCTCTCCAGGCAACCGCCGACGCTCATGGATTCACTGTCTCGACCGAGCACTACGACCTCGGCGGCGAGCGGTACCTCCGCACCGGCGAAGTGCTGCCCGAGTCCGTACAGGAAGAACTCGCCGCCTTCGATGCCATCCTCCTCGGTGCGGTGGGCATGCCCGGCGTGCCACCCGGCGTGCTTGAGCGCGGCCTGCTCCTCAAACTCCGCTTCGACTTCGACCAGTACGTGAACCTGCGCCCCGTCAAGCTCTACGAAGGCGTGCACACGCCCATCGCCGGCCTCACCCCCGACCGCTGCGATCTGGTGGTCATCCGGGAGAACACGGAGGGCCTCTATGCCGGGGCCGGCGGATTCCTGCGGAAGGGAACCGCCCACGAGATCGCGACGCAGGAATCCTTGAACACCCGGATGGGTGTCGAGCGAGCGGTCCGCTACGCATTCGAGAAGGCGAAGTCCCGTCGGGGCCACCTGACCCTCTGCCACAAGACCAACGTGCTCACGTTCGCCGGCGACCTCTGGCAGCGCACGGTGGACGAAGTCGCTGCCGACTATCCGGATATCGAGGTCGACTACGTCCACGTCGACGCCGCGTGTCTCTACCTGGTCAACGACCCGGGACGGTTCGACGTGATCGTCACCGACAACCTCTTCGGCGACATCATCACCGATCTCGGGGCGGCCGTGCAGGGCGGCCTCGGCCTCGCTGCGTCGGGGAACATCGACCCGGAGCGGCGGTATCCGTCGATGTTCGAACCGGTCCACGGCTCTGCCCCCGACATCGCCGGGAACGGCTGGGCGAACCCGGTGGCGGCGGTGCTGTCCGTGGCCATGTGCCTCGACCACCTCGGCGAGAAGCAAGCGGCGGCCGCTCTGGAGGAAGCCGCGGTGTCGGTGTTGCCCGAGTTGAAGACGATGGGCGGCCCCGACATGGGGATGTCGACCAGGGAGATAGGAGAAACGATCGCCGCCCGGGTGAGCGCGCCAAAGGGCTGACGCGTTACGACGTGCCGAACTCGGCCCGGTAGTCCTCCATCGAGGCTTCGATGACCGCCCAGGCGTGCTCACGCCCGTAGCGATCCTGGATCGTGACGTGGGCCTTCGAGCCGGGAAAGAGCTTGTAGGTCTCGAAGTAGTGGTGGAGGCGGTCGATCAGGGCAGCCGGCAACTCGGAGATGTCCTCGACGTCTCCCCACACCGGGTCGTCCTTCAGGACGGCGACGATCTTGTCGTCGGCCTCGCCGGTGTCGATCATCTGCAGGCCGCCGACCACGCGGGCGGTGAGGAGGATGTCGGCCCGCTCGATGGGCCGCTCGGAGATGACGCACACGTCCATCGGGTCGCCATCACCGGCCACGGCGCCCGGGCACAATTCCGCCACGCGGTCGCCGGCGTAGGTGCGGGGAATGAACCCGTAGAGGGTGGGAGGGGAAGACGAAGTCTGCTGCGGGCGGTCGACCTTGAGGTAGCCAGTCGGCTTGTCGACTTCGTACTTGACCACGTCGAACGGCGTCAACTCGATGTAGGCCGTCACCACGACGGGCGGCTCGGGGCCCGTTTCCAGCCCGTGCCATGGATGGGGGCGCCATTCCGTGAATTCCATCGGCTGATTGTGCCACTCGGGCGGATCATCGGCTGTGGAAGAACCTCGGTCGACCTCAGGACTCCGGTGATTGCAGGCCCGGCGGGGCCAACGAGACGAGCGACTCGAGGTCGGGCATCTGTGGCTCGTGACGGGCCATCAGCTCGAGCAACTCTTCGATCGCCCGCTGCAGCTGCGGATCCCGTCCGGCCGCGTAGTCCTGAGGAGCGATGTGGACCTCGATGTCGGGGTCAGTGCCGTAGTTCTCCACCGAGAACCCGACGTCCTGGAACCAGTGGGCGAATTCAGGCTGGGTGGTCACGGTGCCGTCCACCAGCGACTGCTGAGGCCAGATCCCCACGACGCCGCCCCAGGTGCGGGTGCCGATGAGGGGCCCCAGACCCGCCAATTTGAAGGTGTGGCTGAAGATGTCGCCATCCGATCCGGCCAGTTCGTTGGTGATGCACACCATCGGCCCGGCGGGGGCGTCGTACGGGAACGGGACCGGAACCCGCCATCGGGTCACCTCCCAGCCGAGGCGGCGGCGCATCAGTTTCTGGAGCAGGAGCTGGCTGACGTTCCCGCCCCGGTTGTAGCGCACGTCGATGACCAGGCCGTCCTTGTCGACCTCGGAGAGCAGGTAGCGATGGAACTCGGCGAACCCGGCCGGGCCCATGTCGGGAATGTGGATGTAGCCGGCTCGCCCGTCGGTTGCCTCTGCCACCGTCGCCCGGTTTGCCTCGACCCACTCCCGATAGCGGAGCGGGCTCTCGTCGGTGAGCGGCGTGATCGTCACGGTGTGGGGCCGGCGCCGCCCCCTCTTCAGGGTGAGCTGCACGGGGCGCCTGCCGCGGTCGACCAGCAGCGACCGCGGATCGGTGTCGGGATCGACCTCCACCCCGTCGATGGCGATGAGCCGGTCCCCTTCCCGGGCATCGACTCCCGGAGCCGCCAGCGGAGACGTCGCCTTCGGGTCCCAGGGATCGCCCCGGGGGATGCGCTCGATTCGCCACCCCGACCGCGTCGGTTCGAGGTCGGCGCCGAGGAGGCCCTGGGGGTAGGTGGGCACCGGGCGATAATCGCCGCCCAGCTCGTAGGCGTGGGAAGTGCCGAGCTCGCCCTGCATCTCCCACAACAGGTCGCTGAATTCCGAGCGGCACCCCACCCGGTCGACGAGCGGCAGGTAGCGGTCGTGCACTTCCCGCCAGTCCACCCCGGACATGTCCTCGTACCAGAAGTGGTCCCTCTGCAGGCGCCATGCTTCCGAGTACATCTGGCGCCACTCCCGTCCGGGGTCGACCTCCGCCCGAATCCGGCCGATGTCGACCCAGCCGGTGTGGCGGTTGGCTTCGGAGTTGCCGGATTTGTCGTCCTTCCAGCTCGACGGGACGACCCGCACCTTGCGGCCGGCCCGTATCACGAGGACGGACCCATCGGGGTTGACTCCGATCGACGACACCCCGTCGGTGATCTGTTCGATCTTCTCGGTGTGGAAGTCCCAAGCCTCGAGGCGGCCTGTCGGGGTGTCGTTTTCCGCCAAAGCCCCTCGGACCGGGAACGACAGCACAAAGGCCCGGTTCTTGGCGCCGAGCACCGGCCCATAGCGCCCTGGCGGCATCGGGAAGGCGACCACCCGGTCTTCGATGCCTTCGAGGTCGATCTCCACCGGTTCCGCCTTCGCCCCTTCGCTTTCTCCCCCGTCTTCGCCGTTCTTCTTCTGGCCGTTGTCCTTCGGTTGGGTCGGGGGCGGCGAGCCCGGGGCGCGGACCGGGCGCTGGGCGGGATCGAACGGCGACGGGATGTCCGCCCGCAATGGGATCAGATGCGGCCTGGTCCCGGTGGGAAACCCGTAGTCGTGGAAGTGGGTGTCGTAGACGGGGTCGAATACCCGGGCCGAAGTGAAGTACAGATACCGCCCCCCCGGGTCGAAGCTCGGCCAGCGGTCGTCGAAGCCGGGAGCGGTGACCCGAACCGGCTCGCCCCGCCGGGAGGTGTCGAACACGAAGATGCTGTGACTGGTGCGCGAAGTGGCGGCCGAAAATGCCAGCCAGCGCCCATCGAGAGACCACGCCGTGCCGGCGATCCACGAGTGCGGATTGCGATGGATCTCGGTGATCCGGCCCGTGTCGAGGGCGACGATCAGCAGTTGGTGACGGTGGTTGGTGACCGCCACACGCTTGGCGCCGGCGGGGGCGACATCGATGCTGCGGATTCGCCCGAGATCGCCTTCGATCAGCTTCCGGTCCGAGCCATCGACGGCCTCCACGACGATGGCGTCCTCGCCGGTCTCGTCGGTCACGGCTACGACGGAGTTCCCGTCGGCCGTCCAGGTGGTGAGGCGGCGCCGTACGTCCGAGACCGATCCGTGGCGGCGAACCGGTCCCTCCCACAGTCCCATCGTGAACGACCCGCCTCTGACGGTTGCCGCCAGCGAATGACCGGCCGGGTGGATGGACACGGTCTCGAGGAACCGACCTGGGGTTATGAAGCGCCGGTTGCGGTGAGGACGGGCCGAGGGCAATTCGATGTCGAGGCGACGGGGCCCGTCGTCGGATTTCGGGTCGAGAAGCCAGATGTCGGCGCCGCAGTGGTAGACGATGCGTTGCCCGTCGGTGGACGCGTGACGGGCGTAGAAGTCCTCGTGGTGGGTGTGACGCCGTAAGCCGCGCCCGGTCGGCGTCACCGAGTAGATGTTGCCGTGGCCCTCGTGATCGGAGATGAAGTAGATCCTGGACCCGATCCACATCGGCGAGGTGAGGTTGCCGTCGAGTCGCACCAGGGGCTCGAACTCGCCATCACCGTCCCGGTCGATCCACAGGGTGCCGACCCGGCCGCCCCGGTATCGCTTCCAACGAGCCGGGTCGGCGGTGTGACGTCCGAGCACCTTGCCGGGGCCGCCGGGTTGGAAGGCGATCGAGCGTGCCGATCCCCAGGGCAGGAGCCGGGGGGCGCCCCCGCCGGCCGGCACCACCCACAACCGGGAGTCGACGACGAAGGGCCACTCGGCATTCGAGGCGTACACCACCTCCTCGCCGTTCCATCCCACCACCTGGCTGAGGCCGCCGTGGAAAGTGAGCCGACGCGGATGTCCTCCGTCGGCATCCATGACGTGGACTTCGTTGACCCCCTCGTCCCTTCCCGTGTAGGCGATCCGTCTCCCGTCGGGCGAATACGACGGGAAGGAGGACGGGCCGGGGTTGGCTGTCAGCCGTCGGGCCCGTCCCCCGTCCGTTGAGACTTCCCACAGATCGTCCTCGGAGACGAAGACGACCCTGTCCCCATGGATCGTGGGATGGCGGTAATAGCCCTTGATCACGTTCCTTCGCTCAGCCCTCCACGAATCCGTTCTCGGCCAGCCAGTCGGCGGCGATGTCCTCGGCGTCACGGGTCTCGATGTCGAACTGGCGGTTCAGTTCGGTGAGCCCCTCCGTGGTGATCGCCGCACTGATCTCGTCGACCAAGCTGCGGAAGTCCTCGCCATAGGCCTCGTCCAGCTCGCTGGTGACGACGGGAACGACATTGTCGGCGGCGAGCATACTTTGGTCGTCTTGAAGGAGGATCCAACCCCGATCGGCGATGATGCCGCTGGTCGAGAAGAGGATGGCGACGTCGATCTCTCCGCTTTCGAGCGCCTGGACCGTGACGGATCCGGCGTCGAGGGGCGCGAACGAACCGGAGAAGTCGATCCCGTACACGCGCTGCAATCCGGGGATGCAGAAGGGGTTGGTCTCACAGTCGGGGGGACCGCCCAACGTGAGCTCTCCTTCCTTGCCGGCGAGGTCGGAGATCGCCTGGAGCCCGTGGGTGTCGGCTGTCTCCGGTGTCACGACGAAGGCGTTCGTGTCCACCGCCGGGGACGGCGTGTAAGCCACCAGCCCCAGGTCGTCGAGGTGACCCTGGAGGATCTCCGTCGTCTCGGCGGCATCGCCGGTCGCCTCGCCGGCCTGTTCGTTCAGGTATTCGAGCATCGAGGCGGCGTACTCAGGTGTGAAGTTGATGTCGCCGCTCTCGAACGATCCGAGCACGATGTCCCGGAACCCGCCCAGCGGTTGGACCGAGACCTCGTAGCCGTTCGCTTCGAGCGCCTGGGCGTAGATCTCCGCCAGGATGGCGCTCTCGCCGAAGTTCTGGGCCCCGATCGAAATCGGCGGACCCTCTTGTGCGTCACCACCCGACCCGCAGGCAGCCAGTGTGAGTGCTGCCACCAGAGTCGCCCCGATGACGCCCTTGCGGAACCTTGGCCGCATGGGTATCTCCCTTCCGTTTGTCGTGGGGGTGGCTTCCCCCTCGGATAGCCACCGGATGGGCAAGGTAGCGGGCTGTGCGTACGACGGCTAAACCGATTCAGACCGCGATGGTCTTGTCCTGTAGCTCGCCCCGGTCCCGATGACTGGTTCCCGCCGGGAGCACCAGCCTCTCGGCCCAAGAGAACGCCTGGTCGGTGAGGACGGCGAGCAGGGCGACCGCAGCGCCACCCACGAAGACGAATGTGTCGTTTCCCTGGGCGAAGCCGTCGATCACGTAGCGGCCGAGGCCGCCCCACCCCACGACCGCCCCCAGAGTGGCAGTGGCCACCACCTGCACCGCCGACACCCGCAGCGCCGTCCAGATGACCGGCATCGCTAGAGGGAGTTCGGTCTGCACGAGGAGTTGGGTGCCGGTCATTCCCATCCCCAGCGCCGCTTCGCGGATGGCGGGGTCGACTTCGGCCACCGCGGTGTAGCTGTTGGTGAAGATCGGAGGCATGGCGAGCGCCACCAGTGCCACGAAGGTGGGCCAGAACCCGAGACCCAACCCGAGGGCGAGGCTGATCGGAAGCATCAGGGCGACGATCCCGAACGACGGCACCGCCCTCCCGATGTTGACGATGGCGCTCACGGTGGCGCCGCCCCGCCGCCGGTGCCCGAGCCACAGGGCTGGGGGCAGGGAGATCGCAGCCGCCACCGCAACGGCGAACGCCGAGAGGAGCACGTGATCGCGGGTCCGCACCAAGAGGCCGCGCGGCCCCCACCAGGTGTCCGGCGAGGAGAGAAACTCGGCGACGTCGCCCAGGAACTCGATCATGCGGTCCTCGGTCGGCGCCTCATCCACGGCGCCACCCACCGCTGTAGCCCCAGGAGGGCGGAGTCGATGAGCAGGGCGAGGGCGATCGAGAGAACGATCCCGACGAGTATTTCGGTGGCGAAGGTTCGAGAGAGCCCACGGAGGATGAAAACGCCGTAGCCGCCCTGGCCGATGAGGCTGGTGACGGTGACCAGGCCCACGACCGTGACCGCGGCGAGGCGGACTCCCGCCATCACGACGGGCACGGCCAGCGGCAGTTGGATCTCCCAGAACAGCCGCCTGTCCGTGTATCCCATCGCCCGCGCCGCCTCCACCACGGACTCGGGCACCCCGTTGATACCGGCGACGATGTTGCGGATCAGGATCAGAAGCGTGTACGAGACGAGGCCGATCTCGGCGGTGAGGAGGCTCAGCCCGGTGAACGGGACGAGAAAGGCGAACAGGCCGATGCTGGGAATCGTGTACAGGACACCGGCGGTCCCGCTGATCGGGGCATAGGTCCGTCGAAAGCGGAGCGCGACGAGCGACAGGGCGACGGAGATGACGAGACCGATCGACACCGCCAACCCGGTGAGCACGACGTGTTCGATCGTCCGCTCCCACATGTCGTCGACGTGCTCGACGATCCATTGCCAGTCGATGAACGGCCTCGTCTGGGCGAAGACGCTCACCGGGTCAACTCCACGGTGAGCAGATCGAGGGTGAGTATCCCGCAATAGGTGTCCCCGTCCACCACGACCCCGACGTTGTTGCGGGTGGCGACGATGGCGTCGAGCGCCTCCCGCAAGGTCGCCCCGGCATCCACCGTCACCCGAAATGGCCGGGGTGTGGCCTCTCCCACTTCGTGCAGGCCTTCCAGTTCGGAGGCCCAGACCCAGCCGAGCAGACGGTCGCCGTCGAGCACGGTGACCCAATCCCAGCCCTGGGCGTTCATCGCCGCCCGGGCAGATTCGGGCGTGTCACTGATGTCGGCCACCGCTCCGGCCGGCAATTCGATCGAACGCAGCGGAATCAGAGAAAGGCGCTTGATGCCGCGGTCCGCACCGAGGAACCCGGCGACGAAGTCGTTGGCCGGCTCGGCGAGGATGCGATCTGGCGTGTCGTACTGCTCGAGCAAGCCGCCGACGTTGAGGATGGCCACCCGATCCCCCATCTTGATCGCCTCATCGATGTCGTGGGTGACGAACACCACCGTCTTCTTCAGCTCCCTCTGGAGAGCGAGGAACTCGTCCTGCAGGCGGCCCCGCACGATGGGGTCGACCGCCCCGAACGGCTCGTCCATGAGCAGGACGGGAGGGTCGGCGGCCAGCGCCCGGGCAACGCCGACCCGCTGCTGCTGGCCACCCGACAGCTCCGACGGGTAGCGGTCCAGCATCTCGGGATGGAGCCCGACCAGCTCGACCAGCTCCGCTACCCGCCGGCGGATCCGCTCAGGCTCCCAGCCGAGGAGCTCGGGGACCGTGCCGATGTTCTGGGCGATCGTCCGGTGGGGGAAGAGGCCGATCTGTTGGATCACATAGCCGATCGACCGGCGCAGCTCGAACGCCGGCACGTCGGTCGCCCGCTGGCCGTCGACCCAGATCGTCCCCGACGTCGGTTCGATGATCCGGTTGATCATCTTGAGCGTGGTGGTCTTGCCGCACCCTGACGGGCCGACGAGGGCGACGAACTCCCCCCTCCCGACATCGAGCGAAAGCTCGTTCACCGCCGGCCTGTCCGCCCCGGGGAATGTCTTCGTCACCTCTTCGAGGCGGATCATGCTGTCGGCCACCACGTCTCCGTCGCGTCAGAGGTCCGCCAGGTCGAGGCCTCCGACCAGGCGCTGGTCGGAGTCCACCACCGGGATGGGATCGGTGCCGAACAAGGGGCGGAGGGCCATGGCCGCTTCGAGTGAGTCGGTCTGCTCGACGGCGACGGGCTCATCCATCAGTTGGCCCACCGGTGTCGACGGGTCCACTTCCAAAAGGCGCGGCCGCCGGACGATGCCCACCAATCGCCCCGCGTCGGCCACGGCGAGGACCTGCTCGTCGCGGAGCTTGAGCGTGTCACCGGCCTGCATCATCGGGGCCACGAACGCCGGCTCGCCCATCACCTGGAACACCCGCCGCGGGGCCGACTTGACCACCACGGCCCCGACGTCTGCCTGGGACCGCAGCCGGGCGCCCGGACCGAACAGCCGGCGATGGAACCACGAACCGCCCGGAGCGCCGAACACGAGAAGGCTCCGCTCGGGCAGATCGGCCACCAGGTCGGCCATCGTCGAGACGGCGAGCATCCGATACTCGATGCCGGGGACTTCCGGTGAGATCCTGTCGACGACCTCTCGCGCCTGAGCGGGGTCGCCGTCCTCCGGATAGGCGGCCACCATCGACGACGACACGCCGAGAGCCTCCCCCAGCCGGCGGGCGACCTTCGCCGCCAGCATCGAGTGGGGGCCTCCGGCCACCGCCGCCACGACGTGGCCGACTGCTTCGGTGTCGACGTCGACCGGCACCGCCAGGTCGATCAGGTCGAAAGACGTCTGCAGACGACGAGAGACGAGGATGTCGGCGCGCTCGGCCACGCACACGCTGATGGGATCGCCCTGGACGCGCAAGGCGTCGCTGCCGGCCAGGAGCTCAGCGAGTTCGCGACAACCCCGGCCTCTCGTCCAAACCACCCGAAGAGTCGAGGCGTCGGCTCGTGAGGTCATCGCCCCAGAGTCTGCCACATAACCCGAGTTTGTTCCGGACGTACGGAGGCGGGTCTCGATTCTGCAACCATGGAGGTATGGAGATACACGCCCTCGCCGCCACGACGGAGTGGGAGCGGCGGGTAGCCCTCACCCCTGACGGCGTCCGTCAGCTCGTAGGGAAGGGTCATCGAGTCTCGATCGATCCGGGCGTCGGCGCACGCTCGGGTTTCGCCGACAGCGACTACACGGAAGCCGGTGCCACCCTGGGAGACGGCTCCGGAGCAGACCTCCTCGTGTGCGTGGAGAGACCCGACCCGGCCCGCGTCGGAGGGGCGACTGCCGTCCTCGGCTTGCTCGACCCCCTCGACCCGTTGGGAAGCCACGAGGGGCTCGCCTCACTCGTCGCCACCGGCAGCACACTCATCGCCTTCGAACTGGTGCCGCGCACGACCCGCGCCCAGACCGTCGACGTGCTCTCGTCGCAGTCATCCCTCGCCGGCTACCAGGCGGCCTTGGAAGCCGCCGCCCTCTGTGATCGGATCTTTCCGATGCTCACCACCGCCGCCGGAACGATTCGCCCGGCCAACGTGCTCGTCCTCGGAGCCGGCGTCGCCGGTCTCCAGGCGATCGCCACCGCACGCCGCCTGGGGGCGGTTGTGTCGGGTTTCGACGTGCGGGCCGCCGCCGCCGAGCAGGTCGAGTCGCTGGGGGCCACCTTCGTTTCGGTCGAGATCGAGCCGCAAGATGCCGAAGCTTCAGGCGGGTACGCCCAGGAACTGGCCGACGAGGCCGAGAAGCGGCTGCTCGAAGGACTGTACGAGCCAGTCACCGCCGCCGACGCCGTGATCACCACCGCCGCCATCCCGGGCCGTCCGGCGCCTCGCTTGGTGACGGCCGCCATGGTCTCGGCAATGCGCGCCGGTTCGGTCGTGATCGACGGCGCCGCCTCGACCGGAGGGAACTGCGAGGTGAGCAAGCCGGGTGAGACGATCGTCGTCGACGGCGTGAAGGTGTCGGCTCCCTTGGACCTGGCGTCCCGCAACGCCAACCATGCCTCCCAGTTGTTCTCCCGCAACGTGGTCAATTTCGTGGATCTCATCACCGACGCCGAGGGCGGTCTCGACGTGGCGGTCGACGACGAGATCGTCCAGCAGTCGACCGTGGCCACGGGAGGCGAGATCACCCACGAGCGGGTCCGGTCGTCGTTGAGCGAGAGGAACTGACGTGGAAGAGTTGCTCATCCCGATCACGGTTTTCGTGCTGGCGTCGTTCGCCGGCTTCGAAGTGATCAGCAAGGTGCCCCCGACCCTCCACACGCCATTGATGTCCGGGTCGAACGCCATCTCCGGCATCTCGATCATCGGCGCCGTCATCGCCGCCGGACTGGTGGAGGGGACACTCGGCCAGATCCTGGGATTCCTGGCTGTGGCCTTCGCGACCATCAACGTCGTCGGCGGTTTCCTCGTCACGGACAGGATGCTGGCGATGTTCCACAATCGGGACGGTCGGCCGTGAACCCCACGCTCGGCGAGTACCTCTATCTCGTCGCCGTCGTCCTCTTCATCGTCGGCCTGAAGCGGATGTCCTCCCCGAGGACGGCCCGATCCGGCAACCAGATGGCGGCCGTGGGGATGCTGATCGCGGCGGTGGTCACCCTCCTGGACCAGCGGATAGTCAGCTACGTCACGATCATCGCCGGGCTGCTCGTCGGTGGAGCCGCCGGGGCGATCATGGCCCGACGGGTCCAGATGACCGCCATGCCTCAGTTGGTGGCTCTCTTCAACGGGCTCGGCGGCGGCGCCTCCGCCCTCGTGGCGCTGATCGAGATCCACATGGGATCGAGCGATGTCCGCACCGCTGTCACCGCCGCCGTCTCGATCCTCGTCGGAACGGTGACACTCACCGGCAGCCTGGTGGCGTTCGCCAAGCTGCAAGAGCTCATTTCGGGTGCTCCGAAGACGTATCCGGGCCAGCAATTCGGCGACTCCCTTCTCGGCCTGGCGATACTGGCGGCCTCGGTGATGCTCGTCGTGAGCGGAGGTGGCGTGGCCTGGGCATGGGCCGCGGCGGGGTTGGCGGCCGTGATCGGCATCACCCGGGTGATGCCGATCGGCGGGGGCGACATGCCGGTCGTGATCTCCTTTCTCAACGCCCTGTCCGGCCTGGCCGCCGCCGCGGCGGGCTTCGTCATACAGTCGAACGCACTCATCGTCTCGGGTGCCCTGGTCGGGGCGGCAGGCCTGATCCTGACCTCGATCATGGCTCGGGCGATGAACCGGACACTGCGGGACATCCTCTTCGGCGGGTTCGGCGGCCTGCAGGAAGGTGAATATGGCGTCGACTCCGGGCGCACGGCCCGTCGAGCCACCCCCGAGGACGTGGCGATCACACTCGCCTACGCCCGCACTGTCGTCGTCGTGCCGGGGTACGGCCTGGCGGTCGCCCAGGCGCAGCACGCCATGAAAGAGCTGGAGCAGGCGCTCACCAAGCGGGGTGTGGATGTCCGCTACGCCATCCACCCGGTGGCGGGGCGGATGCCGGGGCACATGAACGTCCTCTTGGCCGAGGCGGACGTCGACTACGAGAAGCTCTACGACCTCGAGGACATCAACCGCGAATTCCCCCACACCGACGTTGCGCTGGTGGTGGGCGCCAACGACGTCGTCAACCCTCTCGCCCGCGACGACCCCAACAGTCCCATCGCCGGCATGCCGATCCTCGACGTGGACAAGGCGAAGACCGTGGTGGTGATCAAGCGCAGCCTGTCGCCCGGGTTCGCCGGGATCGACAACCCGCTCTTCTACCTCGACAACACGCTGATGTTGTTCGCCGACGCCCGCCAGGGCTTGGCCGAGATCGTCGACGCCCTCAAGGACGTGTGAGTGGCGAAGTCGCTGATCTTCGGGATCACGGTTTCGGCCATCCTCATCTGGCTCACCTTCTTCGCCGGCCCCGGCAGCGTGCACTTCGCCACGTTGGTGGCTACGGGTCTGTCGCTGTGGTGGTTCGCCACGGTCGATCCGGCCCGCCTGGTCGACGACAACCACCGACCCCATCTGATGTTGTTCACCCTGGCCGTCGTCGGCTGCGCCCTCCTCGTCACGGCCGCCGCTCTCTTGTCGTCGGCGTCGACGTTCCTCATGCTGGCGCTGGGCCTGGCCGCCATCATCGTGGGCTTCGTCCGGGCGATCCGCTTCGGGATGCAGAATCCCCCGCTCGGCTAGGAGTCAGGCCATGGAGTTCGCCGAGGTACTCGCCCGTCGGAGGATGGTTCGCAACTATCGAGACGATCCGGTCGACCGGGACACCCTGACACGCATCGCCGAGGCGGCACTGCGGGCTCCATCGGCCGGCTTCAGCCAGGGACAGGCGGTTGTCGTCGTCACCGACCCCGAGATCCGCTCCAAGATCGCCGCCGCGGCCAACGAGGAGGAGTACGTGGCTCGGGGGTTCGACCCGTGGATCTCGAAAGCCCCGGCGCACATCGTGCTCTGCGTGTCGGAGGAGGCGTATCACCGCCGATACCGGATGCCCGACAAGCTCGATGCCGACGGCAACGAGATCGAGTGGCCGATCCCCTATTGGTGGGTCGACATCGGAGCGTCGCTGATGGCGGTCCTGCTGGCGGCCGTCGACGAGGGACTGGCTGCGGGATTCCTCGGCACGCACGCCATCTCCGACTTGCGGTCGCTGCTCGGGGTCCCCGACGAGTTCACGCCGATCGGGGTAGTGACCGTCGGTCATCCGGCGCCCGACCGCCGCTCGTCATCGCTCGATCTGGGGCGCCGACCGCGCCATACCGTGCTCCATTGGCAGCGGTGGGGCGGTTGACCGCTTGTAACGTCTGATCTCTCGGCGAGACTGACTCTGCACCCGAGCCTCCCGAGACAACCGCTGCGCGACCCGTGACCGACATGTCCGACCCCACCGAGCATCTGAGACGCTACGCCGAGGACATCGCCTCTGCGGTGTCTCCTGCGCGCAGCCGCATCGCGGCCATGGAAGCGATCGGCCGGGTTCAGGAGCTCGCCCCGGTACGCAGTCGGCGCCCGCTCGCCTACAAGGTGCAGGTGGCGGGAGCTCTGATGGCAGGGTTCTTCGTCCTCAACTTCGCCACCGCCGCCGTTGCCGACAACGCCGTGCCGGGCGACAGCCTCTACTTCCTCGACCGGACCTACGAACGGATCGCCGGCTGGTTCGGCGATACCGACCACCAGGCCGAACGGGCGGCGGAAGCCCAGGTCCTGCTCGAACGGGGAGACGTCCCCGGAGCTCTGCAAGTACTGGCCGAGGCGTCCCAGGTGACAGAACTCCGGGACACGGCGGCGATGGTGCTGGCCGCCGGGTTGGACGGGGAGACATTGGCAGAGCATGCCCGCAACCTGGTGGCGTACTTCGAAGTCCTGGCAGCCGACGAGGACCCACGCAGCCGCCAGGAGGCGCTGGCGGCGGTGCGGCTGGTCGCCACCCAGGTCGAGGCGAAGGCTCCCGCCTCGCCGTCCGGGGCCGGCCGCTCGGACGAGCGCCCGTCTCACGCCGATGAGACGGGCCGGCCCGATCACGCCGGCGGGCCCGGAGCGCCCGCCGACACCCCCTCCGGTACGTCACCCGCCGAAACAGGGTCTTCGAATCCGCCCGATCACGCCGACGAGACCGGCCCACCCGACCACGCCGGCCAGACCGGCCCACCCGACCACGCCGCCGACCCGGACGGAAATGGCTCTTCGTCCGGACAGGGCGGCAGCTCGTCTGGGGGCTCCAACCAAGGCTCGACCGGCGGGTCCGGCCGAGGATCCAGTCCGCCGGGCAACTCCGGGGGTTCGGGGCCACCCAGCGATGCTTCCGAACCCGGCCCGCCGGACAACACCGGCCAGCAAGGACCGCCCGCTCAGGGCGGTTCGAGTGGTGCCGGGGGCCAGTCCAACGCCCCCGGTCAGGGCAACTCCACCCCACCCGGTCAGGGAGGCTCGAACCCTGGGAAGGGAAACACCGACCCGCCCGGACAGAGTGGTTCCAACCCCGGCCAGGGCAACGCCACGCCGCCTGGACAGGGCGGCTCCAACCCGGGCCAAGGCGACTCCACGCCACCCGGCCAGGGCGGGCCCAACCCCGGGAAAGGCAACGCCGCGCCCTGACGGCATTGGGGGTTGACTTGAGCCTCGCCGACGTATCCTGACCGGGTGATCCCGCACCCGGCCGATGCCTCCGCCCATTGGCCACCTCCCACCGAAGATGTCGTGGCCGCCCGCGATGGTGATCGCCAGGCGATGGGGCGCGTCCTCGCCGCCGGCCACCCGCGGCTCGTCGCCTTCTACCACGGCGTGGGGATGCCGGCCGACCTGGTCCACGAGATCGTCTCCGATTCGCTCGAGGGGATGGTCCGCAACTTCTCCAGACTGCGGGACCCGCAAGCGTTCGAAGCGTGGTTCTGGACGATCGCCCGGAACCGGATGCGCACGGCACTCCGCCGCTATCGCAACCGCCAGGAGGGCACCGACGCCTTCGTCTCCCCGCAAACGCCCGAAGAGAAGGCGATGTCGAGCCACGAGCACGATCTCATCCGCCAGGCGATGGCGTCGCTCAGCTTGAAGGACCGGGAGATCCTGTGGCTCCGAGAGGTGGAGGGCCTCGAGTACGAGGAGATCGGCACTCGTCTCGGGGCCACGGTCGGGACGGTCCGCGTCGCCTGTCATCGGGCGCGGAAGCGCTTGGAGGAAGCCTTCCAGCGCCTCGACAACGGATGATCACCTCCACGTCCAATCCACTGGTCAAGGAACTGGTGCGGCTCCGTGAGCGCCGACGCCGGGACTCCTCCGGCACTTTCGTGATCGAAGGGCGACGGGAGGTGGCCTTGGCTGTGGCAGCCGGCGTCGAAATCCGCCAACTGATCGTTTCGCCTCCCCTCGCCGGTGAGCCTCCGGAAGTCGACGCGCCGGTCGTCGAGATGGCCGAGGAACCGTTCCGGAAAGCCTCGGTCCGCCAGAACCCCGACGGCGTCCTCGCCGTCGCCCGCCACCTCGACACGAGCCTCGGGACTCGCACGCTCCCGCCCGACCCACTGGTGCTCCTGGTGGAGGGGATCGAGAAGCCGGGCAATCTGGGGGCGATGCTGCGCACCGCAGACGCCGCCGGCGTCGACCTCGTCGTGGTCGCCGACCCGGCCACCGACGTCCACAACCCCAACGTCGTGCGGGCCAGCCAGGGGGCGCTCTTCACCGTTCCAGTGGCAGTCGCCGACCGGGAACAGGTCCTGTGCTGGCTCGAGGAGCGCGCCGTGCGCCTCATAGCCACCACCCCCGACGCCACCGACGAGTTGTGGCACACGGATCTCACCGGGCCGATCGCCCTCGCCATCGGGGCAGAAGCCACCGGGCTCAGCCCTGGGACGCTCGAGGCGGCCTCTCAACTCGTCAAGGTGCCGATGTACGGTCGCGTCGACAGCCTGAATGCCTCGGTCACCGCCGGGATCGCTCTGTACGAGGCTCTGCGGCAGCGTCGCTCCGATTGAACACAAAGACTTGCTATCGAACACATGTTCGATTAGAAGTCTGAGGCACCATGTCGGCTGCCTACCAGCCCAGCTTCGACGAACTGGGCATCCCGCTCTCCGAGGTCACGTTCTGCGTCCTCGATCTCGAGACGACGGGTGGGTCGGCGGCGCTGTGTGAGATCACCGAGGTCGGCGCCGCCCGCTATCGCATGGGCGAGGAAGTCGCCACCTTCCAGACGCTCGTCAACCCAGGGGTGGCGATCCCGCCTTTCATCACGGTCCTCACCGGCATCACCCAGGCGATGGTGGTCGAAGCTCCGGCCATCGAAGAGGTCCTGCCGTCACTCCTCGAGTTCATCGGCAACTCGGTCGTCGTCGGCCACAACCTCCGCTTCGACCTGTCGTTCCTCGATGCTGCGGCCCGCCGGCTCGGGTACCCGAAGGTCTCGAACCGAACGCTCGACACCGTTGCGCTGGCACGCCGGCTAGTGCGCAATGAAGTCCGCAACCTGAAGCTGTCGACGCTCGCCGCCCACTTCCGCTCCCCCGTCACGCCCACACATCGTGCACTCGACGATGCCCGCGCCACCGCCTATGTGCTCTGGGGGCTCCTCGAACGCGCCGGATCGCTCGGCGTCACCTTCCTCGACGATCTCCTCCAACTGCCCACGGCCCGCGGGTCGGCCCACTATCGCAAGATCGCCCTCTCCGACGACCTCCCCCGCCGACCCGGCGTGTACATGTTCAAGGACCGCAACGGGTCCGTCTTCTATGTGGGAAAGGCCACGAATCTGCGTTCGAGGGTCCGTTCGTATTTCTACGGCGATGACCGCCGCTCTGTCACCGACATGATGCGGGAGCTGCACTCGATCGACTATCGCGTGTGCGAGACGGCCATCGAGGCGGAGGTGACGGAGCTGCGGATGATCCACTCGCACCGCCCCCGTCACAACCGCCGATCGAAGCCGCCCAAGGCGTCCCACTTCGTCAAGCTCACCCGGGAGGCGTTCCCGCGCCTTTCCCTGGTGCGAACTCTGAAAGAGGACGGCGAGTGCTACCTGGGCCCGTTTCGCACTCGCCGAGCGGCGGAAACGGTCCTCTTGGCGTTGTGGGACGCGGTTCCGATCCGTCGCTGCAGCGGCCGCCCCGGTACGCGGTCGACGACGTGCGCCATGGCCCAGATGGGCGTGGCCCTGTGCCCCTGCGACGGAACCCTCACTCGCGAGGAGTATTCACCGGTGGTCGAACTGCTCAGGGAAGGGATCGACTCCCGGCCGGAGCTGCTCCTCCAGCCGTTGGCGGAGCGTATGGAGCGAATGGCCGCCGAGCAGCGGTTCGAGGAGGCCGCCGTGGCACGGGATCGCCATCGTGCCCTGGCTAGGGCCCTCGAGCGTCGCCGGGCCTGGCGTGCGCTGTGTGACGCCGGCACCATCGAAGTGCTGGGAGCGGACGGCGAACGAGTGCTGATCCAGGGCGGACGCCTGGTCCATTCGTGGAAAGGCCCTTCCGGGCCCCCTCTCACCGTGGTCGAGACCGCCGACTCTCCTCCCACGCCGGTGCCGCCCGATGTTCTCGCCGCCGAGGAGGCACATCTGTTGTGGCGCTGGCTGTGCTCGGAGGGGGTGCGGCTGATCCACGCCGACGGCCCCCTCCAGCTTCCTGCTCGGCGGGTGCCGGCCCTAGCGGTATGAGCGTTTTTCTCTCCTAACCTTGCGAGGGATGCGCTTCATCGTCCGTCCCGGCACCGACCCGGTCGCCACTGCCGACGCCACCCTCCTCAAGACTCTCGGGTTGCCATATGGCGGCGTCGTGGCGGTGGGCAAGACCCACGTCCTGGTCAAGGCCGGCACCGTTCCCGAGCCCACCGCCCTCCTGCTCGGGCCGCGGGCGCAGCGCAACGCCGGCGTGTCCGCAGGAACCAGCGTCGACGTGACCCGGGCGGTGCTCGCCCCCGCTGCCATCGTCGTGCTCGACCAAGAAGAGACACCCGACGATCCCGGGCGGCTCGTGGCGGCCTGGCAAGGCCGTCCCGTCAGCTCCGGCGACCACATCGACTTGCCCGACGAGGGTGAGGCGAGGATCGCCGAGGTCGTCCCGAACGGGGCGGCGATGGTCGGCCCGGCAACCAGAATCGTGGGGCTGGCGGACCGCGTCTCGGTAGCAACCCCAACGAAAACCGCGGCGCCTGATCCGTCTCCTGTCCAGAGCCAGACCACGGAACGCAAGGAACGGGTCACGAGCGACGCCGCCCTGCTCGCCGGCTTGGAGACCCAGCGGGATCTGCTCGCCGGTTGGCTCACCCTCCTCACCTCCCCTCAAGACCTGCCCGCCACCTGGGGACTCCCCCGCGTCGCCGGCGTGTGGGTCGAGGGGCCACCGGGATGCGGACGACCCGAACTCGTCCGGGCGGCGGCAGGCGACGTCGCCGTGCCACTCCACGATGTGGCGTTGGACCGGGTCTTCAAGCCCGAGCGCCTCCTCGAGGTGCTGCAGGGAGCGCTTGCCAAGGCCGGTGACCGGGGTGTGATCTTCGTCGACCGCGTCGAACTGCTCACCGGCGACGACGCTCTCTCCAACTACCGAACCCAGTTCGGCGCCGTCTTCCGCTGGTTCCTCGATTCGGCGGCGGAGCGTCGCGGGCTGGCGGTGGTGCTGGGCGCCTCCTCCCTCGGCACGGTCGACCCGGGGCTGGCGTCCAATCCCCTGCTGCCCCGATCGCTGTCGATCCCCCCTCCCGACATCGAGAGGCGAAAGCTCCTCTTCCAGGCGGCGCTGTCAGACGTGCCCGTGAGCGATATCGACTACGCCACCCTCGCCGCCCGTTCGGCCGGGTTCTCGGGGACCGACATCGTGGGGGCGGTGCTCCACGCTTCTGCCGGCCTCGCCCGGCGGGGCGGCATGCTCACGACCGCCGAGATCCTCGATGCGATCCGCGACACCACCCCTTCCTTGGGTTCGACATCGATCGGCGAGATCCCGTCGCACGGCTTCGACCAGGTCGCCGACCTCGTTGAGGTGAAACAGCGGCTCACCGAGGCGGTGATCTGGCCGATTTCCCAGCCGGAGCGCTTCAAGGCACTGGGGATCGACCCACCGCGGGGAATCCTCCTCCATGGGCCGCCCGGCACAGGCAAGACATTTGTCGTCAGGGCCGTTGCTCACGAGGCGGGAGCCGCCTTCTTCCCCATCAAGGGAGCAGAACTGCTCGACAAATACGTGGGCGAGTCGGAGCGCGGCGTGCGCGACGTGTTCGCCCGGGCTCGCACCGCCGCCCCGTCCATCATCTTCTTCGACGAGCTCGACGCCCTCGCCCCCGTGCGAGGCCGCTCCACGACGAGCGTGACCGACTCGGTGGTGGCAGCACTCCTCACCGAACTGGACGGCGTCACCGAACGCGGCGACGTGGCGGTGATCGGCGCCACCAACCGCCCAGACCTGATCGACCCGGCGCTGTTGCGCAGCGGCCGGTTCGAGACCCACATCGAGCTGGGCTTGCCCGATGTCACCGCCCGGCGGGCGATGCTCGACATCACCGACGTACCGTTCGCCGACGACGTCGACCTCGACGAGCTGGCTCAGATGACGGAAGGTCTGTCCTTCGCCGACCTCGAGGGGATGCTGCGGGAGGCAGCGCTCACCGCCCTCCGCCGCGACACATCCGCCCGCGAGGTCACCCTCGCCGATCTCATGGCGGCGCGGGAGCGATTCCTATGACGATCTCAGCTGTTCGATGACCGGAGCGAAGTCCCGGAGCGATTGCTGCTGTATCACCGGGTAGTTGATCCCCCACCGCTCACGCCGTTCCACCAAGTCGGCGGCTACCTCCTCAGGTGAGCCGACCAGGAAGTGAGGCGAGGCGAGGATCGCCTCAGGTTCGGTGTCCCACACCTGCGCCAGCTTCTCTGCGCCCTGGTTCCGATCCCCGACTTCGAGACCGAAGGTGAGGATGTTCAACTCCAGGTCGTCGAATCGCTCGCCGGCGACTTCCCTCACCCGGTCGATCTTGCGGTCGATCAGCTCCCCCGCCCTCACGAGACGGTCCCGCAAGTCGCGGCGGTTGGTGATCTCCCCCGCCGAGATGCCGACGATGTCGGCGTAGCGGGCGGCGATGCCGAGCATCCGCCGGCCACCGCCCCCGATGAGGAGGGTGGGCCGCCCCTCCCCCGGCTTCGGGAGGCCGTCGTGATGGATCCGGTAGTGCTCGCCGTCGAAGTCGACCGGGCCGTCCGCCCACGTCCGGCGCAGGACGATGACCGCTTCCTCGAAGCGGTCCACCTGCACCTTCGGGGGATCCTTGCGGATGCCGGAGGCGGCGTAGTCGACCTCGTCCCACCCGGTGCCGATGCCCAGCTCCAACCGCCCGTCGCTGAGCAGGTCGACGGTGGCCGCTTCCTTCGCCAGGACCGCCGGGTGGCGAAAGTCGTTGGCCAACACCAACGTCCCGATCCTGAGCGACGTGTGCTCGGCGGCCATCGCCAGTGCTGGAAGCGGCGCCAGCTTGTCCGAGAAGTGGTCGGAGATGAACAGCGTGGAGTAGCCGAGATCCTCGGCCATCCGGATCTGGTCGAGCCACTCCTGGCGGGAGGCGGCCCGGCCCACCATCGCCCCGAACCTGAATGGTTGCATCGTCCGAGCGTACCGACGCTCAGATACGGAGACGCTCGCGAGCCTCCGCCAGCGTGAAGCGCCGATCGTAGAGGGCACGCCCGACTACGACCGCCTCACAACCGAGCGCGGCGAGCGGATCGAGGTCGCCCAGCGTGCCGACCCCGCCAGAGGCGATCACTCTGAACCTCCCGTCTTCGATCACCTTCCGGGTCAGGTCGACGTCGGCCCCTTCCAGGGTGCCGTCGCGGCCGATACCTGTGACCAAGAGTCGCGGAACGCCCGCGTCGGCGAGCCCATCCAACACCGAATGGAGCGACTTGCCCTCGTCGAGCCACCCCGCTCCCGTCGCCTTGTCACCTCGCACGTCCACTGCGGCCACGCAGCGCTCCCCCAGGCCGACCAAGCTCTCCGGGTGCCACACGGCTGCCGTGCCCATCACCACCCGCTGCGCACCGAGATCCAGCACTCGCTGGGCGATCTCTGCAGTGCGGATGCCTCCACCGGCCTGGTACGGGACTCCCGCCCTTCCCAGCTCCTCCCACAAGGCATAGTCGGGCTCCCCCGAACGGGCCCCTTCGAGATCGACGACATGCACCCGCTGAGCACCCTCTTCGAGCCACGCCTTTGCCGTCGCCACCGGGTCCGACCCGTATTCGGTCACCCGCGAGTAGTCACCACGCAGCAGCCGCACGACCTTGCCCTCGAGGACATCGACGGCGGGGATGACTTCCAAGTTGACCTCCTGTATTCACGCGCTAATGTTGTAGCACGTTAAAACGCTACTACGGAATTCGACCCCAATGACTCTGCAAAACGAGGACTGGCGCAACGAGGACACCGCTTCTCTGTTCGAGGCGATCCTCTCGCTGCAGACGGCCGAGGAGGCCGCCGCCTTCTTCCGTGATCTCTGCACGTTACGCGAGCTAGCGGACCTGTCGCACCGCTGGAAGGTGGCCCGGCTCCTCGACGATGGGCTCCCCTACCGGGAGATCGCCGAGCGCACCGGAGCCTCGACCGCCACCGTCACCCGCATCAACCAGTGGCTGCAACACGGCGCCGGCGGGTACCGCCTGGCTCTCGACCGCATGAAGGAACGCTCATGAGTGAACTCGTCCGAATCGCCGTGCCCAACAAGGGGCGCCTCCGCGCACCGGCCATCGAGCTCCTCCAGGCTGCCGGCCTGGCGTTCGAGGCATCCGATCGGGCCCTCTCCGTCCGAGTCACCAACGCCGACATCGACCTCCTCTTCGTGCGCACCGAGGATGTCCCCGAGTTGGTGGCGGATGGCGTCGCCGACCTGGGCATCACCGGAGTCGACCTGCTCGCCGAATCCGGAGCCGGTCTCGATGTCCTGTTGGAGCTGGGCTTCGGCCGCTGCCGGCTCGCTGCCGCCGTCCCCAACGCATCGGACCTCGACAAGATCGAGGACTTCGTCGGAAAGCGCATCGCCACCGCCCATCCCGGGGTGACCACCCGGTTCTTCTCCGAAAAGGGAATCGACGTCACCGTTGTGCCGCTGCGGGGATCGGTCGAGGTGGCCACCAAGCTCGGGGTGGCTGACGGGATCGTCGACCTCGTCTCCACCGGCTCCACCTTGCGCGTCAACGGGCTGCGAGAAGTCGGCACGCTGATCGAATCCGAGGCGATCCTCGTGTCCGGCGGCAGAGGGAACGGCGCCGTCGACCGCATCGCCACCGCCATCGGCTCAGTGGTGGCTGCCCGCAGAAAGCGGTACCTCCTCCTCAACGCCCCTCTGGAGGCTGTGGAGAACATCGCCGCCCTCATCCCGGGGCTCACCGCCCCCACGATCATGCCGCTGGCGGGAGGCGACATGTGTGCCATCCACTCCGTGGTCGACGCCGACGACGTGTGGCACCTCCTCCCCCGCCTGGAAGAGGCGGGAGGCCGCGGCATCCTCGTCCTCCCGATCGAGCAGCTGATCCCATGAGCCGCCTGACCCGAGTCGACCTCGCCACGTTGTCGGCCGCCGAACGCCGCCGGATCACCCGCCGGTCGGCCGTGCCCGACCCGGAGGTCCGCAGCCGGGTAGCCGACATCTGCCGGGCGGTCCGCGACGGTGGTGACGCCGAGGTGGCCGCCATCGCCGCTCGTGTCGGCGGGGGGTTCCGCCGAATCACCGACTCCGAACTCGACGCCGCCGTCGCCTCCCTCGACGACCAGCTGAGGGCGGCACTGCACACGGCGATCGCCGCGGTCACAGAGTTCCACCGCGCCCAATTGCCCACCGACCTCGAGGTGGCGACCGCCCCCGGCGTGGCGATCACCCGCACTTGGGCGCCACTGCGCCGGGTCGGGGCCTACGTCCCCGGAGGAAAGGCCGCCTACCCGTCGACGGTGATCATGACCGTCGTGCCCGCTCGGGTGGCAGGCGTCGAGGAGATCGTGGTCGCCTCCCCGGAAGCACCCGACGGCACCGTCCCCCAGGTCATGCTGGCCGCCTGCCGCATGGCAGGGGCGACCGAGGTCTGGGCGATGGGCGGGGCCCAGGCGATCGCCGCCCTCGCCTATGGCACCGAGTCGGTCGAGCCGGTGGAGAAGATCGTCGGCCCGGGCAACGCCTGGGTCACTGCAGCCAAACTGGAGGTATTCGGCACCTGCGCCATCGACCTGCCCGCTGGCCCCTCCGAGGTATTGGTCCTGGCCGATTCCACCTCCGAGCCCACGTTGGTGGCCGTCGACCTGCTGTGCCAGGCAGAACACGGCCCCGACTCTCCCGCCGTGCTCGTCACCACCGACCCGGACCTGGTGGACGCGGTCGAGGCCGAGATCGAGCGGCTCCTGCCCGGCCTCGAGCGGGCAGAGATCCTGTCGAAGGCCCTCTCCGACCATGGCCTGGCAGTCGTGGCCCCCGACCGGGAGGCGGCATTGACGTTCGCCAACGAGTACGCCTCCGAGCACGTGACGATCCTCACGGCGAACCCGGAGGCCGACGCCGCCGAGATCCACGCAGCAGGCTCGGTCTACGTGGGCGCCTGGGCGCCGGAATCAGCCGGCGACTATGCCACCGGGGCGAACCACGTACTGCCCACCGGTGGGCTCGCCGAGGCGTGCGGTCCCCTCTCGACGCTGGACTTCGGGTCGTGGCGCCAAGTGCAAAGGCTCACCCGCGAGGGCCTCGAGGCCATCGCCCCCACCATCACCGAATTGGCTAGGGCGGAGGGTCTCACCGCCCATCGTCTAGCCGCTCAGATCCGTCTGGAGGAACGATGAACCGCACTGCCAAGCTCGACCGCAGAACCGCCGAGACCACCGTGGAGGTCGTCCTCGACCTCGACGGCACCGGCCGGGCCTCGATCGACACCGGGGTGGGGTTCTTCGACCACCTCCTCACGTCGCTCGCCACCCACGCCCTCTTCGACCTGGAAGTGAAGACGACGGGGGACCTCCACATCGACGACCACCACACCGTGGAAGACACCGCACTCGTGCTGGGCTCGGCCTTGACCGAGGCGCTGGGCGACCGTTCGGGTATCACCCGCTTCGGGGACGCTCGTGTGCCGATGGACGAGGCGCTCGCCGAGGCGGCGGTCGACATCTCCGGGCGCCCGTATGCGGTGATCGACCTGGAGTTCTCGACCCCATCGTTGGGGAACCTGTCGACACAGAACATCCCCCATGCCCTCGAGGCGTTCACCCGCACCGCCGGCATCACGCTCCACCTGAGTGCGAGAGGCCAAAACGACCACCACGTCGCCGAGGCCGCCATCAAGGCGCTGGCCAGGGCATTGCGCGGCGCGGTCGAGATCGATCCTCGCCGCCAGGGAATCCCGTCATCCAAGGGGGCACTGTGAGCGAGCCGCGCCCCCGAATCGCCGTGGTCGACCACGGCGCCGGCAACCTCGTCTCGATCGCTCAGGGACTGGAACGAGTCGGCGCCGATGTCGTGGTCGTCGAAGAGCCGGGGCGACTCGCCGGCGTCGACGGGGTGGTCCTGCCCGGGGTGGGATCCACCGCTTCGGTCATGGAGGGCATTCGCCGGCACGGGTTCGAAGGGCCGCTCCGCGCCATCGACCAGCCACTGCTCGGGATCTGTGTGGGCATGCAGGTCCTGTTCGAGACCTCCGAGGAGGACGGGGCAGAGTGCCTCGGCCTGCTCCGAGGGGTCGTGAGGCGATTGCAGGACGCCCCGAAACTCCCCCACATCGGGTGGAACGACCTGGACCCGACGGGGCGCTCCGACCTCTACGAGGGCATCGCCGACCCGGTCGTCTATTTCGTCCACTCGTATGCTCCTGTCCCGTCCGAAGCCGACGTCATCACCGCCACAGCGGAGTACGGAACCCGTTTCGTGGCCGGGGTCCGGTCGGGCCGTATCGAAGGAGTCCAGTTCCACCCCGAGCGGTCCGGGCCCACGGGTCTTCGGATCCTGTCCCGGTTCGTCGCCCGTTGCCGGGAGGCAGCACGTGTTGCGTAGCCGCATCATTCCTTGCCTCGACGTCTCGGGCGGACGGGTCGTCAAAGGCGTCAACTTCGTGGACCTCGTCGACGAGGGCGACCCCACCGAGCTCGCCGCCCGTTACGCCGAGGAGGGCGCCGACGAGATCTGCTTCCTCGACATCTCCGCCACCCCAGAGGACCGGGGCACGACGCTCGACGTCGTTCGCCGCACGGCGTCGAACGTGTTCGTCCCTCTCACGGTCGGAGGCGGTGTCCGCAGCCCGGACGACATGAAGGCTGTGCTTCGGGCGGGAGCGGACAAGGTGTCGGTCAACACTGCCGCCGTCGACGAGCCCGACCTCCTCGCCGTGTGCGCCCGGCGGTTCGGGCGTCAGTGCGTCGTCCTGGCGATCGACGCCCGCCGCAACGGCGACTGGTTCGAGGTCGTCGTCAATGGAGGGCGCCGTCCCACCGGCCTGGATGCCGTGGAGTGGGCGAAGAAGGGCGCCGCCCTCGGAGCCGGCGAGATCCTCCTCACGTCGATGGACAGGGACGGCACCAAGGACGGATTCGATCTCGAGCTCACCCGGACGGTGTCGGACGCCGTGGACATCCCGGTGATCGCCTCCGGTGGAGCGGGGACGGTGGAGCACTGCGTCGAGGCCGTCTCCGTCGGCCATGCCTCGGCCGTCCTCGCCGCGTCGATCTTCCATCGCCAGGAGACAACGATCGCCGAAGTCAAGGCGGCAATGGCCGCTGCCGGCATCCCGGTGCGCGAGGTGGGCGTTTGAAAGAACCCAACTGGGACCAGAACGGACTGGTCGCCGCCATCGTCCAGCACGCCGAGACCTCCGAGGTGCTCATGCTGGCCTGGATGAACGCCGCCGCCCTCGAGCAGACCAACCAGACGGGACGGGTCACCTTCTGGTCGCGGTCCCGTCAGGAGTTGTGGGAAAAAGGCGCCACGTCGGGCAACTGGCTCGAGCTCGTGTCGATGGAACTCGACTGCGACGGTGACGCGATCCTGGTCCGGGCCATCCCCCACGGGCCGGTCTGCCACCTCGGCACCACGACCTGCTGGGGGGAAAGGCAGGTAGCGGGATTCTCCGCCCTCGATCGTCTATGGAAGACGATCGAAGAACGGGCGGCGAACCGCCCCGAGGGGAGCTACACCGCCCGGCTGCTCGCCGGAGGACCCGACGAGGCCGGGCGGAAGGTGACAGAAGAGGCGACCGAAGTCCTGCTCGCGGCCAAAGACCACGCCTCGGGGGCCGCCGACGACCGGCGGGTGGCAGAGGAGGCGGCCGACCTCATTTATCACCTGCTGGTGCTACTGGCCGAGAGGCAGGTCGATCCGGCCGAAGTCCTCACCGTCCTCGCCGAGCGTCGGCGCTGATGCTCAGGCCGCCCGGGGCTCGTGGCTCTCGTGGCGATCGGGATCGGAGACGAGGCGGGTGCCGATCGCTATGAGCCCATGTCCCAGGGCGTCGATGACCCCGGTCGAGGGCGAACGGGGCTTCGTAGCCTGGCGACGAAGCCGTGACGAGCCTCCGGCCTGTGCGTCGAGCAGGCGCCCCTCATCCAGCGCTTTTGCGAGGTGGTAGTCGACGTGCATATCACTCGCTCCTCATCGGTTGCAGGCTCTCATCCGTGTCCAGCCCGAGGTATTCGTCGAGCGCCTGGTGGGCACCCGGGAGGACGGAGGGGCGCAAGCTGTATGTCTTGGTCCCTTCCACCTTGTCGATGACGATCCTCACCAGCCCGGCCCCTCGGAGTAGCCCGACGTGGTGATGGACGGTCGATTTGCTCAGATCGAGCACCTTCGCCAGTTCGTCGAGGGTCGAAGGCCCCTCCGCCAGGCGCCGCATGATCCGCAGCCGCTTCTCGTCCGCCAGGGCCTTGTACACCTTCACCATCCACGGCGCCGGGGCGTCGGGATCGAGGTGCATGTACTCGTCGGCCAGCGGGTACACGACCATCAACGTGTCCTGGTACTGGTCGAGCACCGCCCACGGACGGACGACGACCGACGGAACGAGCACCAGGTGGGCGATCCCCGGCTGGATGCGGTACTCGAGCCCATTGGTGACGGCTTCGATCAGCCGCTCGGGGTCCGCTCCTTTGGCGAGCACCGTCGTCCCTTTCGCGGACCGGGCGATGGCCGCCGAGAACTCGTCCTCGACCTTGCGATAGACCTCGTCGCGGAAGCGGCGGAGAGCGGCAACGATCCGATCGCGCAGCTCACCCGGCTCGAGGCTGAGCAGGTCCGTGTAGAGGGATTCGGCGTCCTTGTGATCCACGAAGACGGCATCGAGCGACTTCGAGTCGCCCCAGATCGCGCTCTCGATCAGAGCAGGGTCGTTGGGGAGATCGACGACGTAGGAGAGAATGCCGCGGCGGATCTCGGCCGGCTCCATGCCGGCGAACCACTCGATGACGCTGTCGATGTCGTGGGACCCCGGGGCCTTCGCAACCAGCCCTCGCAGCGCGCACCAGGTCCCGAACTCGGTCGGGCCGAGGAACTCGATCTCTGCGCGGAGATCGTCGGGGGTGGCTGCGCGCATGTCCTCGAACCATGTCTCACCCAGGTCGTGGTCGGCCTGGAACCCGGTGGGGTCGAACACCAGCCACATGGTGAGAAGCAGCTCATAGGCGGAGCCGCCATCGACCTGGGGCGTGAGGCGCCGGGCCCGCTGGGTCAGGTCTTTTACGCGAGGGGTGGGAGTCATGTGGTTCCGATTCTGTGGTCGCTCTCGACGATCTTCTCTTGCGTGGAGATCATCGCAGCGGTTGGTCGATCTCGTGTGACTCGAATTGTATCGTGCCAGCGCCTCCTGTTCAACTTTTTTCGAATGACCGGCATTCCTTCGTAGGCCCGCTCGACTAGGAAACTCGGTCGGAACCAGGGAAACTCCCCGTCGATGACGATCGTCCGACTGCGGAACGTGCAACTCCGCTTCGGGTCCACCCCGGTACTGACCGGGGTGGACCTCGACATCTACCCGGGAGAACGGGTGGGCGTCGCCGGGCCCAACGGCTCGGGGAAATCCACTCTGCTTTCGGTGATCGCCACGTTGCGCTCCCCCACATCCGGCGAGGCGCGAGTGCTCGACGCCACGGTCGGCGGTCCTCAGGCCTACGGGGTGCGCCGGCTGATCGGCTGGTCGGGTCACGAACCGGCCCTCTTCGAGGAACTGACTCTCCGCGAGAACCTGCATCATTTCGCACGTCTCGCCGGTCTCGACATCGCCGAGGCCGACCGGGCCCTCCACCAGGTCGGCCTGGAGGGGGCTGCCGACCGGCGGGCGCGGGTGTGCTCCAACGGGATGCGACGGCGCGCCGATCTGGCCCGCCTCCTCATGACCCGGCCCCGGCTCCTGCTGTTGGACGAGGCACACGCCGGCCTCGACGCCGACGCCATCGCCATAGTCGATGCCCTGAGCCGGCGCACCGTTTCGGCAGGTGGGGCCGTAGTCATGGTCTCCCACGACCGCATGGAGATGGAGAAACTCGTCGATCGAGTGCTGACCCTGCGCGACGGGAGGGTCGAGCCGTGAACTTCGGGCGTCAGGTCGCCGAGTTCTGCCGCCGGGATCTCCTGACCGAGCGCCGAGCCGGGGAGGTGATTTCGATCGTCACGCCGTTCGGGGCGGTGGCGCTCATGTCGTTCCCCCTCGCCTTCGGCATCGACTCGGCCTTGATCTCACGCGTTGGCCCGGCCGTGTTCTGGGTGGTGGTTTTCCTCTTCACCATGCAGATCGCCCTGCGCCACAGCGCCGCCGAGCGACCTCACCAGCGTGCCGTGATCGCCCTGCTCGGCGTCGACCCGTTCGCCCGCCTCATGGGCAGGACGCTCGCCGCCGCCGTGTTGATCCTGGTGTTCATGGCCGTCCTGTTCCCGGCCATGATTCTCTTCTACTCCCCCGACCTGCCGGAAGCCTGGCCGTTGGCTCTGGTTCCAGGGGTTCTTGCCGGGATTGGCCTGGCGCAGGTGGGGACTCTGGCCGCCGAGATCACAGCCGGGTTGCGCACTCGCACGACACTGGCTCCGCTCATCGTCGCTCCGCTGGCCGTCCCCCTCCTCATCGCCGGCTCCCAGGCCTTGGAATCCTTGGCTTCCGGCGGCAGTATCCTTCCCTGGACAGTGCTGGTCGTGGCCACCGATCTCGCCTTGGCGGTGATAGGCGCCGCGATCGCCCGCCCCCTGGAGGAAGCATCCCTATGAGCAAACCCACGCCCTGGCTGCGGGTGCTGCAGTTGTTGGCCTTGGTCGCCGTGGCCGTCGGGCTGGCGATGGCGCTACGGGCACCGGTCGATGCCTTCCAGGGCGAATACTCACGGATCATGCATGTGCACGTCCCCACTTCGTGGCTGGCGTTCCTGGCATTCGGCATCACTGCCCTCGGCTCGATCGTGTGGAGGATCCGCCGCCACCGCCGCTGGGACCGTCTGGCGTCGGCGTCGGCGGAACTGGGGGTGCTGTTCACCGCCATGTCCCTCGCCACCGGGTCCCTGTGGGGTGGCGCCGTGTGGGGGACCTACTGGGACTGGGCCGACCCGCGGATGGCCACCACCGCCCTGATGTTCTTCGTCTACCTCGGGTATCTGGCACTGCGACGCACCACCGACGATCCCGAGACAGCCGCTTCCCGTTCGTCCCTCCTCGGGATCATCGCCGTAGTCCAGGTGCCTCTCGTCTACTTCTCCGTGAACTTGTTCCGCAGCCTCCACCAGACGCAGTCGATCCGTCCCGACGGCGCCACGATGCCGACCGAGATGCTGGTGGCGATGCTCGCCAACCTGGCGGCACTCACCGTCCTCTACGTGGCCCTGCTCGCCACCCGGATGTGGGTCATGCGACGGGAGGAAGCGGTGGCGCTGGAGCCTGCCGCCGGCACCGGCGTGGTGCCTCCCCGGCTCGAGGAGGTGGGGGATGCCTGAGGCAAATGTCGTACTCGCCTATGTGGTGACCTATGTGGGAATCCTGGGATACGTCGTCTGGCTGGGGATCCGCCGTCGCCGTCTGACACAGAAGGGGTGATTCCGTGACCCACCGGCGGTTCGTCCTCATCGGAGCCGTGGGGGTGGTGGCCCTGGTGGTCGTCCTGATGGTCAACTCCCTCTCCTCGGGCGTCACCTACTACCTGTACCCGTCGGAGGCGGTAGCCCAACGGGAGCAGTTCGCCGACGGCACCCGGTTCCGGCTCGCAGGCACGGTGATGGAGGGCTCGATCGTCGAGTCCGGATCGGCCACGTCGTTCGTGGTGTCCGATGGCGCCGCCGAGATCCCGGTCGACCTCATGGGCCGCGTCCCTCCTCTGTTCGCCGATGGGGTTCCGGTTCTCGTGGAAGGCACCTGGGACGGCGAGCGTTTCACCGCCGACGAAGCCGTGATCCGCCACGACGAGAACTATTCGATCCCCGAAGAGGGCGGAGCGTTCGAGTCGTGACCATCCGCCGCCTTCTTCGTCGAGGTCCGTGATGCTCGCCTTCGTCGGCCTGGCCGCCCTGCTCGCCTCTCTGGTGGGAGCCGGATGGCTGGCGGTCGTCGGCGCCAAGGCCGCAGTGGCCTCCAAGCGCGGCGAGGCCGCCACCTTCGATCTTCGCACCCCGACCCTGATGATCGTCGGCGGCGCGGTTGCCTCGATGGCGGTCCTGGAAGCCGCCCTGATCTTCGACGACTTCTCATTGGCCTACGTCGGCACCAATCACGCCCGGGCGACGCCGTTCCCGTTCAACATCGCCACGGCGTGGTCGGCGCTCGAAGGCTCCATCGTCCTCTGGGGGTTGGTGCTGGCGACGTTCACATGGCTCGTATGGCGGGACCACGAGCGCCGCCGCGACACCCTCTCCGCCGGGGCACTGGCGGTCATGGGCCTCGTCGGCATCTTCTTCTTCGGCTTGATGCTCACCGTGGCGAACCCGTTCGAGGTGTGCATCGAAGCCGTCGCCGACCGCTGCCTCGCCTCCAGTCCTTGGCCCTGGTCACCCATCCAAGCGCCGGCCGACGGCCCCGGTCCCAACCCGCTGCTCCAGAACCACATCCTGATGGCCGTCCATCCGCCTCTTCTCTACATCGGGTACGTCGGCCTCACCACTCCCTTCGCCTACGCCATCTCCGCCCTGGCCCTGACCCTGCCCGGCCCAGAGTGGCTGCGCAGGACCCGACGATGGACGCTCGTAGCGTGGAGCTTCCTCACCCTCGGGATCCTCTTCGGCGGCTGGTGGGCCTACGAAGTGTTGTCGTGGGGCGGGTACTGGGCGTGGGACCCGGTGGAGAACGCCTCGTTGATGCCGTGGCTCGTCGCCACTGCCTTCATCCACTCGTCACTGGTCCAGCAGCGGCGCGGCATGCTGCAGGCTTGGAACTTCGTGCTGGTGATCTCTGCGTTCGCCCTCACGATCCTCGGCACCTTCCTCACCCGCTCCGGGACGATCACCTCCGTCCACTCCTTCACCCAGTCGGCCATCGGTCCCGTCTTGCTCGGCTTCCTGGTTCTGGTGCTGGCGGGGTCGTTCGCGCTCTTCGCCACGCGGTCGCATCTCGTGGCCTCCGCTCCCCGGCTCGACTCGTTCTGGTCGCGGGAGGGCTCGTTCCTCGCCAACAACCTGATCCTGACCGTGTTCGCGTTGGTCGTGCTGGTCGGGACGATCTACCCGCTGGTGCTGGAGGCGTTCACCGGCACCCAGGTGGGGGTCGGCAAGCCGTTCTACAACCGCCTCACCGTGCCCCTCTCGTTCGCTCTGCTCCTCACCATGGGGCTGGGCTCGGTGACCCCGTGGCGTCACGCCTCCGGTCCACTCGTCTGGAGCCGGATCCGCGGCCCCCTCCAGGCGGGGCTGGCCGCCGGGCTGGTGACGGCGGTCGTCGGCACCCGTATCGGGTGGGTAGTGGTGGCCGTGGTGGCCTCGGTGTTCGTGATCGGGGTCATAGTCCGCCACCTGTTCGAGCTCGCCTCCCGTCGCAGCCGGGCGACGCGTAGGGGCCTCTTCGCCGAGGTCCTACACGTCTTGAGGGGCGACCAGGGCTACTGGGCCGGTCAGGTGTCACACGTCGGCGTGGCGCTCGTCGCCCTCGGTCTGGCCTTCACCGCCAACCTCTCGGTGCACGAGACGTTCGACCTCGCCCCTGGCGAGACCTTCGATTTCGCCGGTTACGAGATGACGTACCGGGCGCCATTCCAGCGCACCGAGCCATCGCGAACGGTGGTCGGAGCCAACATCGAGGTTCGCTCCGACGGGCAGCTCGTCGGCGAGCTCCAACCCCGCGCCAACCACTTCGGCTCGGACCCGACTGGAATCCCCAGCCCGGCGGTCCTCTCCGGCTGGGGTGGCGACGTCTATCTGATGCTCATCAACATCGACAACACGGGCATCCGCCTCGAAGCGAACACTTCGCCTTTCATATGGGTGTTGTGGCTGGGCGGCCTGGTCGTAGCCGCCGGAGGGTTCTGGGCGACTCAGGTGCGACGAGCCGAGCGGAAGGCGGAAGCCCTGGAGGCCGCCAATGCGTGATGGCACGGTCGCCGAGCGCACGCCGGCGGTCATCCGCTCCATCCCGTGGTCGGTGATCAGCATCGTGGTGATGGCCGCCGCACTCGTCGTATTGATCGCGACCTACCGGCCACCGGCCGACACCGCCGAGGAGATCGGCTCGCTGATCCGCTGCCCGGTCTGCCAGGGCGTGCCCATCTCCGAGTCACCGGCGCCGATGGCCCGGGACATGATGGAGATCCTGCGCCGTGAGCTGGCTGAAGGCGCTTCCCGTCAGGAGGCGATCGACGCCGTGCTCGGTGCCTACCCGGGGTCCCTCCTCCTCGAGCCGCCGGTCTCCGCCTCGACGCTGGCACTGTGGGGAGTTCCGCTCGGGGCCTTGGTCGTGGGTCTGGGCCTGGCTCTCACATTGCGTCGCAGCCGCCTCGACACGAGCACCCTCCTGGAAGAAGCGGAGGCTCGGCAGCGGCTGGAGCAGATTCGCGCCGATCTCGAGGAGTTGGCGGCGCAACAGGCGTCGGGCGAGATCGATGCCGAGGCGGCTCGCCACCTGCGCGAGGGTTATGAGGCGGAACTGGCCGAGACCCACGCCGCCCTCCGCCAGCTGGCGTCGGCCCCCGACGCTCCCCTGCCCCGCTCCACCACCCGGGCCGTGGCCGGAGCAGCACTGGTCGTCGGGGCGCTCGTAGTGGTCGTGCTCGTCGCCGGCGCCTTCATCGTCGATCGGCCGGATCAGAGCTCCGGTGTGGCAGACGTGGCAGCCGACCCATCCTCTGTCTCGAACGAAACCCTGGCGGCGGTGATCGCCGCCAACGAGGACCATCCCCAGATCGACGGCATGCGGCTGGCGCTCGCCGAGCGGTATTACGAGGAGGGCGACTTCCAGTCGTCCTTCCCCTACTACTTCGACGTCGCCTCCTCGGACAAGGCGACGCCCGCGCAGGCGGCGACGGCCCTCACCCGGCTCGGGTGGATGGCCTACAGCGGCAACGGCGAGGTCGACACCGCGTTGGATCTGCTGGCCCAGGCCCGCGAACTGGTGCCCGACGACCCGTTCCCCCTCTACCTGGAGGGGCTCGTCCGATGGTGCGGCCGCGGCGACGCTTCCGCCGGGGCTGAAGCTTTCCGCCAGGTCCTGAGCCATGATCTGGGTGACGAAACCGTCCGCCAGCAGGTGGAAGCAGACCTCGCCGCCGCCGAGGCGGGCGAAACGTGCGAGAGATGACCGCCACGCGGCGAGCCTCCGGCTTGAAGATCACGGCGTGGGCCGTGGTGGCGCTGAGCGTCGTCCTCGCCGTCGTGTTCGCCAGCCGCTTCGGCTCCGACCCGGCCCTCTCCGAGTCGCCGCTCATCGGCCAACCTGCCCCGGACCTGACTCTCCCCCGCCTCACCGGGTCCGGGGAGGCGTCGCTCTCCGACTACGCCGGCGACATAGTCGTGGTCAACTTCTTCGCCTCCTGGTGCCTGGAGTGCCGCCTGGAGCACGATGCTCTGGTGGCGGCCGCGGACTCGTTCGCCGACGCCGGAGTCAGGTTCGTCGGCATCTCCTACCAGGACGACCCGATCGACTCGCTCGAGTTCCTCGAAGAGGAGGGCTTCAGCGAGACGACGGAGTATCTGATCGACGAGGGGAGCCGCGCCGCGGTCGCGTTCGGGGTGTTCGGGATACCAGAGACGTTTTTCATCGACCCGGAGGGCACGGTCGTCGGCCGCATCATCGGCCCGACCGACGCCCTCACGCTCGGCGGAGCCATCGACGCCATCCGCCGGGGCGAGGACCCGGGAGAGAAGCGGTTGGGCAACACCCGGTCAGGTCCGGGCGACGCCTGATCAACGCTGGTCGATCACCTCGACATCGACCTCGGAGAAATCCACCGTGTCGAGGGCGGCACTCCCGGTGCCGAGGAGGAACCGGTCGAAGAACCCCGTGACGAACCGCCGATTGATCACGATCACGCGGTTGGCGTCGATCGGGCCTCGCATCCCCAGTTGCGGGGCGATCGGCGAGATCACGGGTGTGGTGAGGAAATCGGAGCTGTCGGCGCCCCGCACGTCGACCCAATAGGTGATCGTCTCCGACCGCGCCACGACGCCACGGAGGACGGCGTCGTTGTCGTTGTCCCGCCAGGGGTCGGAGCGCATGAAGAGCATCGGCTTCGTCGCCGTGTTGGCGAGCACCCCGTCGGGCAGGAACTCGACCTTCGGGTCCTGGCCGGCGATGGCATCGCAGCGTTCGTCGGTCAGGCACACCTGGAGGGCGGCCGCCCCTCCCATCCCGTGACCCCACAAGCCCACCGATGTCGGGTCCATCGCCGCCGCCAACTCGCCGAAGGCGCCCTCGGCGCCCGCCTCGACCTCGTCGAGGACGAGACGGATGTCTTCTGCCATCGTGTCGATGATGTCGGCCTCGGCCTGTTGGCGGGTGGCGAGGTCGGATTCGGGGTCTCCCAGGGCGGCGTCGTCGATGTAGACGGGCTCGCCATCCATGACCGTCGCCACGGCGATGTGCGTGTGGTCGATGGCGATGACGACATAACCCTGGCTGACGAGGTTCTCGATTTGGGCGATCGAGTTGGTCCGGAACCCTTCCCATCCGTGGCTGTAGACGACGAGCGGGAAGCCGCCTTCGTAGACCGTGGCGTCCGGATAGGAGTGCGTGACGGTGTACCGGGCCGAACTGAAGAAGAAGCCGGGCAGGCGATGGCGCTGAGCGAGCGCCGGCCCGACGTAATCGGGGTCGGTGGCCCAGTTCAGCGGCTCGGCGCCCTCCTCGACATGGGCCGGGTACCAGACCTGGACATTGATGCGGCGCCGCCCGCCAGGATTCTCCCCGAACGCCTCGACCAGTTCCGGATGGCGGAGCGTGATCGTCTGTGTGCCGATCTCGAGGGGACCCGAAGGCACCGGCAGTTCGGGAACCGGGAAGAGAAAGGCGGGAGCGGCGGCGAAGATCAGCCCGAGCGGGCCGAACAGGAATCTGCCGAGACGCCGGGCCAAAGGCAGCTCGCGCTCGACGGCGACGACATCTCCTACTGCCATCCCCACCGCCACGACATAGAGAAGGAACAGCGGCCAGCGGTATCCCTCGACCTGCCATTGGACGACGACCAACCCGATGAGGATCGCCGCTATCACCCCGCGCCGGGGCCGCACTGCGAACAATGCCGGCCACAGGACCGCGACCGCGCAGGCGATGACGAGATACGTCTCGAGGGGTCTCACCGACCGGCGATTGTGCCAGGGTCGAAGCCGTACGGAAGCTCGAGCCTGTTCGCCGCCATCAGATCGGTGTCCGAGAGCAGTTCGGCCGTCGGACCGTCGGCGGCCACCCGGCCGCCGTTGAGAACGATCGAACGGGGGCACAGCCGGAGAGCGAACGGAAGGTCGTGGGTCACCACGATCTGGGTCGTGTCGAGAGTGGAGAGCAGGTCGGCGAGTTCACGCCTGCCCACGGGATCGAGGTTGGACGTCGGCTCGTCGAGGACCAGCACGTCAGGCCGCATCGACAGCACTGTTGCGATCGCCGCCCGTCGCGCCTCGCCGCCTGAGAGATGATGGGGCGCCCGGTCGGCCTGTTGTTCCATGTCGACGGCAGCCAACGCCTCTTTGGTGCGAGTTTCGACCTCTTCTCCGTCGAGTCCCAGGTTCGCCGGGCCGAAGGCGACATCCCGCCACACGGTCGGCATGAAGAGCTGATCGTCGGGATCCTGGAACACGATCCCGATGCGCCTCCGTACCTCGGGATACGTCTCCGGCTCGAGTGTCACCCCGCCGACCCGCACCACCCCTCGGGAGGCCTGGATGATTCCGATCAGGGCGAGCAACAGGGTCGTCTTGCCGGCGCCGTTGGGCCCGAGGAGCGCAACCCTCTCCCCCTCGGCGACGGAGAAGGTCGCGCCTCTCAAGGCTTCGGTCCCGTCGGGATACGTGTAGGCGAGGTCCTCGACCTCGAGCAGCGCAGTCACGTCGTCAGTATGGCGGCGGCGGCAACCACCCAAGCCGACGCCGCCCAGGCGACCATCCCGGACCACCGGACCGGAAGCTCCGGAGCGGCAGCCGCAGGCATCACGCCCTGGTAGCCGCGGGCGAGCATGGCTTGGTGGATTCTCTCGCCGCGTTCATAAGCGCGGATGAACATCGTCCCTGACACCGCCGCCAGCGTGGCCGCCTCCCGGCGTCTCGACAGGTCACCGAGGCGGGCGGCGATAGCGGTCCTCACCCGCCCGAGCTCGGAAACAACCACCTCGAGGTAGCGGACCATGAACCCGGCGATGGCCGTCAGTAGCCGCGGAGCCCGCAGCCGGTCGAACCCGGAGAGGATGTCGGCGACCTCGGTGGTGGCCGACAGCACGATCGACGCCCCGACCGAAAGCGTCGCCTTGGCGAGCACATTCCAACTGCCCCACAGGCCTGGCACCGACAGCGACAGGCTCCCCACCTCCACGTATGGGCCTTGGCCGACGAAGGGCATCGCCAGGGCGAAGATCACGAACGGGATCTCGATCGACAGGCGCTTCAGGAAGAACCCCATGGGGATCTCCGCCAGCCCCACCGCGACAGCGAGCACAGCCGCCAGGAACCCGAATGCCCACACCGCACGGGTGGGTGTGGCGATGACCGCCGCCACGAAGGCGAACATCGCCACGATCTTCACTTCCGGGGCCAGCCGGTGGACAGGGCTGTGCCCGTGGTAGTGGAGGGCGTGGGCGTGGACGCCGCTCACGCGCTACGAGCTCGCCTGCGACTCACCGCCACGATGCCGAGCCCGATGGCGAAGGCGATCACCGTGCCGATGATCCCCGACACGATCGTTCCCACCGTCTCGGACTCGACTCCGGCGACTTGGTAGTCGGCGAGAGGCCCGCCGATCGGATGCTCCTGGGCGGCCGACGCGAATCCGGTTTCCTCGGCAACGGTCTCCAGTCCGTCGGGGTGCGGCGAAGCGAACGGCGCAACGAACAGCACCAAGGCGATGGCCACGACCAGCCCCGTGAGGACGAACGTGGTGACGGCCCGACCCGTGGGGACCGTGTCGGTTCCACTCAGCTCGACATCCGCCACCCCTTGGACCAGATCGGGCCGGACCGCCAGGACCGTCCCGAGAGCGGTGGCCGTGATGAGGCCCTCGCCGATGCCGATGAGGGCGTGGATCCCGGTCATCGCTCCGAGCACGGTACCGATCGGCGCCCCGCCCACTCCGCCGAGTGCGTATTCGAGGACGAAGGCGAAAGAGCCGGCCAGGACCGACACGAACGCCGAGGCCATGGCCGCGGCCATGGCCGACAGTCTGGTCTTGGGGAGGATCTTCAGCACCACCCGGAACACCGGCCAGGCGACGAAGGCAGTGACGAGGGCGATGTTGGTCACGTTGACGCCCAGGGCGCTGACTCCGCCGTCGGCGAAGAACAGAGCCTGCACGATCACGACTACCGAAACCACGGCGGCGCCCATCCACGGCCCGAGGAGGATGGCGGCGAGCGCCCCGCCCATGAGGTGGCCCGACACTCCCGGCAACACCGGGAAGTTGAGCATCTGGAGGGCGAAGATCAGGGCGGCGGTGACGCCGGCGAGAGGGACGTGGAAGTCGCGTAGCGCCCGGGCCGCCTTGCGCAACGACACGCCGAGCCCGCCGGCGGCGACCACCCCCGTGCCGACAGAGGTCGCGGCATCGATGAAACCATCCGGTACATGCATCAGGACGACTCCCTATTGCAAATGACTTGCAACAAAGGATAGTCAGTCCAGGGCGGGCCCGGCGTCGTTCCGGTGACTGAGGCACCGAGAGACGATGGCGAAATGCACCGTGCCCGGCTCGTACCCGTACTTCTCCAACAGGGCGGCCAGCGGGCCGAGTTCGCCGAGGGGGAGGTCGACGGTCCGCCCGCACACATCGCACACCAGGTGGTGATGCTCTTCTTCGGTCCGATGGATGACGCTGGCACCGTGGCCGAGGTGGACGTGGTGGACGATCCCCGCCTCCTGGAGAGCGTCGACCGTCCGATAGACGGTCGACAGGTCGATGCTGCGGCCGAGCACCTCCTCCGCCCGGGCCTGGAGCTCGGCCACGGACAGATGACCGAGGTCGGGCTCGGCGAGCACCGTGCAAATCGCCCTCCTGGGAGCGGTGACGCGCATGCCCTCCCGGCGCAGGGCCTCGATCAGCGACTGACGGGTCTCCACGGCGACGAGGCTACCGGCGCTACCGTGCGAGGGGTTCCCAGGAGGTGAGGCAATTGAAGAGGTTGATACAGCTCGCCGCCACCGCCGCCGGCGTGTGGGTCGCGGTCCAGTTGGTGCCGGGTCTCGACTTCGACGGCTCCGGCTGGGCGTTCCTCGGGGTGGCGGTGCTGGTCGCTATCGCCAACATGATCGTCAAGCCGATCCTCAGCTTCTTCAGTTTCCCACTGATCCTCGTGACCCTCGGGCTGTTCCTCCTCGTGATCAACGCCGCCGTCCTGCAACTCGTGGTATGGCTGTCGGCACCCGAACGGCTCGACCTGGGCCTAACGTCGACGGGGTTCTTCTGGGCGACGTTTCTCGGTGCCCTCGTGATTTCGATCGTGCGGTGGATCCTCGAGGCGGTGTTCGGAGACTGAGCCGCTAGCCGGCGGCCAGTTCCTGGCTGCGCTTCACCACCCGCTCCAGCACCTCAGCGGCCGCCCCCGAGTCGACCGACTCGGTCGCCGCCTCCACGCCCTCGGAGAAGCCCTCGGCGATCCCCGCCGCCACCAGCCCGACGGCGGCGTTGACGATCGCGGCGTCGCGGCGAGGGCCTTTCTCTCCCTCCAGGACGCCGCGGAGGATGCGCACGTTCTCGGAGACGTCTCCTCCGGCCAGGTCGGCGAGCTTCGAGCGTTGGATGCCGAAGTCCTCGGGCGTGAACTCGGCATGGGTGATCTCTCCGTCGCGGAGCCGGAAGATGTAGGTCGGCCCAGAGGTGGTCACCTCGTCGATCCCGTCCTCGCCGTGCACGACGAACGCCGATTCGGCGCCCAGCATCTGGAGAACGTGGATCATCCGCTCGGCCATCTTCTGGTCGGAGACCCCGACGGCGTAGCGACGCACACCCACCGGATTGGCGAGCGGACCCAGGAAGTTGAAGACCGTGGGAATGCCGAGAGCCTTGCGAACCGGACCAGCGTAACGGAATCCCGGGTGGTAACGGGGAGCGAAGAAGAAGCCGAAGCGCTCCTCGGCGACGAGCTTCGCCATGTCAGCGGGCTCGAGGTCGATGACCATGCCCACTCCCTCGAGGACGTCGGCAGAGCCGCACCGGCTGGAGGCGGCCCGGTTGCCGTGCTTGGCGATCGATGCGCCCGCACCGGCGGCGATGAAGGCGGCGGTGGTGGAGATGTTGAAGGTGAACGAACGGTCACCACCGGTACCCACGATGTCGACGAGACCGGCCGGGTCGTCGATCGGAACCGGGACCGCGGCTGCCTTCAGGCCCTCCACCATCCCGGTCATCTCTTCGTGGGTCTCCCCCTTCATGCGGAGGGCGACGACGAAGGCGGCGATGTTGGCCGGGTCGGCTCGCCCCTCCACGATCTCGGTCATGGCCTCGCGCGCCTGCTCACGGGTCAGGCCCTGCCCGCTCGTCAGCAGGCTCAGAACGTGGCTCCAGTCCATTGCCGAGCGAGTCTAGGACCACGGCCGATTTGAAAGCACCCGACGTCTGACGGGTCGGGGGCGTAGGGTCGTTGGGATGAGCGGACGCCTAGTGCACTTCGAGATCCCCTACGACGACAAAGGAAGGGCGGAGAACTTCTACTCGCAAGCCTTCGGATGGGATCTGACCTCCTTGCCCGAAATGGGCTACACCCTCGTCACGACCGGGCCATCAGGCGACCAAGGGCCCACCGAGGCGGGTTACATCGGCGGCGGGATGATGAGTCGCGACGACAGCCCCTCCCCCGGCCCGATCCTGGTGGTCGACGTCGAAGACATCGACCAGGCCCTGGAAAGGATCGGCGAGCTGGGAGGCGAAACCGTTATGGGTCGAACCGAAGTCGGCGACATGGGGTTCTCGGCCTACTTCCGGGACACCGAAGGCAACCTCATGGGCCTGTGGGAGACCCGCCGAGCCTGAGACTCTCTTCCGGCCCATCCAAGACCCACGGCGACTCGATGCCCTGTGGGAGGGCCACCCGGCTGACGAGGTCGGTGTGACCGACCCGTTGCACGCATACCCGGGACCCGGGATACAGTCGCGACCTCTTCCAGAGGTGCTGGTGCTCGGTTCGGTTCGCTGGAGCGCAATCCTGTTCGGTCTCGGCGTGGGCGTCCTCGGTCTCGCCGTGCTCTCCCTCGTCTTGTGGCTCGTGCTCACGCTGCTCGGAGTCGAGGGAGCGGCGGGAGCCGCCACCACCTTCGGCACGCTCGGAGGCTTCGTCGTCGCCGGTTGGTTCGCCGGACGCCGCGCCCCGTACTCCTACGCCTTCCACGGCGCCACCGCCGCCATGGGCATCGCCCTCGCCGTGGTGGTGACGGCGGTCAGGGCCGGCTCACCGGCCCCCACCTCCCAGGTCCTCCTCCTGGCGGTTTTGGCGATCGTGCTGGGCGGGGTGGCGGCTCACTTCGCCAAGCGCTGAACGCTCTGATCGCCGAAGCGGCACGAAAAAGCCCGATTCCGATCACAAAAATCCCCGTTTGGCCGACGCGCCGCGGGTCGACGTGGCATAGTTGTAAACGTTATCGACAACGTTGTCGACACCGTTATCGAGAGCGTTTACGAAATGGCCGCAGACAAGCGGGAGACGAAGACAGGAGAGGCGCCTCCCGATCGGGTGACGATCGAACACGTCGCTCAGCGGGCCGGAGTGTCGATAGCCACCGTGTCGCGGGTTCTGAACGGCCGCTACGGTGTCGCCCCCGACACCATCGCCAAGGTACAGGCCGTCATCGCCGACCTCGGCTACGAGTCGAGCCTCGTGGCTCGCAGCATGCGCAGCCGGCGCACCAACCTCATCGGGATCATCGTCGCCGACCTCGAGCCCTTCTCGGCCGAACTCCTCAAGGGCGCCGCCCGGGCCCTCCACGAGACCGACTACGAGCTCATCGTCTATTCGGGTACCGGGCGTCCCGAGCACAAGGCCGGGTGGGAACGACGCTTCCTCAGCCGGCTCCACGGCACCTTGACCGACGGGACGATCCTCGTCACGCCCACCGTCGTCGACGTCCAGGGCGACGTGCCCGTCGTCGCCGTCGACCCCCACACCGGTCCCTCGGACCTCCCCACCGTCGACTCGCAGAACCTGGAGGGCGCCGCCACCGCTACCGAGTATCTGATCGGTCTCGGCCATCGCCGTATCGGTTTCTTGGCGGGCCGTCCCGACCTCGAGTCCGCCCGTCTGCGCGAGGAGGGCTATCGACAGGCCCTCGCTCAGTCAGGCATCGACTTCGACCCCGAACTGGTGACGGTCGGCGGCTACGCCCCCGAATCCGCCAAGGAGGCGGCCGAGCAACTACTCGCCCTGGACGACAGGCCCACCGCCATCTTCGCCGCCAACGACCTCTCGGCGATCACGACGATGGAGGTCGCCCAGGCGGCGGGGCTGCGCATCCCCGAGGACCTGTCGGTCATCGGGTTCGACAACATCCCCGAGTCGGCTCTCACCGATCCCCCACTCACCACGATCGACCAGTCGATCCAGGACATGGGATGGGAGGCTGCCCGGCTCCTGATCGCACTCATCGAGAAACCGACCGAGGTGGGTGAGGTCCACGTCAGGCTGCCCACCAAGCTCATCGTCCGCCAGTCCTGCACCAACCCCCCTGACTGAGGAGGCATCAGCCGAGGAGAAATAGGAATGTCACACATCGATTGAAAACGTTTACGAAGGCGAGCGAACGGAGGAGGAAATCGATGAGAACGACGAAGCTCAGACGACTGAGCGCTCTAGTGGCGTTGCTGGCCCTCGTGGTCGCGGCTTGCGGCGGTGGAGGCGCCGCCGGCGACACCAGCACGACGGCCGCCGCCCCTTCGGACACCACCCCAGCAACCGAAGCCCCACCCGAAACCGAAGCTCCCCCGGCAACGGAAGGCGGTGACGGCGGGGAGAAGGAGCCGGTCACCATCGAGTGGTGGCATATCCAGAACCAAGGCGCCATGCTCGAGCTGTGGGAGACGCTGGCGAACGAATTCACGGAGATGAATCCTCACGTGACGTTCGACATCGTCGTCAACGAGAACGAGGCCTTCAAAGACGCCGTCGAGCCACGTCTTCAGGCCAATGACCCGCCGGACCTGTTCCAGTCATGGGGCGGCGGTGACCTGGCCGACCAGGTGGAAGCCGGCTTGGTCCGCGACATCAGTGGCGAGGTCTCCGGCTGGATCGGCAACCTCAGCGCCGGCGCCGTGAGCCTGTTCGAGGTGGACGGTGGACTGTATGCCGTTCCCTTCGACCTCGGCATGGTGGGCTTCTGGTACAACAAGGTTCTCTTCGCCGAGGCCGGCATCGACGCTCCACCTACTACGTGGGACGAGTTCTTGGAGGACGTCCAAGCACTGAAGGATGCCGGCATCACCCCGATCGCCGTCGGCGGCCAGGACAGGTGGCCGGCTCACTTCTACCTCGCCTACCTGATCCTTCGGATCGGCGGCCACGAGGCCATCGAAGAGATCGCCGCCAACCGGGACTTCAACCACCCGGCTGTGATCGAGGCCGGCAACCAGCTGCAGCGGCTCGTCGAGCTGGAGCCGTTCCAGGAGGGCTTCCTAGCCTCCACCTGGCCCGGACCGGACGGAGAGGCGGGCTGGATCGGCACGGGCCGCGCCGCCATCTCGCTGATGGGCCAGTGGGGTCCCGGCGAATACGCCAACTCGGGTGGCCACGGTGAGCCCGAGCAGCTCCCGTCGGAGCGCCTCCCCTTCGAGATGGGCTGGTTCCCGTTCCCGGAGGTGGAAGGCGGAGCCGGCGACCTCAACGACGGCATCGGTGGCGGCAACGGCTTCGCCGTGGGCCGCGACGCCCCACCGGAGGCGATCGAGTTCCTGGAGTACCTGACGTCGGTGGAGAACGCCCGGCGGGCCGGTGAAACCGGCGCCATCCTCCCGGTCACCAAGGGTGCGGAAGACTCGGTCACCGAACCGCTGATGGTCCCGCTGCTCGAGTCGCTGGCGCAGTCGGAGTTCGTCCAGCTCTACCTGGACCAGTTCTTCCCGGCTGCTGTCGGTGAGACGATCAACGACGAAACGGTGAAGCTGTTCGCCGGACAGTCGACCATCGAGGACGCCATCCAAGCGATCAACGCGGCGTTCGCGTCGAGCTGATATGAAGGAGGGGGCGGTGGGGCCGATGGCAGCCCCACCGCCCCGACTTCGCCATGCAGACCACCAGCCAGCCAGTCGACATCAGCCCACCGGGGGCAAAGGCCGCGGCCCCGCCTCCGTTGAAGGGCGCGCCCGGACGAGCCTCGTGGCCGGTGCTCGCCGCCCTGATCCTCCCGGCTCTCGTCGTCTACGGGCTGTTCGTCATCTACCCGATCGTCCAGAGCCTGCGTTTCAGCGTCTACAAGTGGAACGGCCTCGGTCCTTTGACGGAGTGGGTCGGGCTCGGCAACTTCGTCGAGGCGCTCAGTTCCCGCGACTTTCGGGCCGCCGTCCTCCATTGCGCGATCATCGCCGTCCTCTCGCTGACGCTCCAGCTGCCGTTCGCCTTGGCGCTGGCGACGCTCCTCAACCAGAAGCTGGCCGGGAGGGGCTTGTTCCGGACGATGTTCTTCGCCCCGTATGTGCTCTCCGAGGTGGTCACCGGAGTCGTGTGGCGCCAGTTGCTCCGCCCAGACGGCATGGCGGACCGAGTGATCGAAACCATCGGCCCTCTGATCCCGGGAGTGAGCGAAGAAGCCGTCCAGGAGTTCATCCGCCCCTGGTTGGGCGATCCGGCCGTCGCCCTCTACGCCCTGTTCTTCGTCCTCACATGGAAGTACTTCGGCCTGCACATGATCCTGCTCCTCGCCGGGCTGCAGGGCATTCCGTCGGAACTGAAGGAGGCGGCCGCTATCGACGGCGCCGGACCGTGGCAGGCCTTCCGCTACGTGACGCTGCCCTTGCTCGGACCCACCATCCGCATCTCGATGTTCCTGATGACCATCGGGTCGTTCCACGTCTTCGATCTCGTCTGGGTGACCACGAGGGGCGGCCCCGTGGGTGCAACCCAGACGATGGCCACCTATCTGATCGACTTCGGATTCGGCCGCAACCGCTTCGGCTACGGCGGGGCCGTATCGATCCTCATCTTCGCCATATCCATGGCTCTGGCGCTGCTCTACCAGAGGTTCGTGTTGCGCCGTGACGTCGAAGGAGCTCTGACCTGATGGCTGTCGCCACCTTCCCTGCGAGAAAGATCCTCTCCCGCACCGTGACCTACGTCATCGCCCTGGCGGTGCTGGCGCTGATCCTGGTGCCGCTCGTCTACGCCGTGCTCGGCGGCTTCCGCACCACCGGACAGATCGCCGAGCGCCCCGTTGGCCTACCCGACCCCTGGATCTTCACCAACTACCTGGGCACGCTGCAGTCACCGGCGTTCTGGCGGCAGGTGCGGAACAGCACGTTCATCGCCCTGGCGACCACGTTCCTCATCCTGCCTCTGGCCTCGTTGGCGGCGTTTGCCCTGGCCCGTTACCGGTTCCGGGGGCGGGAAGCGATCTACACGTTCTTCACCATCGGGCTCTTGTTCCCGGTGGTGGCAGCCACACTTCCACTGTGGCTGACGCTGCGCGACCTGAACCTGTTGGGCAATCCTTGGGGCGTGATCCTCCCCCAAGTCGCGTTCGGTCTCCCCGTGTCGATCGTGATCCTGCGGCCGTTCTTCCGCAGCGTCCCCGGCGATCTGGAGGATGCGGCCATCATCGACGGCTGCGGCCCCTTCCGCTTCTACTGGCACGTCATGCTGCCACTGTCACGGCCCGCCCTCTCCACGATCTCCGTGCTGACGATCGTGGGCAGCTGGAACGCGTTCCTGCTCCCTCTCCTCGTCCTCACCCGCCAGGACCAGTGGACGCTGCCGCTCGGTGTCAACAACATCTCCACCCAGTACGGGACCGACACGGCGCTGGTGCTCGCCTACACGGTGCTGTCGATCATCCCGGCCCTGATCCTGTATGCCTTCGCCGAGCGTCACATCGTCTCTGGCGTCACGACCGGGGCGGTGAAGGGATGATCGCCGAGCCGACCCCCGAGCACCGCTACCGCGACCCCTCCGCTCCGATCGAGGAGCGGGTGGCGAACCTCCTCGATCTGATGACGCTCGAGGAGAAGATCGCCCAGCTCGGCAGCGCCTGGGTGTTCGAGGTGGTGAAGGACAAGCAGCTCTCCCCTGGCGATGCCGACCGTCTCCTCTCGAAGGGCATCGGCCACATCACGCGTGTGTCGGGGGCGAGCAACCTGCGGCCGGCCGAGGCCGCCCGGGTCACCAACGAGATCCAGCGCTATCTCGTGGAGGAGACGCGCCTGGGCATCCCCGCCATCGTCCACGAAGAGGTCTGTTCGGGTCTGATGGCCCGCGACGCCACCGTGTTCCCGCAGGCGATCGGAGTCGCCAGCACGTGGGAGCCGAGTCTCGCCGAGGAGATGGGAGCGGCGATCCGCACCGAGATGCTGGCGGTCGGGGCCCGCCAGGGCCTCGCCCCCGTGCTCGACATCGCCCGAGACCCCCGCTGGGGACGCACCGAAGAGACATTCGGCGAAGACCCCCACCTCGTCGCCACCATGGGCTCGGCATTCGTGCGCGGACTGCAGGGACCCGACCTCCGAGCGGGGGTGGTCGCCACCGCCAAGCACCTGGTCGGCTACGGCGCCTCAGAAGGCGGCCTCAATTGGGCGCCGGCCCACATCCCGCCCCGTGAGCTCCACGACGTGTACCTACACCCGTTCCGGGCGGCCATCGACGCCGGGCTGCGCTCGGTGATGCCCTCATACCAGGAGCTGGACGGTGTGCCCGCCAGCGCCGACCGGGAGCTGATGGAAGGACTGCTCCGCCATAGATGGGGCTTCGAAGGCACGGTGGTCTCCGACTACTTCGCCATCCGCCAGCTCGCCACCTACCACCGAGTCGCCCCCGACGGGCCTTCGGCCGCAGCCATGGCGCTCGATTCCGGAATCGACATCGAGCTGCCAGGGACGGACTGCTTCGGCAAGCCGCTGCTCGATGCTCTTGCCGAAGGACTGGTCACAGAGGAGTCGATCGACCGAGCGGTATCGAGGGTGCTGCGCACCAAGTTCGAACTGGGCCTGTTCGAAAACCCTTATGTGGACGAGGGTGCCGCCTTCACCTATCCCCGTCACTCCGAACTGGCCGCCGCCATCGCCAGGAAGAGCATCGTCTTGCTGAAGAACGACGGCATCCTGCCGTTGCGAGCCGAGAGGGTGGCGGTGATCGGGCCGAACGCCGACCGCGCCCGGCACCTGTTCGGGGACTACACCCACCCTGCCCACGTCGAGTCGCTCCGGGAGATGAAGACCGGCGAAAACGTGTTCAACATCCCGATCCCGCCGGACCTCGACCTTCCCACGGCCGACGCTCACGCCCCGACCGTGTTCGAGGCGCTGGCCTCCCGGCTGGAGGGCCGGGTGGCGTACGCCCAGGGCTGTGAGGTCAACGGCGACTCGCGGGATGGGTTCGCCGAGGCGCTGGCACTGGCCGATCGCTCGGACGTGGCGGTTCTGGTTGTGGGCGACAAGGCGGGTCTAACCGACGACTCCACCAGCGGGGAGAGCCGGGACCGTGCCTCGCTCGACCTTCCCGGTGTGCAAGAGGATCTCGTGCGGGCGGTGATCGATACCGGGACCCCCGTCGTGCTCGTCCTGGTCGGGGGCCGGCCGATGGGCAGCGAATGGATCCACGAGCATGCCTCCGCGGTGGTCATGGCCTGGTTGCCCGGCGCCGAAGGTGCGGCCGCGATCGCGGACGTGATCGTCGGCGCCTACAACCCGGGCGGCAAGCTGCCCATCTCCTATCCCCGCTCGGTGGGCCAGATCCCGCTCTACCACTCCCACAAGGTGTCGGGAGGCCGCTCGCACTGGAAGGGCGACTACGTCGATTCGCCGACGGCGCCGCTCTACCCGTTCGGCCACGGCCTCAGCTACACGTCGTTCCGAATCGACGAAGCCGTGGTCGCACCGGCGACCGTGGCCATGGACGGCTCGGTGACCGTCAGCGCCCGGGTCACCAACGTGGGCGACCGGGAAGGCGAGGAGGTGGTGCAGGTGTACGCCCGGGACGTGGAGGCGAGCCTCACCCGACCCGTTTCGGAGCTGAAGGCGTTCGCCCGGGTCCAGATCCCCCCTGGCGAGAGCCGCACGGTGACATTCACGCTCCCCGCCGGCCAGTTCGGATTCCACGACCGGAACCTGGAGTACGTGGTGGAGCCTGGCGAGTTCGAGATCCATGTGGGTCGATCCGCCGCCGACCGCCAACTCGCAGGAAAATTCAACATCGTGGATAGGGGCGGGAAGCCGAAGGTAGCGTTCGGCGGACAGGTCACGATTCGCACGACGGAGAAAGAGGAGGACTGATCGTGGATTTCTTCACCGAGGTGGAGGGGCCGATCCCCTACGAAGGTCCCGACACGGACAACGATCTCGCTTTCCGCGTCTACCAGCCCGACCGGATGGTGCTGGGCAGGCGCATGGAGGACCACCTCCGGTTCGCGGTCTGCTACTGGCATTCGTTCAACTGGGCAGGCAACGACATATTCGGTGTCGGCACCTTCGACCGGCCCTGGCTGACTGACGCCTCCGACCCGTTGCAGGCCGCCGAGCAGAAACTGGAGGCCGCCTTCGAGTTCTTCGTCAAGCTCGGGGTGCCGTTCTTCTGCTTCCACGACGTCGACATCGCCCCCTACACGGATTCCCTGGCCGAGTCCGTGCGCAACCTCGAGCACATGATCGACCGGGCCGAGAAGAAGATGGCCGAGACCGGCATCCGCCTTTTGTGGGGCACGGCAAACCTGTTCTCACATCCCCGCTATGCCGCCGGGGCCGCGACCAATCCGGATCCAGACGTGTTCGCTTTCGCCGCCGCCCAGGTCAAGCACGCTCTGGAAGCGACCCACCGGCTCGGAGGCGCCAACTACGTGCTGTGGGGCGGCCGCGAAGGCTACGAGACGCTCCTCAACACCGACCTGCGTCAGGAAGCGGACCAACTGGCCCGCTTCCTGTCCCTCGTAGCCGAGCACAAGCACAAGATCGGGTTCGAGGGGACGCTCCTCATCGAGCCCAAGCCGGCGGAGCCCACCAAGCACCAGTACGACTACGACGTCGCCACGGTGCACGGCTTCCTGGAGCGCTACGACCTCGTCGACGAGTACCGGGTGAACATCGAGGCGAACCACGCCACACTCGCCGGGCACAGCTTCCACCACGAGGTGGCCTACGCCGTGGCCAACGGCATCTTCGGCTCGATCGACGCCAACCGGGGTGACTACCAGAACGGCTGGGACACCGACCAGTTCCCGAACTCGGTCGACGAGCTCGCCCTGGCCATGTACGAGATCCTGAAGGGCGGCGGGTTCACGACCGGCGGCTTCAACTTCGACGCAAAGCTGCGCCGCCAGTCGGTCGACCGCACGGACCTCTTCTACGGCCACATCGGGGGCATGGACACCATCGCCCGGGCGCTGCTGGCCGCCGCCGACCTCATCGAGAACGAGACACTCGACACCGCCAAGCGCGAGCGGTACGCCGGTTGGTCGGGCGACCTCGGCAGAGCGATCTTGTCCGGAGAGGAGACATTGGCCTCGCTCTCCGACCGAGTGCTCTCCACCGACCTGCAACCCAAGCCCTTCTCGGGTCGTCAAGAGCTCTTGGAGAACCGGGTCAATCGGGCGATCTGGACGGTGGACCACACAGAGTGACGACGGAACCTGATCGGGTGGAACTGGGCGAATACGCCCTGACCATCCCCACGTCGTACGGGCCGCGGGTCCTCGACCTGTCCTGGCAGGGCCGACCGAGCGTCTTCGTCCGTCTCGACGACTCCGTCACGCTGGACGGGCCCGACGGCCCGCTGCCGTTGCGGGGCGGGCACCGGTTGTGGGCGGCACCCGAGGTGGCGGACGTCACCTACGTGTCCGACGACGTCGCCTGCCAGGTCGAGGTGGGCGAGGGTGTCGTCTCGGTGACCGGCGCTCCCGACGGCGCCGGCCTGCAAAAGACCGTGACCCTCCGGGAGGCGGACGGGTGCCTGGTGGTGGAGCACTCCCTCCTCAACAGAGGCGACACCGCCCGCCGAGTGGCGCCGTGGGCGATCACCCAACTGCGCCTCGGCGGCACAGCGTTCTGTCCACTTCCCCCGGAGCCAGGACGGGCGCCCCAGGCAGATCGCAGCCTCGTCCTCTGGCCGTACACGGACCTGACGGACTCCAGGTTCGAGTGGCGGCCGCAGGTGCTGGTCGTCCGGGCCGAAGCCGGCCCTCAGACCAAGGTCGGGTCGGGCCCGGCACCTCGCCGCCTCGGCTACTTCCTGGATGGGCAGTTGTTCGCCAAGGATGTGCCGCCGGCGAGCGACGAGGGCGTCTATGCCGACCGTGGTGCGGTGGCCCAGGTGTACTGCAACGACACCTTTCTCGAACTGGAAACGCTCGGTCCGCTCGCCACCCTGGAGCCCGGCGAGGAGACGACGCACCTCGAGACCTGGCAGATCACCGCCTGCAGGGACATCGAGGAGGCATACACGAGGATCGTCGAGGAGAGCACATGAGCTACGTGTTGGGCATGGACGTCTCGACCACCGCCACCAAGGCGCTGCTGGTCGACGAGTCGGGGGCAGTCGCCGGTGTGGGAAACATCGAGTACCCCTACGACACCCCCCGCCCACTGTGGAGCGAGCAGGATCCGGCCTATTGGTGGGACGCGGCGGCGGGCGCCATCCACAAAGCGCTCGAATCGACCGGCATTTCCCCCGACGAGGTGGTGGCGATCGGGTTGACCGGCCAGATGCACGGATCGGTTCTCCTCGACGCAACGGGCGACGTGGTGCGTCCGGCGATCCTGTGGAACGACCAGCGCACCGAGGAGGAATGCGACGAGATCCGCCGTCGGGTCGGCAAGGAGCGGCTGATCGAGATCACCGGCAACGACGCCCTCACCGGCTTCACCGCCCCCAAACTCCTGTGGGTCCAGCGACACGAGCCGGAGAACTGGGAGCGGGTGCGCCACGTCCTGCTCCCGAAGGACTACGTCCGTTATCGGCTCACCGGTGAGTTCGCCATCGACGTCGCCGACGGCTCGGGCACGATCCTCTTCGACCTGGCTCGCCGTACATGGTCTGCTGAGATACTCGACGCTCTCGATCTCGACCCATCGTTCTTCCCACAGACCTACGAGGGTCCCGAGGTCACGGGAACGTTGAGCGCCACCGCGGCCGAGGCGACGGGTCTCCGAGCCGGCACGCCGGTCGTTGCAGGGGGTGGCGACCAGTCCGCCAACGCCGTTGGGGTCGGCGCCGTCGATCCGGGCATCGTCGCCCTGTCACTCGGTACGTCTGGCGTCGTGTTCGCTGCCACCGAGGAGCCGTTCACTCAGGCCGAGGGGCGACTCCACGCTTTCTGTCATGCCGTGCCCGCCCGCTGGCATCTGATGGGCGTAATGCTGTCGGCCGCCGGGAGCCTCCGCTGGTTTCGGGACGCCCTGGCCCCCGGGATGTCGTTCGACGAGCTCGTGGCCGGCGCAGCCGAAGTCGAGCCCGGTGCCGAGGAATTGATGTTTCTCCCCTATCTCTCCGGGGAGCGGACGCCGCATCCAGATCCCTATGCTCGGGGTGCCTTCGTCGGGCTAACCGTCCGCCACGACCTGCGCCACATGACCCGCGCCGTCCTCGAGGGCGTGGCCTACGGCCTGCGCGACTCCCTCGAGTTGATGATGGAGACGGGCCTCGCCCGACCCGAGCAGATACGGGCTTCCGGTGGTGGCACGAGATCGCAACTGTGGTGCCAGATCCTCGCCGACGTGTTGGGCACCCAGATCGCCACCATCCCCGATGCCGAGGGCGCCGCCTACGGGGCAGCCTTGCTCGCCGCCGTCGGCGTCGGCTGGTACCCGTCGGTGGACGAAGCCTGCGCGGCTACGGTCACGGTCCAGCCGGTGGCCGAACCGGGCGGCGCGGCCGGCTACTACGACACCCGTCACCCCACCTACCAGGCCCTCTACCCGGCGCTGCGTTTCTACGGCAGGGAAGGATCCTGACAACTCAGAAAGCCCGAATAATCGGATACGGCCCGACGTTACGATGAGTACGAGTCCGCTGGGTGACCGCGGCCCGCAAGGGCCGAGGAAAGTCCGGACTCCACAGGGCAGGATGCCGGCTAACAGCCGGGCGGGGCGACCCGACGGAAAGTGCAACAGAGAGCAGACCGCCGATGGCCCTACTCACGACGGGCACAGGCAAGGGTGAAACGGTGGGGTAAGAGCCCACCAGCATCCCGGGTAACCGGGGTGGCTAGGCAAACCCCATCCGGAGCAAGGCCGAGCAGGGGCGCCGGTGGCCCGCCGATCAAGCCCCGGGTAGGCCGCATGAGCCCACGGGTAACCGTGTGGCCCAGATGGATGGTCACCCACGAGCCGCAAGGCTCTGGACAGAATCCGGCTTACAGGCGGACTCGCAGCGTCGAACCCCCTCTAACCAGGGGGTTCGGCCATTTCTAGCCGGCTCCGGTGGCGGCGATCTGTCCAGATTCCGCGAGAAAACCACGCCGAGCGCGGAACGACCGTGTCGGTGGTGCGCTGATCGTCGTCCGGCCACAGATGCAGCTGGCTGCCCGCCAGATCATGTGACTAGGTTGGCTGGCCGCGGACGGCGGTCGGTCGCCTTCGGGTGGAAGCGCGGACGCTCGGCGTCCCCTTCCCGTACCGAAAGGAGACCGCACATGCGCAGACCCGCCTTCGCGGCTCTGGTCACAGTGGCCGTGGTTGCTATCGGTTCTGTGGCCTTGGCAGCCGGCACACAGTTCCAGGACGTCCCCGAGGACCACGTCTTCGCAGATGACATCGCCTGGATGGCAGAGCAAGGCATCACCCGGGGATGCAACCCACCTGACAACACAGAGTTCTGCCCCGAGGACCCTGTGACCCGGGGACAGATGGCTGCCTTCATGCGCCGGTTCGCCGAGTCCGACGCCCTTGCCGACCAAGCCGACAGCGGTGGGACGGCAGGTCCGGCTGGCCCACAAGGCCTTCAGGGTGAGCCCGGCCCACAAGGCCCTCCAGGTCCCCAAGGCCCTGAAGGCCCGGAGGGTCCGCCCGGCCCGCAAGGCCCCGAAGGCCCGCAGGGCCCTGCCGGGCCCGGTGCGATCGAATACGAACTGGACGTCCTCGACGGGTTCGGGGTGAACAACTTTGACGTCCTCGACGAGGCCGGTGTGAACGTCAGATGCTTCGGAACCAAAGGCGTGGTGATCGGTGACGACTTCTTTCGCCCGATTTCCGCAGGAGGGTACATTCTCGAGGACGACACGATCGAACCGGTCAACGTCGTCGACGGTGTTCTCGACATGACGCCGGCCGACCCCAGCTCAACGACACCGGTCTACTTCACGGGCATGATCGTGAGTCCGGCAGGGAACACCTACCAGGTCAACGGGCAATACACCCAAGACGCCGACTCCTGCACGTTCTGGGCAGCAATCGTGCCGCTGGAACCGTTCAGCCCTTGATACGTCAGCGGTGCTCGACCGAGACACAGAAAGGCGCCCCAGGGGGCGCCTTTCTGTTACGTGCGGCACGGGCACTTCCAGGTGTCGAGTTTGTGCAACCGGACGGGTTCAGGGCAAGTAAGCTCGCGCCGCTCCTGGGCTGGGACCTGGGCGCACCCCAGGTCGGAGGCGAGGCGGGCGATGAACCAGGAAACCAGCGCTGCTCAGGAGTCACCCGACCTCTCCGTCGGCACCGTCACCTTCCTCTTCTCCGACATCGAAGGTTCCACCAGCCTGGTACAGCGACTCGGCGAGGACTACACGGACTTGCTGGATCGGCACAACCGGATCCTGCGAGCTTCGTTCTCCGCCGGGGGTGGCCAAGAGATCGGCACAGAAGGCGATTCCTTCTTCGTGGTGTTCGCCGACGCTGTGGCGGCCGTCAGGGCCGCGATCGCCGCCCAGACCGCTCTCGCCGGCGAACCCTGGCCTGAACCGGTTCGAGTGAGGATGGGTCTCCACACGGGGGCGGGTCGCCTCGGGGGAGACAACTACGTCGGGGTCGACGTCAACCGGGCTGCCCGGGTGGCGGGTGCCGCCCACGGAGGACAGATCCTCCTGTCCGAGGCCACCCGGCTGCTGATCCAGGACCACTTGCCCGATGGGATCACGCTGCGATCTCTAGGGCGATACCGGTTGAAAGGCCTCGACCGCACTGAATCGCTCCACCAGGTGGAAGTCGACGGGCTCGAAACCGGCTTTCCCCCGCCGCGAGCCGAACCAGAGCACCGGCTGCCGACGGCTATGACCCCTCTGGTCGGTCGCGAAACCGACCTGGACGCAGTGCTGTCCATGCTGCGAGGCGGCGACCGGCTCATCACGATCACCGGGCCGGGCGGTACCGGCAAGACCCGCTTGGTCACCGAGCTCCTGCCGCTCGTCACCGACCGTTTCGCCGAGGACGTCCGCTACCTGGACCTCTCGGGGCTCACCGACTGGCACCTCGTCTTGCCCGCAGTGGCTCGCTCCCTAGGCGTGATGGACGCCGAGGGGCGCGACCTGGCTTCGGCAGTGCCCGCCCTCGTGGGTGATGCCGAAGTCCTCGTCGTCCTGGACAACATGGAGCAGGTGCTCGACGCCGGCCCCGACGTCGCCGGTCTCGTCGCCAGCACACCCCGACTGAAGGCTCTCATCACGAGCCGCGAGCCGCTGCGCGTGCGAGGGGAGATCGAATATCCGCTCAACCCCTTGCCGGTGCCAGAGGCTGACGCACCCGTCGAAGAGCTGCTCGAGGTTCCATCGGTCGAACTGTTCGTTCAGAGGGCCCGAGCTGTGGCCCCGGCCTTCGGGCTGTCCGATGCGAACGCCGTCGCGGTGGCGGAGGTCGTTCGTCATCTCGATGGCCTACCGCTCGCTATCGAACTGGCGGCGCCCAAGCTCAGGGTTCTCACTCCCGAAGCTCTGCTCGAGCGCCTGACGGGCAAGCTCGACCTGCTTCGCGGCGGCAGCCGCGACATGCCGGAGCGCCACCGGGCCTTGACCACCGCCATCGCCTGGAGCTACGACCTGCTCGACGAGGACACTCGGCGATTGTTCCGACGCCTGGGCGTGTTCGCCGGCGGGTTCACACTCGACGCCGCTGAAGCAGTATGTACCGGCGGTGGCACCACCTCCGACGGACTGCTCGACGCGATCGGCGACCTCGTGTCCAAGTCGATGGTCACGTTCTACCTCGACGACAACAATCGACCCCGATACCGCCTGCTCGAGACGCTGAGGGCGTTCGCATTGCAACAACTGGCGGAGGCCGATGAAGAGGAGGCCATCCGCTCGGCCCACCTGCGGTGGTGTCTCGACTTCACCGAGCAGTGTGAGGCGATCTACACCAGCGACCGCTTCCCCGAAGCGCTCGACTCGATCGAGACCGAGCGTCACAACATCAGGGCGGCACTCGAATGGTCGCTGACCTCGCCCGGGCTTCTCGAGGAGGGATTGCGGATAGCCGGGATGTTGTGGATCTTCTGGGACGTCCGCGGCTTCGTCACGGAAGGCCTGGGATGGTTGTCGCGACTGCTCGACGCTGCGGGCGCCGAGGAGCGCACACCTGGACGGGCGTGGGCGCTCGACGCCCGCGGCTGGCTCGAGCGATTGACCTTGGGCGCGGAGGCTCCTGACGACGCCTCCTCAGAGGCGGATGCCATCTGGGCCGAGTTGGGCGATGATCGGATGCTGGCGTGGTCACTGGGCATGCACGGCATGCTCACGTACAACGCCTTCGACCTCGAGCGGGCACTGGCCCAATTCGAAGAGTCCACTCGAATCGCTCGGCGGGTGGGCGATGAGCCACTGGCCGAGATCTGGTGCACGTACGGTCTCGCCCACGTCCACTGGGCGATGGGTTCGCTGGACCTCGCCGAGGAGTTGTTGACTCGCAGCCTCGACTACTCGAGGAAGTGGAGGCACGTGTGGGCCACCGCCCACGGGCAGTTCAGCAACGCCATGCTCAGCTTCTTGAAGGGCGACCTGTCGACGGCGTCGTCTCACATGAGCGAGAGCCTGCAACTGCGAGTGCAGATGCGAGACGCCCGAGGGATCTCGGACTGCCTGGGAGCTCTGGCGATCCTGGTCGGAGCACAGGGCGACCATCGCACCGCTGCCGCCCTGTTGGGGGCCGCCCATGCCCAGCACGAAGCCGCCGGGCAGCGTCCCGTTCCCTGGTTGCAGTCGTTCTTCGAACAGATCCGCGAGGCGTCCGTTGCCGCCCTCGGAGAATCGGACTTCGAGGCGGCGTGGGCGACTGGCAGCGGCTTCTCGCGAGAAGATGCGGTAGCAGTTGCGCTCGCCGCCTCAGCCCAGGAGGCGGGCACGTCCGTCTGAGACAGAGCTAGGTCGTGGAGCAAGTCGTGGGATTCGCCCGACACCGAAACGCAGCCCCAAAGCGCACCGGAATCCCTCTCTGCACTCGATCGGACAGGTGCAGGCACGAGCAGCCGGCGCTCTCACGCCCGAAGAGGAAACGAAGAGGCTCGAACGATCAGCGGCGCACTCGATAGCTCAGGTGGAGCACCCTGTTGCCCGGAAGAACCACATCGGGATCCTCCAACAGGTGCTGCCCGTCGACCGACCCGAAGAAGCGCTTCCCAGATCCGAAGACGACGGGAGCCACGTCCATGCGAACCTCGTCTACCAGGCCGGCGGCGAGGGCCTGGCCGCCGACGTCGCCAGCGGCCACCTCGACGACACGGTCGCCTGCCAGCTCCTGGGCCTTGACCACTCCCGCCTCGACACCGTCGAAGAAGAAGAACGGCGCCTCGGGATCCCAGCCGTCGGGCGGCGGCCGGTGGGACACCACGACCACATAGGGCACTCCGGCCGGGGGGTGTCCCCTCCCACCCGTCGGTGATGTCGAACACGTGTCGACCGACGATGGTCGCCCCGATCGAGTCCCAATAGGGCCGGACATAGTCATAGGACGTCTGGGAGACCTTCAACACGCCGCTGTCGTCCAGCGGCACGTCACCGCTCAACAGCCACTCGAACAGCGGCCCAGGGTCGTCGTTCTCGTCGGCGATGAAGCCGTTTAGCGATGCCGACGCGTACATGACGACCTTGCCCACAGGATCTTCCTTTGCTTCCGGTGCCCGCATGATGGCGCGTGCAAGACGGGTGATTCTCCGAAATATCGACCCCACCATGGTCAGCCCGGAGAGAGGACTCATCTCTACTGGTCCAGGCCCCACGTCGCTCTTTGCGGCCTTCTCGCCCCTTACCTGATCGACACATCCCTCCACGCTGGTCGAATGAGCTATAGGAAACTTTGTAAGCCAATCGAAAGGTTCGGGGCGTATCGTGGACGAGGACGGAGGTCGGTATGCCTCGTGACATCCAAGTTCGGAGCCTTAGCCCTAGTTGTGCTTCGGGCTGACTCCACTCCCAGGGCGAGTGGTCAACCATTCCCACTCCCACTCGAAGAGGGACGTTTCCCGGTGGCGCGTCTACCGCGGACACACGATCGCTCAGACCTCCCTGAAAGTGCGATCGCTCAGACCTCCCTGGAAGTGGCGGATGCGGGTGGATCTGCCGACCTCCGTCGCTGACTAGATCACGCCGGACCGACAGGTGCTCCCGATGCATGGGCTGGGCGGCAGTGGTCGACGGCGCCGGTTCGACCGCACCCGGGATATTCCACTCCCACCGTGTCTGGGGCAGCTCTCTTCCCTAGCACGCGGGCCTCTGTGAGCGTCGTGTATCGCGTCCTGGTTTCTGTCCCTGTGGTTTTGTAGCTTTGGGGGCATGATCGAACAGTCGTTCGATACCAGGGGGAACGAGGCAATGGATCGGGTCGCCGATCGTTGGGGGAATCTCACTGCTTCTCGTTTGGAGTTCCTGTCTGAGGTGGCTGCTTTGGACCGGGAGCGGGGGTTCGATTACGACGGTTACACCTCCACCGCGGCGTTTCTGATGCATCGGTGTGGCATGTCGGCGCGCCGGGCGCGGCGGGAGGTGTTCCTGGCCCGCTCCCTCGACCAGATGCGGCTCACCTGGTCAGCGGTTGCTTCCGGCAAACTCAGTTTCGACCAGGCGGTGGTGTTGGCGTTCGCCCAGCACCGGTTCCCCGACCCATTCGCTTCGGATGAGGAAGCTCTGGTGGAGGCTGTGAGTGGGTTGTCGGTTTCGGATACGCGTCGGGCGGTGCAGCATTGGTGCCATCTCCACCAAGAACCGGACGACCCCGACGAAGAAGAGGAGCCGTCGCGGGTGTATCTGTCCGAAACGATGGGTGGGAGGGGGCGCCTGGATGGTGATCTAGACCGGGATGAGCCTCCCCCGGTTTCCCGGACGGTCTTGGTTGGCTGATCATGCCACCTCGGTGAGGCTGGCGTGATACGTCTCGTAGTCGATGGGTGACAGGTTGTTGATCGAGGTGTGTCTCCTTTCGGGGTTGTAGAAGGCTTCGATGTATTCGAAGATCGCCTGGGCGAGTTCCCGACGGGTCTGCCAGTTGCGGCGGTCGAGGAGTTCGAGCTGGAGGGTTCCGAAGAAGCTCTCGGCCATGGCGTTGTCGAGGGCGTCTCCGACGGTTCCCATGGAGCCGAGCAGGCCAGCCTGGCGGAGCCGTTGCCCGAACGCCCAGGAGGTGTATTGGGTTCCGTGGTCGGCATGGTGGATGACCTGACCCGGATCGGGCTTGCGTCGCCAGCAGGCCATGTCCAGGGCGTCGACCACCAGTCCGGTGCGCAGGTGATCGGCGATGGACCAGCCGATCACCCTCCTCGACCAGGCGTCGATGACCACAGCCAGATACACCTTCCCTTCCAGAGCGGCGTGTTCGGTTATGTCGGCCACCCAAAGCCGGTCGGGGCCGGCTGGATGGAACTGGCGGTTGACCAGATCGTCGGAGGGCTGAGCACGAGGATCCCGGCGGGTTGTGCCATGACGGCGGCGACGCCGGTATATCCCTTCGATCCCGGCCTGACGCATCAACCGTTCCACCCGCTTGCGGGAGATGGAGATGTCCTGGCCCAATCGGAGCTCGGCCCAGACCCGTGGTGAGCCGTAGGTGCCCCGGGATTGACGCCAGATCTCAGTGATCGTCTCGGTGAGCCGCCGATCCTCGGTGGTGCGGGCCGACGGATGAGACTGGCGATACCGCCACTCGTAGAAGCCGCTCGGTGACACACCAAGACGAGATGCCATGAATCTGATCGGGAACCGGGCCTTCTCCGCGTCCATGAACCGAAAGATCACTTCGGGAGGACATTCTCCTGGGCGAAGAAGGCAGCGGCTCGAGAGAGCAGATCACGCTCCATCCGCAACACCCGGTTCTCCCGACGAAGCCGGGTCAACTCCTCCTTCTCAGCCGTAGTCAACCCTTCCCGTTTCCCCTCGTCGACATCGGCCTGGGCCATCCACCGACGCAACCCCGACTCAGAGATCCCAAGATCCTTGGCAATCTGAGCCACCGGCTTCAAGCCCTCACGGGCCAACTCCACAGCACGTCTCCGAAACTCCGGCGGCTTCGCAGCAGGCATTCCTCCTCCATTCTCGGTGCCCTCAGACACCAAACGGTACGAGTCCGGAGAAGCGGGGGAGGCTCAGTTTCGGGGTGGGTGGCGTAGTCGTGGGGTTTGGGCGGCCGGTAGATGGGTCTGACGATGGTGCCGTCGCCGTAGATGGTGCGGGTGGGGTGTGGGTATTTGAGTGAGCCGCGCCCGTCGGGCCGGAGGAGTCCGAGTCGTTGGGCATGGTCGACGGCGACGGCGGTGAATTCCTCGATG